>NZ_CBFHKW010000029.1:0-5606 GCF_965656515.1 Celeribacter marinus
TCCCTGTTGAAAGCAATTTGCGGGACGCATCCGCGCTCCGGCGGCTCAATGTCGCTCGATGGTGAGGACGTGGGGCGGTTGGGTGCTGATGGTTTGGCGAAAAAAGGCGTGGCTGTCGTTCCACAAGGGCGGATGATTTTCCCATTGCTCACGGTCAAAGAAAATTTGGAAACGGGCTTTACCTGTTTACCGCGTGATGAGCGGTTTATTCCGGATGAGGTGTTTGAACTTTTCCCGATCCTCAAAGACTTTATGCATCGTCGCGGCGGAGATTTGTCGGGAGGTCAGCAACAGCAACTTGCCATTGCCCGCGCTCTCATCATCAAGCCAAAGTTGCTTTTGCTCGACGAGCCGACAGAGGGTATTCAGCCGAATATCATTCAGCAAATCAGTCGAGTGATTTCTCTTTTGCGCGATCGTGGCGATATGGCAATTGTCCTCGTGGAGCAGTATTTCGAGTTTGCATATGATCTTGCGGATCAGTTGGTGTTCATGGAACGTGGTAAGGTCACATCACGCCATAAAAAATCGGAGATATCAAAAGCGGATGCGGCCAAGGTGTTTCGCATCGCGTAAGGTGTCAATCAACTCACGTGGTTTTTCTTCCCCATATCCACAATGAGATCGCGCAGACGCTCCGCCGTGGGCGTGAGATGTGTGCCCGCACGCGTCAAAATGCCAAATTCGTCCACAGCCAATTCAAGGGGCGTGTTTAAGGTTTGGATTTGACCATCAGCGCCAAAAATATGTGCGACCGCTGAGGCGATTGGCGCAATTGCATTAGTTTGGCTCACGGCGGCAAGTGTCAGCAAGAACGACGACGTGTTGAGGACGCGCGCGGGGGGAGCATGCCCTAAATCGCGCAGCGCCCGTTCAACGGTTTGGCGCAAGATCGCGCCAGATGCAGGCATGACCCAATCGTAGTTTAAAAGGCTTTCAAGAGATGTGTCGGCTTGCGCGCGCATCAAAGGGTGGTTTTGCCGTGCGATGAGGCTTACGGGCTCTACGCCGATGGGCGTGTAATCGAACAAAGTAGCGGTTGAATCTTCGGGGAGGCGCGCGAGTGCAAAATCGAGGCGACGATCAAGAACCATGTCACGCAAATGGTCAGATGTTGCCACTTCGATCTCGACTTGTGCGGCAGGCATGTCAATGCGCGCGTGGCGCACGACCGGCAAAACAAGATCAATTGCTGGCCCCGTTACGGCACCAATCGCAACCGCGCCGGTAAGTCCGCGCCGTAACTCGTCGATTTCGCGCCCTGCATCGCCAATCTCGTTTAGAATACGGTCTGCGCGGATCGCTAATGCGCGACCCTCGGGCGTCAGTGTAATGCCCCGCCCCTCGCGTTGATAAAACTGGGCATCAATGATGGTTTCAATTTCAGAGGCAAGCCGTGACGCCGCCGGTTGTGCAATACCCAAAGCATGCGCTGCGTCTGTGAGCTTTGCTTCGGTCAATAGGGCCGCGGCAAGACGCAGATGATTGATTTTCATTCCCTTGCGCAAAAGATCGGTCATCGGTGTTCCAGTCAAACAGACATCATAAGATATCTTTAATGGTATGATTTAATAATTATACATAATTTGACTGGGATGAGATGCCAAGGCCTTATCAGCGCCGACGTTATGTACGTCGGGACCGATTCCGGTCTTATTGACGACGACCGGCTTTTCCGGTCTTGGGAGGATACATTCATGAAACTTACAAAAACACTGGCGCTTGCCGCTGCTGTCTCCACGCTTGCGATTTCTGCATGGGCGGAAGGCACTGTCGGCATCGCAATGCCAACAAAATCTTCGGCACGTTGGATTGCTGACGGCGACAACATGGTCAAAGAACTCGAAGCTGCGGGCTACACAGCCGATCTGCAATACGCAGAGGACGATATCCCCAACCAGCTCGCACAGATCGAGAACATGGTCACCAAAGGTGTGGACGTGCTCGTGATTGCGGCGATCGACGGCACAACGCTGTCCAATGCGCTCGCCAACGCTGCGGCTGCTGGCGTGAAAGTAATCGCTTATGACCGCCTGATCCGCGATTCTGGCGATGTTGACTACTACGCCACATTCGACAACTTCAAAGTTGGCGTTCAGCAGGCAACAACAATCGTCGAAGGCCTCAAAGCCCGCTTTGGTGATGGCCCTTACAACGTTGAGCTTTTCGGTGGCTCACCCGACGATAACAACGCCTACTTCTTCTACAATGGTGCGATGTCCGTGTTCGATCCTTTGATCGCAGATGGCACCGTTGTGGTTCAGTCCGGTCAAATGGGCATGGACAAAGTCGGCACATTGCGTTGGGATGGTGCGGTGGCACAGGCGCGCATGGATAACCTTTTGTCCGCGCATTACACCGACAAAGAAGTCCACGGTGTGTTGTCCCCCTATGATGGTCTGTCCATTGGTATCCTATCGTCCCTCAAAGGTGTCGGATACGGATCCGGCGATATGAAAATGCCAATCGTGTCCGGTCAGGATGCCGAAGTTCCGTCAGTGAAGTCCATCCTCGCAGGCGAGCAGTATTCCACGATCTTCAAAGACACACGTGAGCTGGCAAAAGTGACCGTGGGTATGGTCGACGCCGTTCTCGGTGGTTCCGAGCCAGAGATCAACGATACGACAACCTACGACAACGGCATCAAAGTGATCCCCGCTTACCTTTTGGAGCCACTTCCCGTTGATGCGTCCAACTGGGAAGAGCGTCTGATCGACACCGGTTACTACACAATGGATCAAATCAAGTAAGTGACTTGATCTGAACTTACGCGAGGCCGCCCGAGTTTCCCTAGAGGCTCGGGCGGCTGCACCTCATATTGCCATGTGTGGCGATGGGGTTTTGATTTAAGGGTACGTACACCCCGCAGAAGGGCACGCCATGACCACACTTCTGGAAATGAGAAATATAACCAAAGAGTTCCCCGGCGTGAAAGCGCTCGATCAGGTGAACCTTAAGGTCGAACAGGGCGAAATTCACGCGATATGCGGCGAAAATGGCGCCGGAAAATCGACATTGATGAAGGTGCTTTCGGGCATCTACCCCATTGGCACCTATGACGGCGACATCCATTACGAGGGCGATGTCGCAGCCTTTAAAACGCTCAGCGATAGTGAAAATCGTGGTATTGTGATTATCCACCAAGAGCTTGCTTTGGTACCTGATCTGTCGATTGCCGAGAACATTTTTCTGGGCAATGAGCGCGCGGTGAACGGCGTGATCAATTGGCACGAAACCAATGCGCGCACCGAAGAGCTTTTGAAAAAGGTTGGTTTGGCAGAAACGCCGACAACGAAGGTCGATAGTATTGGCGTGGGCAAACAGCAGTTGGTCGAGATTGCCAAGGCCCTATCAAAAGACGTGAAGCTTCTAATTCTGGATGAGCCGACGGCGGCACTTCAAGAAAATGACAGCCGCAAATTGCTTGATCTGATGTTGGAGCTGAAATCGCAGGGCGTCACCTGTATCATCATCTCGCACAAGCTTAACGAAGTCCGATATGTTGCGGATACCGTGACGGTGATCCGCGATGGACAAACCGTTTCTGCCCACGCTGCGAAGGGTCTGTCAGAGGATAAGATCGTGGCCGACATGGTGGGTCGCGATATGACGCACCGCTATCCCAAACATGTGCGCACGCCAGGCGAAATGCTGATGGAAGTGGACGGATGGAACGTTTGGCATCCCGAGCACGGCGACCGACAAGTGGTCAAAAACGCATCATTCACTGTCCGTGCAGGCGAGGTCGTCGGCATCGCGGGCTTGATGGGTTCGGGCCGGACCGAATTGGCGATGTCCGTATTTGGCAAATCCTATGGACGTAGTATTTCGGGCAACGTCAAATTGCACGGCAAAGAGGTCGATGTGTCGAAAGTGGACCGTGCGATTGACGCAGGTCTGGCCTATGTGACCGAGGACCGCAAATCTCTTGGCCTCGTGTTGGAGGAAACGATCCGTTTCAACACTACATTGGCCAACCTTGAGGAGGTCTCCAAGGGGGGCATTCTCAACAAGAACGAAGAGACCAAAGCGGCGGAACGCTACCGCGAGGCTTTGGCCACGCGCACCCCGTCGGTATTCCAAAAGGTGATGAACCTATCGGGCGGCAACCAGCAAAAGGTCGTGCTGGCCAAGTGGTTGTTTACCGAGCCTGAGGTTTTGATCCTCGACGAGCCTACACGCGGGATCGACGTGGGTGCAAAATACGAGATTTATACAATCATCAACGATCTGGCCGCGCAGGGAAAAGGCGTGGTCATGATCTCGTCGGAAATGCCCGAGCTTTTGGGCATGTGCGACCGAATTTATGTCATGAACGAGGGCGCGTTGGTCGGTGAATTGACCGCCGCCGAGGCGAGCCAAGAGCGCATTATGTCGCTCATCGTCAGCGAATAGGAGAGCAGGGATGGACAAGACTAATCAAACGGGGCTGAAGGCCTACCTCGCGGCAAATTTGCGCGAATACGGTCTCTTATTTGCCCTGATCGGCGTTATGGCGTTTTTCCAAATCGTCACGAACGGTACGCTGTTGCGGGCGGTGAACATCACCAACCTGCTACTGCAAAATTCCTACATCATCATCATGGCTCTGGGGATGTTGGTAATTATTGTGGGGGGGCATATCGACCTGTCGGTCGGATCGGTTATGGGCTTTATCGGTGCCTTAGCGGCCGTGATGATTGTCAATTGGGATATGAATCCGTTCCTCACGATTGCTATCTGTCTGGTCGCGGGTGGCATCATTGGCGGGGCGCAGGGCTATTGGGTGGCCTATTGGCGCATTCCGCCTTTTATCGTCACACTTGCAGGCATGTTAGTGTTTCGGGGTCTGTCTTTGTGGTTGTTGCAGGGCCAGTCGGTTGGACCGTTCCCGCGTGAATTTACAGTGATTGCAAACGGATTTGTCCCTGACGTGTTCCCCGCCGCATGGGGTGAGAGCCTCGCAGTGATGACGGGGGTACGTCAAGTTAATGTTTTGGCTGTCGTCATGGGGTTTGTCGCAGCCGCCTTTGTCATCTGGCGCGGCATGAAACAACGTGCCACCAACAAGGCCTACGGGATCGAAGATGAGCCACAGAGCTTTTTTATCGCCCGCACAGGTATCGTGGCCTTTGCACTAATCTTTGTCATGTGGAAACTTGCAACCTTTCGCGGTTTGCCAAACGTGTTGATCACCATGGGTGTACTAACCGTAATCTACGCCTTTCTCACTGAAAACACCGTAATTGGCCGTCGTGTCTACGCGATGGGCGGCAATGAGAAAGCGGCGAAATTGTCGGGCATCAATACCGAGCGCCTCACCTTTCTCGCGTTTGTAAACATGGGAGTTCTGGCGGCGGCTGCGGGCCTTGTGTTTGCGGCGCGTTTGAATACCGCCACACCAAAAGCGGGCTTTGCTCTTGAACTTGATGTGATTGCGGCGGTGTTTATCGGTGGCGCATCGATGTCCGGCGGCGTTGGCACAATTGTGGGTGCGGTTGTCGGTGCGTTCCTTATGGGGGTGCTCAACAACGGCATGTCGATCATGGGCATCGGCATTGATTATCAACAAATGATCAAGGGTCTCGTGCTTCTGATGGCTGTGGTCTTTGACGTCTACAACAAAC
>NZ_CBFHKW010000029.1:5701-31784 GCF_965656515.1 Celeribacter marinus
CGTTATGCTTCTCTCGCAAATTAAGAATGTAGATGGCGGAATTACCGTTGTCGTGCGCTCCGGGTCTGAGGCCTACGCGGTCAAAGGGGCAACATCGTCCTATGCTTTGGCGATGGAGGCGGCAACATCGGGCCGTCCGTTGGCCGATGTCATTCGTGACCACGGATTTGGTGAGGCTGTCGATCTTGAAGCGGCTTACGCTGACGGGCTGATGTTATTGCCGATCCACCACGACGATCCCGCGCACTGCCATTTGACGGGCACGGGCCTGACCCACCTCGGCTCGGCCTCGACCCGCAATTCCATGCACGCCAAGCAGGACAAAGAGGCGGTAATGACCGACTCAATGAAGATGTTCCAAATGGGTGTCGAGACGGGAAAGCCAGCAGCGAACGAAGTCGGGGCACAACCCGAGTGGTTCTACAAAGGCAACGGAACGATGGCAGTGGCCGCAGGTAAGCCGCTGCATTCACCGTCTTTTGCTGAGGATGCAGGCGAAGAACCCGAGATCGCGGGCATTTACATCAATGGTCCCGATGGTGCACCGTTTCGTGTTGGCTTTGCCCTGTCCAACGAGTTCTCCGATCACATCACCGAGCGCGGTAACTATCTCTGGCTTGCGCATTCCAAATTGCGCCCTGCTGCCATCGGTCCTGAAATGTTGATCGGTGATTTGCCCGCTGACGTACAAGGCATGTCGCGCATTTACCGCGATGGTGCGTTGATTTGGGAAAAGCCGTTTGTGTCGGGTGAGGACAACATGTCTCACACGCTTGCCAATCTTGAGCACCACCATTTCAAATACGACATCTTCCGCCAACAAGGTGATCTACACGTTCATTTCTTTGGGACCGCTACGCTCTCGTTCGCGGATGGCGTGAAAACCGAAGACGGCGATGTGTTCGAGATTGAAGCCGCTGATTTCGGTATGGCTCTGCGCAACCCGCTTGTCCAAGCTCCAAAAGTTGCAGGCACCACCAAAGTGAAGGCCCTATAATCATGAGTTTCAAACCTGCTGAATGGCCCCGAAAACTGCGTTCTCAATCTTGGTATGGGGGCAATAGCCGCGATACGATTTATCACCGTGGGTGGCTCAAGAACCAAGGTTATCCGCATGACTTGTTCGATGGGCGGCCCGTTATCGGCATCCTCAATACATGGTCTGAATTGACGCCGTGCAATGGCAGCCACATGAAAGAACTGGCCGAAAAGGTCAAAGCGGGTATTTGGGAAGCGGGTGGCTTTCCCGTCGAAGTCCCGGTGTTCTCGGCGTCTGAAAATACCTATCGCCCAACCGCGATGATGTTTCGCAACCTTGCGGCTCTCGCGGTCGAGGAGACTATTCGCGGACAACCGATTGACGGCTGTGTGCTTCTTGTGGGCTGTGATAAAACCACACCGTCCTTGATGATGGGGGCCGCGTCTTGCGATCTTCCGTCCATTGTTGTGACCGGCGGGCCGATGCTCAATGGTATTTACAAAAACGAGCGTATTGGATCTGGCACCCACCTTTGGAAATTTTCCGAGGATGTCAAAGCGGGCAAGATGACCCAAGAGGAATTCTTGGAAGCCGAACAAGGCATGTCGCGCTCAACGGGTACATGCAATACGATGGGGACTGCCTCGACAATGGCGTCTATGGCCGAAGCACTCGGCATGGCATTGTCGGGCAACGCCGCGATCCCAGCGGTCGATAGTCGCCGCCGCGTGATGGCGCAACTGTCAGGCCGCCGCATCGTACAGATGGTCAAAGACGACTTGAAACCCTCCGACATTATGACCAAAGCCGCGTTCGAGAACGCCATTCGCGCGAACGGTGCGATTGGTGGATCGACCAACGCCGTTGTGCACTTGCTTGCTATGGCGGGGCGTGTGGGTATTGATCTCTCTCTTGACGATTGGGATCGCTGTGGTCGTGATGTGTCCACTATTGTGAACCTGATGCCGTCGGGCAAATACCTGATGGAGGAGTTCTTTTACGCCGGTGGTTTGCCTGTGGTGCTCAAGCGTTTGGGCGAGGGCGGTCAGTTGAACAAGGACGCCCTCACCGTATCGGGCGAGACGATTTGGAATGAGGTCAAAGACGTTGTGAACCACAACGAAGACGTCATTCTGCCCGTTGATAAACCTTTGATGGAACAGGGCGGTATTGCCGTTGTGCGCGGCAACCTTGCCCCCAAAGGTGCGGTTCTCAAACCGTCTGCGGCGACACCCGCGTTGCTCACCCACCGTGGTCGTGCTGTCGTTTTCGAGGATATCGACGATTATAAAGCCAAGATCAATGATGAGGACCTCGATATTGACGAGACCTGCGTCATGGTCATGAAAAACTGTGGTCCCAAAGGCTACCCGGGCATGGCGGAAGTCGGAAACATGGGTCTACCGCCGAAGGTTCTGCGCAAGGGGATCACGGACATGGTTCGTATCTCGGACGCGCGCATGTCGGGCACGGCTTACGGCACAGTCGTACTTCATACCTCGCCTGAGGCCGCTGCGGGTGGTCCGCTTGCCGTGGTTCAAAACGGCGATTTTATTGAGCTGGATGTGCCAAATCGCCGTCTACATCTCGACATTCCTGATGATGAGTTGGCCGCGCGGTTGGCTGCGTGGGCACCGTCTCATGAACAGGCGACTGGTGGATATGCGTGGCTGCACCAAGCGCACGTCGAGGGCGCCGACACCGGTGCGGATCTCGACTTTCTCAAAGGGTGCCGTGGGGCACCTGTCGGCAAGGATAGTCACTAATGGCGTTGCGTAAAATTGCTCTGGTCGGTGTCGGTAAGATCGCAATCGATCAGCATATTCCATCGCTTGCCAAATCGGACGAATGGGAACTGGCTGCCGCGGTGTCACGCCATCATCAGGTAGAGGGTGTGCCAAATTATAAGTGTATGGATGAGATGCTTTGTGCGCACCCCGAGATTGAGGTGGTGAGCCTTTGCATGCCGCCTGTCCCACGTTTTGAATACGCGCGCGCGGCCATCGCCGCAGGGCGCCATGTGATGCTTGAAAAGCCTCCGGGTGCTACGCTGTCTGAGGTCTATGCCCTTGAAATGCTCGCACGCGATGCCGGTGTGACGCTGTACGCGACATGGCATTCGCGCAAGGCCGCACAGGTTGCAACGGCGAAGGCATGGCTCATGGGCAAGGCGATCGAGCGGTTCACAGTGACGTGGAAAGAAGACGTACGCAAATGGCATCCAAATCAGGATTGGGTGTTCGAGCCGGGAGGCATGGGCATCTTTGATCCAGGCATCAATTCCCTGTCCATCGTGACCGACATTTTGCCTGATCCGATCCATCTTACAGGTGCAATCCTGAAATTCCCCGCCAATCGCGACACGCCGATTGCTGCGGATCTCGATTTTTATCATCCGCATGGCGCAATCGTGTCGGCCCAAATGAATTGGGATCATAGCGGTGCTGATATTTGGGATATCGAGGCGGTGTGCAAAGAGGGTGTTTTGAAGCTTGAGAAAGGTGGAGGTGTGCTGCTGATCGACGGCATTGAACAACCCGGTGCAATAGGGCAGCTTGACGGCGAATATCCGCAGCTCTACGCCGATATGGCGGCCTTCGTTTCCAGCGGGGTAAGCGAAGTTGATATGCGTCCCATGCTACACGTCTCTGATGCGCTGACCCTTGGCAAACGCCAACAGGTGTCCGCCTTTGAGTGGTAAAGTTCAAAGCGATTAAACTGAAAAAAGGACGACCATCGCAGTGCGTTGGTCGTCCTTTTGAGTTGGCCCAAGACTGGACTATGGCACGCGGATCAGGCCGCGCTGCTTTCGTGTTGAAACGGCCGTACTGGAGCCGGAGGTGCCGTGATATCCTGCGCCGCAGCCATACGGTGACACCATATTTTATTATTTACTGGCGCTTGCATCAATGCAATTTCGAGCGATGAAATGGTGACCGGTAGGCGCAATGACACATCTGCGAGCATCAACCGGTGCGTGCCGTATTCATTCATTGCAAAATCGGAGGAGAGCAAAACAACGCTTTTGTCTGCGTGCGTTTCGCGCAATTTCTTTATCGCATCAAATTGCGCGGCGATGCCGTCAAAGCTGTCTAGATCGATAAAGATATAATTTATAGTCTTATCGTCGCTTAGCGCGGCTTTCAGAGAGCCGTAGCTTCCGCAAACTTTCACTTGTGCATCGTCGTTTTCCAGCATCGTGAGCATTGAGCTCGTGAGTGCACAAGATGTTGTGAGCAAACAGCAATTTGCGTCGAAGCCATCAAAAATACTAAACATATCGTTTTCCTTAACAGTTGGTAAAACGATAGCACGGCTTTAAACGAGCACGGCGCGCGCAAAAGCATGAATCATATATCTTTAGATGGCGTTGACACTTTTGGACTATCGCTTTTTGCAACTTAGGTTGCGCAATGTAAGGCCGCGATTTTGATAATTGGCCCGACGCGCCGTCATAGTGCCACTGGGGGGCGGCAACGGTGCATCGGGCCAGATCGATGATGGCTACTCTGACAACGTTGGTGGGCCGCCGTCGAGCTGCCTCTCATGCGAGCAGGGGTACTTTTTAGGTCTTAGGCATTGCTGTGTGAATGCACGCGAAAGTCTTAACGTTGGCGCATGAGTTTCTTGATTTGTCTTTGGGGTGGGGTGTGTCGCACATCATGAGCTAGAAACTATAGAATATAAGTGCTGCGTAAAATCGTCAGACTCGACCCTTTGCGTAGCTTACCTGTGGTTAGTTTTTACGTATGATCAAAAAGTAGATGCAGATTCCGTATGTTACGGAAAAAAGATGGTTCTATCAAAGGAGAGACAATGAAAATTTTAGCGTGCTTGTTTGCCGCGAGCGTTTTTGGTCTAGTTATTGGTTTAGGGCTTTTGGTGAGCGGGTGTGGCGTTGGAGTGGCTTTATTGAGCTATACGATTTCTGGGCTTATGTCTTTTGCCGCTTTGCTTGTGCGGTTGGAGCGTCCTATACTCCCTAAAGTGTTGGGTGAGTGCGCAAGGCAGCAAGCGTGAAAGCGGTCGATAATTGGGTGTGGATGCGAGTGAAGTCTGCGTCGATTGAGCGAGAGGTTGAGATTTGATGCATTTAAGTATGTTTAATACGAAGAGATTTATTAGGCCGCACGCGATGCGCGCCGGAAATGGCAGAGGGGCGCAATGAAACTTTTGCTAGCAGATGACCATGATCTAGTTAGAGACTCTGTCGCAGCATATCTGCGCAATGAGGGGTTTGAAGAGGTCACGACTTCTTCGTCGGTGGATCAAACAATTGAGATCTTACAAGCTGACTCAGCTTTTGACCTTATTTTGCTCGACTATCAGATGCCGGGTATGAATGGCCTCAAGGGCCTGGAGCAATTGCTGAACGATTATCCGGGTGTGCCGATCGCTATTATATCAGGCGCCGCCAGTGCAGAGGTTGCTCGACGTGCGATTGAATGTGGAGCGGTTGGATTTGTGCCTAAATCACTGCCAGCAAAGTCCATCGCTGGGGCAGTGCACATTATGGTCTCAGGCACGGTTTTTGCGCCATTTGAATTTATGTCACAAAAAGAGGCGAAGCCGGAGACGGGGCTGACATCGCGTGAAACCGAAGTGTTGCGTGGATTGTGTGAAGGCAAAGCAAACAAGGAGATCGCGCTTGATCTTGGGCTAAGCGAGGTCACAATTAAATTGCATGTGCGTACGTTGGGCCGCAAGCTTGAAGCACGCAACCGCACGCACGCGGCAATGATCGCTCGTGAAATGGGTTGGTTTGATTGATTTGCCTCGTGTGCGCTTAAGGTTTTAACGTGCGCGTCAGGCGGATGCCGAAACTGTCAAGCTCGTGAACGATGTCTGACACTGCCATGTCATCGATATTCGTTAGAATGTCTAAAAAGCAACTTACGAGGCACTCATCGGAGCTACTTGATGGCGGGCGGGCATTGATGTTCGCGGATTGTAGTGGTGAGGTGTAAATTGTGACGGTGTTGGGCATGTGTCTCGCTGGCTTATTGTTTAAATGGAGTGTTAGGGTAGGGTTATAGGTGCTCTTGATCGGCTTGGGCTGAAGCTACCCTTTCTCGTCGGCCTCTTGGATGCGATGATGCAGGGTTGCCAGTAGGGCGCTTGTATCTCCGCGCCATTGAATGGCGTGATGTGCGCCAAGTGCGATAAGAAAGCTTTTGAATTCATTCGGGAAGTGGGGGCCTACGGCGATCAGTTGTGTTTGAGGTGTTTCCTCTAGTACTTTGGCTGTGGCGCGCATGTGATCTATCAGGTTCGGGCTCATACTGTCAGAATACAGGCACACATAGTCGAAGGCCATTACGGCAAAAAGGTCTCGGGCACGTTCAAAGTCGCAACTGGCAATCTGATATCCAAGTGGCATCGCGTTTGAGCGCGGGAAGATCGATCCAGCGGGAAATCCAATAAATAGAATTTTGGTATGCGCGGTGACAGTAGGAACGACATGTGGTTTTCTAACTGTCTCTGACGGCATTTGGGGCCGCATCGCGTATTGCTCACTCTTGTCGGAGGGGGCGTGGCGATTTAACAGTCTGTTAACTAAAGGGTTCATTTTTACTCTCAAAATTCGAAACGGATGATATAGATGTCTATGTCTGCGCTAACAGTATGTAACCGCAGCCTCCGAGAATTAAAAAACGAGCAATAGAGTAATTTTCACTTAATTCGGGTCTCTCATATATTCTAAAGTTTTCATTCGCCAACTAAGGAATCTTCGTGGTGAATCGGCTTTTGTGCGCCAATTGTTGGTTAATATATTGTTATGGTTAATTTATCTGAGGAATTCCTTTAGGTTGTACGCGTTCGACGGAACTCTTCTTGTCGCGTTAACTATACTTTTGGATATAATGTGATACCAATGAGGATATATGAAAAACTATAGCGCCATGTGATGATGTGCGTGAACATCAGCACGAGGAGCTATAGTGTGAATTTGAAATCTATTCTGTGTGGAGCTGCTTTGGCTTTGGTCCCCTTTTTGGCAGCCGCCAAGAGTGAGCCCGAGCTAACTGGCCCAACAATTTTAACCGTTTATGGTGATTTCGACTCAGACGGTGTTGAGGACATGCGAGACTTCGATCTGGCAAGCCTTGACGCGATGACGCAAGGTGCGTTCGAAACAACTACGATCTGGACCGAAGGCCTACAATCGTTTTCGGGCGTTTATGTACATACGATCCTGGAGAGCCTCGGATTGACCGAGGGCGAGTTGTTCGTGAGCGCCATCAACGACTATGTGGTGTCAATGCCGGTGTCAGAAATGCGCCCCGATGAGGCGCTTTTGGCGACACGTCGTAATGGCGATGAAATGTCAATCCGCGACAAGGGCCCTATTTGGGTTGTGTACCCATACGATAGTGATGATGAGTTCCGCAGCGAAGTCGTGTATTCACGCAGCGTGTGGCAGGTTAAACAACTTCGCGTCGAGCTTTCCGAGTAATCTAGATGTCTTTTCGAAGTGGATTTAGTGCGCGACTTGTTCGGGCGGCGGAGGCCAAGGGTGCGCCCTTGGCTTTGCTGCTGTTCTTTGTCGTCTCTATGTCCATTTGGGAAATAGCGCGCTACGGCGGTGCTGTGCGTACCGAGATCGAAAGTCTCGCAATTGCGAATTCCGATAGTCAGCAATGGTCTCTCGCACAGTTAGAAGTCGAATTTGATCAGATGCGAATCGCCCTGTTGATGTTTGATCCCAACGATCCGGTGCGTGTGAAGGAGTTTTCGCAACGCTTCGACGTGTTTTACAGCCGCGTTGAAACCGTGATCAATGGGGATGCATTCGCGCGCGTGTTCGACGGTAGTTCGATATTATCACGTATGGACACGTTGCGAGAGTTTACTGTTTCTACCGCGCAGATTGTAGATGCCGGGCCGGACGCTATTGCGTCAGCCTATCCGCCGTTGTCATCGCAAATGGAAGATCTTGCTTTCAACGTGCGCGCTATCTCGCTCCAAGGTATCCGCGAGTTTGCGGTGGCCGCACAAGATCAGCGCGAACGTGTATATTCATCCTTGGTCCGTTTGGCGGCAGTTGCGGGCGTCTTGGTGACAGCACTGTCGATGGGATTATTCGGGCTTTGGTGGCTATGGCAATTCGGCGCGCGCCAAACGCGGTCACTGCGTTCGGCCAAGTTGCGTTTTGAAGCGGTCATAAATACGGCTCTGGATGCCGTGGTTGTGGTTGATCAGGACGCGCGTGTCGTCGAATTCAATCCAGCAGCTACAACTATTTTTGGTTACTCCGCACAAGACGCAATCGGGCGATCGCTTTCGGAGCTTATCGTTCCTGATCACTTGGTGGCGGCGCACGAGGCAGGGTTCAAACGCTACCGAGACGGTGGAGTAGCGCGCGTGGTTGGAAAAGGGCTGGTCTCAATGGAGGCCAAACGCAAGAATGGCGAGCTCTTTCCGGTGGAGCTATCTATCGCGTCGATCCGCCTCGGTGACCGCGAGCTGTTCGTGTCTTACATGCGTGATATTACGAACCGCGTTGCAGCACAAAATGACTTAATCCTCGCGCGCGACCAAGCTATGGAAAGCGAACGCGCCAAAGCGGCATTCGTTGCGGTGATGAGCCACGAAATCCGTACGCCGCTCAATGGTCTATTGGGGACGCTAGAAAACCTAAAAGTAACGCACCTGACGGGTGGGCAAAAGCGGTACGTGCAAGCTATGGAATATTCGGGGGCAATTTTGTTAGGTCATGTTAATGATGTGTTGGATGTTGAAAAGCTGGAAGCAGGCAAATTCGATTTTGCCCGCGTAGCCTTGTCCCCTTACGAATTAGCCAATCGCATTGTCGAAACAGTTTCCGCTGACGCGCAAGAGCGAGGAAACCACGTTTTGATTGAGGTTGTTGGTGATGTCCCAGAGTTTATTGTCGGCGATCCCGCGCGCATTATGCAGATATTGATGAACCTTGTGGGCAATGCCAACCGGTTTACCGAGGGCGGGTCCGTCACCATCGAGATTGAGTTTCACAATGCCTCCTCGCAGATTGAATACCGTGTAATTGACACAGGCGTTGGGATTCCTGAGGGAGATGTCGATCGAGTGTTCGAGGATTTTGTGACCATATCGACCGATAATGCCCGCAGTGGGAGCGGCACAGGTCTCGGGCTCGGTATTGCGCGGCGTGTTGTGCGTGCGATGGGCGGGCAAATCGGTGTCGAGAGCGAGGTCGGGGAGGGGAGTGTGTTTTGGTTCTCTATCCCAGCAGATATCGCTGTGTCGATGGACGCGGGGCCTGTCGAGGCCGAAAGTGGTTCGACTACTCCAACGCCGCGTAGTCAAGCGCCACTTAGAGTTTTGGTGGTTGAGGACAACGCAATCAACCGTGATGTCCTGTGTGAAATGCTTATGCGCGGTGGCCATTCGTTCGAGGCGGTCGTTGATGGGGCGCAAGCGGTGCGCGCCGCGTCCTCCTCCGTGTTCGACGTTATTTTGATGGATCTCAACATGCCAGTTTTGAACGGCACCGATGCCACTCGCATTATTCGTGAGGGTGATGGGCCAAATGCAACGGCACCCATTATTGCGGTCACGGCGAATACTGCAAAGGATATTACCGCGAGGCTACGTGCCGAAGGGTTCTCGGACGTCATCATCAAGCCGATTACAAAGCGAAAGCTTGATGAGGTTATGCAGATTTCCGTGCGTCCGGGGTCTGCTCTGTCCGATTCTGCATCTGGGGTTATTGTCAACGAGGAGATCCTTTCGGATTTGGGCGAGGCGCTGGGTGCGGATCGTTTGCGCCACACCTGTGAGCGGTTCGTTGATGAGGGTTATCAACTGATCGCTGAAATGCGCGCGATGATTGGGCAACGCGACGTTGCTGGCTATGCAAAGGTTGCGCATAAATTTGCAGGATCGGCTGCGTTGGTGGGGGCGAATGCGCTCATGGAGTTGCTCTTGATCCAAGAACAGCAGGCACACTCACGCACCCTTGCTGCTCTCACCGTTGACCTATCGCGGCTTGAAGGTGTTTTTGCGCAAACATGCGATGGTCTCGAAGCGCGTCTGGCAACTTAACGCCGAAATCCTTGCTCCGTTTGACCAACGATTGCACCCTTTGGGGTTGGTGCATGTATACTTAAGGTAGAAATTGATCGCGCATTAGCATACTTTACCGATTGTTGTGGCTCAGAGGGTGGCGAAAGTTAGCTAATCGGTTAATTTGAGCTTAGCTAAGGAGTAAGAACATATGAGTACTGATACTTCAGATCTAACAGGACATAAAGTTGCTCCTCAGAGTGATAATGATACTATATCTGTTTTGATCGCAGATGATCACAGCCTTGTTGCAGATGCAATAAAGTTGGTCCTCTTGGAAGAGCGCGATTTCACAGTCCAGATTTGCAACTCTTTCGAAACGACCATTGAGGCGATGCAAGCCGCGCCTGAGGGGTTTGATGTCATCATGCTTGATATCTCAATGCCTGGGATGGAAGGCCTGAAATCGGTTAAATCTGTCGTGAGCGCTGCGGGTGACGGCAATGTCGTCATCTTTTCCGGTACGACAGACGATGATTTCATTTGGCAGGCGATTGGCCTTGGCGCAAAGGGCTTTATCTCTAAAACCCAGCCATGCAAGAGCTTTGCAAGCACGCTACGCTTGATCGCAGATGGCAACGAGTTTGTTCCGCTGTCTTTGGCGCGCAAGTCGCAAGAGCGTAGGGCTGGCGTATCTGTTGTGGATGAGCGCGAGCGCCTAATTCTACGCTCTGCTGCTGCAGGCAAAACAAACAAAGAAATCGCAATCGAGCTCGATACAACAGAAGTTGCGATTAAGATGAAGATGCGCGCAATCTGCGCGAAACTCGACGCACGCAATCGGACACACGCCGCGATGATTGCCAAACAGACAGGTTTGATCTGATCTGGTGCGATGTCTTCTATTTCGACTAAGGTCGAGTGTTGCCCAAAGCGGTCATCACGTCTTATATACTGACCGATGACCCGCTTAGGGAGACGCGAATGTGGCGCAGAACACTCCAAAACATGATGAGCGCGAAAAGATAACGCGACGCAAGCTTTCTGATCAGGTGCTTGATAAACTGCGAGAGATGATCACATCTGGTGTGCTTTCTTCCGGTGACGTTTTGCCGTCCGAGCGTGCACTGATGGATCGCTTTGGCGTGGGCCGTCCTGCCGTGCGCGAGGCGTTGCAGTCTTTGCACAATAGTGGCCTGATTACGATCAACCATGGCGAGCGGTCCCGTGTAAATGCAGTGGATGCGAGTACAGTTCTTGCGCAATCAAGTGAGATCGCGCGCCTCGTTTTGTCGTCGGCGCCCGCCAACCTTGAGCACCTGAAACAAGCACGCCAGATGTTTGAACTTGGAATGGTGCGTATTGCCGCGCGAACGTCAACGGCTGCGGATGTTGCGGATTTGCGTCTTCTCGTGGAGCGTCAGCGCATTCACCTTGGGGATGCCACGACTTTTATTGAAGCGGACATCGCCTTTCACACACGTGTTGCGCAAGTAGCTCAAAATCCCATTATTGCCTCTGTGTCTCACGCGATGTTGGGATGGTTGTTTGATTACCACCTGACGCTATTGCATTGGTCGGGGAACGAAGACATCACGTTGGCGGAGCACACGAAGATTGTCGATTTGATTGAGTGTCATGATGAGGAGGGTGCCGTAGCTGCGATGTCTAACCATCTTGATCGGTCCAGTGATGCGTTCGAGGCAAGAGAATGACGGTACACACGCATCCAGATCGCCATATCGACGCGGTCGGCCTCTTATGTCCGCTACCGGTTCTTAAGGCACGCAAGGCTTTGTTGGATATGCCTGCGGGGGCGGTGTTGCGGCTGGTCGCATCGGACCCCGCGGCGATCATTGATGTGCCGCATTTTTGTGTCGAGGCGGGGCATACCTTTCTTTCCGCTGAGGACGTGGGTGACACTCAGGTCTATCTGATCCAACGAGGATAATTAGGGTTTTAGGACGGCTTCGGCGTCTATGCGATCCTGCGGTGTGTTGATGTTGAAGAACGGGTCAATCCCGTCCTCGACGTCGAATGTGACGATGTTTGCGCTGTGACGGAGCGCGAACTGCCCGACACGACGATCACCGTCAGCGAGTGCGGCGCGGATTTTGTCACGCAGACGAACAGGCCAAACACCTATTACCGGATGATGGCGCCGAATTCCATGTTGAGAGCTGGCGGCAATGCAGAATCCGGAGTTCGTGGCACCGCGCGTGAGGCGCGCGACCAAAGTGTCGGGTATAAAAGGAACATCGACAGGGACGCAAAGTATCTGTGATTGCCCTGCGCGCGCCGCCCATTCTAAGCCTGCAAGAATCCCCGATAGGGGGCCTTGCTGTTTAGGGATTCCATCGGCCAAGACCGGTAAGCCGAAGCTCTCGTAAAGAGGCGGAGCGCTATTTGAACTGATGGCCAGGTTGCCGCATTGCGGGCGTAGTGCATCAATCACACGCGCCACTAAGGGAAGGCCATCGAGTATGATGAATGCCTTCTCAGTGCCGCCCATACGCCGTGCTTGTCCGCCCGCTAAAATCAGACCTGCTATCTGTTCCATGGCGTGCCTTTTGTGTGTCGTTTATGCGTGAAAGAGCCGTCCAGACGCTGACAGATTTGACCTTTCAATGCGTGCCGCCATTGTGTACCGCACACCCGACACGAACAAGGGATCAAACATGCTTGCATATATTTCGGCACAGGGACATGGGGAGATCGATGCAATCTTGCGAAATGTCGCTTCGGCTTTGCGTGATCAGGGTGTCGCAATTGCGGGGGCGGTTCAGGTGAATACGGACCACGCTGATACTCAGATATGCCATATGGATCTGCAAACGCTATCGTCAGGAACGCTGTGGAGGATCAGTCAGTCGTTGGGGCCGTTTGCACGGGGATGCCGACTAGACCCTGATGGGTTGGAGCGGGCGGTTGCCCAAGTTGAGGCCGATATGGCGTCTCATGCCCCATCGGTTTTAATCATCAATAAATTTGGCAAACAAGAAGCAGACGGGCGCGGATTTCGCGGCGTCATTGCGGGCGCACTTGAAAATGGCATTCCGGTTGTAGTTGGCGTGAACCCCGCCAAACGCCGCGAGTTTGATGCGTATTGTGAGGGTCTTGCTGTGCCGTTGGAGGCCAATGCTGGTGCCGTGCTCGACTGGATTATCATGCAGATTGCGCCTTAATCAGTCCTAAACTTGGCGCGTAGTTTTCACGAGCGCGCCCGATTTTTGCCCCGATTCTGCGTCAGTTTCAATTTTGGACATGACCAAAAGGAGGTCCGACATGATTGATCTTAGCGCGCTCGCTACCCGTTTTGAAACCTTGGCGGTAACGCTTTCGAAGGGCCAGATTTACATGATGCTTTGTATTGGGCTGGCCCTCATCGTGCTCTCGTTGGTGGCTATTATTTTCCAAGGACAACGTGGCGTACATCGTGATCCTGCCACATTTGATGTGAGCGGCAAGCACAAGAAAAGTCGATCTGCCCGCAACGGACAAATCCTGGCGCGCTTCGATCAAATTTCCACATCCAAGGCGTAAGGCGTAGTCGTTAGTTTTAAGGGGTTTACCAATGTACAAAATGGTTATTCAGGCGGTTATGTTGACCGTCGCTGCCGTTACTTTTATCTTTTTCAAGTCTGATAACTTGCGCCATGCCGCGCAGACAGGCGATGTGAGCGCGCTCACGGCTCTCGTCGTTCAGTCGAAGTATGCAGACATTGATATGTCCGGTGCTGATCCGGTTTATGCCGAACCGTTTTACAAGAAATATGATCCGCGCGCACTGTGGCGAGAGCGACCCAAAACAATTAGCCTTGCCCCCAAGTCGATCCATGTCGCATCGGGGCAGGTTGGCGGGGATGCCACGGCAGCGTTGCTTGCACAAGGGATAGATCCGTCAAAAGTCACGGTGATCAAACTAAAGTAAGCTTGGCGGATGGGCGCTTAGAAATTGATCTCGATGTTAGGAAGTTTGATCTCTTTGAGCAGGTCGCGCACCTCTTGGCGGGCAGCAACGTTAGAGATGTTCAATGCGTTTTTCACGCCGATGTCTTTGAGATCGAGCAGTGTCAGGCCGCGCGGGAAGAGTTCGCGGAAAATGACGCGCTCGGAGAACCCGGGGGCGACACGAAATCCGATCCGTTTAGACAGATCTTCCATAGCACTTCCGATTTTCTTTTTGTTGTGCATATTCTGTGCGCCGACACGGTTGCGCAAGACCACCCAGTCAATGGGTTTTAGCCCTGCTTGGGCACGCAACTGACGCGCATTCCAGACCATTTCGGAATAGACCGATGGGCCAAGGATCTTGTTTGTATCAGGATCCACCCGGGCCAATAGATCAAAGTCGATAAAACTGTCGTTCAACGGCGTAACCAAGGTATCTGCGAGAGAGTGCGCCACTTGGCTCAAACGGGTGTGAGAGCCTGGGCAATCAATGAGGATGAAGTCACACGTGTCCTCAAGACCGGCCACGGCCAGAGATAGCCGTCTATCATACAGGTTTTCGCCGTCCTCAAGTTCGTCGGCGTTGACGGACGGTAGGTCACGATAGTCGGGGGTCGGGAGGTCATGCCCCTCACGCACGCAAAAGGAAAGACGGTTTTCCAAATAGCGTGCAAAGGTTTTTTGGCGCAGGTCCAGATCAAGCGCACCTACGCGGTAGCCCATACGTGAGAGGGCCGTTGCAACATGCATAGAGACGGTTGATTTACCCGCTCCGCCCTTCTCATTTCCCACGACAATAATATGTGCCAACTGTATATCCCGTCTTTACCGCGCGGTAATATTTGCCGCACATGTTCCTAATTATTACCGCCATGTATGCCGTTGATCCGACCTCATGCGCAAGTGCGTTTCGCGAAAACTGGGTACCAGAACACGTCGAATGGTCGTGGTGATCAACACAATGGAGATCACGCCGAGATGGTGCGCTGCGACATGAAAAAAGGCCCGCAGAATGATCTGCGGACCTTTCGTAAACAGTAACAGGCTTGGCTTAGAAGCCGAGGCCGGAGTATTTGCTCTTGAACTTGGAGACGCGGCCGCCTTGGTCCATGAGGCGGGTTGAGCCGCCATTCCATGCTGGGTGCACAGACGGATCAATGTCGAGGGACAACTGATCGCCTTCGGAACCCCAAGTGGATTTCATCTGGACAACTGTGCCATCGGTCATTTTGACGCCGATGACGTGGTATTCGGGGTGTGTATCGGATTTCATCGAAGGTCTCCTTAGGCTTTGGCGTTAAGCGGTTTGTAGTTGGTGACTTCTGCAATACGTGCGGATTTACCACGACGCTCACGCAAGTAGTAAAGTTTGGCGCGACGAACGCGGCCACGGCGGACAACTTCGATGCTGTCGATGTTGGTGGAGTGCAATGGGAACATACGTTCCACACCTTCACCAAAGGAAATTTTGCGAACCGTAAAAGAACCGGAAATGCCAGCGCCGTTTTTACGGGAAATGCACACGCCTTCGTACATCTGGACACGGGAGCGGGTGCCCTCGGTCACTTTAAAGCCGACGCGAATGGTGTCGCCTGCTTTGAAATCGGGAATGGATTTGCCGAGCGCAGCAATTTGCTCAGCTTCCAGTTGTGCGATAAGGTTCATCGCTTTCTCCAAAATATTTTTCGCGGTTTATATCCACGAATGTTTCACGCGTCCCAGAGCTCCGTGTCTTCTTTCGGGTCATCATGTGCCCGCCGGAGAATTCGGTCGACTTTAATTGTTCATGTCTTGTCGAAACTCATAGCGGCGCCGAAGAAGGCGCCCGAGAAAACAACAAAACAGTCCGCACACCGATTCTGATGCCAGACGAGCGGTGTATAGGTGGATTGAATCAACGTGGCAAGATGTGTGTGCGTGAAATCGTCCCGCTTGCGGTGTTTAGCGCTGATCGTCTGATGACGGTTTGAGCATATCTGGGCGGCGCTCGCGGGTGATTTTTTCAGCCATCTTTTGACGCCACTGCGCGATCTTGCCGTGGTGACCGGACATGAGGACCTCAGGGATTGGAAGCCCGCGCCATTCGGCCGGTTTGGTGAATTGGGGGTGCTCCAATAAACCATTCGAGTGGCTTTCTTCCTCAATGCTCTGCGCGTTTCCAAGTACGTCCGGCAACAGGCGTACCGTGGCGTCGATCATCGCTTGGGCTGCGATTTCGCCGCCGGTAAGAACAAAATCACCAAGGGATACTTCTTCAATGCCATAGTGATAAAGCACGCGGTCGTCCAAGCCCTCAAATCGCCCGCAAATCATGGTCACGCCTTGAGCGTTTGACCATCGCCGCGCTGTGGCCTGATCAAACCGCTTGCCGCGCGGGGAGAGATAGACCAAAGGCCAGTCGTCGCGGTTTGGCGGGGTGCCGTCCATCGCGAAATCAATCGCATTTCCCATCACGTCTGGTCGCAATACCATGCCCGCGCCGCCACCTGCTGGGGTGTCATCGACGTTGCGGTGTTTGCCAATTCCAAATTCGCGCAGATGGATCTTCTCTAACCGCCATTTGCCCTCTTGGAGCGCTTTACCCGTGAGGCTCTCACCAAGAACGCCAGGAAAAGCTTCGGGAAACAGAGTAATGATTTTAGCTGTCCACGCCCCCGCAAGGTCGGGTGTATTGGTCATCAACTCGCGTGGGCGCAACGTAGGCCGCACGGCGAGGCGACCGTGAGATTTCGGAGTATCGGATGCGGGTGCCGGCTTATCTGTCATTGCGTTGCTATAGCCTATCGCGGCGAGGACGCAAATGCATCGCGGGGGTCCGTGCCCATTTCCGTATCGTCCTCACCAAAGATGGACCGTCTCAATGCCCAATAATCAGGCCCACGCAGATCGTTTTTATGCGCATCAACCAAGGCCGCGCGGGCATTTGAGGACGCTGACACATTGGTGTTGGGCGGGATGGTCAGAGCCGATTGCAGGTGCGATAGTCCGAATAGTGCTAAAACGGGCGAGATAGGGTGACCCATGTCTTCAAGCGCGCATGAGCTCACAGCAACATCGCCCAACCGCGCGCGCATGTCCGCGAGCACTGTGTCAAAGTCATCCGCTCCGCGATACCGCGCTTCGAACTCTTCGAGCGATAGCTTATACCGCTTTTGCTTTAGCCGTTGCCAATGACACGACGCGAGCCATCCGTTTCGACGGGTTGAGAAGTAGAAAGATAGCGTGTCCAACGATCCCCACGCGGCCTCAAACCCTTCTGAGATCAGTTTCATCGCGGGGCCCGCCGCAGAGAAATTACGGATGTTTTTATATCCCGGATAGTGGCCGCACAGGTTTTCATGCGAGATCAAAAGTGGACGGGGGTCATGCGCGTCAAAGGTTTCGAAAAAGGCCTCAGCCTCATTGCGCAACGCTTGTCGTGTCGGGCGATTGCGCATCTGGGAGAAGTTTTTTGACGAGAGTGCAAGAAGATCAAGAAGCGGATCTTTGGGGAGGCGCATCTCCATATGTGGCACGAGTAGATCGGTGTTTTGAGCCAATGTGTGTTGAAGTGTGGTCGTCCCTGTTTTGTGAAAGCCGGCATGGATCACGACACGGCGTTTCACTCGAACAATCCCTCTGGGGGATCAGCGATTATGCGCCGTGCTGAAAGGTCAACGGTTGGCACATGTGCGCGTGTAAATGGCAGCAAAACCGAAGCTTTTAGGGTCGGCCCGTTAACTTCCAACAAGTCGCCCGCCCCATGATTGAGCACGTCTGCAACCCTCCCCAATACGGTTCCGCCCGTATCGCACACTTCCAATCCAATGAGGTCTGCATGGTAAAACTCGTCGTCAGGCAAGGACGGTAGGACATCACGGCTGACGTGCAACGTGACCCCTTTTAGGGCATCGGCATCTTCCTTTGTGATTACGCCGTCGATGCGCGCTGAAAAGCCGTTTTTGATCGACCGTGTAATGTCGATTTCAAATTTATGTTTGCCGTCGTGGGACATGAGGGTGCCGTAAGTCGCAATGTCTTCGGGGATCGCACAAAACGACTTGATACGTACATCTCCATGAACGCCGAAGGAGCCTGCTATAGCACCCACAATTATCATACTGTCTGTCATTGTGCCCTCATGGCCGTTGAGATGGTCGCAAAATCTATTGTGCTAACTTCGAACATACTTCGGCGAAACGCCATACCCCAATTGCGTGTCGCATGGATGAAATTGGCGAGCGTCGCCCGCACTATGGTCGGCCTATACAGCCATGATCGCCGCTCGGATATTCGGTATGCAGAACTTTTCGCGACCTATTCATGCGCGGCATACGCGAGATGGTGAGCCGCAATGTCGTCGCCATATAAGTCAAATAAAACCCCGAACACGTGATTATCGCGTTCGGGGCCTGTCGTCATAAAAAAACACGCTCGGAAGATTTACTCTTCAGCAGCGGCTTCTTCAGCAGGGGCGGCAGCGGCTTCAGCAGCATCTGCAATTTTCGCTGCTTTTTCTTCAGCGCGCGCAACGGCTTTTTTGCCTGGTGTGCCTTTGGTTGGGTTGGCGCGTTCTTTTTTTGCAACAACACCAGCCGCTTCGAGCATGCGGGAGATACGGTCGGTTGGCTGTGCGCCTTCGCCGAGCCAGTATTTTACGCGCTCAACGTTCATCTGTACGCGCTCTTCGTTGTCTTTGGCGAGCAACGGGTTGTATGTGCCGAGTTTCTCGATGTAACGGCCATCGCGTGGCATGCGTGCGTCAGCAGCAACGATACGGTAGAAAGGGCGTTTTTTGGAACCGCCGCGGGCGAGCCGGATTTTCATAGCCATGATAAAGTCTCCTATGTGTAGCTATTAAGCTGATGTTCTCGTTTTGAGAACGTTCAGCAATCTTGGTGTTGTTTGTGGTGTTGAATAACTTCCTGAATAACGAATTTCAGGAATTTCGTTGCGAATTCCGGATCGAGGTTGGCGCGTTTGGCCAAATCCTCAAGCCGTGCAATTTGAGTGGCCTCGCGCGCCGGATCAGACGGCGGAAGGTTGTATTCGGCTTTCAGCTTACCGACCGCCTGAGTCTGCGCGAAGCGCTCGCCGAGAGTATACACAAGGATGGCGTCGAGACGGTCGATGCTATCGCGGTGCTCGGCCAAAATCTCTTGGGCGCGGATGATAGGATCACTCATGCGTAGGCCTCCATTCCACCGTCTTGCAACGCGGCGGGATCGGGGTGACGGTAGACAATAGTTTCGGCAGGGCTTTCGCCATCGGGCAAGGCCGCACTCTCATCATGCGCAGCGCCCAGACGCATTGCCAATGCAATAGACCGAGTATTGGCAGGCGAAATATAGGAGACAAGCGTCTCCTGACCCAACTCAACATAAGCAAAATCGCGCGCCGCTTGGGCGGCTTCGAAGGCGTATCCGTGTCCTTCGCCATCGGGCGTCATCATCCATCCCAACTCGAGTTCGGGAAAATGATCGGGTTTTAACAGAGCAACTTGACCCAGAAATACACCATCATCGGTGCGCTCAACGCCCCACGCCCCGTAGCCAAACAAGGACCATTGCGCGACATCGGAGCAAAAACTGAACCATGCTTGGCGTCGTTTAAGTTGGCCCATATATCCTGCCCTATCCGATGCAAAGATGTCGGCATAGGCGTCAAAATCACGCGCGACATGGGGGCGCAGCGTAAGGCGAGCCGTAGTTATGGTCGGGGCCTGTCTCACTTACTTTTTCTTCCCAAAGCCGGAGAGACCGGGCGGAAGCGCGTTTCCGCCAAGGCCAGGGAGATTACCCAAAGCGGGCATGTTTTTAGGTAGACCGGATTGAATGGCACGGGTGGCCTCTGCCATTTTCGCGGGGTCCATATCTTCGAGGCTCTGCGGCCCGCCTTTGCCAAACATGCCTTTGACGGCTTGTTTAAGCATCCCGCCTTTGCCCATTTTGCCCATCTTCTTCATCATGTCGGCCATCTGGCGCTGCATTTTGAGAAGCTGGTTCAGTTCGGGCACTTCGAGGCCTGCGCCCTTGGCGATGCGCTTTTTACGGCTGGCCTGCAACAGCTGTGGGTTGGCGCGTTCGAGTTTGGTCATGGATTGGATCAGGGCGATCTGGCGCTTAAAAACGCTTTCGTCAAACCCACTGTCCTTGATCTGTGACGCGGCTTTTTTCATGCCGGGCATCATGCCCATAATGCTTTCCATGCCGCCCATTTTTTGCATTTGCTCAAGCTGCATCTTGAGGTCGTTCATATTGAACCGACCCTTTTGAAAGCGCTTCATCATTCGTTCGGCGTGTTCGGCCTCGATGGTCTCTTGGGCTTTCTCGACGAGGGACACGATGTCGCCCATGCCAAGGATACGGCCCGCGATCCGCTCGGGGTGGAATTCCTCAAGCGCGTCCATCTTTTCGCCAATGCCGACAAACTTGATCGGCTTGCCTGTGACGGCACGCATGGACAAAGCAGCACCACCGCGACCATCGCCGTCCATTCGGGTGAGGATCACACCCGTGATCCCGATGCGCCCGTCAAAGTTTTCAGCGGTATGCACGGCATCCTGACCCGTCAGACCGTCGACAACCAAAATGGTTTCGCGCGGGGTGGCGATGTCGCGCACCGCTTCGACCTCGGCCATCAGGGTGTCGTCGATAGACAAGCGGCCCGCGGTGTCGAGCATGTAGACGTCATAGCCGCCCATTGTCGCCATCTGCTTGGCGCGTTTGGTGATCTGTGCGGGGCTTTCACCCGCCACGATTGGTAGAGTATCAACGCCGATTTGCTCACCCAACACGCGCAATTGTTCCATCGCTGCAGGACGGTAAACGTCGAGCGAGGCCATCAAAACGCGCTTGCTTTGCTTCTCTTTGAGGCGCTTGGCCAATTTGGCGGTCGTTGTGGTTTTACCGCCACCTTGCAAACCGACCATAAGAATCGGTGCAGGGGGATTGTCGACTTTCAGCGCGCCAATGTCGGCCTCGTCACCGGCAAGGAAATGCACCAACTCGTCGTGGACGATTTTGACGACCTGTTGACCAGGTGTCACAGACTTGGTGACGGATTGACCGGTGGCCTTGGCCTCGACGGCTTTGACAAAATCACGGGCAACGGGCAGCGACACGTCAGCCTCAAGAAGAGCTACGCGTACTTCGCGCAGAGCCGTCTTCACATCATCTTCGGACAGCGCCCCTTGTTTGGTGAGCTTGTCGAAGACGCCTGAGAGGCGATCTGACAGATTTTCAAACATTATGGCGGTCTCCCTACCTGTTGACGATGTGCCTCATCTGGGGACGAAGCGGTGAAATTCAAACGCCAAATGGATTTTGGCCCCCGTGGGCGAAACTCGCTGACGGGGGGCGATCCTGGCGCGTGGGCCTGAGGACCGGAAGAATTTGCGCTTCCGGAAGATGTTGGGCTGCGTTTACGCGCGGGGGACAGGTGAGTCAAGTGGCGCTAACTTTCGTTACACACACCTGATAGCGGCGAAAGGTTATTTTGACCCAAACATGCGTCTACCGCGTACTACCAACTCAATAAAGTGCGATCAGGGAAAATGATCAATGAACCGTGTCTTGATACTTGGGAGTGGCCCCGATGCACCGCAGGCGGCAAATTGGGACTTATCGCGCTTTGATGCCGTGGTCGCTATTAATAATGCTTGGCGCGCTTTGCCGAACTGGACGCATCACATTCATCCGGATGATTTTCCACCCGAGAGGCGACCGCAAGTCGTGCAGTCAGATCAACACGTGATTACTAGTGCGGATTATGTTCCGGCGCAAAATGTCTATGGCGGGTTCGTTTATGCGGGCGGGACGATGGCGTTCACGGCGGCCTATTGGGCGCTGCATGCACTACGGCCATCTCAGATGTGCTTTTACGGATGCGATATGGTGTACCCCAAAACGGCGCAAACACATTTTTACGGGACAGGAACGGCCGATCCGTTGCGTGATGACCCTACGCTCAAATCGTTGCCCGCCAAGGCGCGCCGTCTACAGTATTTTGCGGCCAACCAAGCCTGCGAGATGCTCAATTTGAGCGGATCAGAAAGTGTGTTGCCTTATTTTCGGGCTGAGGTTGGAGCCGTATCTGCCCGCATTGATCCAGTTGTGTTTGATATCGAGCGCGTGAATATGGCGCTGAAGATGGAAGAGGATGCGGGCTATTATGTTCCCTCTGGCATGTATTGGACAGAACTGGCGCGTTTTTCTCAAGATGTGTTGGACGATATTGATGCGGCATGGCTGCGGGCGTTTGATCCAGCTTAACAATCGCGGACGAGTTTGATTGAGGTATTTAAGCCGCATGCGCGTTTGTCCTTGCATTTTTGCAGGGCGAGGGCGATTTTGCACCTCAATGCAGCAACTTCGCACAGGTGACGCGCCATGATGTCTGAAAATTGGGATGAAATTCGTACGGCGTTTCAGGTGGCTAAACTTGGCACTGTTTCTGGCGCGGCACAGGTCTTGGGCGTACATCACGCTACTGTGATCCGACATATTGATGCCCTTGAAGGACAGTTGGGGGTCAAACTGTTTCAACGCCATGCCCGTGGCTATACGCCAACCGAAGCAGGCGCCGACCTGCTGAGCGTTGCGCAAACCACGGACGACCAGTTCTCGCAATTGGTGAGCCGCATAAAGGGTCGCGGCGAAGATGTTTCCGGCGAATTAGTTGTTACGTCGCTGCCGGGCATGGCGTCGGTCGTGGCGCCAGTTTTGGCGGAATTCCAACGCACGTATCCCGATGTTATTGTACGGTATCTGACCGGAGAGCGGGTGTTCCGCCTTGAATACGGCGAGGCGCATGTTGCTATTCGCGCAGGCAAACCACCACAAGAGCCTGACAATGTCGCGCAGCCCTTTTACAGCCAGTCGCATGCGCTTTATGCGCACAAAAGCTACCTTGAGCGCTTCGGGCATCCCGAGCCAGATCAAATGCTGAATGAATTGCGATTTGTCGGGCACGATGATCACACAAATCGAGCGCCGTTTATGAGATGGCTGTATGAGCGTGTCGACCCTGATCGCATCACGTTCCGCGCCTCTGAGGTTGAGGCGATGATACAGGCGGTCTTGTCAGGCATCGGGGCGGGCTTTTTGCCAACGCATCTTGCCGCAGGGCATGACGATATGATCGAGCTGATGGGCGCTCGTCCGGAATGGGAAAGCGCAAATTGGCTTGTGACCCATGTCGATTTGCACCGTACGCCAAAGGTGCAGGCCTTTTTGACCATGCTCAAAGATCACGCAAAGGACTGGACCTGTGCCGCATAGAGCCTCACGCGATGATCGTCGCCGCGGACATCTTGCCATGCTGGCGTTTTCAGCCTTGGTTGCGGGGTCTTTTTCCCTCGGCTCAATGGCGGCAAATGAAATATCGCCCTTTGCCCTGAACAGTGTCCGTTTTATCATCGCCTCCATTGTGGTCGGGATGTTGGCGGTATTCACAGGGGGAATTCCGCGTGAGGCAATGCGTGCGCCGTGGCGCTATGGCATTTTGGGCGGTCTGTTCGCGCTTTACTTTGTTATGATGTTCGAGGGGCTTAAAACCGCAACGCCGGTGTCCACGGCTGCGGTGTTTACGCTGACACCTGTGCTAGCTGCGGGATTTGGCTATCTCATCGCGCGCCAAATCACGACAAAACGGATTGCGCTCGCGCTTGCGGTTGGGGCCACAGGGGCGCTTTGGGTGATTTTTCGCGCGGATCTGTCGGCCTTGCTAGCATTTGAGGTCGGACGGGGTGAGGCAGTCTATTTCATCGGTGTGATTGCACATGCGATCTATACGCCGCTGGTCCCTAAGTTCTCACGCGGGGAACGCACGTTTGTCTTTACCTTTTTCATCCTGATCGCCGCGACCATCGTGCTTTTGGCGTTCGGATGGCGCGATATTGTGGCGACTGATTGGGGCGCGTTGCCTGCGATTGTCTGGATTACACTTGCCTATGTCTCGATCATTGCTACGACGACAACGGCATCTCTTTTGGCCTTTGCCTCTGTGCGCCTCGCCTCGGCAAAGGTCATGGCCTACACTTATCTCACGCCGTCTTGGGTGATTGTGTGGGAGATCGCGTTGGGCCACGGGGTGCCATCTGTCTACGTATTTGGCGGGATCGGGCTAACCATATTGGCGCTCTATCTGTTGCTCAAACACGAGGCGTAGGTTTAGTCCGCGTGCGGCTGCTCGTCGCGCAACTCATGCTCTAAAAACCGCTCCAACCCGTCGAGATCCAGTTCCTCGAACTGGCCAAACCCCTGCATCCATATGCTTGCGGCTTTCATCGCGTCAGGGTCAAGCTTGCACCATTTGACCCGCCCGCGTTTTTCTTGGGTGATGAGTCCGGAACGCGTCAAAATGGTAAGGTGTTTGGATACGGCGGCCAGCGACATCTGAAAGGGATCCGCCACATCGGTCACAGCCATATCGTCCTCAAGCAGCATAATGAGGATTGCCCTGCGGGTGGGATCGGCTAGAGCCGCAAAGATGTGATCAAGGTCAGGTGTCATATCCCAAAGCGATAGGGAGAGCGCGGCTATTGGTCAACCATTTGGTTGAATAATGCATTTGGGTGGTTTTGGGGCAATGCGGTCAGGTGAGCGCACCGAAAATAAAGCAAAACCGTTTATTTTCAGTATGTTATGTTAGTGCGTGCCTTATTGACTCTGATCGCCGTGCCGCCTAGTTTCCGCGGCAACGACCTTAGGGGGCAAAACGTCTATGACCGACCCGCATGAACCTGAGCGCCTGCGCGCACTGGAAGAGCGGATTGCAAAGGCGAAAGGGGCGCAAGCGCCAAGAAACTCCAAGGGTGAAGAGCACTTTTCTCAGGCCAACATGGCATGGCGAATGGTGGTTGAATTGATTGCCGGTCTGTTGATCGGCTTTGGCATTGGGTACACCCTCGATGGGGTGTTCGGGACGCTCCCGATTTTCCTAGTGCTGTTTGTAGGATTGGGTCTCGTAGCTGGCGTCAAAACGATGATGCGAACAGCGGCAGAGATACAAAAGCAACAGTTGGCTGATGTCGACGTAGAGAACAACGCGGGCACACCCGCAGGCGATGAGAGGGATTAAAATGGCTGAAGAAGCACACGGCTCCGAAAGCAGCTTGGTTTTTCACCCGATGGACCAGTTTAAGATCTCTCCGTTGTTCGGGGATGGTCCAATTCATTGGTATACGCCGACCAACGTAACGCTTTGGATGGCTTTGACCGTCTTGTGCATTGTTGGCCTGATGGTTTTGGGGTCGCGCGGTCGCGCTGTCGTGCCATCGCGCATCCAGTCCGTTGCTGAATTGATGTACGGATTTGTTCATAAAATGGTTGAAGATGTGGCAGGCAAAGACGCCATTCGCTACTTCCCTTACATTATGACACTGTTCTCGTTCATCGTGTTCGCTAACACATTGGGCCTTATTCCGACGGCCTTCACCACGACTACGCATATCGCGGTTACAGCCGTACTTGCGATGCTCGTGTTTACCTTTGTGACAGTGCTCGGCTTTGTGTTGCATGGCACCAAGTTCCTCGGATTGTTCTGGATCAAGTCGGCGCCCCTTGCGATGCGCCCGGTCCTCGCAGTGATCGAATTGATCTCGTATTTCGTGCGCCCTGTAAGCCACTCTATCCGTCTTGCGGGTAACATGATGGCGGGTCACGCGGTTATGAAAGTATTCGCCGGCTTTGCCGCGATCACACTAATTTCACCTGTTTCCGTTGTGGCGATCACCGCCATGTACGGCCTCGAATTACTCGTAGCGTTTATCCAAGCCTACGTGTTCACTATTCTTACCTGCGTGTACCTAAAGGACGCGCTGCACCCATCCCACTAACGGGCGGGTCAGGTTCGAACGACTATCTAAAGCCAATTCCAACGTAAGGAGATACCCCCATGGAAGGCAATATCGCAGAACTCGGCAAATACATCGGCGTCGGTCTCACGGCATTCGGCATGGGTGGCGCAGCCATCGGTGTTGGTACCGTTGCAGGCAACTACCTCGCAGGCGCATTGCGCAACCCATCCGCAGCTGCTTCGCAGACTGCTACACTCTTCATCGGCATGGCCTTCGCAGAAGCGCTCGGGATTTTCTCGTTCCTCGTCGCTCTCTTGCTGATGTTCGCTGTCTGATCTGACGCTTCATCCTTACGGCAGGGTGGGTCG
>NZ_CBFHKW010000030.1:0-29858 GCF_965656515.1 Celeribacter marinus
GATTATTTGCCGTTATCGACCGCATTGGCGATGGCGCGAATTTGCAAGAGCACTGGTTTGAAACCCCGTTTACGATTGAAGGCACAACATAAAAGATAAAGACGCCAAATCCACCACAAAGGGGGAATGGCAAACTCAGGAGAGGGACGACAATGACTGACACTTCAATAGGGACTCCGGAGCAACTCCGCGACCCGAACTATACCCCCCCAATGATCAAGGCGGTGCCACTGGGCATTCAACACGTCTTGGCCATGTTCGTATCCAACGTGACACCGGCGATCATCGTGTGTGGTGCCGCGGGTTTCGGGTTTGGCTCAAACAGTGCTGACTTTCCACAGATGATCTACATGATCCAGATGTCGATGTTCTTTGCAGGCATCGCCACTTTGTTCCAGACCATCGGATTTGGTCCCGTGGGCGCACGCCTTCCGATCGTTCAGGGAACATCCTTTGCGTTCATTCCGATCATGATCCCGCTTGTCGCGGGCAAGGGCGTTGATGCGATTGCCGTGTTGATGGGCGGTATTTTGGTTGGCGGTCTGTTCCACGCCGTGCTTGGCCTGTTTATCGGCAAAATCCGTTTTGCGCTCCCGCCGTTGGTCACGGGGTTGGTCGTTACCATGATCGGCCTCGCGCTTGTAAAGGTTGGCGTTCAATATGCTGCGGGTGGCGTCCCTGCGATTGGCACACCTGAATACGGATCTGGCGTGAACTGGCTCATGGCCAGCACGGTGATCATCGTCACTTTGGGTCTGAAATTCTTTGCGCGCGGCATGTTGTCCGTGTCTGCGGTTCTGATCGGTCTTTTGGTCGGCTACGCTTTGGCGTTCATGTTGGGTCAGGTCAATCTTGGCAATATCGGCCGTGCGGCAAGCTTTGCTCTGCCGAACCCGCTGCATTTTGGTCTCGAGTTCTCGGTCGCGGCGATCATCGGCTTTTGCGCGATGTCGTTTGTGTCTGCGGTTGAAACCGTGGGCGATGTATCGGGCATCACCAAAGGCGGCGCAGGTCGCGAAGCCACAGACAAAGAAATCCAAGGTGCGACATTCGCAGATGGATTTGGCACCGCGATTTCGGGTCTGTTCGGCGCTCTGCCAAACACGTCGTTCAGCCAGAACGTTGGTTTGATCGCGATGACGGGTGTTATGAGCCGTGGGGTTGTGACCATTGGTGCGATCTTCCTGATCGTGTGTGGTCTTGTGCCGAAAGTTGGCGCAATCATCTCGTCGATCCCAATCGAGGTTCTTGGCGGCGGTGTGATCGTGATGTTCGGCATGGTTGTTGCCGCGGGTATTTCGATGCTGTCCGATGTGAGCTGGAACCGTCGTAACATGGTAATCTTTGCGATTGCTCTGTCGTTGGGTCTGGGTCTGCAATTGGAGCCTGATGCGCTGCAATACTTGCCCGGCACACTGAAAATTCTCGCCACAAGCGGCATTCTACCCGCCGCTGTTATCGCGATTGTTCTCAACTTGATCTTGCCAGAAGAGCTGTCTGATGAGGCAACCGAAGAGGTTTCGGGCGGCATGTCTGGCCACGGCGAAGGATCGCTTGGCTCCAAGTCCAAGTAATCTAAACCGGTAAATAAGAGAAAAGGCCCAGTCGCGAGACTGGGCCTTTTTTTATGTGCTGTGTGTCGCTGTTATGAAAATGGGCGCAACTTCATGTGGCGATTGACGTCTTTGTAGAGCAGGTAGCGGAATGGTCCCGGTCCGCCCGAGTAGCACGCTTGCGGGCAGAATGCGCGCAGCCACATGTAGTCGCCCGCCTCAACCTCAACCCAGTCATTGTTCAACCGGTAGACCGCTTTGCCCTCTAGAACATAAAGGCCGTGTTCCATCACATGGGTTTCCAGAAATGGAATGACCGCACCGGGTTCAAAGGTCACAACCGTCACATGCATGTCGTGGCGCAAGTCAGTGGGATCGACAAAGCGCGTTGTGGCCCACTTGCCATCGGTGTCAGGCATGACCGTTGGCGCGACATCTTTCTCGTTTGTGATGATGACCTCAGGCATGTCCAGACCGTCAACCGCCTCATACGCTTTGCGGATCCAGTGAAACCGCAACATGTCGTCGGTTTTGTTGTGCAGCGTCCAGTTGGTGTTCGGCGGCAGGTAGGCATAGCCGCCCTCATTCAAAACATGCTCTTTACCGTCGACGCTCAGGGTTGCGTGTCCCTCAACCACGAACAACACGCCTTGGGCGGCGGGGTCCAACTCGGGTCGCTCCGAGCCGCCGTTTGGCGACACTTCCATGATGTACTGCGAAAAGGTTTCTGCAAAACCGCTAAGAGGGCGCGAAAGCACCCAAAGCCGTGTTTTGTCCCAAAACGGCAGGAAACTTGTCACGATATCGCGCATCGTGCCTTTGGGAATGACCGCGTAGGCGTCGGTGAAAATGGCACGATCCGTGAGGAGCTGCTCTTGGCTCGGATGCCCCCCAGTTGGGGCGTAGTATTTGGCTGACATAAAAGCTCCTAATCGCTCTTGGGGTTAGGTCTAATATGGAAGTCGGGCAGGTGGCTTACCACCCGTAATCGCGGGATATCACTTGTTCAAATCATTTGAAAATGACGCAAAGTGATCTGGCTGTTTGCATAGTTTGGGTGGGGATCATTGGCGGGTCGTTTGGGGTTGGGCTGAAAGTGCACACGTTATGATTGCATTAATCATAAATTGCGCGCTATGGTTGTGTTTGTGTATGCGCCTGCGATGCGCGCCGTGTCATTCCATCGCGCATGCTCAGAGTTTAATGACCGGGTGTTGTGAGGGCCTTATGACATTTATTAGCGAACCTGTTGCTTTACGCCGCCGCAAGACCCAATTGCTTTATCGACGCGGTGGAAAGCGTCTCTTTGATATTTTATTTGTTCTTGTGATCGCGCCAATCGTAGTGCCGCTGGTTATTCTATTCGCGTTTATTGTGCGCCGAGATGGTGGTCCGGCTTTCTTTGCGCACACACGCGTTGGCAAGGGCGGCGTTCCGTTTGCCTGCTACAAACTGCGCACGATGGTCGTGGACGCAGAGCATGTTTTGGCTGCGCATTGTGCCGGTGATCCGTTGGTACGCGCACAGTGGGAGGCCTATCAAAAGCTGACCGATGATCCACGCATCACGTGTTTTGGACGGATTTTGCGGGCGACCTCTCTCGACGAGTTGCCGCAGTTCTGGAATGTCCTGCGCGGTGATATGAGCCTGATCGGTCCACGCCCGTTTACAGTTGACCAAGAGCCGCTTTATTCCAGTGGTCGCGCGAGCGCCTATTATCGGCTGCGTCCGGGAATTTCAGGGGCATGGCAGGTGTCGTCCCGCAATTCCGTGACCTTCGCCGAACGGCTGGCGTTCGACGAAGAGTACGATGCTACGTTGTCTGTTTGCGAGGATTTGAAAGTGCTTCTAAAGACGGTGGCCGTGGTTCTGCGTCACCAAGGACAGTGATGGCGCTGTGTCCATCGTTTAGGTAAACGTGACCTGTGAATGGCTCAGCGCCGTAATGATACCGCGTATTTCGGCCAGACCACGGAGTCGCCCGACAAGTGGGTAACCCGGGTGCGTCCCCGATCCGATGTCCGACAAGAGTTCATGGCCATGATCGGGGCGCCACGGAATGTTGGTGTCCGACCTGCCGATGTCTTTGCGGCGGTTCTCTTCGGCCAAAAGGGCGGCGATGAGTGCAACCATATCGGTGTCGCCCTCGAGGTGTGCGGCCTCTTCGAACGACCCGTCCGCGTCTTTGCGCACGTTGCGCAAGTGGATGAAATGGATGCGCTCGGCAAAGCGGCGCGCAATCGCTGGAATGTCATTCGCGGGGTTAGCCCCCAGCGATCCGGCACATAGGGTCAATCCGTTTTCAACCGCGTCTTGTTGCTCGAAAATCCACGCGATGTCCTCGGCGTTCGACACAACGCGGGGCAGGCCGAATATGTCGCGCGGCGGGTCATCAGGGTGAACGCAAAACGACATTCCGAGATCTTGGGCGGCAGGAATAACCTCTGCGAGAAAGCGGGCGTAATTGGCGCGAATATCATCGCGCCCCATGCCGGCGTAAAGCGTCAAAGCGTGCTTTAGGGCAGGCACGTCATAGCGGTCGTATGCGCCGGGGAGGCCCGCCATTACGGCATTGATCAAGGCTTCGCGATCATCAGCGGTTGAGGCATCGAACCACATTTTTGCGCGCGCTTTCACATCGTCGCTAAAGTCGGCCTCGGCACCATCGCGCTCTAGCATATGCAATTCGAGTGCGGCGATTTGCGCCTGTTCAAATCGCAGGCTCGTCCCGCCATTGGGCAACGGATTGGCAAGCGCGGTCCGCGTCCAGTCGATCAGCGGCATAAAGTTATAGCAAATCGTTGTAATGCCTTCGGCCGCAAGATTGGCCATGCTTTGGCGGTAGTTGGCAAACAGGCCCGACAGGTCGCCCTCCCCACGTTTGATGCGCTCGTGAATGGGGAGGCTCTCTACCACGTTCCAAACCTGTCCGTGGCGGGCATCCGCGATCAACGATTTGCGCGCCGCAATGGCCGCGCGCGTCCAGACTTCGCCATACGGGATTTCGTGTAAGGAGGTGACGATTCCACCTGCGCCTGTTTGTGCGATTTGGGACAACGCAATTTTGTCCAGTGGACCATACCAACGCCAGCTTTCTTGCATGTCTCGTCTCCGTTTGAGGGGCGGCGTTCTCGCGCAACGTCGTGGGCGAGGCCGGTTGTCTCACGGCTTACCATGTGTCAGAGATGAATTCTAGTATGTTAGTTGAAAATCGAGTGATGATCTCTGTGCTAGGATGTGATGGTTGATATGGGCGGGTTGGTTTGTTCGACAACCGTTTCCATCGCCACATAGGTCGAGGTGGAGACCACGTGGGGCAGGGCTGAAATCCGTTGCCCCATCACGGCGCGGTAGGCCTCGATATTGGTGGTCCGCACCTTAAGGAGATAGTCGTAGCCCCCCGCGATCATGTGGCATTCCGCAATTTCGGGGACAAGTTTTGCGGCGGCATTGAAGTCGCGCAGGGACTTTTCGCGGGTATCTGCCAACTTGACCTCAACAAAGGCAACGTGGCTTAACCCCAACTGTGTGGTGGAGAGAACGGCACGGTAGCCAGTGATGATCCCATCATCCTCTAAGCGTTTGATCCGCGCAGCAACTGGCGTTTTAGACAGGCCGACGCGCACACTTAGTTGCGTGATTGGCATCCGTGCGTCAGTGGTCAACAGATCGAGAATCTTGCGATCAAAGCTATCGAGTGCACTTTTCATTTGGACTGCCCTTTGAGTAAATTTTAGTCGACTTGACTGCAATGTGTACCTCAATAGGTCATATGGTGCGAGTCAAAACCACTATAATGGGGCCGAATGCTTTCCCTCAAATTTGGTGGTCCTCATGAACGCTGCACTCATCTCTACGGCTTTGTCCGATCACCTGGCTTTTGATAAATGCCGCCCCGAGGGGGAGGTGCTGGATGCGCTGATTGCGCAAGCAGCCCTATCGGCACATGTGCGCGCCGCGATTTCCACGCGTGCGGCGGGGCTTATCACACGCATCCGCAAAGAATCTGCGCCGACATTGATGGAGCATTTCTTGGCGGAGTACGGTCTATCCACGCGCGAAGGTGTGGCGTTGATGTGCTTGGCCGAGGCCATGTTGCGCGTGCCCGATCGCGAGACGATGGATGAGTTGATCGAGGATAAAATCGCGCCGTCCGATTGGAGCCGCCACCTTGGTGCGGCGTCCTCCCCGATGGTGAATGCGTCGACATGGGCGTTGATGCTCACGGGTCGCGTTCTTGACGATGAAAAGCCGGGGCTGGCGGGGACGCTGCGTGGCGCGATAAAGCGATTGGGCGAACCTGTTATTCGCACCGCTGTGTCGCGGGCGATGAAAGAAATGGGTCGCCAGTTCGTGCTGGGTCAATCTATTGACGCAGCATTGGACCGCGCCGCCCGCCAAGAGGCCAAGGGCTACACCTATAGCTACGATATGTTGGGCGAGGCGGCGATGACGGCGGGTGACGCGGCGCGTTATGCCAAGGCCTATGGAGCTGCGATGACGCAGATCGCGGCCCGTTGTGACAAAGGATCGGTACGCGACAATCCGGGTATCTCGATTAAGTTGTCTGCTCTGCATCCGCGCTACGAAGTGGCGAAAGAGGACCGCGTCATGGCGGAACTCGTCCCCATTGTGCGGGACTTGGCGCGTCAGGCCCGTGCGGCCAACATGGGGTTTAACATTGATGCCGAGGAACAAGATCGTCTGGTCTTGTCCCTAAAAGTCATTCATGCGGTTTTGGCCGACCCTGAACTGGCGGGTTGGGACGGGTTTGGTGTTGTGGTTCAGGCTTATGGCCGGCGCGCCGGTGCCGTCATTGACTGGCTGAATGACACCGCGATTGCACTCGATCGCAAGCTCATGGTGCGTCTGGTCAAGGGGGCCTATTGGGACACCGAGATGAAGCACGCCCAAGTCGAAGGGCACGCCGATTTCCCGTTGTTCACCACCAAATGCGCCACTGATGTTAGCTACATCGCGAATGCCAAGACCCTCTTGGGATATGCTGATCGCCTGTATCCGCAGTTTGCCACGCATAACGCGCATACGGTGTCTGCGATTTTGGAATTGGCGGACGGGCAGGCCTATGAGTTCCAGCGCCTGCACGGCATGGGGGAGCGTTTGCACGATATTGTGTTGCGCGATGAGGCCGCACGTTGTCGCATTTATGCACCCGTAGGGGCGCACCGCGATCTGCTTGCCTACCTTGTGCGGCGCCTGTTGGAAAATGGGGCCAACTCGTCTTTCGTCAACCAGATTGTCGATGAGGATGTCTCTCCCGAAGAGGTGGCGCGTGATCCGTTTGCGCAATTGGAGGAGCATCATGCGCATAGCGGCCTTGTTGCGCCGCATGCCTTGTTTGGGGGTGAGCGTGAAAACTCTCGCGGGTTCGATTTGACCGATGAGGCTACATTGGCCGAGATCAATGTGGCGCGTGCGTCTGCTGTTTTACCGCAAGCCGCACCACGATGTGCGGTCGAGGTCCATGGCACGCAGCGCGATGTGATTAATCCCGCAACGGGCGCGCGCATCGGCACGGCGATTGATGCGAATTCTGATGCTGTCGCATCGGCACTCGCGGCGGCGATGCCGTGGTCTGCGCCGGTGGCGCAGCGCGCGGATGCACTACGCCGCGCGGCGGATTTATATGAGGCGGAATTCGGCGCGATCTTTGCCGCTCTGGCAGTGGAGGCGGGGAAATCCTTGTCGGACGCTGTGGGCGAATTGCGCGAGGCGGTCGACTTTTTACGCTATTACGCCGCGCAAGCGGAGCTATTGGGCAATGTAAAACCGCTGGGCTGCGTTGTGGCAATTTCGCCTTGGAATTTCCCACTTGCGATCTTTACCGGCCAGATTGCGGCCGCGCTCGCCGCAGGCAATTCGGTGTTGGCCAAACCGGCCGAGCAAACGCCGATCATTGCCACAATGGCGGTGGATTTGTTGCACAAGGCGGGAGTGCCACGTGAAGCACTTCAACTCTTGACGGGCGATGGCGCAACCGTGGGCGCGGCGCTTACGCGTGATGCGCGCGTAAACGGTGTTGTCTTTACCGGCTCGACCGAGACCGCGTTGCGCATTCGCACGTCTATGGCGCAACATCTGTCGCCAGATGCGCCGTTGATTGCCGAAACGGGCGGACTAAACGCAATGATCGTCGATAGCACCGCGTTGCCGGAACAAGCTGCGCGTGACATCGTGGCCTCGGCATTCCAGTCCGCAGGCCAGCGGTGTTCGGCTTTGCGCTGTTTGTATGTCCAAGAGGACATTGCTCCCGCTTTGATCACAATGATCAAGGGGGCTATGGACGAGTTGGCCGTTGGAGATCCGTGGGATCTGGCGACAGATATCGGCCCCGTGATTGACGCCGCGGCGCGCGACCAAATCAACGCGTATATTGAGACTGCAATCAAGGGCGGGCGGTTACTCTACCGGACCTTGCCGCCAAAGGAAGGCACATTTGTTGCCCCTTGCCTGATCAAAGTGGACGGAATTGACGATCTGGACCGTGAGGTGTTTGGTCCCGTCCTTCATGTCGCGACATTCAAGGCAACCGATCTTGATGGTGTGATCGACGATATCAATGCGCGGGGCTACGGTCTTACTTTTGGCCTTCACACCCGTATTGACAGCCGTGTGCAAGAGATCGCGGACAAGGTCCATGTGGGCAATGTCTATGTGAACCGCAACCAAATTGGCGCGGTTGTCGGCTCGCAACCGTTCGGTGGTGAGGGCTTGTCGGGGACCGGTCCAAAAGCGGGCGGCCCTCTATATCTGACGCGCTTTTGCACGGGGCAGGCGCGTACGGCCTCAGGGGTGTGGACCTGTGATGATGACGCGGCGGACCTTCAGCGGTTGGTCGATGATGCACGCGCAACCGTGCATGAGATGCCGCGCCACGCTGTGGCTATGCCTGGTCCAACGGGTGAGGCCAATACGTTGACCACATTGCCGCGCGGTCCGATCCTTTGTCTTGGACCAACGCAAGCCGCAGTTGACGAACAGGCCGCCGAGGTCGAGCGACTGGGTGGCATCGCGGTCCGTACGCGTGGTCATATACCATCCAATGTTTTGGAAACGCTCGTTGGTATCGCGGGGGTGATTTATTGGGGCGACGATGGTCAAGATTACGCACAAGCGCTAGCACGCCGCGCGGGTGCGATCGTGCCATTGATCCCCTGTATGCCCGACACGGGACATGTGATGCATGAGAGACACCTGTGTGTGGATACCACCGCAGCGGGCGGCAACGTGGCGCTTATTGCAGGCGGCTAATCGCGCCCGCGCGGTAAGGTGCGGCTATCCCGAGTGTCTCTCGAAATTGATCCTAACGCGCATTCCCACGGGGGTGCGCGTTTTGCATGTCGTACATGTGACTTCGTCACAGACCCGCCCTAGCGATTGGAGCTAAACAGGTGTGCGGTCCGCGTTGCGCGGGCCAAGCATATCCATATGTGCGCCCCAAATCGCGAAAGGAATTTACGATGAGGCTGATGATGATAGCGGCAACGATTGGTTTGTGGCCCCTGATGGGCATGGCTGATACTGTGATCACCTCGTCTCGCGTGACCGAGTGGAAAGCCGTCTATGGTCGCATTGAGGCGCGTGATCTGGTTCCGGCCCGCGCCCGTATCGGCGGCACATTGACCGAGCTTGCTATTTCTGAAGGCGACCTTGTCGAGGCGGGACAAGTTATTGGACAGGTGTTTGATCAAAAGCTTGAATTTCAATTGCGCGCCATTGATGCGCAGATCACCGCCTTGCAGACGCAGCTTGATAACGCACAGGTGGAATTGACGCGTGGTGAAAGCCTTCTTGAGCGGGGCGTGACCACGGTACAACGTCTAGACGCATTGCGCACGCAAGTCGGCGTGTTGGAGGGGCAGATTGCGGCCACGAGCGCACAGCGTAGCGTTGTCGAACAACAAACTGCCGAGGGGGCGGTGCTCGCCCCAGCTGCGGGTCGCGTGCTCAACGTACCAGTGACAAAAGGGGCGGTTGTCATGCCCGGCGAAGCGATTTCCATGATTGGTGGCGGCGGGTTTTACCTGCGCCTTGCGATCCCCGAGCGCCATGCACAGGCTTTGGTCACTGGGGCATCCATCGTTATTGATAGCGCGGGTCAGCCCGCGAGCGGAACGTTGGTGCGCCTGTATCCGCAGATCGAAAACGGGCGTGTGATTGCCGATGTCGAGGTCGATGGGCTATCCTCCGCCTTTGTTGATGCGCGCGTGTTAGTGCGCATTCCAGTCGGGCAAAGAGACGCAATCACTGTGCCTGTGGAGGCGCTCATCACGCGTTCGGGCATGGATTTTGTGCCTGTGCGCGACAAGGGCGATGACGTTGTATTGCGCGCTGTGGTGCCCGGTGACGTGTCCGGCGGGGTGGTCGAAATTGTGACCGGTCTCAATGTGGGCGATGTCATCGTCCCTGCGGATGGGGAGTGCTGCAATGAGTAGCTCTGAGCCAAAAACATGGAAACTCGGGCTGGCTGGTGCATTAACACGCGCGTTTATCAGCTCGCCTTTGACGCCTCTTTTGATCATCGTCGCCTTGGCAGTGGGGCTTGTCGCTCAGGGCAGCTTGCCGCGTGAGGAAGAGCCGCAAATCTCTGTCCCGCTTGTGGATATCCACATTCAGGCCCCTGGCCTGAAAGCGCCGGATGCCGTGCGCCTTGTTACCGAGCCGATGGAAACCATCGTCAAGGGGATCAGCGGCGTCGAGCACGTGTATTCCCAGACCTCAGATGACTATTCGATGGTGACCGCGCGTTTTGTGGTTGGCACCTCCGCAGATGCCGCGATTTTGCGTGTCCATGACAAAGTGCGCGCCAATATTGACCGTATCCCTGTGGGCATCCCTGAGCCGCTTATTGTCGGGCGCGGGATTGATGATGTGGCGATTGTGTCGCTGACCCTGTCACCCAACGCGGGCCACTATGAGATCACCGCCAACGAGTTGACGCGCATTGCGCGTGAATTGCGCGGCGAGATTGCGAAAATTTCCGATGTCGGCCTATCCTATATCGTTGGCGAAGCACCGGAAGCGATCCGTGTGCGCCCCGATCCAGAACGCCTCGCTCTGTATGGCGTCACGCTGCAACAGCTCGCTGGAAAGGTGCAATCGGCAAACACATCCATGAACACCGGCCCGCTACGTGATGGCGGCCAGATGATTGATCTGATCGTTGGTGAGACGCTGACTTCCCCCGCCGAGATTGGCAGTCTTTTGGTCACCACCCGCGATGCGCGCCCTGTCTATGTCAGCGATGTGGCGGATGTGGAATTTGTCTTCAACACCTCCGATCAAATCGTGGCGTCCGTCACCAAAGAGGATGGTATTGTCACCCGCATGCCCGCCGTGACCTTGGCCGTGGCCAAGCGTGCGGGATCGAATGCCGTGATCCAAGCCGAAGAGATTTTGCACAAGGTCCATATGGCCGAAGGGTCAATTATACCCGACACAATCCACGTCGAGATCACCCGCGATTACGGCGAGACGGCGGATGAAAAAGCCAACGAGTTGTTGTTCCACCTTGGTCTGGCCACCGTCTCGATCATCGGTCTGGTGCTCATCGCGATCGGTTGGCGCGAGTCCATTGTGGTGGCCATTGTGATCCCCGTGACGATCCTGCTGACGCTGTTTGCCTCGTGGATCATGGGGTACACGCTCAACCGCGTGTCGCTATTCGCACTGATTTTCTCCATCGGGATCTTGGTCGATGATGCCATTGTGGTGATTGAAAACATTGCGCGCCATTGGGGGATGAAGGACAGTCGCGACCGCAAAGCCGCCGCCATCGATGCCGTGGCCGAAGTGGGCAACCCCACGATTGTGGCGACATTGACCGTGGTTGTGGCGCTATTGCCGATGTTGTTTGTGTCCGGCCTGATGGGGCCCTATATGTCGCCCATTCCCGCCAATGCCTCAGCCGCTATGATCTTTTCGTTCTTTGTGGCGGTGATGATCACCCCGTGGTTGATGTTCAAAATCGCGGGCAATGCGCCTGCGCATGCGGGCGGACATGGCGATAGTGGCGCTGATCATGGCGGTGCGCTTGGCCGTGTTTACGCCAAAGTGGCCAAGCCGATCCTTGCCTCCAAAGGGCGCTCAGGTCTGTTTTTGATCATCACTGCGGTTCTGTCATTCGGGTCGCTCACCGCGATCTATACCAAGGACGTGACCGTAAAATTGCTGCCCTTTGACAATAAATCGGAACTGTCTGTGGTGATCGATATGCCCGAGGGCACGTCCGTGGAACAAACCGATGCCGTGGCGCAATCCATCGCGCGTTTGGTGGTGGACCTGCCCGAGGTTGTGTCGGCGCAAACCCACGCAGGAACCGCAGCTCCGTTCAACTTCAACGGCTTGGTGCGGCATTACTATTTGCGCGAACGGGCCCATATGGGGGATGTCCAGATCAACCTGACGGCCAAACACGACCGCGAGCGCACGAGCCACGACCTTGCCTTGGTTATCCGTGCAATGATTGCGGAGCTGGACGTGCCTGTGGGGACAAATATCAAAACGGTTGAGCCACCTCCCGGACCGCCCGTGATGGCGACTTTGCTGGCTGAGGTCTACGGGCCAACCGCGGATGCGCGCCGTGCGACCGCAACCAAAATACGCGCGGCCTTTGAGGCGGTGCCGTTTGTTGTCGATGTCGATGACAGCTTTGGCACACAGCCGCGCCGTTTGCGGGCCACTGTGAATACGGACGATCTGGAGTTTTTCCAAGTTCAAGAACAAGATGTGTTTGACACAATGGGTATCTTGAACGGCGGGGCGACTGTCGGCTACTCGCATCGCGGTATGGGGCGGCATCCGATCCCCATCGTGGTCGAGCGCGCCAAGGGTGAACGTGTGATGGATGAGGCGTTTTTGTCGACGCCGATCCCCGCCAATGTCCTGCCCGGTGCGCGTGGCGTGGTTGAGCTCGGGGATGTCATCGACGTGCGCGAAGAGACCGTGTCTTTCCCCATTTTTCGCCGCAACGGTCGCTTTGCCGAAATGGTCACCGCCGAACTTGCGGGGGACTATGAGGCACCGATTTACGGCATGTTTGCGGTGTCGGATGCGCTTGATGCGATGGAGTGGGAGGAGGGTGAAAAGCCCGTCATTTCCTACTACGGTCAACCCGATGACGAGAGCCATCCAACGTTGTTGTGGGATGGGGAATGGGAAGTGACCTATGTCACCTTCCGCGATATGGGCGCGGCCTTTGCGATAGCATTACTCGGCATCTACATCCTTGTGGTGGCGCAATTCGGATCGTTCCGTTTGCCCCTCGTGGTGCTAACTCCGATCCCGCTGACGTTCCTTGGGATCATCTTTGGCCACTGGTTGCTTAATGCGCCATTCTCGGCCACCTCGATGATCGGGTTTATCGCGCTTGCGGGGATCATCGTGCGCAACTCGATCCTTCTTGTGGATTTTATCCGCAATGCCGATGAGGGCGTGGATAAGGTGCAAATCCTCATAGACGCGGGTGCGATCCGGTTTAAACCGATCCTGTTGACCGCGATTGCCGCGATGATCGGGGCGGTGGTGATCCTTGCCGATCCGATTTTCCAAGGGCTTGCGATTTCGCTTTTGTTCGGTCTTTTGACCTCAACCTTGCTCACAGTTTTGGTGATCCCTGCGATCTACCGCGTGTTCAAAACCTGATCGTATCATTACACGAGATACGGACACGCCCCCGCGTCACAGTCGATGCGGGGGCGTTTTTCTGTCCGCCTGATTGACTCGAGGGAACGCCACCCCTAAATACCTTTCATTCTCAGGGCGGGGCGAAATTCCCCACCGGCGGTTATAGCCCGCGAGCGCCTTGGTTCTTTTCGTAAGAATCTTGGGTCAGCAGATACTGGTGAAATTCCAGAGCCGACGGTCATAGTCCGGATGAGAGAGGATGAACGACCCGCAATCGTGCGGGGCGACCTTTATGCTCTGGGATTCTGTCTGCTTGAGAGGATCATGAGCCATGACAAAATCCCCAAAATTCGCATTTATCAAAGCCCGTTGGCATGCCGATATTGTCGACCAAGCGCTGGTTGGGTTCAAGGCGCGCCTTGCCGAGTTGGGTGTCGACGCAGTTGTTGAGACCTATGACGTGCCCGGCGCATTCGAGATGCCGTTGGTCGCACAAAAACTGGCGCAGACGGGCGAATTTGATGCTATTGCCGCCGCTGCTTTGGTTGTCGATGGTGGTATCTACCGCCATGATTTCGTTGCCCAAGCGGTCGTTTCCGGCCTGATGGAGGCCCAATTGAAAACGGGTGTGCCGATGTTGTCCGTGTCGTTAACACCGCACCATTTCCAGCCCAAAGGCGAGCACGAGAAATTCTATTTCGATCATTTCGTTGGCAAAGGCCGCGAGGCGGCTGACGCGGCTGTTCAGATCTGGCAATTGAACGCTCAGATTGCAGCGCCGAGCGCACTCGCCGCTGAGTAAAGCTGTTGTGTCTGTATTGTGAGAGGCCTCGCGCAGTTCTGCGCGGGGCTTTTAATTGGGCACGATATATGTGGCGCGAATACTGTCGCCTATGACTGTCCCTGCGTTTTTGAGATCGTTTTCGCGCGCCTTCGCCATTGCGTCTTTAGGGGAAAAGCCGTGGTCAATCCAACGTTGCACGAGTCGCCCACGCAAGATGTCCGCGTCCACGTTGAGCATGATTGACGCATCCCAAAGTGGGTGCAAGTCGCGCCATCCATCGTGGTTGAGAAGCAGGTAATTCCCTTCCACGATCACAATGTCGGCGTCGTCGCGCAGATGGCCTGCGCCTTGGATAACGCTATCAGAGGTGCGATCAAACAGTGGATACTCGGTCACCGCCCCTGTTTTGAGGGCGCGGACCAATGCGACGAAGCCCTCCACGTCAAAGGTTTCAGGAGACCCTTTTCGAGCGCGTAAATCGCGTGCATCAAGCCAGTCATTGTCGTGGTGAAACCCGTCCATCGGCACCACTTGAGCGCGTGGGCCAAGAGCCTTTGCCAATGGCTCCGCAAGCGTGGACTTGCCCGCACCTGGGGGGCCGACAAGGGCGATGAGCGTGCGCTCCCGCCCTTGTGCGAGTTTTTTGATTTCAGATGTAAGACCTGAAATTTTCATAGGTTAGGCCGCCCGATCTTCGGTTGGAGCGTCTTTTGCGCCGGTCATAAAGGCCACAGCATCTGACATTGTGTACTTTTTGGGATCGATCACACATAGGCGTTTGCCTAAACGGTGCACGTGGATGCGATCGGCCACTTCGAATACATGCGGCATGTTGTGCGAGATCAGGATAATCGGAATGCCGCGAGATCGGACCTCTTGGATCAACTCCAACACACGGCGGCTTTCTTTGACGCCGAGGGCTGCGGTTGGCTCATCGAGGATCACAACCTTTGACCCGAATGCCGCGGCACGGGCCACGGCCACGCCTTGGCGTTGACCACCCGATAGGGTTTCAACCGATTGGTTGATGTTCTGAATAGTCATCAGGCCCAGTTCCGAAAGCTTGTCACGCGCAAATTTTTCCATCGCGGGACGGTCGAGTTTGCGAAAGATCGATCCGGCGATACCGGGTCGGCGCAATTCGCGCCCCATGAACATATTGTCTGTGATCGACAGGGCAGGGGACATGGCGAGGGTTTGGTAAACGGTTTCAATCCCTGCATGGCGCGCATCGTTTGGCGAACTGAAGTTGACGGGCTTGCCATCAAGTGTCACTTCGCCTGCATCGGCCTGAACCGCGCCCGAGAGCGCTTTGATCAGGGTCGATTTGCCTGCGCCGTTGTCACCTATCACGGCGAGGATTTCACCCGGATAGAGTTCGAAATCACAATGATCGAGGGCCACGACTTTGCCGTAACGTTTGACGAGATTGCGAGCTTTGAGAATGGGTTCCATTACGCGGCCACCTTTCTGATCCATTGGTCAACGGCAACAGCCGCAATAATAAGAGCGCCGATGAGCAAGTATGTCCATTGCGCGTCTGCACCCATGAGGCGCAGGCCGAGTGTGAACACACCCACAATCAGCGCGCCAAACAACGTACCGAGGATAGAGCCACGCCCGCCAAAGAGGGAGATACCACCGATCACAACGGCTGTGATGCTTTCGATATTGGCCAGTTGGCCAGAGGTCGGCGAGACCGATCCAATACGCCCGATCAAGGCCCATCCTGCAAAGGCACAGATCACACCAGCGATGACGTAGACCGAGATCAGGGTGTTTTTGACGTTGACGCCGGACAGCTCGGCCGCCTCGGGGTCATCGCCCACGGCATAGACGTGACGCCCCCACGCAGTATGGCGCAAAACGTAGGCAAGAATGGCTATAAGCACGACCATAAAGATCACACCAAAGGTAAAGACCGCGCCGCCGATTTTCAGCTTTGTCGCAAAGAACTGGAGTAATGGCGCATCGGCCGCAATGTCTTGGGCGCGGATGGTCTCGTTTGCGGAATACAGAAAGTTGGTCGCCAGTACGATTTGCCACATGCCCAAGGTGACGATGAACGGTGGTAGTTTTACCTTGGCGATGAGGTAGCCATTGATATAGCCACACAATGCACCCACGCTGATGCCGGCAAAGATCGATACGCCCACTGGCATCCCGTATCGGAATGTAAACGTCCCCATCACAACGGAGCTGAGCACCATGATGGCCCCCACAGACAGGTCGATGCCCGCCGTCAGAATAACCAAGGATTGAGCCGCCGCGACAATGCCGACGATCTGAACCTGTTGTAAGATCAAGGTTAAGGCAAAGGGTGAAAAGAATTTGGACCCGAGCAAGAGGCCGAACACAACAATCGACGCGACCAGAACGATCAAAGGGACCAGAGCGGGCGTCGTGTGGAGTTGGTGTTGGAACCGAGCAAGCGCACCTTTGCGCTCGTCGTTAAAACTGGCAACTGTATCGGACCCTTTGTCCGTGATCGCTGCCTCATAATTATCGCTAGACATGTCTGCCTCCATTTGCGGCCCCAATCAGTGGGCCACCCCTTTTTATTTTGCACGAGGGGCGGACATTTCTGCCCGCCCCTGCTGTGTGTGTGCGTTACGCGACCCCGTGGAGGTCGGTTAACTTAGCCCCAGCAGAGGTCCATGCCTTCGGCTACGGATTTTGACTCAACGCCGTCCGCAGGCTGATCGGTGATCAAAGCAACGCCTGTGTCAAAGAAATCTTTGCCTTCGGTGTTTGCTGGCTTGGTGCCGTCGGCGGCCCATGCTGCAATTGCTTCGATGCCTTTGGAGGCCATCAAGAGCGGGTACTGCTGCGCTGTTGCGCCGATCACACCGTCTGCGATGTTCTGAACGCCTGGGCAACCGCCATCCACGGACACGATGAGAACGTCATTCTCACGGCCGATGGATTTAAGAGCTTCGTAGGCACCAGCTGCAGCAGGCTCGTTGATCGTGTAGACCACGTTGATTTCAGGATCAGATGCGAGGAGGTTTTCCATTGCCTTGCGGCCGCCCTCTTCGTTGCCCTGTGTGACGTCGTTGCCGACGATACGTGGGTCAGTTTCGTCGCCCCATTTGTTTGGATCGCCAAGTTCGATGCCAAAGCCCTGAAGGAAACCTTGGTCACGCAAAACGCCAACGGTTGGTTGGGACACTGCGAGATCGAGCATTGCGATTTTTGCGTTTGCCGCATCTGCACCGAGTTTCGCCGCAGCCCATTTACCGATCAATTCACCCGCAAGGAAGTTGTCTGTGGCGAATGTCGCGTCAGCCGCATCAATCGGGTCAAGCGGTGTGTCGAGTGCGATGACCAAGAGGCCCGCATCACGTGCCTGAGCAACCGATGTCGTGATGGACGATGTGTCGGACGCTGTGATCAAGATGCCTTTTGCGCCGTCTGCGATGCACGTTTCGATAGCTGCCACTTGTGTTTCGTGGTCGCCATCTACTTTGCCTGCGAACGATTTAAGTTCGATACCAAGCTCGGCGGCTTTGGCCTCGGCGCCTTCCTTCATTTTCACGAAGAAGGGGTTGGTGTCTGTTTTTGTGATAAGGCACGCGGACACGTCAGCGGCAAATGCGCCGGATGTCATCGTTGCGAGCGCAATTGCGCTGCCTGCGAGCAATGTCTTCATGGTAGTTCCTCCCAAAGTGTGGACTGCGCCTTTATGGCTGTGAGTCCGAATATTCGACCGTTTCCTCAAACGGAACTTGCTTAACTGATCTGATTCTGACGAGTGCGTCAATAAATAAATCCATTTGATTTATTAAAAGGTTTGAGGCAGAGTCACACGATTGGAGGAAGAGTTGTGAGCAAAAGCGAAGTCAAAGACCTGCGATCTGGCGTCAACCAGATTGGGGTGCGCGCACTGAACGAGCGGCTGGTGATGTCGCTGATACAGCGCCATGGTGGCACGCCAGGCAGTGAGTTGGCCAAGCGCACGGATTTGTCCGCCCAAACAGTGTCTAACATTCTACGCAAGCTCGAATCCGATGGCCTTGTACGCCGCGGGCAACCTCAACGCGGCAAGGTGGGTAAGCCGTCAATCCCAATGGAAATCGTCCCAGATGGGGCACTGTCGTTTGGTCTCAAGATTGGCCGCCGTAGTGCAGATTTGGCGGTTATGAACCTTGCGGGGGAGGTGCTTGGCCAGAGCATTGTGACCTACCGGTATCCAATGCCCGATCTGATTTTCGCGTATCTGAAAGAGGGTATGGAAAAGCTGTCCGATGCGCTCAGTGCGACCCAAGTGTCCCGTATTTGCGGAATAGGCATCGCGGCCCCGTCCGAGATTTGGAGCTGGGGGGATGCCCTTGGCGCGCCGGAAGACTTTAAAATCTGGCGCGATATAGACTTCGCTGACGAAGTTGCAAAGTTTTCCGATCTCCCGCTCTTTATTGAAAATGACGGAACTGCGGCGTGTCGTGCGGAATACATTTTCGGGCGCGGGCGGGAATTCCACGACTACGCCTATTTCTTTATCGGCTCTTTCATCGGCGGCGGAATCGTGCTCGATTCTACCGTTATCGAGGGACGCCAGCGCAATGCGGGATCCCTAGGCTCGCTCTCCGTTTCAAGCGCCCCGCATCAAGAGTGCGCTTTGCTGGATGTTGCGTCTTTGTATGTCTTGGAGGCTGCTGTCGCAAAGGCGGGCGGAGACACAAATTTAATGTGGGCGATGCCGCAAGACTGGTCGAGCTTTGGGACATCGCTTGATGATTGGATCCTCGCGTCTGCCAAAGCGCTGGCTCACGCGGTGCGCAGTGTGGTCAGCGTGATCGATTTTGAGGCTGTGATGATCGATGGTGCGTTTCCGGATGATGTCCGCATGCGCCTTGTGGCGCAAACCCGTCTGGAGTTTGAGCGTCTTGATGTGCGTGGGATCACTGTGCCGCGTATTGAACAGGCACGTGTGGGCGGCAATGCACGGGTCATCGGCGCGGCGTCCTCGCCCATCTTGCAGCAGTTTTTCTAGCGTATTCTGCCCCATTTAGTGGGACGTGAGAGACTGTGCCGCGTCCAGTGCGATTGGGTCAAGCCCTGCACCATCTCTTTGCGCAAATTGGATAAGTTGTGCACGCATTGTCGGATCCCAAAAATCCATGATATGCGCCGCAACTTTACCCGCTTTATCCGTGTCGGGTTGGGTGGCGAAAAACGTGGCGATCTGATTCACCATGCGGATCATTTTTTCATCCGTCATTGATCTACCTCCTTAGGTGCGCCTGCGTAAAAGATGATGTCAGAAGGCGTGACAACGCCAAGTGTCATACCGATCTCACGCGCCAGTTCCACGGCCGCTTTGGTTGGGCGGGACACTGAAAATAGCGCCGACAGGCCCGCGCGGGCGCATTTTTGCACAAGGTCGATGGACAGGCGCGAGGTCATCAAAATTCCGGCGTTTTGCAAAGGCGTGTTCGTCAACGCGCCGATCAGTTTATCGAGTGCGTTGTGACGCCCCACGTCCTCGCGCACGATCTGTAATCCTTGGGCGGTAAAGACCGCCGCCGCGTGCATCGCACGCGATTGCTGATGCATAACTTGCTGTGCGTCGAGGGCGGCGAGTGAAACGCGAACGGCCTCAAACAGGGTAGGTAATGCGGGGGGCACACGGGGCGGCCTTGCGGTTGCGGCTGTCAGGCTTTCGATCCCGCACAACCCGCATCCCACTGGGCCGACAGAGGCACGGCGGCGCGCGTCGAGTGCGCTGGCGCGCTCTTGCGCAATACGTCCACGCACTTCTATCCCCTCATCATACTCGTGCACCTCACAGTCGGTTACATCTGTGCCCCAATCGACGATCCCCTCGCTGACGGCAAAGCCGCGCAACAAATCGGTGAGATCGTGCGGCGTGGACATCAAAACGGCAACGGTCGAACCGTTGAGCACAAGGGCCACGGCCACCTCGTCGGGCAAATTATGAGTGGGCGCGCTCATTGTGGTGGGTCCGAAATGCGGCGCGCTTGCGTGGCGTGCGCGTGGTAGCGGTCTTGCCAATCGGTTGGCCCGTTTGACAGGGCGACTTGCACCGCTGTGACTTTATATTCGGGACAGTTTGTAGCCCAATCGGAGTGATCGGTGGTCACAACGTTGGCCTGTGTGGCGGGATGATGGAACGTGGTGTAGACCACGCCTGGTGACACGCGGTCGGTCAGGGTTGCACGCAACGATGTCTCCCCCGCCCGCGATGCCAGACGCACATGGTCACCCTCAGTGATGCCGCGTGTTTCGGCGTCATGGGGATGGATCTCCAACACATCCTCATCGTGCCAAATGGTATTGGCGGTGCGCCGCGTTTGTGCGCCAACATTGTATTGCGACAAGATACGGCCCGTGGTCAAAAGCAGCGGAAAGCGCGGGCCGGTTTTTTCGTCTGTGGCCACATATTCGGTGATGATCAAACGGCCTTTTCCGCGCACGAACCCGTCGACATGCATGATCGGTGCGCCATCGGGAAATGCATCGTTGCAGGGCCATTGCACAGAGTTCTTCGCATCAAGCATCTCATAGGTGACGCCTGCAAATGTCGGTGTGGTGGCCGCAATTTCCGCCATGATTTCGCGCGGGTGTGTGTAGGTCCAGTGCGCACCGCATGCATTGGCGAGGCGCTGTGTGACTTCCCAGTCTGCATATCCGTTTTTTGGGGCCATAACACGGCGCACACGGTTGATACGGCGCTCTGCATTGGTGAATGTCCCGTCCTTTTCCAAAAACGTCGAACCGGGCAAAAATACATGCGCGTAGTTTGCAGTCTCATTGAGAAACAGATCGTGTACGATCACACATTCCATCGCCGCAAGACCCGCTGCTACATGTTTGGTGTCGGGGTCGGATTGCAAGATATCCTCGCCCTGAATGTAGAGCGCTTTGAACCGTCCAGCGACTGCGGCATCCAGCATGTTGGGAATGCGCAAACCTGGTTCGGGATTGATTTCCACGCCCCATGCTTGTTCATAAATGGCGCGGGTATCGGGGTCTTTGACATGGCGATACCCCGGCAATTCGTGTGGGAACGATCCCATGTCACACGCCCCTTGGACGTTGTTTTGTCCGCGCAACGGGTTCACGCCCACGCCCTTGCGCCCGATGTTGCCGGTCAGCATCGCAAGGTTGGCGATCGCCATGACGGTGGTTGATCCTTGGCTGTGCTCGGTGACGCCAAGCCCGTAGTAGATGGCACCATTGCCGCCTGTTGCAAACGCCCGTGCCGCAGTGCGCAGTGCCCCCGCATTCACGCCCGTAAGCAAAGCCGTGGCCTCTGGGCTATGGCGGGGATCCGATACAAAATCGCGGTAGAGTTCGAATTCGTCCCAATCGCAACGCGTGCGGATAAAGTCGGCGTCGAACAGGTCTTCGGTGACGATCACATGCGCGAGGGCGGTGATCACGGCCACGTTGGTTCCGGGTCTGAGGGGGAGATGATGGCCTTCGCCCATGTGCGGGGTTGCAAGCAAATCGATGCGGCGCGGATCGACCACGATCAGTTTGGCCCCTTGACGCAAGCGTTTGCGCAGACGTGAGGCAAACACCGGATGCCCGTCCGTGGGGTTCGCGCCGATGACGATCGCCACGTCCGTATGTTCGACACTGTCGAAATCCTGTGTGCCCGCAGAGGTACCGAACGCTTGGCCAAGGCCGTAGCCCGTAGGCGAGTGGCACACCCGTGCACAGGTGTCGGTGTTGTTGTTGCCAAACACGGCGCGGGTCAGTTTTTGGACCAAGTAGGTTTCTTCGTTGGTGCACCGGCTCGACGTGATAACGCCTACGGCGTTTTTGCCGTGTGCGTTTTGGATGCCTGCAATGCGATCGGCTGCAAACCCGAACGCCTCGTCCCATGAGACTTCGCGCCATGGCTGATCAACGCTCTCGCGGATCATCGGTTTGAGAATGCGGTCGGGGTGGGTGGCATAGCCGTAGGCAAAGCGCCCTTTGACACAGGAATGCCCACGGTTTGCGCGGCCCTCTTTGTGCGGGGTCATGCGCACCACGGTATCACCGTTCAACTCGGCCTTGAACGAGCACCCCACACCGCAATAGGCGCATGTTGTGATGACGCTGCGGGTGGGCGTGCCAAGGTCGCGCACGGATTTCTCTTGTAGTGTGGCTGTGGGGCAGGCTTGCACACACGCGCCGCACGACACGCAGTCGGAGGACAGAAAATCGTCAAGTGTATCGCCAGCGCAAACGCGGCTCTCAAACCCGCGCCCCTCGATGGTCAGCGCAAACGTGCCTTGGACCTCTTCGCAGGCGCGCACACAGCGCGAGCAGACGATACATTTGCTGGGGTCATAGGTGAAATAAGGGTTGCTGTCATCGACGGGCCGCCAATCCTGAGCATCCTCGAAATGGTTGGCACCCTTGGCATAGCGCACATCGCGCAGGCCAACCATTCCCGCCATATCTTGTAATTCGCAATCGCCATTGGCCGAACAGGTCAGACAATCCAGCGGGTGATCGGAGATGTATAACTCCATCACGCCCTTGCGCAGTTTTTGGACCTTTTCGCTTTGGGTGTGCACAACCATTCCGTCCGCCACTGGAGTGGTGCAGGACGCGGGCGTGCCGCGCCGTCCTTCGATTTCGACGACACACAGGCGGCACGACCCAAAGGCCTCGACGCTATCGGTGGCGCAGAGTTTGGGAATTTTTAGCCCTGCCTGCATCGCCGCACGCATCACGGATGTGCCACTTGGCACTGTGATGCCATGCCCGTCGATTGTCAGGGAGACTGGCGCGCCGTTTTGTTTTGGCGTGCCATAGTCGGTGTCGTCCCATGGAATGATGATGTCTTTCATTGCGTGACCTCCGCGGTCGTGACACCGAAATCTTGGGGCCATCCATTGAGGGCCGATAAAACCGGATAGGGGGTAAAGCCGCCAAGTGCGCAAAGTGATCCATCGCGCATGGTGTCACATAGGTCTTCGAGTAAGGGAATGGCCGCGTGGTCGCCGTTCCGAATGCGCGTGATTGTTTCTATTCCGCGCGTCGATCCGATGCGGCAGGGGGTGCATTTGCCACAGCTTTCGATGGCGCAAAATTCCATTGCGAATTGCGCAAGCGCTCCCATGTCCGCGCTGTCATCAAAGACCGTCAGGCCCGCATGGCCTATCAGGCCGCCCGCGTTATCAAACTCCTCGTATCCAATGGGTGTCTCAAATTGGTCTGGTCGCATAAACGCGCCAAGCGGCCCGCCGACTTGCACCGCTTTGACGGGCTTGCCTGTGGCCGTCCCGCCGCCAATGTCTGTCACGACATCACCCAAAGTCATGCCGAACCCTGCCTCGAACAGCCCGCCATATTTGACGTTTCCCGCGAGTTGAAGTGTCACGGTGCCCTTGCTGCGGCCGATACCAAAGGCGGCATAGTGAGCCGCGCCATGCTCAAATATCACAGGGATTGTGGCGAGCGAGATGACGTTATTGACCACCGTAGGTTGGCCCATAAATCCTTCGAGCGCAGGGAGGGGCGGTTTGGCGCGTACCGTTCCGCGTTTGCCCTCAAGTGAGTTGAGCAACGCCGTCTCTTCGCCGCACACATACGCCCCTGCGCCGACACGAATATCCACGTCGAACGCCGTTCCCGTGCCGAGAATGTCCTCGCCAAGCAGGGCGTTTTCGCGCGCGATGTCGACGGCGGCACGCATTACACGAATGGCCACGGGGTATTCGGATCTTAGGTAGACATAACCGCGTGTGGCCCCAACGGCGAGGCCGGCAATTACCATGCCCTCGATGAGGGAGAACGGATCGCCCTCCATCAACATCCGATCGGCAAAGGTGCCACTGTCGCCCTCGTCGGCGTTGCACACGATGTATTTTTGCGAGGCTTGCGCGCTGCGCACTGTCTCCCACTTGAGGCCCGTAGGAAACCCCGCGCCACCGCGCCCACGTAGGCCAGATGCTGTGACCTCTTCGACCGTTTGCTGCGCACTCATGCTCAACGCGCGTTTGAGGCCGACAAGACCGCCATGCGCGGCGTAACTCGTCAGGTCGAGCGGGTCGATGAGGCCGCAGCGCGCAAAGGTCATGCGTGTCTGGCGCGCGAAAAACGCGATGTCCTCCACACGGCCAAGGCTTTTTAACGTGCCCTCCAAAAGCGCTGGGACATCGGAGGGAGAGAGCGGGCCAAACGCGCGCCGCCCTTGGGCATCTTCGATCTCCACCAACGGTTCCAACCAAACCATTCCGCGCGACCCATTGCGCACAATCTCGACGGTAATGCCGGTTTTTGCGGCATAGGACGTGATCGCTGCGGCCACGTCATCGGCGCCCAAGGCCACCGCCGCACTATCGAGGGGGACGTAGATTTTCATGCGCCCACCTCGCTTGCAAGACTTTGTGCACTCACCCGTCCGCGCGGTTGCCTGTCGACCAACGCTGCAGGTCCACAGGCGCACAGGCCAAGACAATATACGGCCTCAACTGTGATGCGGCCATCGGGTGTTGTGCCGAAGTCTGTCAGGCCAAGACGCTCGAAAAGGGCCGATTGTGTCTCGGTCGCTCCGACCGATTGGCAGGCTTCTGCGCGACACAATTTGATTGTGTGATGGCCGTTGGGGCGTGTTTTGAAGTCGTGGTAAAAGCTGACAACGCCGTGGATTTCCGCCCGTGTGATCCCGAGTGCGCGGCCCAGTTGAGGGTAGGTGTCTTCGTCGATATGACCAAAGGCCTCCATCATGTCATGCAAGATCGGCAACAGCGGACCTTCGCTATCGCGGTGTCGCGCAATGAGACGCGATAGGGTGTCATCAGTGGGATCGGTTGCGGACATGATGGCTCTTCTTACGCTTGTTTCATTGAGGGGGTGACTGGCGACTTGGACGTTGAGATATGGGCTGCGGCGGCCATGAGGGCTGTCAATGCGGGTGTTTCACTGGCACGGCGCGGTGCGGCAAGTCCGACCGATTGTCCTAGGCTTTGCGGCGTTATGGGGATGATTTTTAACGCCGATCCCGCACATAAAAACGTGGCGAGATCCCATGACAAGATCGTCACCCAACCTGTTTCTTGAACGGTGCGGGCCAACACAACGGTCGAGTTGGACTCCAACCTGACATCGGGTGTCACGCCTGAGTTTTGAAAATGCGCGTCGATGATCCTGCGCCCTTGCATGTCTGCCGTGAGCAAGCACATCGCAAGCCCGTCAAAATCAGACCACGCCATATCGGGGCGGGCCGCGAGCGGTGTGTCTGCGCGGGTCACGGCCACCGGGGTTTCGGTGTAAATGGGTTCGACAACCACATCGCCCAATGGCTCATTGTTCAAATAGGTCAGGCCCGCGTCGATGTCGTGGGCTTCCATCATGTCGAGGATTTCCAAAGAGGTACGAGACAGAATTGTGACTCGTACATTCGGATGGTTCTCGCGCATTTGTGTCGCTAGACGCGCGGCCCATGTGAGCGCGGACGGGATTGCAGCAAGGCGGATTTGTCCCGAAAGCTCCGCGCCAGTCCCGTGCATTTCGGCGCGCAATTGCTGTGTGTCCGCCGCGATCCGCTGCGCCCAGTGCAGGGCGCGCTGACCCTCGGGTGTCAAGCCGCCAAAGCGCGATCCTCGCAAGATGAGGGTCACGCCAAGTTGGTCTTCGAGCTGCTTTATGCCGGCTGACAATGTGGGTTGCGTTATGCCAAGCGTTTTGGCCGCGCGTCCGAAATGTCCCGCGCGGGCAACGGCCATGAACATTTCCAACTTATCGATCACGTTCGGATTTCCTGATTGATTTCTATGCTTTTGATAGGCTATTCCCTATCAAAAGAAAAGCTGCCACGGGTGTATTTTTCGTGTCGGCCTTCCGTCTGCTTATCGTCGGCTTTCCGTCGGGCCTTTTGTCGGCCCGCACCAATTTGGAGTACCCTTATGAAGACCCGTGCCGCTGTCGCTTTTGAAGCCAACAAACCCCTCGAAATAGTAGAGATCGACCTGGAAGGCCCCAAAGAGGGCGAGGTTCTGGTCGAGATTATGGCAACAGGTATTTGTCATACGGATGCCTACACGCTTGATGGGTTGGACAGTGAGGGATTGTTCCCTGCGGTTCTGGGCCATGAGGGGGCGGGGATTGTGCGCGCGATTGGCGCGGGTGTGAAATCGGTTCAACCCGACGATCACGTCATCCCGCTTTACACCCCCGAATGTCGCCAGTGTAAATCCTGTCTGTCGGGCAAAACCAACCTGTGTACCGCCATCCGCGCAACACAAGGCAAGGGCGTGATGCCCGATGGCACATCGCGCATGAGCTACAAAGGCGAGACAATTTATCACTATATGGGCTGTTCGACCTTTTCCAATTTCATCGTCGTGCCAGAGATTGCGGTGGCCAAAATCCGTCCCGATGCGCCGTTTGACAAAGCCTGTTATGTCGGCTGTGGCGTGACCACGGGTGTCGGTGCGATCACCAACACGGCCAAGGTCGAAGCGGGCGCAAACGTCATCGTGTTCGGCCTCGGCGGGATTGGCCTTAACGTGCTGCAGGGCGCGCGGATGGTTGGCGCGGATAAAATCATCGGCGTGGACCTCAACAACGACAAAAAGGCATGGGGCGAACGGTTCGGCATGACCCATTTCGTCAACCCGTCCGAGATCGACGGCGATATCGTCGAACACCTCGTGGCGCTGACCGATGGCGGCGCGGATTACACGTTTGATTGTACCGGCAACACCACCGTGATGCGTCAGGCATTGGAGGCGTGTCACCGTGGGTGGGGTGTTTCCACCGTGATTGGCGTGGCCGAAGCGGGCAAGGAAATCTCAACCCGTCCGTTCCAGTTGGTCACAGGGCGCGTCTGGCAAGGCACAGCCTTTGGCGGCGCGAAAGGGCGCACAGATGTGCCCAAAATTGTGGATTGGTACATGAACGGCAAGATCGAGATTGATCCGCTGATCACCCATGTTCTCACGCTCGATGAGATCAATAAGGGTTTTGATTTGATGCATGCGGGCGAAAGCATCCGCTCTGTTGTGGTATTTTGATCTATGAGCCTCGAAGTCATTTCGCAAATCCGCAGCCATGGCGGTACGCAGGGCGTCTATAAACATGCCTCATCCGCAACGGGGACAGACATGGAATTTTCCGTGTTTGTGCCCGATCATGCGGCGGGGGCGACCCTGCCCGTGGTGATTTACCTGTCGGGGCTGACCTGTTCGCAGGCCAACGTGACCGAAAAGGGCGAGTATCGCGCGGCCTGTGCCGCGTTGGGACTGATCTTTGTTGCGCCGGACACAAGCCCTCGCGGTGCGGACGTGCCGGACGATGTCGAGGGGGCGTATGATTTCGGCCTTGGGGCGGGGTTTTACGTCAATGCGACCGAGGCGCCGTTTGGTCAGAATTACAACATGCGTGACTACATCGAGCGCGAATTGCATGCGCTGATTGGTGCGGACTTTCCCGCCGATATGAGCCGTGTTGCGATCATGGGGCATTCGATGGGCGGACATGGCGCGCTCACGATCGCGCTGCGCAATCGCGATCAATACAAATCGGTATCGGCGTTTGCACCGATTGTGTCGCCGCTGAATTGTCCGTGGGGGGAAAAGGCGCTTTCGGGATATCTGGGGGCGGATCGCACGGCGTGGCGGACCTATGATGCCTGCGCGTTGATCGAGGATGGCGCACGAGTTGCGGATATTTTGGTCGATCAAGGCACGGGCGATAATTTCCTAGAGACACAACTCAAGCCCGATTTGTTGGCGGCGGCTTGTGCCGCGGCGGATCAGCCGCTCACTCTGCGCATGCAAGAGGGGTACGATCATTCGTACTTCTTTATCTCGACGTTCATGGCGGAGCATCTGGAATGGCACGCGGCACGTTTGCGTGCTTGAGCTCTCTTAGGGACGGTTGGACAGCCACCGGCATTGATAGGGCGCAAAGGTGAGGTCACGTTTGGCGGGGTCGATCCGCTCGCCCGTCAAAATATCCCACCATTTCTCGCCCTCAATGAGGTTGATGGACTGGAGCGGGATGGTGACGGGGTGATCGGTGACGTTATGCATGGCAAAGATAGACTGATCGCGTTCGCGTGATTGCCGCCACAGGCCAAAGATCTCTTCGCCAAGTTGCATGGTGAACTGTGTGGCGTTTGGATTGAACGGCTTATGTGCGGTGCGAATGTCAATGCGGGATTTGAGCGCGTCTAGCACGCGGGCGTGGATCGAGGCCGGATCATCTAGGTGTGCACGCAGCGCGGGATAATCCCACCTGTGGCGATTGATCGCGCGTTTGACATCGGTTTTGGCAACGCCGTCATGGTCGTTGGGGGTGCCGAGCAGAGAGTGGATATAAAAGGCCGGAACCCCCTCCAGGGCCATGACGATGGTTTGTGAACATAAAAATCGTTCAAATTGGTGATCGTCTTGGCCGCCTGAAATTGTCCCTTTGCACGCGTCAAAAAAGGTGATGTTCATTTCATACGGTTTCTCAGACCCATCGGCGAGCGCGCGCATGGAGATCAGCCCGCCGAACTCTTTGACCGCGCCGATCATGTCGCCCAATTCGTCCCCCGATAGCAACCCTTCGGCGCCGCGCACGCCGATCCCGTCATGGGATGCGGAAAAGTTGAGATAGGCGCACCCGTGTTGTGCGGGCGGCATGCGCATCAGCCACTGGTTGAGATGGAGCGCACTTCCCGACATCAGCGCGTGCAACAACAGCGGCGGGAGGGAAAAGTTGTAGATCATATGCGCTTCGTTGCGGTTGCCAAAATAGCTTAGGTTTTCGGCATTTGGCACGTTGGTTTCGGTGATGAGCGCAACCGGATCGGCATTGTAGTCGCATAGCAAACGCATGAGGCGGACAATGGCGTGGGTCTCGGGCAGGTGGACGCATGAGGTGCCGAGCGTTTTCCAAATGAACGCGACTGCATCAAGGCGGATGATCTGGACGCCGTGATCGATGTGAAGCCGCATGATCCGCAAAAATTCCAGCAAGACCTCGGGATTGTGAAAATCCAGATCGACTTGATCATGGCTAAAGGTGCACCAGACGTGTTTTGTCCCGTGGGCTGTGTCCACTTCGCGAAGCAACTGCGAGGTGCGGGGGCGCACAACCTCACTCAAATCATCGCTCGGCAATGCCTCGGCAAAGAATTGGTCGTAGGGGGCATGCCCTTGTAAGTAGTCGGTAAACCAATGGGAAAGTGACGAGACGTGGTTTAACACGAGATCGGACATCAGGCGAAACTCGCTTGCGATGCGCTCGATATCCTCCCAGTCCCCCAAAGTGCTATTCACGGTGCGGTAATCCGTCACCGCAAACCCATCGTCGGAGGTGAACGGAAAGAACGGCAGGATATGCACACCGTTGATCGTGCCCATCAGATAGCGTTGCAAAAAGTCGTGCAGCAGATCAAGGGGCTTGTGTTTGCCGTCTTGGACCGAATTCCCGTAGGTGATGACCACGCTGTCTTTCTCGGACCAAAGCGTTTGACCGGGGGCGCGTGCACGGTTGCGCTGCTCGGACGGATCGGGCCAAAAGGCGTCTGTAATCTGTGTGCGCAGCGCATCGGTGTCGTGATCTGGATAAATCTGGATCAAGAGCGCATCTAGGCGCGCTCGCAATTGAGATGATACGATCTGCATAGGTCAAAAGCCGCGCCGTTGTTAAATCCTTACATTTTTAGATCAAACGGGCGGCGTGGGTTCAATGATTGACCCTGAAACACCACGGCATAAACGCGGCGTTTTCCGTGTGTGCTGAATTTTCAGGCAGTTGTGCGTTATGCGCGATCGCCCGCGTTCGTATTGACGAGCCATCCATTTGGCCCCGCAATCCGGTCGGGCAGAGTCGCAATCATGACCTCGCGCAGTGCAAGAACGGTCATCGCGGCCATTGCGATTTGATCAAAGCTGAGCGTGGCGAGTGACATA
>NZ_CBFHKW010000031.1:0-27022 GCF_965656515.1 Celeribacter marinus
GAAACTTCAATGTGGCGGGGTTCGGCGTGGATTCGGTCTGAATGAACATGGCTGCTATTCCTTACTTGTCAGGTCGGATATGGGCCTTTGACGCGGAGAAGTCAATATTTAGAACGCTTCTAAATGGGCAGCATTGCGGGGTCAGGTGATTTCCTCAAGGCGCTCTTTTGAAATTTCGCCGGGCACCAATGTCATCGGGATAGGCAAAAATCCCGCTTGTTTGGTCATGGCTGCGATCAACGGGCCAGGACCATTTTTTTCGGTGCCTGCGCCAAGGACCAAAACGCCGATCCCAGCGTCTTCTTTGATTTGGGACAGGATTTCATGCACTGCTTCGCCTTCGCGAATAACCAGTTCGGGATCAATGCCCTGACGATCACGCATCCATTTCGCAAACACCTCAAAGTGCGCAATGATGCGGTCGCGGGTTTCCTCGCGCATGATGTCGGCCACCCCGATCCAGTGATTGAATTCCTCTGGTGGAATAATAGATAGGATCGTGACGCCCGCGCCGGTGTTTGCCGCGCGCATGGCGGCAAAGCGCATTGCGTTGAGGCATTCGCGACTGTCGTCTAGGATAACAAGAAATTTGCGCATCAGGCCCTCCGTCGAACGCATCATCGTGTAATGATGGACGAGACGGCCGTGCGGGGCAAGCTATGCGAAAAAAGAAATGCCCCCGACCCTTTGAAAAGTCAGGGGTAGTGTCATGGCCATGCGTATCAGCGGACAAAGCCCATGATATCAAAGGTCTTGTTGAGGATCGGCTCGGCGATGGCGCGTGCTTTGTCCGCCCCATGTGCCATGATGCGATCAATCTCGGCGGGATCATCCATAAAGCGGCGCATTTCACCAGAAATGGGGGCTAGTTTTTCCACCGCAAGATCCGCCAACGCAGGTTTGAATTTGCCCCATCCCTGACCGCCGTACTCAGCCAAAACGGCGTCATTCGAAATGTCAGCCAATGCAGCGTAGATATTGACGAGGTTGCGGGCTTCGGCGCGATCGGCAAGCCCGTCCATGGAGTCGGGAAGCACATCTTGGTCCGAGCGGGATTTTTTGAACTTCTTGGCAATGGTGTCGGCATCATCAAGCATGTTGACGCGTTCCATGTCACTCTCGCCCGATTTTGACATCTTTTTGGTGCCATCGCGCAGGTTCATAACGCGCATAGCTGGGCCTTCGATCACAGGGGTGGTTTCGGGGAAAAAGTCCACTTTGTAATCGTGGTTGAATTTTTTGGCGATATCACGGGTCAGTTCGACGTGCTGTTTTTGATCTTCGCCCACGGGCACATGCGTGGCGTGGTAGGCGAGAATGTCGGCGGCCATCAAGGATGGGTAGGCATACAGGCCAAGCGAGACCTGTTCGGAGTTTTTGCCCGCTTTGTCTTTGAATTGGGTCATGCGGTTCATCCATCCGACCCGCGCAACACAGTTAAAGAGCCATCCAAGTTCGGCGTGTGCGGAGACGCGCGATTGATTGAACAAAATGGATTTTGACGGATCAATGCCAGAGGCCAAATAGCCGGCCGCCACTTCGCGTGTGGCTGTGCGTAGATCGTCGGGATTTTGCCAGACGGTCACGGCATGCATGTCGACCACACAATAGATCGTTTCGAAATCGCCACCTTGCATCCCTACAAAACGCTTGATCGCGCCAAGGTAGTTGCCGAGTGTTAGACCTCCCGAAGGCTTGATCCCTGAAAAGACGCGAGGGGTAAAAGCAGCGTCAGCCATGTGTTTTCTCCGTCAAACTGGATGTAATGTCCTGTCTGGGTGTCCTAAAGCGTTTTGGAATATTGTTGAAGCCATAATAGTAAAACGGGCTTGCTTGATTGTGATGTTGGGTGCGCCTCGCCATCAAGTGGTTGTAAATTCGCCCCCGAACCGTTTTATGCGAGACACACGTAGCAAGGAACCGCGCGATATGTCCGATCATTCAGATGACCATGAGTACACACCAGAGTCTCCGTTCAACGCGCTTCCGCCAGCCGTAGTGTTATTGGCGGTTGTGATTGGTGGTATCGAATTGCTGTTTCAAATCGGGTCTTACGGGATCGTCGGAGGGCCGGACGCAATCGGGTGGCGGATCACCGCAATGGAACAATTTGCATTCTTTGATACAGTGTTCGACGCGATGCGTGACCAAAGCATTTGGCCGTTCGAGCATGTGCAGCGGTTTGTGACCTACGCCTTTGTGCACCATTCGTTTACGCACGCGGCGATGGTGGTGGTGTTTATTCTCGCACTCGGCAAAATGGTTGGTGAGACATTCGGCAACATCGCCGTGCTTGTTGTCTTTTTTGTCTCTGTGGTGGCGGGGGCGCTTGCCTACGGGTTGTTTTTGGACACATCGACGCCGCTTGTGGGAGCGTATTCGGGGGCTTACGGCCTCATCGGATCATATACGCTCATGCTCTGGATCGGCCTTGGCGCGATGAAGCAAAACCAGATGCGTGCCTTTACGCTCATCGGATTTTTGCTCGCAATCCAGCTCATATTTGGATTGTTGTTTGGGGCAACACCCGACTGGCTGGCAGATATTGCGGGCTTTGTTATGGGCTTTGGGGTCTCGATCCTGCTTGTCCCTGGTGCACCGCACCGCATTTTGGCGCGTATCCGCAAACGCTAGCCGCGTTTTACCGCCGCTTTGAGGTCGGACAGTTTCATTGCGCCGATGGCGTATGCGGCTACGAAATAGACGGCAATGCCACTTGCCACCATGATGAATACAGCCAATCCGCGCGACAGGTCATAGACAGGGGCGAGCAGGATGTTCACGCCATATACGTACGCGCCCATTATGGCCGAGGCGACGAAAATGCGCGGTGCGCGGGTGCGCAGACGCGCGTCTATTTTGACGTCATCGCCCATGGTTTTTGTCCCACGCCACAACAACCAGACCATTGTCCACGCGGCGAGGGTGGTGGCCACAGCGGCGGCGAGATAGCCGATTGCAAACGACAGACCGATCGCGACAACGGCATTGATGACCATGGCCCACAGGGCAAATCGAAACGGCGTTCTGGTGTCTTCGCGCGCGAAATAAAGCGGCTGTAGGACTTTTTGCATTACGAACGCGGGAAGGCCAACGCCGTATGTAGCCACGGCCATGGCGGTTTTTTGCGCGTCCTCGGGCGTAAAGCGGCCACGTTGGAATAAGAATGAAATTAGCGGCTCTGGTACGATCATCAAGGCAACGGCGGACGGGACCGTCAGTAAAAGCGCGAATTCCATCGCACGGTTCGAGGCATCACGTGCGCCCGCACCGTCACCCGCATGAAGACGACGCGACAGATCCGGTAAGAGAACAACCCCAATAGCAATGGCTACGACACCGAGCGGAAGTTGGTAGAGGCGATCAGCGAGATTGAGATATTGCAGCGCGCCCGCCTCGCCAAAGGACGCAACTTGGCGTCCGATCAAGAGGTTGATTTGAACAACGCCCCCCGCAAGGGCGGCAGGACCAGCAAGGATCAATAGGGTTTTGAGTTCGGGCGTCATACGCGGCAAGCGGGGGCGGAGATTGAACCCGATTTTAGCGGCAGCGCGCCAAACGATGACGAGTTGTGCAATGCCTGCAAGAGGCACCGACCAGATCAACGCTTTGGCGACATCCCACCCCATCCACGCCGCACCGACCATGGCGCCAGACAGGATGATGTTGAGCATGACCGGGGCGGCGGCGGCAGCAGCAAATTTGCCTGACGCATTGAGAATGCCCGCAAAGAGGGCAGATAGCGCAATAAAGAAGATGTAGGGAAAGGCGACCCGACCAAAATCAACGGCCAAATCAAAACGTGCGTCCCCAATAAACCCCGCCGCCATTGCGGAGACTAAAAATGGCATGGCGAGTGTCGCCACCAGCGTCAGGGCGATGAGCATGGAGGCGAGAACGGACAGTGTGTCCTCGGCGAACTCTTTTGCTTCGGCCTGTGCGTCGAGCTTTTTGGAGAACAGCGGGACAAAGGCAACATTGAGTGTGCCCTCTGCAAAGAACCGGCGAAACATGTTGGGGAGCGAGAAGGCGACAACGAAGGCTTCGGCTGCGGGGCCAGCGCCCAAAAATGCGGCAATCAGCGCGTCACGAACGAACCCCATAATGCGGCTCATGAGGGTCCATCCCCCAACCGTGACAAAGCCCTTGATCAGGCGGATCGGCTTCATGAATTTTTAGCCCTTTGTGCGCCCTGCGTGATTGCATCTCGTAGCTTTTTCTCAAGCGAGGCTTGTTTGCTTTCGGCGTGAAGTTTCATTCCGAACATGTCCTTGACGTAAAAGCTATCGACCACTTGTTCGCCATAGGTCGCGATTTGAGCAGTGGCAATCGAGATATGATTGTCGGCAAGAGCGCGGGTGAGATCGTACAAGAGGCCCGCACGGTCACGGGTGTCGACCTCTATGATGGTGAAGATTTCGGAGCCATCATTGTCAAAACTGATGGAGGTTGGCACGCGAAACGCGCTTTCGCGCTTTTTGATTTTGTCGCGCGGGATGAGTGCATCTCGCGCCACCACCTCACCACGTAGGGTTTTTTGAATCATCTGGCGCAGGCGCGGCAAACGGCTTTGCTCAAACGGGTGGCCGTCATTGTCCTGAATCCAGAATGCGGCCGTCGCGTAGCCATCGCGCGTGGTATAAGTCCGTGCGTCCACGACATTTGCGCCCACAAGGGCCAAGGCCCCGGCCAGACGTGAGAAAATACCAGGGTGATCGGCCAACGCGAAACACGTGCGGGTCGCATCGCGGTCCTCGTCGGGTGTGATATCGATACTGATCTGATCGTCTTTGATCTCTTTGAGCAGTGTGGCAAAAATCATATGTGCGGACGTGGGCAACCCTTGCCAATAGGGGCCATAATGGCGCTGGACCTCTGCGCGCAGGTCGGCTTGTGGCCAATCGGACAATGCGGCGCGCAGGGACTTTTTCGCCTCGCCTTCGCGGGCCTCACGGTTTACGGCCTCAAGTCCGTGTTCAAGTGCATGTGCGGTCTGAGCGTGCAAATTGCGGAGCAAAACCGCTTTCCAGTTGTTCCAAACGCCGGGACCAACACCGCGGATGTCGCATACTGTCAATACAGTGAGCAGATCAAGACGTTCGCGCGTTTTCACCGCTTTGGCAAAGTCGCGCACGGTGCGTGGGTCGGACAAGTCACGCTTTTGCGCCACGTCCGACATCAACAGGTGATACCGGATCAGCCACTCCACGGTTTCGCATTCCGCAGGTTTTAGGCCCAGTCGTGGCGCGACCTTGCGCGAGATTTGCGCGCCCAAAATTGAATGGTCTTCTTTGCGACCCTTACCGATATCGTGCAACAGCAAGGCGACATAAAGAACCCGACGATTTACACCACGTTTTAGAATGCCCGAAGCAACTGGAAGCTCCTCGACAAGTTCCTCGCGCTCGATTTGTGCGAGGTTGGAAATCACTTGGATGGTGTGCTCGTCGACGGTGTAGCTGTGATACATATTGAACTGCATCATCGCCACGATCACTTGGAATTCGGGAATGAACGCACCCAAAACACCAAGCTCGTTCATGCGCCGCAGGGCGCGTTCCGGATTGCCGTTTTTGAGCATTAAATCCATGAAAATCCGTTGCGCCTCGGGGTTGTCGCGCATCGCGGAGTCGATTTTGTCAAGATTGGCGGAAATACACCGCATCGCATCGGGGTGGATCAGATGGCCTGTGCGCAGCGCCTCTTCGAACAAGCGCAAGATATTGACGGTATTGCCAAGAAAGTCGGCCTCATTGGCAAAGTTGAGCCGTCCGCGTTCGACATAAAACCCGTGTCCGACCTTTCGTTTTCGTTTGAAAAAACGTTGCAACGCCGGCTCTTGTTTGACGTGTGAGTCCTCAAGTGTTGTGAGGAAGATGCGGGTCAATTCCCCAACGCGTGTGGCGTGACGAAAATAGGCCTGCATGAAGTGTTCGACCGCGCGCCGCCCCGTGTGGTCAATAAAGCCCAAAAACTCGGCGACCTCGACCTGAAGGTCAAAGGTGAGCTGATCCATTGGTCGATTTGCGATCAGATGCATCACGTTGCGCGTGGCGTGCAAAAACGTTTCCGCCTCTTCGAACTGACGGTATTCGTCGGCTGTGAAAACGCCAGCATTGACCAGATCAGCGGTGCGGCGCACGCCGTGGACGTATTTTGCGATCCAAAAGAGCGATTGTAGATCCCGAAGTCCACCTTTGCCCTCTTTGACATTTGGTTCGACAACATAGCGTTGTCCACCTTGTTTGCGGTGGCGCTCGGAGCGTTCTTCGAGCTTGGCCTCAATGAATTCGCGGGCTGTGCCCTTGAATAGATCATCGCGCAATCTGGTGTGTAACTCATCCGCCAGATCAACATTTCCTGCGAGTTGGCGGATTTCGAGCATGGACGTGCGGATCGTGAAATCTTCACGTCCCAAGCGGATACAATCCTTGATCGTGCGGGTGGCATGGCCAACTTTTAGGTGCATGTCCCAGAACATGTAGAGCATGCTTTCGACCACACTCTCGATCCAGCCGTTGATTTTGTGCGGCGCAAGAAACAGCAAATCGACATCGGAGTGCGGCGACATTTCCCCGCGTCCGTATCCACCCACTGCCAATACGGCAATCCGTTCGCCTTCGGTTGGGGTCGGGTTCGGATGCAGCTTGGTCATCGCCGTAAACAACACGGATGTGACAAGACAATCTGTCAGCCATGCATAGGACGTGAGCGCGGGGCGTGCATTGCTTGGCGCTTGTTTGATCGCCGCTTCAATGACCGCGCGCCCATTGGTGTTGGCCTCGTTCAAAACGGCAACGGTGGCCGCACGTATAGATGCCGCATCCGACGCGTCTTTCCACGCATCGGTGAGGGCGGCACTCACGGCTTCGACATCAAATATAGCCTCAGGAGCGCAAATTGTGCTTCTCGGAGGTGTCGGAACGAATGAAGAGAGTGTCGGCTTAGAGGCCGGACCCCCCGAAGGCTCTTGGTGCAGGATCAATCTCAACTACCTGATTGTTTTGAATGGTGGCGATGGACAAGCCGCGCTCGTTGGTGCCGTTGGGCAAGAGGCGGAACACGCCGTTGACGCCCGCAAAGCCCGAGGACCGTGTGAGAGCTTGCGTGGTGAGTGCGTTGGCGTCACCCGATTTTACGAGGGCTCCGATTGCGGCGATGCCGTCATAGGCCAACCCTGCCAAGGCGTGGGGTTGTTGCCCGTAAGCAGCAGAATAGCGGCCCGCAAACGTTTGCGTCAATGTGGCGTCCGGGATCGCAAACCAGCTATTTTGCAACCCAGGCAAGGTCATGGCCGTGGGTGGGATGTTCCACCGCTGAAGCCCGATATATTGTGTGCTCGGGCTTGTGATCCCGTTTTCAGGAAGCATTTGTGCCAATAGCGGCATTGCGCCGTCGTTCCCTGAAGTGAAGAAAATCGCATCTGCGCCCGCCGAGCGAGAGCTTGAAGCAATTTCAGGAATGGCTTGTGTTACGCCCGTTTGGCTCATCTCAAATGTGGTCTGTCCAGACAGTGTAGCGCCGTTGCTACCAATCGCTGCAACAATAGCTGCGGCACCTGCGGTTTCTGCGGGATTTTCGCCATTCACAACGAGAATGTTTTTCTTGCTGTTTTTGACTGCGTAGCGGACCAGACGGTTGGCCGTATTCGCAAAGGTTGGCCCGAGGATGAACACGTTGCCCCCCGCGACATCGGGGTTATTCGAGAATGAGAGGACATTTACACCGGCGTTTGCGGCGGGGATGCCTGCGAGTTTGGCGGAGCCGCCATATACGGGGCCAAGAATGATTTTCGCGCCACTCGCAACGGCTTGGCTTGCAGCGGCTGATGCGCGCTCAGCAGAGCCGCCTGTTGGGTAGACTTTGAGGTCGATGGTGACGCCTTGAAGGTCCGCCATGGCCAAACGGGCCGCGTTTTCAATCGACTGGGCCAGTGCAACATCGGAACTTTGGGCCGAATCGTAAGGCACCAACAGCGCTACGGGGACGGGTTTGGATGTATCGATTTTCGGGCCATTGCTGCCGGATGACGGAACTGGCACATCACATGACGCAATTGCGACAACGGATAAGGCCGCTACAAATTTAATGAGGGAAGGTCGAGAGGGGAAAAGACGAGTAAACATTGGCGAAATCACTCCTGACAGTAACGTCATCGACGAGGGGTGTGTAAAACTGAATTTTGACTTAGGGTCGGGTAGCAGACTAAGGCACTCAAGCCAATGAGTAAACGCCACATAACGGGACCCTCCGCGTGACATATCAAATCAAGCCACTAACCGCCGGCCTCTATTTTGTCGCCACACCAATCGGCAATGCCCGTGATATCACGTTGCGCGCACTTGACGTGTTGGCCTCTGCGGACGTTCTTGCCGCCGAGGACACCCGCACGCTGCGCAAGTTGATGGAGATACACGGTGTCCCACTTGGGGATCGCCACATCATTGCATACCACGATCACAACGGCGCAAAGGCGCGTCCGCGGTTGTTGGGCCTGATGGCTGCGGGAAAGTCAGTGGCTTATGCGTCCGAGGCGGGCACGCCGTTGGTTGCGGACCCGGGTTTTGTATTGTCGCGGGAAGCCTTGGCGGCGGGTCATCTGGTGACATCTGCACCGGGGCCATCGGCGATGATTGCGGCTCTTACTATTGCGGGTCTGCCGTCAGACCGATTTTTGTTTGCGGGGTTCCCGCCAGCGTCAAAAGGTGCACGGCGCACGTTCTTTACCGAGTGGGGTGGGGTTCAAGCGACACTTGGCTTTTATGAAAGTCCCAAGCGGATTCACCGAACATTAAGTGAACTGTGCGATTTATACGGCCCAACGCGGGTCGTGGCGGTGTGTCGTGAAATCACCAAGCGATTTGAAGAGGTCATTTCCGGCCCCGTCAGTGAGGTGCTTGCCTCCATCGAGGCGCGAACTTTGAAGGGCGAGATTGTGCTTTTGGTGGATCGGCCTGCGCAGTTGACGGCCGAGGATATTGATCTTGATGCCGAAATTGACCGTGCGCTTGAAACCTTGTCGCTCAAGGATGCTGCCGCGCATATTGCGGCCGAGTTCGGTTTGAAAAAGCGCGAAGTGTACCAACGTGCATTGGAGCGTAGCAAAGAGGACGAGTGAGTGACGCCGCAAAAAGATGCGCCTTTAACCCAGCCGCAAGAGGCACGCGCATTGCGCGGACAACGCGCCTATCTGTCGGGTCTTAGCGCAGAGGGATGTGTGAGCGATCATTATTTGGCACTTGGCTATGAGCGGATTGCAGAGCGTTGGCGCGGTGCAGCGGGCGAGATTGATTTGATCTTTTGGAAAGATGACGTGTTCGTGTTTGTCGAGGTGAAAGCCTCAAAGCGGTTGGCCGATGCGGCCGAACATTTACGCCCCTCTCAGATTCAGCGGATCATGCGCTCTGCCGAGGATTACATCGGACGACAGCCAAAGGGTCTGTTGTCGGACATGCGAATTGATGTGGCGCTTGTGGATGGAGCTGGTGCAATTGAGGTGATTGAAAACGCGCTTATGTGACAATCTGCGGGCGGTTGTGCGTTTGCGCATGGACCTTTCTCATTGAAAGCACGCGGGTGGTGGTCCATCTATTGGTAAAGCCAACTGGAGTATTTTCATCGTGACCAACGCCTCACTCAAAGTCGCCATTCAGATGGACCCAATCGGTCCCATCGATATCAACGCGGATAGCACCTTTCGCATTATGATCGAGGCGCAAGAGCGCGGACATACGCTATTTTATTACACGCCTGATAAGCTCGCCTTTCAAGAAGGGCGTGTGACCGCACGCGGTTGGCCCGTTGAGGTGCGCCGCGAGGTGGGCAATCACTATACGCTGGGCGAGGAACAAGAGGTCGATCTTTCGACATATGATGTGGTGTGGCTACGCCAAGATCCGCCGTTTGATATGGGCTACATCACCTCCACGCATCTTCTCGACATGATCCGTGACACCACTTTGGTTGTGAATGACCCGTTTTGGGTGCGCAACTATCCAGAGAAGTTATTGGTGTTGCAGTTTCCAGATTTGACCCCGCCCACGACGATTGCGCGCGATCTCACCACCATCCGCGCGTTTAAGGAAAAGCACGGCGATATCATTTTGAAACCCCTTTACGGCAATGGCGGGGCGGGTGTGTTTCGTCTTGATCCCAATGACCGCAACCTGTCGTCGCTGCATGAGTTGTTCACGGGCATGTCGCGCGAGCCAATGATTGTGCAAAAATTCCTTCCCGATGTCTCCAATGGCGACAAGCGCGTGATTTTGGTTGACGGTGAACCCGTAGGGGCCATCAACCGCGTGCCGCAAAAGGGCGAAACCCGTTCGAACATGCATGTTGGCGGGCGTCCCGAAAAGATCGGTTTGAGCGCGCGAGACTTAGAGATCTGTGCCAAGATCGGCCCTTTGTTAAAAGAAAAGGGTCAGGTCTTTGTCGGCATCGACGTGATTGGGAATTACCTCACCGAGATTAATGTGACCTCTCCAACAGGCATTCAGGAATTGGAGCGCTTTGACGGTACCAATACTGCAGCACTGATTTGGGAAGCGATCGAGGCCAAGCGCGCGTAACTTGCGTGCGCTATGCGCGTTCGCGCGAGGCAACCACGCGGTAGCTTAATGCCTCCGCGAGATGAAGGCGATTGATCTGATCCGCGCCTGCGAGATCGGCGATTGTGCGCGCGACACGTAAAACACGGTGATACCCGCGCGCCGACAGACCCAGTTTGTCGGCGGCGAGGGACAAAAGCGCCCGCCCTTCGGCATCTGGTGTCGCAACCTCCTCTAATGTGCGCCCCTCGACATGGGCATTGGTGCGGATGTTGGTGCCCTCATAGCGCGCGGCCTGAATGGCGCGTGCGCGGGCTACGCGTCTGGCGATTACGGATGATGGTTCTCCACACGGCGCGCGCTCAAGGTCAGCCAATTCAACGGGCGGCACTTCGAGGCGCAAATCAAAACGGTCCATCAGCGGTCCAGAAATACGGCCTAAATAGTCCTCTCCGCAAATGGGCACTTTGGAACAGGCCCGCGCGGGATCTGGTAAGTAGCCGCATTTGCAGGGATTGGCGGCGGCAATAAGCATGAAGCGGGCCGGATAGCGCGTGTGCGCGTTGGCGCGCGCGATCATCACTTCTCCCGCCTCAATGGGTTGGCGTAGACTGTCGAGCACGGCGCGCGGAAACTCTGGCAATTCATCCAAGAACAACACGCCGTTGTGAGCGAGCGATATTTCCCCCGGTTTTGCACCCCGTCCACCGCCGACGATCGCGGCACGTGATGCCGTATGATGTGGTTCGCGGAAAGGGCGCGCGCGGCTAATTCCACCCGAATCCAACAGCCCCGCCAGAGAATGAACCACCGATGTCTCGAGCGCTTCTTGGGCGGACAGCTCGGGCAAAATGGTGGGCAAACGGGCGGCAAGCATCGACTTTCCCGACCCTGGCGTTCCAACAAGAAACATGTGGTGGTGCCCTGCCGCAGCAATTTCGATTGCGCGCTTTGCCTTTTCTTGTCCTTTCACATCCATCATGTCGCGGGTGTGATTGGGGAGGTGCACTTCTCCCGGTTCTGAGGGGGTGAGCGGCGCATCTCCCGTTGCGTGGCGAATGAGTTTGGCCAACGTGCGAGGCGCAAATACAGGCGTGACCCCGACCCATGCCGCCTCTGGCCCGCAGGTTTCAGGACAGATCAAATCGCATCCGAGTGCACCAGCGGCAAGTGCAGAGGGCAATGCGCCCGCCACCCCCACCAATGTACCGTCGAGAGACAACTCCCCAATTGCGAGCATCTTTTCGGCGGCATCCTCCGGGATCAATCCGGTTGCTGCCAAAAGCGCAATTGCGATGGGTAAATCGAAATGAGATCCCGCTTTGGGCAGATCAGCGGGCGAGAGATTGATCGTGATTTTCTTGGACGGTAGCGCGATTTGCATAGAGGCCAACGCGGCGCGCACCCGTTCGCGGGCTTCCGAGACGGCCTTGTCCGGCAAGCCGACAATGGTGAAGCTCGGCAACCCCGCGCTGACGGCGCATTGCACATCTACAGGGCGGGCGTCTACGCCCTCGAATGCGACCGTCCACGTGCGTGCGACCATGTTAACTCTCTCACTAATACCTGTATCACGCCTAGCGATGCAGGGTTAGAAAGTGGTTAACGAGACATGAGTTTAGTCCGCAACAGGCCATGGTTGCGTCGGCAAACCCAAATCGTAGGGCATCGGGGTGTATGTTGTTTTCAATCCCTCGCGCCGCCATTTTCGAAACGCAGTGTCATTGAGATGGGTCATCGCATAGGCGCGCAAGCGATCAGATACTGGTAGGTCATAGCCGATAATGCGCGCGGCCACTGGCGCGTAAAAGGCATCTGCAGCCGTATAGTCGCCAAAAAGCCAAGGCCCGTCTGCGCCAAACCGGCCCATCGCGCGGCCAAGAAGATCGTCAATCCGCGCAAGATCCGCTTTCACGGCATCGCTAGGGCTGAACCCTTTCATCACATAGATAAGTTGCATCCCGCAGTCGGTTCGCAAAGCGCCAAATCCGGCGTGCATTTCACCCGCAAGCCAGCGCGCATAGCTACGCGCTTCGCCGTCTTTGGGCCAAATGCCTGCGTCTGGGTGGCGCTCTGCGAGGGTTTCGGCAATTGCAGAGGTTTCGCCAACAACCCAGCCTTCAGGTGTGCGCAGTGTTGGAACGAGACGCGCCGGCGCAAGGCTCGCCATGTCTTTGGTCATGGTCCCCGAATACAGCCCGAGCATGTGTTCGGTGTAGGGAATGTCGAATTTCTCAAGAAGCAGCCAGCCGCGCAAACTCCAGCTTGAAAACGATTTGTCGCCAATAAAAAGGTCGTAAGACATGTAAAACTCCTGTGCGTGGTCCGGCTAGGTTACGAGGAATCTATTGATCGCGAAAACGAATAATCAGCATGTGTTTCATTCTGGAAAGTGATTGATGTGCGTTGCGTCCCAGTGGCCCTGTGCCCAGTCGCCCCTGCGGTGGATGACGGTCAAAGACAGGGGTGATATCTCGTGGCCGAGTGCTATGTAGGGCGAGCAATTCAGAGCCTTTTGCAACAACGTCAGGATCACACCCATGTGCGCGACGACGATCACATCGCCTGAATGCGCCTCAACGGCGGCAGCTACGCGCGCGGCCAGTGTGTTCCAGCTTTCGCCATCCGGCGGGGCCGTGTCACCGGGTGTCTCGAACACCTGACGCGCGAGGGCGCTATCGCGGGCCTCGACTTCTGCCCAAGTGAGATCTTCCCACGCGCCAAAATAGTTTTCGCGCAAACGTGGATCGTGGGGAAGGCGCGGGCGCCCCTTTTGTAGAACGTCAGCAGTCCTTACGGCTCTGGACAGGTCTGATGAAATTATGGGAGCATCGGGCAAAGCCGCCTCCAAGCGGGCAATTTTATCCGTTTCTGATAGGTCAGCGGGGACATCTGTCCATCCGACAAAGCGTTTGGCATGTGTTGGCCCATGACGCACGAGATAAAGACGGCTCATGACAATGCCTCGGGTCGCGTCCCCTTGAGCATGAACGGCAGACCCGCCATGACGCCCACAACCGTGCCTGCGACCTCGGCGATCTGACGGTTGAGTGTGCCTTGCGCGATCCGGAACCGGCGCGACAGCGCGTTATCAGGCACGATACCTTGGCCGACTTCGTTCGTGACAATCACAATTTGCGCGGGGGTCTGACGCAAGGCGTCGAGCAATACCTCCGTTTCCGCCTCTAGATCATGATCCGCCAAAAGATGGTTGGTGAGCCAGAGGGTTGCGCAATCAAACAGGACGATTTGCCCTGCAGTCGCAGCGGCTACAACTCGCGCGGCGTCAAATGGCTCTTCGATTGTTTGCCAGTTTTCACCACGTTGTGTGCGGTGGCGATCAACCTTTGTGCGCATCTCATCATCGAAGGTCTGTGCCGAGGCCAGGTAGATACGGTCCAAGCCGCTGTGAAAGCATATCTTTTCCGCAATGTTAGATTTTCCTGAGGAGGCTCCGCCGATCACCAGAGTGATAGTTTTGGGCATTGTCATAAAACTTTCTGTCATCCGGATACGTTGTTGCTTCGTAACATTCGTATCTAGGGCCCGCAATGAGGCCCTCAAGAGCTTCAGGGCGTTCAAAATCAGGGAGTTTGTTTCCATGGCACTCGATGCGACTGCACAAGACCAACGTTTTTCCCGCCGCGCGATGAAGGCAGAAATGCTGGACGCCGACACGGAACGCGACCTTGCGATTGCATGGCGCGATCACCGTGACGAGGCGGCCTTGCACCGACTGATCAGCGCCTACATGCGTCTTGCGATCTCGCAAGCCTCAAAATTCAAACGCTACGGCGCGCCGATGAATGATCTTATTCAAGAAGCGGGTCTTGGTCTGATGAAGGCCGCGGACAAATTCGACCCCGATCGCGGCGTGCGATTTTCTACATACGCGGTGTGGTGGATCAAAGCGTCTGTTCAAGACTATGTGATGCGCAATTGGAGCCTTGTTCGGACTGGTTCGACCTCCTCGCAAAAGTCTCTGTTCTTTAACATGCGCCGCGTTCAGGCACGGTTTGAGCGCGAGGCATCCGCACATGGTGAAACGCTCGATCGTGCTCAGTTGCATCAAAAAATTGCGATGGATTTGGGTGTTCCATTGCGAGATGTTGAAATGATGAACGGGCGCTTGTCAGGTTCGGATTTCTCGCTCAATGCACAGCAATCGGGCGAGGACGAGGGGCGTGAGTGGATCGACACGCTTGCTGATGACGGTGAAACAACTGCCGAAATGGTGGGTGAGGCGCATGATCAACAACAGCTCAAAGGGTGGATCACCGATGCGATGGACAGCCTGACAGAACGGGAGCGGCTTATTCTGCGCGAGCGCAAATTGGCGGATGAGCCACGGACCCTGGAAAGTCTGGGAGACGAGTTGTCGCTGTCCAAAGAGCGGGTTCGACAGCTTGAGGTTGCGGCCTTTGGAAAGATGCGCAAATCGCTTGAGCAGCACGGCGAGGCGCTTGAATCCTTTTTGCACTGAGCAAAGTGATGTGGCAGTGTTCGCGCCGCGTTCTTGTTTTTATGCGGCATCATGCTTAAACCTTGGCGTAAAGGTCAAAGGGGTTCAAGATGCTGCATGACAAGACAATTTTGCTCATCATCGGCGGTGGTGTCGCGGCATTCAAATCGCTCGACCTGATCCGCCGGATGCGCGATGAAGGCGCGCGGGTTGTGCCTGTGCTGACCAAGGCCGCCGAACAGTTCGTAACACCGCTTTCTGTCTCCGCGTTATCGGCCCAAAAAGTATACAGTGATCTGTTTGATCTCACGGATGAGGCAGAGATGGGACATATTGAGCTGTCCCGCGCGGCGGATTTGGTTGTTGTTGCCCCTGCTACGGCAGATTTGATGGGTAAAATGGCCGCTGGACTGGCAAATGATTTGGCCTCCACAGTGTTGATGGCAACAGACAAACCTGTGCTTGTCGCGCCATCGATGAATGTGCGGATGTGGCATCATCCCGCCTGTCAACGCAATGTGGCGACCCTTAAGTCTGATGGAATTGTGTTTGTCGGTCCCGATGAGGGCGCGATGGCCTGTGGGGAATTTGGCCTTGGTCGCATGGCCGAGGTGGCGGATATTATAGCCGCTGCATCGGGTGTGCTTTCCAATGGACCGCTGACGGGCAAACATGCGCTTGTCACTTCTGGCCCGACCCATGAGCCGATTGATCCCGTGCGCTATATCGCTAATCGTTCGTCAGGGGCGCAAGGCACGGCTATTGCATCCGCATTGCGCGACCTTGGGGCATCCGTGACCTTTGTCACGGGACCTGCTGACGTGGCTCCGCCCGCAGGTGTGCGTGTCGTGCGGGTGAACACCGCGCGTGAGATGAAAGACGCCGTTGAGGCCGCGTTACCTGCCGATGTGGCGGTCTTTGCGGCGGCTGTTGCCGATTGGCGTGTGGCCTCTCAAAGTGCGTCCAAGATCAAGAAAAAGAATGGTGCCTTGCCTGTTTTGGAATTTGCAGAAAACCCGGATATCCTTGCCGCTGTCAGTCAGATGGCATCTGGCCGCCCCCAGCTTGTGATCGGGTTTGCCGCTGAAACGGATCAGGTTTTGGATCACGCAACGGCGAAACGCGTGCGCAAAGGATGCGACTGGATTGTGGCCAACGACGTCAGTCCCGAAACTGGAATTATGGGGGGGGCGCAGAATGCCGTGACCCTTATTTCTGATTCAGGCGCAGAGGTTTGGCCTCGCATGAACAAATCTGATGTGGCGGCGAGACTGGCCAATTTGATCGTGGATGAACTTGGCCGTGGCGTGTAACCGCGTGCGACCCAAAAGGGGGCGAAAATGAGCGTTGCGATCAAACTCCAGTGGTTGGACGGTGCCGATCATTCAGTGCCTTTGCCATCTTATGAGACGGATCAGGCGGCGGGGGCGGACCTTCGTGCGAACTTGTCTGTGGCTGATCGTGTTGAGGGCATTGTGATCGCGCCGGGCGCGCGCGCCCTGATCCCGACAGGCCTAAAAATGGAAATTCCCGCAGGGTTCGAGGTGCAAATTCGACCCCGTTCCGGTTTGGCGCTCAAGCACGGGATTACCCTTGCCAATACGCCAGGGACGATTGATGCGGATTACCGTGGGCCTGTTGGTGTCATTGTGATCAATCTGGGATCCGACCCATTCACAGTGGCGCATGCGGACCGGATCGCGCAGATGGTTATCGCCCCGGTGGTGCAAGCTATGTTCAACGTAGCAGATGAATTGAATACAACCGTGCGCGGCGATGGGGGCTTTGGCTCCACCGGCCGCGCGTAGGGCGCGGGCATGGGGACTTTCATTCTCATCGCTGCGGCGCTTTGGGGCATCGGTGCGCTGACGGGGGCGCCCTCTCGTGCGCGTTGGTCGATGATTGGCCTTTTGTATCTGGCTGTTCTGTCGGCGGTGGCATTGGTGCCCGAAAACAACCCGTTTGGTGGCGCGTTCGGTGAGTGGGCAATCCTCGGCGCTGGCGCGTGCGGTGTTGTTGCGTATCGGTTTGGGTTGGCAAAACTGCGCGCGCGCGTGGCGCAAGCAACGCCAGACACACCCAAAGCCGATACGTTGAGTGCCGCAGAATTAGAACGTTACATGCGTCATATTGTTTTGCCTGATATTGGTGGCACAGGTCAAAAGACGCTGAAAGATGCCAAGGTTCTAGTGGTCGGCGCGGGTGGGCTTGGCGCGCCTGTCTTGCAATATTTGGCGGCGAGCGGCGTGGGGACGATCGGCGTTATCGACGACGATGTGGTTGATGTGTCCAATCTTCAACGGCAAATAATCCATACCGATGACCGGCTCGGAATGCCAAAGGTGTTTTCGGCGCAAATGGCAATGACGGCTCAAAACCCGTTTGTGGAGGTGCGACCCTATAATCGGCGGTTTGATGAGACCTGCGCGCAATTGGTGGCGCAGTATGATCTGGTGCTCGACGGGTCTGATAATTTTGAGACACGGTATCTTGTGAACCGATTGTGTGTTGAGCAAGCGACCCCACTTGTCGCCGCAGCGATCACGCAATGGGAAGGTCAAATTAGCACATATAATACAGCTAATGATGCGCCATGTTATCAATGTGTGTTCCCACTTGCGCCTGCGGCGGGCATGGTCCCGTCATGCTCAGAGGCGGGGGTTGCGGCCCCGCTTCCAGGTATTTTGGGCACGATGATGGCGATGGAAGCGATCAAAGAGCTCACAGGCGCGGGACAGGGGCTCGCGGGGCGGTTGGTCATATACGATGCGCTTTACGCACAGACGCGGACGATTGTGGTAAAAAAACGGGTGGATTGCCCGATTTGTGGCGGCTGACACTGTTCCTTTACCCCGCGCGCACATAGCTTGTCTTTCAAAGGAGACACGCATGACAAACCCGCTTTTGACCCCTTGGGATACCCCATTCGATGTGCCACCGTTTGCACAGATTGACGACAGTCATTTCCAACCCGCTTTCGATGCCGCTATCGCCGAGGGACGAGATGCGATCAGAGCAATTGCGGACAATCCTGAGCCGCCAAGTTTTGCGAATACGATTGAGGCGATGGAGCTGGCCGAGGAGGCATTGGGCCGTGTCCTTGGTGTATTTTACAATCTTGCGGGCGCGGATAGCAATGACGCACGCCAAGAGTTACAGCGCGTATTTTCGCCCGCATTGGCCGCATATTCGACAGAAATCACCCAGAATGCGGCGCTCTTTGCGCGGATAGACGCGCTTTGGTCGGCGCGTGGCGACCTTGACCTTAATGAGGAACAGGCCCGTGTTTTGATGCTCACACGGCGTTCTTTCGTGCGCTCCGGCGCACTGTTGCAAGGCGACGATAAAATGCGCATGGCGGAAATTTCATCACGGCTTGCCACGTTAGGGACCGAGTTCACACAACGTTTGTTGGCGGATGAGGGCGAGTGGTTTTTGGAACTGTCCGAGGCTGATCTGGATGGATTACCTGCGTTTGTCATAGATGCCGCCCGTTCAGCGGGTGAGGAAAAGGGTGTGTCGGGTCCGTGTCTGACCACATCACGCTCCCTGATCTCGCCATTTTTTGAATTTTCGCCGCGCCGTGATTTGCGCGAAAAGGCATTTCATGCGTGGACGTCACGCGGAGCGCGTGGGGGTAAAAATGATACCCGTGCGATTGCTGCCGAGACGTTGAAGCTACGGGCAGAGCGCGCTGCGCTTTTGGGCTACGATAGCTTTGCAGCATATAAGCTTGAGACGGAAATGGCCAAGACTCCCGATGCGGTGCGTGGCTTGTTGATGGAGGTGTGGGAGCCGGCCAAACGGGCCGCACTGCGCGATGCTGCCGTCCTTGAGGCCATGCTGCATGCTGATGGGTTTGAGGGGCCACTGGAGCCATGGGACTGGCGGTACTATGCGCAGATCCGGCGCAAGGCCGAACACGATCTCGATGAGGCGGAGTTAAAGCCTTACCTGCAACTTGACCGTATGATTGAGGCCTCTTTTACCTGTGCTACGCGTTTGTTCGGATTGGAGTTTAAACCACTTGATGTCCCACTGTACCACGCGGATGTCAGAGCGTGGAATGTGACGCGAGAGGGGCACCATGTCGCCGTGTTCATAGGTGACTATTTTGCACGGGGATCAAAGCGGTCGGGCGCGTGGTGTTCGGCAATGCGCAGCCAGAAAAAGCTTGGTGGAGCGGTTGCGCCAATTGTTGTTAATGTGTGCAATTTTGCTAAAGCAGCAAATGGAAAGCCGAATTTACTCTCTTATGATGATGCGCGCACCTTGTTCCATGAGTTTGGTCATGCCCTTCATCAGATGCTATCCAATGTGACATACGAGTCCATTTCGGGCACGTCCGTTGCGCGTGATTTCGTTGAACTCCCCTCCCAGCTTTATGAGCATTGGTTGGAGGTGCCCGCCCTCCTCGAGGAGTTTGCAACCCACGCCGAGACAGGCGAGGCGATGCCTGCGGATATGCTGAAACGTTTGCTTGCAGCGCAGACTTATGATCAGGGGTTCGCCACTGTCGAATATGTCTCATCGGCGCTTGTTGATCTCGATTTCCATGATGGAGCGGCCCCTGCGGACCCGATGCAATCACAAGCCGAAACACTTGAGCGGATCGGGATGCCGCGTGCGATCACGATGCGCCATGCCACGCCGCATTTCGCACATGTGTTTTCCGGTGATGGATATGCGTCCGGATATTATAGCTACATGTGGTCGGAAGTGATGGACGCCGATGCGTTTGAGGCGTTTGAGGAGAATGGCGCGTTTGACGTGGCGACCGCGAAAAGTCTTGAAGACAACATATTGTCGCGCGGTGGATCTCGCGACCCTGTGGAGCTTTACACCGCGTTTCGCGGGCGGATGCCGGGAGTTGAGGCCTTGCTCAAAGGGCGCGGTTTGGTCGATGTTTAACGGCGTGGATGCGGGCGAGGCGGATCAATCGGCCTCGCCTGAAACGTCTTTGTGGATGATCACATCAGCGCGCGGATAGACTTCGAGAATGGCGCTTTTTAGGCCTGCCGAAATTGCGTGGGCCTCACGCAGTGTTTGATCACCATTCACTTCGATATGGACATGTATGAACGGTTTTGATCCTGCCATGCGCGTTTTGAGGTCGTGGAAATCATCAACGCCGTCAAAACTACGCGCGATGCGTGCGATATTGTCTACAATGTCTTGGGGGGCCGAGCGATCCATGAGGGCGTCCCATGCGCTTTTTCCAATGCGAAGGCCGCCCAATGCAAGCATCGCGGCCGCCGCTAAGGCCACAACACTATCGATCATGGTGAGGCCGAATGCTGCCGAGGCCATGAGGGCAATGATCGCGCCAATATTTGGCACGAGGTCGCCAAGGTAGTGCAAACTATCGGCGGCGACGACCTTTGATCCCGTGGCCTGAGCGACACGGCGTTGCCACAACACCAGACAGATAGTGAGGATGATGGACAACACCATCACGGCGACACCTGCGGTCTCTTGACCAACGTGCACAGGGGTGGGGGATAGCAACCTGCGCAGGGACGAAACCGCGATGACGCCGCTCGACAGCAAGATAAAGGTTGATTGTCCGAGGGCCGCTAAATCTTCGGCGGATGTATGTCCGAAACGGTGATCCTCATCGGGTGGGCGCGCGGCATAGTAGATTGCCATCAAACCACCCAAGGCCATCATCAGGTCCATGGCGCTATCGGCCAATGACGCCCCGATCGAAAGCGCGCCAGTTTGCGACAAGGCCCAAAGCTTGGCTATCACCAAAATCATGGCGACACTTACGGAGGCAAACCCCGCAGATAGGTTTAATCGACTGTCTGTCATCATCTACAGTGTCGCGCCTTTTAAGCAGTCAATTCAACTCTAATCGGATCTCTATGTTGAAGCGATATTCGGGTTCTTCGTTGAAACACGCAGCGCATAGGGCACTATTCCAGCACTTCATTTCCGTAAACGCCCCAGAGGCCTGATTTGAGTACCCAACCTTTGTATCCATCCGCGCTCGCCTCGCACCATGAAATATTGCACTCAAGCAATCGCAGGATCACACCTTGTTCGGCTTGCGCATTTAGGCGACTTGAGGTGTCGGGCTTTTTGTAGAGGTCAACCGTTTCATCGGTCACGATGGCGGTGCGCACACCAGAAATGAGGGTGTAATGGATCCATCCTGTTGCGTCCTCATTGTCACGCACACGCCGCCAGTGGCCGTATTCTGCGATGACCTCAAAAGGGTAGCCGCGCTGCTTGAACACCCAATCGATGCGGTGGCTAAGCGATGGTCCGCGTCGCAAGTTTGCGGTGTTAGCCTTGAGCGAGACGAACCGTGGTAAGGGCAGGTTTGTGACCGTCCCGCGATCGGAAAGTGGTGCCGTAGGGGCGGGCGTGACGGTCGGGCTCGTTTGCGGCTTCGCAACCTGGTCTTGACTGGCTGGTAGGTCGCTCTGCGTCTCTTGTGCAAAGGACGCTCCATTGTGCGCTAAGGTAATCAGGGCGGCGCACACGGTGCAGACGATCGCGTTGCGGGCCGAATGCCAAAGTATGTGGCGCAATTTCCGTTCCGTTTGCGGTGCAGTTGCCGAATATACTGCCTGCATGTTCACCCTCATGGCCTCGAAATATATATCAAAATAACGGGCAAACCTCCGCTTGTCGCGTCTCTTTGCGCAGTGTTCTTATCGGATACCCCTTGCTCATATGCAATGCTGTTTGCACAATGGGACACGGTAACGGTGCCCAAACTTGCGCACCATGGAGGTGCAACATGTCAGACAATCGTCCAAAAGTCTTCGTGACACGCCGACTGCCCGACGCGGTCGAGACGCGGATGGGTGAGTTGTTCGATGTCCGTTTGAGCGCTGCCGATGAAAAGCTATCGCGAGATCAGTTGATCGACGCGATGCGTGAGGCGGATGTGATCGTGCCGTGTATCACCGACAAAATAGACGCCGAGATGCTTGATGCTGCAGGCGGTCGTTTAAAACTTATCGCCAATTACGGCGCGGGAGTTGACCACATTGACGTTGTGGGCGCGCATAAGCGTGGCGTGCTTGTGTCTAACACCCCGGGCGTTATGACCCAAGATACTGCGGATATGGCTATTGGTTTAGTCTTGGCCGTCACGCGGAGGATGCCCGAAGGTCTAAAGTTTATGCAATCTGGTGCGTGGGAGGGATGGGCCCCCACGGCATTTATGGGGCAGCGGATCGGCGGCAAGGCGTTGGGCATATTAGGCATGGGTCGAATCGGGCGAGCGCTTGCGCGGCGCGCGACAGCGTTTGGAATGTCTGTTCACTATCACAACCGCACGCGCCTTCATCCATCTACGGAAGAGGATTATAGTGCGCAGTGGTGGGACAGTTTGGATCAGATGCTCGCTAACGTTGATGTGCTTTCGATCAACTGTCCACACACCCCCGCAACGTTTCATTTGATCAACGAGCGCCGTCTCAAGTTGATGAAGCCCACGGCCGTGATTGTGAATACCTCTCGTGGCGAAGTGATTGATGAAAATGCTCTGACGCGTGCGCTGCGGCGCGAAGAGATCGCGGGTGCGGGGCTAGATGTGTTCGAGCATGGCAGTCAGGTCAATCCGCGATTGCGAGAGTTGCCGAACGTGGTTTTACTGCCGCATATGGGATCGGCGACAGTTGAGGGGCGCATCGAGATGGGCGAAAAAGTGTTGCTCAATATCTATGCGTTTGCTGACGGGCACCGACCACCTGATATGGTGGTGCCCGATATGATCTAAAGCGTTTGCACTCAGTCGCGCTGATCGCGAATGAATGTCCCGTTGTTGAGATCCTGCATCGCTTGTTGCAATTCAGCGCGCGTATTCATCACGATAGGGCCGTGCCATGCGACCGGCTCCTTGATCGGTTGACCCGAAATGAGCAGGAACCGCACGCCGTCTGGACCAGAGCGCACCACCACTTCGTCGCCCGTGTCAAAGTTGACCAAGGTACGGTTGCCCGACATGTCGCGAATGTTGATCTCTTCGCCCGCGATCTCTTTTTCGACCCGCACGCCGTAGGGTGTAGAGGCATCGCGAAACGTGCCCGCACCCGCAAAAACATAGGCGAATGTATTGGCGTAGGTTTCAACGGGTAGGCGTTTTGTCGTATTGGGCGGCACACTCACGTCGAGGTACAGCGGATCGGCAGCGATACCGTCGACAGGGCCGCGTTTGCCCCAAAAGTTGCCTGTGACGATTTTGACGGCTGTGCCGTCATCGTCAATGATAACGGGAATGTCACTGCCTTGGATGTCTTGATAGCGCGGATCGGTCATCTTGAGCGAGGAGGGCAGGTTGGCCCACAATTGGAACCCGTGCATCTGGCCCTGTGCGTTTCCACGCGGCATCTCTTGGTGCATGATACCTGACCCTGCGGTCATCCATTGCACCGAGCCTGCGCCCAAGACGCCGCGATTGCCAAGGCTGTCACCGTGTTCAACTTCGCCGTCTAAAACGTAGGTAATGGTCTCGATGCCGCGATGCGGGTGCCACGGAAAGCCCTTTTCGAACTTTGCGGGGTCGTCATTGCGAAAGTCATCAAACAGTAAGAACGGATCAAATTCGCGGGGCTTATGAAACCCGAATGCTCGATACAGGTGAACGCCTGCGCCCTCGAGGGTCGCTTCGGCGAGGGTTTCGGATTTAACGGGGCGAAATGTCATGGCGCGTCTCCTTTGCTTTACACCATATGGGGGCGTGCGTAGGGGCGCGTAAAGATGCGAATGTAGAGGGTCTTTGTGCGAAATCGCGCACAAGGGGGATCGAACAGTCTAGAATACGTGCCGCGGGCTCTAGACTGTTCGATCTGTGACGCCAGAGCGCTTATTTGTTGTTGTAGACGTTTTCTGGACCGGGGAAGGCGCGTGATTTGACCTCATCGGCATATTCCGCAACAGCCTGTTCAATCGCGGGACCGAGGTTGCCGTATTTTTTGACAAACTTGGGCACCCACGGGTTTAGGCCAAGCATATCTTCGAGCACCAAGATCTGTCCGTCACAATTCTTGGATGCGCCGATTCCGATGGTGGGAATGTCGACGGCGGCGGTGATTTGATCTGCGAGCGGTTCAACGACACCTTCGACAACAACGGCAAAGGCACCGGCCTCGGCTACGGCCTTGGCATCAGCGATATGCATGTTCCATGTGTCCTCATCGCGGCCTTGGGTTTTGAACCCGCCCATGACGTTGGTGGATTGTGGCGTCAGACCGATGTGGGCCATGACGGGGATGCCACGTTCCACAAGGAACTTGATGGTCTCGGCCATGCGCGCGCCACCCTCAAGTTTGACCGCCTGACACTGGGTTTCTTTCATGATCATCGCGGCATTACGAAATGCCATGTTTGGACTTTCCTCATAGCTGCCAAAAGGCATATCAACGACAATCAGCGCCCGTTTGGTGCCGCGCACAACGGCCCTCCCGTGCATCACCATCAGATCAAGCGGCACACCCACCGTGCTTTCCATACCGTGCATCACCATGCCAAGGCTGTCGCCCACAAGGATGAAATCCGCGTGTTTGTCGACAATCGCCGCCGTGTGGGCGTGATAGGACGTCAGCGAGACAATCGGCTCGCCGCCTTTGCGGTCACGAATTTGCGGGACGGTGATGCGGCGGATCGTTTCGTTTTGGGCTGACATGTCTGGCTCCTTAGCTCGGGTCGGCAACGCGTTGGTCAATCAATAGCACATCACCGAAACGCACGGCGAGAAGAATGACGGCAGGAGCGGTAATCTGGCCCTCAATCGGATCTAACGTTGCGGCGTCACGCACATCGATGGTTTCGATTTTGGCGCGTGGTTCTTTCTCGATAAAGGTACGGATCGAAGATTCGAGATCTGCGGCGGTGCGCCCGTCCGAGGCCTCGTAATCGCCGTAGGCCAACGCCTTATTGAGGATCAACGCGGCTTGGCGGTCCTCAGCGCTGAGGCGTACATTGCGGCTCGACATCGCCAATCCGTCGACTTCACGCACGGTTGGTACGCCGTTGATGCCCACGGGGATATCCAGATCACGCGCCATCGTGCGCAAAACCAAAAGCTGTTGATAGTCTTTCTCGCCAAAGAACGCCTCATCGGCGCCGACAATGTTGAACAGTTTGGTGACGACTGTGCACACGCCTTTGTAGTGATCAGGCCGCAGTGCGCCCATCAGCATGTGTTCCAACCGCTCGGTCACAACCGTGGTTTGTTTGAGCGGGTGGTACATCTCATCGACATCGGGGCAAAACACCGCATCCACGCCCTCGGCCTCAAGCAGCGCAAAATCACGCGCCTCGTCACGCGGATAGGCGTCGAGATCGGCACTGTCGCCAAACTGGGTCGGGTTGACAAAGATCGTTGCAACAACGCGGTCGCACTTGGCCTTGGCCGTGCGCACGAGCGTCATATGTCCATCGTGTAGATACCCCATCGTTGGGACCAACCCTACGTGTTCACCTGCCCTGCGATATCCACGTACGGCCTCGCGGACCTCTGCCTTTGTGCGGCAAATCTGCATATGTTGGCTCTCCTCGCTCATGTGCGGCCAAGATTAGCGCTCATGCGGCAGCGCGGCAAGTCGGGCGATCGCCAGATAGGCGATCCGCGAAATTACCCGAGATTGGTCAAAGTTTTGCCATCAGCCCCCATGATGATCGATGACACTTAATGAGTGTATCGTCTTGGGAGCATCGTATGAGCCGTCTTGTTGCATGTCTTTTGTTTGGCCTTGGGGCGATTATGATCGTATCAGCCGATTATGTTATCCAAGGCAGGATGATCATCGGGCCTCAGGCAACGCTCACCCAGTATCCGGTGAAATCCTATTTGGCGCACATGCCAACTCGATTTAGCCGTCTTAGCGAGAGCGTCACGCCAACACAGGAGGCGGAGGTAAGCGTAGCGGAGGATATCATGGAGATACCCGCCGAGAACCCGCTTGCGGATATTGCATTGGCAGCAGCCGATGCTGAGCCATCATTGACGATCGAATGCAGCCAACAAGGGGCGCGCAAAAGCTGTAGTGTTTCGCGTGAGATTGCAGATGCACCAGACCAAGACGCTGCGCAATAATGCGCGCGTTTTGGTTGTTTGCTGCGGCTTAGGCGGTGAGTTCGTCCCACGCTTCGAGCGCCTTTGCGGCGTACATCAACACAGGTCCGCCGCCCATCTGAACACACATCGCTAGCATTTCAGCCAGTTCCTCGCGTGATGCGCCTTGTTTGGCTAAGGCTTCAACGTGAAAGCCGACACAGGGTTCGCAGCGCACGCCGACCGCGATGGCAAGGGCGACCATTTCTTTGGTCTTTCCGTCCAATAGGTCACCGTCCATTGCCGCCTGCGACATTGCGCCAAACCCTTTGGGGATGCTGCGGTTTGCTTTGTTCAAAGTGCGCAAGGCATCGCGCATGGATTCGTTCTTTTCAGCCCAGCTCATTGAATAGCTCCTCTGGTTGCGTGTTTGCGCCACCATTGGCATGGGCGTGTCGTCACAGCCTTGATCCGTGTCAATAAATTCTAGAACCAAGATGTGTTGTGGCCGATGCCGCGCGACACCATCCTGCGCGACACCGAAACATAGCGTGATGCGCCATGTAAAAAGGCCCGCCAAATTGGCGGGCCTTTCGTTAGTTCGCGTCGATTTTTTACTGTGGGATGTCGCCGGTGAGACCTTCAACAAAGAAGGACATGCCTGCGAGTGTGCCGTCATCTGCCACTTCGCCCTCGGCAAGCCACGGCGTGCCGTCTTGCTTGTTGAGCGGGCCGGTGAACGGGTGGTAGGTGCCTGCTGCGATTTCATCACGCATGGCTTCGGCTTCGGCTTTCACGTCTGCGGGAACTGCATTTGTGATTTCACCAATGCCAACCATGCCTGTGGAAATGCCGTCCCACGTCATCACGCTCTCCCATGTGCCATCCATGACGGCTTGGGTGCGGGCGATGTAGTAGGGTGCCCAGTTATCGATGATGGAGGAGACGCGCGGCGATGGGGCGTACTCATACATGTCGGAGGCTTGACCAAAGCCG
>NZ_CBFHKW010000031.1:27118-28718 GCF_965656515.1 Celeribacter marinus
GTAGGGTGCCCAGTTATCGATGATGGAGGAGACGCGCGGCGATGGGGCGTACTCATACATGTCGGAGGCTTGACCAAAGCCGATCACGCCGCCTGCCTCTTGGGCTGCGGCAAGGGGGGCGGTGGAGTCTGTGTGTTGCAAGATCACGTCCGCGCCTTGCTCGATCAACGCCTTTGCCGCGTCTGCTTCTTTGGCGGGGTTCATCCACTCAAAGATCCAGATAACTTTGAACTCAACGTCAGGGTTTACTTTTTTGGCGTGAATGTAGGCGGAGTTGATGCCACGCACAACTTCGGGGATTGGCACGGATGCGATGTAGCCCACGATGTTGCTCTTGGTCATTTTGCCTGCAATGTGGCCCTGAATGGCGCGGCCCTCATAGAAGCGCGCGGAATAGGTGCCAACGTTATCGGCAGTTTTGTAGCCGGTTGCGTGCTCGAATTTCACATCTGGAAATTTTTCAGCCACGTTGATGGTTGGGTCCATGAAGCCAAACGATGTGGTGAAAATCAGATCGGTGCCGGTGAGCGCCATCTGTGTCATCACGCGTTCTGCGTCCGGACCTTCGGGAACGTTTTCAACAAAGACGGTCTCGACCGTATCGCCAAAGTGCTCTTCGAGCATTTTACGGCCGTGATCGTGACCTTGTGTCCAGCCGCCATCATTCACGGGGCCGACGTAGACAAAGCCCACTTTGGTTTTTTCGTCGTCTGCCAGAGCAGCACCAGCAAGGCCAAGGGCCAAGGCGGTGGTGGCAAGGAGTGTTTTGAACATATGCGTTCTCCCAGGTGTTGTGAGGCATGTGCCCCGGTTGATAAGCAGCCCTAGCGGGCTTGGAAAATCCGGCCAAGCATTGCGGGACCGCCAGCGGCCCCTTTGCTGCGTGCCGAAATGACGACAAGAACCGCAATCGTGGCCAAAAATGGCGACATCGAAAGAAGTTCCACGGGAACCTTTGCGCCGGCCGCCTGAAGGTTGAGTTGCAGAACTGTGATCCCACCAAAAAGGTAGGCACCGATTAAAACGCGTGGCGCTTTCCATGAGGCAAAAACCACGATGGCAAGGGCGATCCACCCTATACCCGCGGTGATCCCATCGGTCCACTGCGGTACGCGGATAAGAGAAATATAAGCGCCGCCCAGACCCGCCATAGCGCCTCCGAACCCGATGGCTAAAACTCGCACACGACGCACTTTGTACCCAAGCGCGTGGGCGGCGGTATGGTTTTCACCAACTGCACGCAGGATCAGACCCGCGCGCGTGAATTTGAGCACGGCCCAGACGACAACCACAGCGAACAGGCTAAAGTAAACCATTGCGTCATGGCGAAACAGGATCGGACCAAGAACGGGAATATCCTCAAGCAACGGGATGGGCATCTTGGTTGTAAGAGGGGATTTGACGCCCACGTAGTTCTGGCCAAGGAAAGATGCCAAGCCAACCCCGACAAGGGTAAGCGCCAAACCACTTGGAACTTGGGTTGATTGAAAAACTTGCGTCAAAAGGGCAAAGAGCATGGCCAAAAGCGCGCCACCGGCCGCAGCAGCGATAAACCCGACAAGGGGCGATCCGCTCTCCACAGACGCGATAAACCCACAGA
>NZ_CBFHKW010000032.1:0-295 GCF_965656515.1 Celeribacter marinus
CCATGCTCTCGTTGGCTTTTTTTGTCGCGGCATAGAACGTCAGTGGTGTGTCGCATTTCTCGGTCTCGTCAAACGGCATCTCTTCGTTTGCGCCATAGACCGAAGAGGTAGAGGCCATGAGCAAGTGATCAATCTTCAGCTCGCGAGCGGCTTCCATCACGTTGAAGGTGCCGACGATGTTGGAATCCAGATAGGCTTTAGGGTTTTCGAGGCTGTAGCGAACGCCAGCTTGCGCGGCCAAATGGACGATGACGTCAGGTTTGAAGTCATTGGCAACCTTCGCAAAGGCACTTTC
>NZ_CBFHKW010000032.1:305-25036 GCF_965656515.1 Celeribacter marinus
AGGAGCATCTGATGGCGGCGCTTCTTGAGGTTCACATCGTAGTAGTCGGTCATGGCGTCAAAACCATGAACTTGGAAACCCTCAGCGATCAGAAGCTTTGCAAGGTGGAAGCCAATGAACCCAGCGGTTCCGGTGACTAAAACTTTTCTTTGCGTCACGTATTTGTCCTCAATCTTGATCTATTGCGTTATCGGGAAGCTCTAAACAAAGAGCCTCAATCTCTTCCCTAAGAGCTTCATACTCAGCCACCTTCCGCGCCAAGAATGACCTTGTCAGCGCGGCGCGTTTTGCGATCCCCTTCGGCGTCAGCACATACGCATACCGCCGTTTGTCCTTCGCCGACGTGAAGTTTCCCAATTTCACGAGCCCTTTGTCGACGAGCGCGTTGAGCACGTAGTTCATCCGACCAACACTCACACCCACGGCTTTTGCCAAATCGCGTTGCGACATTTCAGGGTTTTCCTGAAGCAATCGCAGGATGCGGAAGTGCATATCTTCTTGAAGTCGGGAGCGTGTCATATGGTTGGGATCTTTGCAGGCTACCGCACTAGAGCTGCCTGTACGGCGCTCCGTGAAAGATTAGCTAGCGTGACGAATAGATATTCCATCGTTCAAATTTGAGCAGTAGCGAAAGGCTAATTAATAGGCAACCGTAAAAGTCGCGGTTTAGGACTAAGGTGCAATATCGTCGATGTTGCAAATGTTCGAAATTGAACGATATATGGTATCGTAATTGTTAAGGGGTGTGGAATGACCAAGAATGGCGTTGATAACGAAGCGAGCTGGTTTTTGGCTCAGTTGAAGCCGAATAGCGCGCAAATTGCAAAGCGCAATCTCGAACTGCAGGGGTTTGAGACGTTTCTCCCTATTGAGGAAACCACACAGCAGCGGTCTGGCAGGTTTATGACCGCGCGTCGTCCCCTCTTTCCTGGCTATATTTTTGTTGCGTTCAATGCCGTGCAGGGGTGTTGGCGGGCTATCAATTCAACCCAAGGCATTACGCGGCTCGTTAGCTTTGGTCCCGCGCCCGCGCCAGTGCCGGGCGGACTGGTGGATGGGTTAAAGGCGCGGTGCGACTGTATGGGCAAACTGGTCACAGCGTCCGCTCTCGCGACAGGGGACGCCGTGACGTTTACCAAAGGCCCGTTCTCCGATTTCGTCGGAGAGGTCGAGAAAATCGACGCTGATCGCCGTGTTTGGGTCTTGATGGATCTCATGGGCGGACAGACGCGCGTGAAGGCAGAAGAGGCGCAGTTGCGGGCGGTTTAGTGCGCCCCTTCGCTGCCCTGTGCCACCTTTGCCAACCTCATTGACATAAAGCCGAGCGTCATCACCGCGCCAGACAGGATAAGGAGTAGGAGGCCTGACACTGCCGTTCCGAGGATCTGGAGCGCGTCGATCCAAGTGTAGGTTTGGCCTGTTTCGGCAAGTATGCTGAGGCGCACAAAGCCCGCGCTGTAGAGCAAGACTGTCGCGACGAAGAGCGTGGTAATTGGCTGCATAGGAGTGATCACTTGGCGGCGCACGCGGTCCAGAGTTGCGCGTCTAATCTGCTGCCATTTTTTGCTTGGTTTGTTCACACTCTTACTCCCTTACCAATTCAATCCATGTGTGCACGTCGTCGTCGGAGACTTCGCGTCCTTCGACGTGCGACTGATACCAACGCGCGACGATCGCGCCGCGTTTTTCGCTTTTGATTTTTATGCCTTCTGATGTGAGGTGCTGATCGAGCTCGGTTTCGATGCGCTTTAGGGCTTCGAAGTCATGGCCCGCGCGGATCGCTTTCGTTCCTAAAAGCACCCAGGCGATATCAATTTCAAAGCTGTCCCCAAGTGCAACCAAAGCTTCAACGGGTAGCCCGCGTTGGCCTTTTTCATAGCTATGATAAGCACGATGAGACACACCGATAGCTTCGGCCATGGCCGCTTGTGTTAGGCCTAGAAATCGCTAAGCGTGCCCCCATAGCTACGAACACACTTCTAGAATCTCGTGCCATTCATGTTTCCCATTGACTTGAGCGACATTTTGATCAAAATTGCACAAAATGACGCATTTTTGCGTTCCAATCCATCTGATCACGTCAGATGGTGCTGGACAAGCGATTCCATGCGGAATGCGGATCTAGGTTTAACGAGGAAAGGCGGTTCACAATGGTTGAAGTCGAAGCACCAGAAGGCTCCCAGATCCTTGCATTGGGCAAGACGCCGACGCAGTGGGTTGAGGTCATGGCGGGCATGGGCATTGATGTGTCCGAGCGCACGCTGCGTGAGCGCGCCAATGCCACGGGGGCCTTTTATCGTCTCGGGCGCACCATGCTCATCACGCCGGCGCAGATCGATACCATTTTTGAGCGAGGTCCGTCATGCCACTCGAAATCTACAAACGTGGGAACTATTTCTGGGCGAAAGGTTGGGTCGAATACAACGGCAGGCCAATCGCCGGTCCATACCGGCGCAGCACTAAGGCATCTACAGAAGCAGGCGCACGGGACTGGATAACGCGCGAGACCGAGTTTCAAATCCGTCGGTATCTCATTGGCGACGAGGTCAATATGACCTTCGCGGACGCGATCATGCTCTACAAGGCATCGCCAGTCGCCGCGAAACAACTGATCCCCATCGTTGAAGAGATCGGACATCTGTCCTTGGGTGCAATTACTGGTGCGCGGCTCAAAAGCCTTGGCCCCAAGTTAAAGCCGAAGGCTTGCACAGATACGTGGTGGCGCGAGATTGTGACGCCCGCGCGCGCGGTGATCAATAACGCGCATGAACTGGAGGGCACGCCGCTCATTCGCGTGAAGGCTTACGACAAGTTTGAACGGATTGCGCAGGACAAGTTTCGAGGCAAGCCAAGTCGTGTCGAACGCATGCCGTCGGATAAGAACTGGGTGGAGGCATTTTGTGCTGCCGCTGATCCTTACAATGCGGCTTTGTTGCGGTTCATGTTCGAGACTGCCGCCCGTATCGATCAGGCGACCTCGCTTGAACCAGATGATCTGCGGCCCGCCGAAAACCAAGTGCGGCTCAAAGCGCAGAAGGGGCATCCCGATGAGTGGATCACTGTCTCCCCACAGATGATGCAGGAAATGTGTGCGCTTAGGCCCAAGCAGCCGAAGAACCGCAAGACTGGAAAGTTCATGAAAGCGCGGGTGTTTGGGTATGGCAGCCCAACTGGATACTCTGGCCGCTGGCGGACAATCTGCAAACGCGCGGGCATTCCCTATCTCTCTGCGCACCGCGCGGGGAGGCATGGGTTCTTTACCGAACTGGTGGTGCGTCAGGGGATTGATCCCGTGACCGCAGCCAAAGCGGGCCGTTGGTCAGACCCGAATTTGCCGATGCGGATCTACGCCCACGCCGAGACGGACGAGGCCGATGTACGGGCGCTATTTAGAACGCGTACGGTACAAAATGACCACTAAAATGCATTCAACTATTTGAAAAGAAACAAGGACAAGTGCAATGACACATACCCTCCTAAGGGGTGTGGTGTGCGACTGCGTGGGAAAGTAGGGCCATGTCAGACAAAATAACAAAAATAATGTTAGATAAAACAATAATTGTGTGACATTAGATATCTCAAATGGGGGTATGCAATGAAACGAGACGAACGCAGGCAGGATATTCTGGATCTCTTGGTGCGCGATGGTGCCGTCGATCTTGATGCGCTGGCGGTCCGGTTCGGCGTGTCGAAAATGACCATCCACCGCGATCTCGATGACTTGGAAAGTGCGGGCGTACTTCGCAAAATCCGCGGTGGTGCCACGATCGAGGCGGGGACTCAATTCGAGAGCGACTTTAGGTTTCGCACCCAACTGGGCGGCTCCGCAAAGGCCGCGATGGCTGAGGCCGCGTTGACCCTAATCGAGCCTGGGATGAGCGTTATCATCAATGACGGGTCGATGGCGGCGGTGCTTGGGGCGCGTCTCGTGGAAAAGCGCCCTTTGACAGTGTTGACCAATAATGCCGCCGTTCTTGACGCTCTCAAAGGTCAGACTGGGATCACATTGGTGGCGCTTGGCGGGACGTATTCGGCCAAATTCAACGCCTATTTCGGCATGGTGACGGAGGCTGCATTGGCATCGTTGCGGGCCGATCTGGCGTTTGTATCGTCGCCGGCTGTTTCGGGTACAGATGTGTTTCACATGGACGCGGACGTCATACGGACCAAACGCGCCATGATGGGGGCGGCGACCAAAACCTGTTTGCTCGTCAACCAAAGCCGTTTTGGCCATACCGCCCTGCACAAACTCGCGGACCTGTCTGCGTTCGATACGATTATCACAAACGGCGCGCCTGATGCGGACAGCCGTGCCGCCCTTGATGCGGCGGGACTGACGCTGACGATTGCTCAACAACATATGGATGACGTGACATGACACAGCCAGACTTTTGGATCGGCACAAGTTGGAAGATGAACAAAACGCTCGCACAGGCGCAGGTGTTTGCGGCGGGTCTTGTCGATGCGGAGCCTACATCGGATGCGCGCATTCAGCGCTTTGTCATTCCCTCCTTCACAACGGCGCGTGAGGTTGCGCAGGTTTTGAAGGACACCTCGGTAAAGGTCGGTGCGCAAAACATGCATTGGGCGGATGCGGGCGCATGGACGGGTGAAATCTCGCCAGTGATGCTCAAAGATTGCGGACTTGATATTGTCGAGCTGGGCCATTCCGAGCGGCGCACGCATTTTGGCGAGACTGACGAAACCGTTGGATTGAAAACACAGGCCGCGGTGCGTCATGGGCTTACTCCGCTCATTTGTATTGGTGAGACATTGCTTGAGCGTGAAGCGGGGCGTGCCCAAGAGGTCTTGGAGGCCCAAGTGCGCGGCGCGCTCGCCAAATTGGATGCGTCACAACGATCGGCTGAAATCCTATTTGCCTATGAACCTGTTTGGGCGATTGGCGAAAACGGTATTCCCGCAAGCTCACAATATGCGGACGCACGACAGGCCGAAATCATCGACGTGGCACGTGACGTTTTGGGACGCAAGGTGCCCTGTCTTTATGGTGGATCGGTGAACCCGCAAAATTGCGAAGACTTGATATCATGCCCGCATATCGACGGCCTGTTTATTGGCCGCTCGGCGTGGGACGTCGCGGGCTATCTCGACATTCTGACCAAGTGCGCGGCCAAAATCTAAATCCCAAGTGATCAAAAAGGAAAGACCCATGAAATTAGCAATTGCCGGTGATACCGCAGGTGTAGGCCTTGCCACTGTTCTCGTCACCCATTTGTCGGACACCTACGATGTCGTCGATATGTCCCAAACGCCAGAGGACGGTTTTTACGCCAACATGTCCGATCGCGTGGCATCCGCCGTGATCGCGGGTGATGTCGATCGTGCAATCTTGGTCTGTGGCACGGGGATTGGTGTCTGTTTGAGCGCAAACAAGGTTCCGGGTATTCGCGCGGCACAATGTCATGACACCTATTCGGCGGGCAAAGCGGCAACATCCAATAACGCCCAAATCATTACGATGGGCGCGCGCGTCATTGGCGCCGAATTGGCCAAATCTATTGCTGAGGCCTATCTGGCGGCATCGTTTGACGCGGGCGGCGCATCTGCAACCAATGTGGCGGCCATCGACGCGCTGGACGTAAAATATAGCAAGGGCTAGCGGGACGTTTGAAACACTGGCGCGGCTTAGCGCGCGCCGGTGTCAGCCCTAGAGCATTTTGATCACGTCTTTTGAGACCGATAATATATAGCCTTTGCGGGCGACATTCTTGACCAACATTTCGCTGACCATTTGATTTCCCAATGTGTCGCGCAGTCGTTTGATGCGTGTCGCGCCGGCCGCTTCGTCGCAATCCGCGGACAGTCGCCCCGAAATCAAGGCCTCGATCTCTGCCCCGGAAAGCATGTCACCATCGAGGCGCGCTTCGGCCAGAACCGACATCGTTTCCATTGCTGCGGGCGTCAGTTGAAACGCCATATCGTTGAGGTACACGGCGTTTTCGCTACGTGAAATGTGCAGGCTGGACACCTGAAGGCCCGCCCGTTCAATCTCACTCATGCGGCGGTTCATGGCGACGATGGTCACCAAAAACACCAAAGCCGCGACGAGCAACGCCGTGGCAAAAATCAATAACACGAACATCACCATGCGGTAACTTGCGAGTGTGTCCGAAAAGGCCGTGCCGGATTGCGCAAGGATTTCCAGAAACTTGATCTGCGCGCCAGTCGTCAAATCGTTTTCGACAAATATCCGCTCGACACGCGCGTTAAACGCGTTCGCGTCTGGCAGGTTGGCAAAGAGAAACGCAGCTGTTGCCAATAGGATGAGGACAATGGCGGCCACACCAAATGCCACAATCCGTCCGGATCGCGCGCTACTTGTATTTGAGGAAAAACGCGCCAGCACTGTCTTTCAAAGCCTCCAACTCGGTCTCGTCAACCATTGCGTCAATCGTCAAAAGAATCCAGCCGTCATTGGCAAGCCGCGGCGCGAGAACCTGCGCTGCACCTGCCATTGTACACGCGTTATCAGGCACCTGTGCAACGCCAAAATGTAGCCTGAGAGGATCCTCTTGCTTGGCTTTATAGGTGGCAAAACACGCGGCGCTTGCCAGCGATGGCAAAAGCACGAGCAACGCTGTGGCCAGTCCCGTTCGGGTGGTATGATGAATGTATGTCATGCGCCCAACCATGATCAAAGGCCGCGTGCTATTCAATATCAAAGCCCCTTTGCGTGACTGATATCCGATATCACGCCCCTGATATTGAGCGACTTTGAGAGTTTTGCGCATCGTTGTTTCATCGCCGACAATTCGTATCGGCCCATCACACAAAGGATGACCAGATGAAACATACCAAATTCACCGCCGGCCTCATGGCGCTTTCACTATCCGTGTCCGCCTTCGCCGCACCTGCGCGTGCAAGCGATGAGGATGTCGCCCGCGCTATCGGTGGCTTGATGACATTGTTTGTCGTCGGCAAATTGATCGACGAGGCTGGAAAGTCAAAGCCTGCAAAAACGCAAGCGACCCCACGGCGGTCCGATACGCTATCGCGGCACGACATCGGTCGTCGCGCCAACGCGCCGCGCGTAAAGCCCGTAAAACGCGCTTCGCATTTTGATATTCCCGCGCAATGTATTGTGACGGTGGATCGCCGTCATGGCCCAGACACGTCAATCGCGATGGAACGGTGTCTCGATAAAAACCGCCGCTCAAGTGCGCCACTTCCCAACCGCTGTGAGACGAATGTGCATACTCGCAAAGGTACGGTCGGCGGCTATGATATGAGTTGTCTAAACAAATTCGGTTACGAGGTTGCCGCCAAATCACGCCGCTGACATCCATTCATTGTGCGCGCTGGGCGAAAGGGACACACATCCCTTTCGCCCTTTTTGATCTATGTTGCTTGCCAACCGCGCGGTGATGCGGTTTCACCTCCATATGGTAAAAACAGCTCCCGACTATTCATTCGAAACAGATGCAACCGCACGCGGCTACTCTCGTATCGTGGGTGTCGACGAAGTGGGGCGAGGCCCTCTGGCTGGTCCCGTCACGGCGTGCGCGGTGTGGCTCGATCCAAATCGCATCCCCGATGGCCTTAATGATTCCAAAGCACTGACCGAAAAACGCCGTCTCATGCTCTATGAGCAAATCCTGGAGGTGGCCGATGTCTCTATCGCGTCATGTTCCGTTGAAGAGATCGACGAGATCAACATTTTACAGGCATCTTTGCGCGCGATGGAGCGGGCCGTAGCGGGGCTGGGTGTCGCGGCCGATTACGTTCTTGTGGACGGCAATAAGATTCCCAAGGCGTTCGGCGTCAATGCCGAGGCAATTGTGAAAGGCGATGCGCGCTCCGTGTCGATTTCTGCCGCATCAATAGTTGCAAAAACATGGCGCGATAGTTTGATGGTGGATTTAGCGCAACAGCACCCGGGATATGGGTGGGAAAAGAACGCCGGATATGGGACAAAATTGCATCTAGATGGGCTGCGAAATCTTGGGGTGACCCCTCACCATAGACGTTCGTTCAAGCCAGTACACAACATCTTGTATCAAGATAAATAACTAAGTGACTGATTCAAAAAAGAAATTGACCGCGAATCATCTTTGACTCATCTTAGGCCTCATAAAACGACGTCGAAAACGGCGCGGTAACGATGCTCCAATAAGGGGCACGACATGAGGCAGAGTATGACGACGAAAACACGTGAGGCAGCCACAGAGCTGCCGCTAAACCAGATCCTTGGTGGCGATTGCATCGAGATTATGAACAGCCTTCCCGAAGGATCTGTCGACCTGATCTTTGCAGATCCCCCGTATAACCTACAGCTGCGCGGTGATCTTCACCGCCCTGACAATTCCAAAGTTGACGCCGTTGACGACGATTGGGATCAGTTCGATAGCTTTAAGGTCTATGACAACTTTACCCGCGATTGGCTTGCCGCCGCGCGCCGTGTCCTCAAACCGAACGGTGCGATTTGGGCGATTGGCTCATATCACAACGTGTACCGCATGGGCGCCGAGCTTCAAAACCAAGGCTTCTGGATTCTCAATGATGTTGTGTGGCGCAAATCGAATCCGATGCCGAACTTTCGGGGCAAACGATTCACCAATGCCCATGAGACAATTATCTGGGCGTCCAAAAACGAAGCCGCGAAATACACGTTCAACTATGAGGCGCTCAAGTCGTTGAATGAGGGCATTCAGATGCGCTCAGATTGGGTCTTGCCGATTTGTAACGGTGGCGAACGTCTAAAAAATGAAGACGGCGAAAAAGCGCACCCAACGCAAAAGCCCGAAAGCTTGCTGCACCGTATTCTGGTTGGCACGACCAATCCCGGCGATGTGGTGCTTGATCCGTTCTTTGGCACGGGCACAACCGGCGCCGTGGCCAAAATGCTAGGCCGCGAGTTCATCGGAATCGAGCGCGAAGCCAAATACCGCGAAGTTGCTCAAAAACGCATCGACGCCGTTCGCAAGTTCGATAAAGACGCGTTGCGCGTCTCCACGTCCAAGCGCGCCGAACCGCGTGTGCCGTTCGGCCAGTTGGTCGAGCGCGGCATGTTGCGTCCGGGTGAGGAGCTGTCCTCCCTGAACGGTCGTCGCACGGCAAAGGTACGCGCAGATGGAACTCTTGTGTCCAATGATGTCAAAGGGTCCATTCATCAGGTCGGCGCACATCTTGAGGGCGCGCCCTCGTGCAATGGCTGGACGTATTGGACGTTCAAACGGGATGGAAAACAGGTTCCGATTGATGTGCTTCGTCAACAAATCCGCGCGGAGATGAACTAGGCACCGCGCCCCAAATCACAGCATTGGCATCCGCCCTCTTGCCCGACGAAAGTCCGACGATGGTCCGACGAAAGTCCGACAGGCTTTTTGCGGGTGCCATGCCCCAATCTCAATAATCGAATACCGCCTGATGCTTGTGGTCTGACTTCCGCAGCATCCGACTTATGCCCCGCCTTTATGGCGGGGCTTTTTTGTGAAACACTAAAGAGGTGGAAGTGGGTTGCGACCATTTTTATAGTCATCCCAATCCTCAATATCGGGATAATACTGTGCCCGCCATGCCCGTACTTTGCGGTTCATTACGCGGCGCCACAGCGAGGGAACCACGGCAATAAACCCCATGACCGTGTAGCCATACGGCAGTTGCGGCGCGTCCGATTCATCGTAGTTTTGCAACAGCGGAAAACGGCGATCTGGCTTGTAGTGATGGTCCGAGTGACGCTGTAAATTGATCAGCAACCAATTGGTCGCCATATGCGCGGCGTTCCAGCTATGATGGGGTTTGACGTGCTCGTATTTGCCATCCCCGAGGTGGCGGCGCGTGAGCCCGTAGTGTTCGATATAGTTGGTCAATTCCAATTGCCAAATAGCTACAAGTGCTTGCCACACAAAGAGAAATAGACCCACAGTGCCCCCCAGTAGAACGGCGAGTATCAGCATCATGAGTTGCAATGTCCAATAGCGGAAATGTGGATTGCGCGGATGCCAGACGGTCAAGCCGCGTCGCGCAAGCATGGCTTTTTCCGCGTCCCATGCCGAGCGCGGACATTCGCGCAAAACTCGAAAGAAATAGTGGTGAAACCCCTCGTTATAAAGCGCGGTCACCGCATCGCGGCGTGTGCCAACATGGGTATGGTGCACCAGCAAATGTTCGGTACGAAAATGCGAGTACAAAACAGAGGACAGCAACAGATCGCCAAGCCATCGTTCCGTCGTATTGCGTTGGTGCAAAAGCTCGTGAGCGTAGACAATACCAATGCTCCCCGACGACACGCCCAAGCCAAAAAACAGGACAATCGTGGCCAACGTCGATAAGTGATCGGTGTGGGTTACAAAGTAGATCAATCCAAAGATATTTACGAATTGAACGGGAAACCAAACCAGCGTCACGAGCCGATACCAAAACAACTCTTTATCCGGCGTTTCTGGATCAGGATTATCACGGTTCAAGCCAAATAGAGCGTCCAACGCGGCAAAGAGGTGCCATGCGTACAGTGGTACTAAAACGGTCCACCATCCACCTTTGAGCGCGCCGATCCACAACAGTGGGACGATGCCAAGAGAGAGCCAAAACGGCACCGCGTTTCTGGTGGAAATTTTTGCCATATTCATATCAACACCTCTTAACTATGCACGCCACGCGACCTGACGTTCATCCTACGGCTCAACTGTCAATCGTTGTGCGGGCAAGGTCAAATGCCTTTCGCATGAGCGTTGGTAAATCGGAGGGGCGAAACTCCGCATTGGGCAGCAAAACCGCACCCTCCGGTGCCGCCGCGGGCAACGCCGTATGCACCTGAAGAATAAGGTGGAAATGCGTAAATGTATGACGCACTTCGCCGATAGCATGCCAATTTGCAGTGAACGGTGGGCTGGCGTTGGGGGCCTCATTCCAATCCGATGTCGGCCATCCGAGCATTCCCCCTAACAAGCCTTTCTCGGGCCGCTTTTCCAGAATCCACTCATCCGCTATTGTGCGTGAGACGTAGACATGCCCAAGGCGAACGGGTTTGGGTTTTTTAGGGTCTTTCCTAGGCAACTCTGCCGCGATCCCCGCCGCGAGGGCACGGCATTCGCGGTTCAGCGGACAAATCCCGCAGGCCGGTGATTTCGGCGTGCAAACAGTTGCACCGAGGTCCATGACCGCCTGCGCATAGTCTCCCGCCCGCAATTGGGGCGTAAGGCTTTGCGCCAATGTCATCAATTCGGGTTTGGATTTTGGCAACGGCATTTCAACCAAAAACAGTCGCGACATGACGCGCTCGACATTGCCGTCAAGGACCGTTTCGGGCGCGTCAAAGGCGATCGCGGACACGGCCGATGCGGTGTATGGCCCAATCCCGGGTAGGGTCAAAAGCGTTGCGTGATCATGCGGAAACACACCATCATAATCAGTGACGACAGCACGTGCGCATTTTAGGAGATTGCGCGCCCGCGCGTAGTATCCAAGTCCCGCCCACTCTGCCATGACCGCATCATCTGGTGCTGCAGCTAGATCTTGGACCGTGGGCCATAGCGCGGTAAAGCGTTCGAAATAGGCTTTGACGGCGGCCACGGTTGTTTGTTGCAACATGATCTCGGAGAGCCAAACACGGTAGGGATCAGGTGCGCGGCCTTGGGCGCGATCACAGGGCGCAACGCGCCACGGCAAAACCCGCGCATTGGCGTCATACCACGTCAAAAGCGTTTGTGCGGTTTGCATACATTTCAGGTCGTCACGCATTGTTTAGCATCTGTCATTGGCTTTCTACTGGTGCAGGGCGTCTGGACCACTACAATAGGGCGTGCGGCCAAAGAGGCCAGATGAAGACTCGGAAAATACGGAGACTTGGAAAACACGATGGCCGTGACACCGGAGAAAAAAATAGCACGTAGGCGAAAAGGGTTCGAGATCACCTCGGGTCTTTTGCAGGCGCGCATCCGGTCGGCCACCGAAACGCGTGGGTTTTCCGAAACGCGGCTATTGACCCATTGGCCGGAAGTGGTCGGCGAACAGACCGCCGCAATGGCGCGCCCGATCAAGGTATCGTATGCCAAGGGCGCATTTGGCGCGACACTCACACTTTTGACCACCGGCGCGTTTGCGCCCATGCTTCAGGCGGATTTGCCAAAAATCCGTGACCGTGTGAATTCTGTTTACGGGTTTAACGCCATCAACCGAATTCACATCACACAGACCGCGCCAACGGGTTTTACCGAGGGCCGCGTTCAATTTGAAACAGCGAAAAAAGAGACAAAACCCGCCCTTGATCCTGCTTTGGTTCATGAGGCGCATGAGATATCGACGGGCGTCAATGACGAGGGCTTGCGTGCTGCGCTAGATCGTCTTGGGGCTAACGTTCTAACCAAAAACGCCAACCAATCAAAGGTGGACCCATGAACAGACGCACATTCCTTTCAACAACTGCACTTGCCGCGACCGGATTTGTCGCAAGCTTTGCATTGCCAAGTTTTGCCCAAGAAGCCGATGCAGTCGAACCCGTGACTGTCGTGGTTCCTGATCTGACGATTGGCGATGATACTGCGCCAATCGAAATCATCGAATATGCGTCCTACACCTGTCCACATTGTGCAACTTTCCACGATTCCGTATTTAAGGCGCTGAAGGCGGATTACATTGACACGGGCAAAGTGAAATTCACCTATCGCGAAGTCTATTTTGACAAGTTTGGCCTATGGGCGTCGATGGTGGCGCGTTGTGGTGGGTCGATGCGGTATTTTGGTATCCAGACTTTGTTGTATGAACAGCAGTCCGAGTGGATTGCAGGCGGAAAAGATGCGATGCAAATCGTTGAGAACCTGCGCAAAATCGGGAAAACCGCGGGTCTGAGCGACACCGATCTCGATGCGTGCATGAACAACGGTGAAATGGCGCAGGCGATGTATGAAAAAGCCACCAAAGAGGCCGAAGCAGACGACATTAGCTCGACGCCAAGCCTTGTGATTGATGGCGTCAAACATTCCAATATGTCCTATGCCGATCTCAAGAAAATTCTTGATGAAAAGCTGGCGGAATAAATTCTAGTCTAAACCCAGTTGAGCGAGTTTTGCGTCGATAACTGACCAATCCTCGCTCATCAGGCGCACGGGTAGGGTAATGACCTTTTGGCGAAAGGCGCGGGGCAATCGCACCGCGTCTTTTTCCGTTGTAACCATCTGTGCGCCCAAGGCGAGAGCTTCGATTTCAAGGCGGGTCATCAATTGCATGGAGAGAGGCTGATGATCGTTCAACGCCTCTGCGCGACGCAAATGCGCACCGAGCCCCCTCAATGTCGCAAAGAACTTTTCAGGATGGCCGATTCCAGCAAAAGCCAGAACGGGCTGATCCGTCCAGTCGAACCCTGTTTGTAACGGTGCAAGGCTGGCACGAACGCGCGGTACGATCAGGGTGCCGCCCCATAGACCTGAAAACCGATCTTGAGCTGCGGCGTCCCCGATGGACACCACGGCATCTGCGCGCATCAACCCGCGTTCGATAGGTTCGCGCAGTGGCCCCGCCGGAATAACCCGACCGTTTCCAAATCCGCGATGGGCATCTACGACAACGAATGTGGCGTCCTTTTGGACGCTACCGTTTTGCATTCCGTCATCGAGCAAGATAACATCTGCGCCATCTTTCTCAGCCATGCGCACACCGTCCGCTCGGTCTTTGGCGACCCATGTCGGTGTGAACGCGGCAATCAAAAGAGGCTCGTCGCCCACTTGATCCGCGGTGTGGCTGCGCTCGTTGACGCGAACAGGGCCGTGGAGTGATCCACCGTAGCCGCGAGACACAACATGCACCGATTTTCCGCGTTCGATGAGACGTTGAACGAGGGCGATGACGGTCGGTGTCTTGCCTGTGCCGCCCGCGTTTATGTTGCCGACACAAATGACAGGAACGCTGGATTTGTAGCCTGTTTTGGCAACGCGTCTCGCGGTCTGACTGGCATAGATCGCGCCAAGCGGAGTTAATATGTGCGCCATAAAACCAGGGTGTTGTGCAGAATTAGACCAGAATTTGGGCTCTCTCATCCGTCAATCGCCTCACGTATATCAAGCAGATCGTGTAACAGGTCTGCCGTGCGTGTCGAGACTTCTGCGCCTGATGACATGACAATCCACGCCGCATTGGCCGCAATCGCGGCGGCGTCAGGCGCCAGAAGCACGCGCACGGCTTCGCTCAAATCTGTGTCACAGCGCACCAATCGCGCCGCACCCACAGCCGCCAGTCGCGCGTAGGCGCCGGCGTGATGTGAGACGTGCGGCCCGTGAATGATAGCCGAACCATAGCCCGCGGCATCATTCGGGGATAGTCCGCCACTTTGCGTTAGCGAGGATCCCAAAAACGATGTTGGTGCGGCGCGGTACCATAATGCATTTTCGTCAATATCGGGATCAGCGATGAGGACCTGCACCTCTTCGGTTACAGGAGCCAAGTCACAGCGTTGCGCGAGGCGCAAACCCGTCGCGGCCGCCTGTCGTTCAAACGCGGCTTGTGCATCCGCGTCCTTGAATGTCGCGATCAACAAAAGCCGATGTGCGCGGCGCATCACAGTCGCATGTGCTTTCAACACATCTGCGACTTCGCCGGCTGCGAGTTGGGCTGCAAACCATGTGGGTCGCGTACCTATCTCGCGCGACAGATCGGAGAACCCGTGTTCTTCGAAGCGATGCGATAGTGCGCCCTCTTCGAGTGGGCCGATGACCTCAACACTTTGTTGATTTGCACCCATGCGTTGCCACGTTGCGGCGTCACTTTGGTTGGCGGCAATGACGTGATCGAATTGCGACAGCGTAACGGACCGCAGAGCAGGTAGGATAAACCGAGCGTCCAATTCGAACCCACAATCGGGAGCCGCAATTGCAACGGTCGGGATGTGCGCCTCTTGGACGTGCCAAAGGAGTGACGGGCGAAAGCGGTCCCCGACCCACGCCAGAACACTCGGCTTCCAGTGGTCAAGGAACCGGCGGACGACTGTGCTACACTCCTCCGGGAGCGGCATGTGTATGACATTGTCGAGCGGCGCAATATGTGAGGGCAGCGCGTCAGGTGTTGTCAAAAGGCACGTGAGATCCGGTCGATCCTCGCGCAGTGTCTCCAACAAATCTAGTGCGGCTTGCACCGCGTGTGCGCGCGCCACATTGATCCAAATGATCTCACCCGATGGGCGCGGAGGAAGGGTGCGCGCCAATCGGTGGTCACAGCGTTCTTGTGACAGCACGCCAGAGGCCTGAAGTCTTCGCAGCCGTTTTACGGCTTGCGATTCAGAACGTGCAGCCGCTGCAAGATAGGCTCTAAGGGAGGCCGGTTTGGCCATATGGCCTATCCTCAGGTGTCGAGCTCTTCGGTTGAACTTGCCGCTGCTTCTTCGTCGCGCAAACGGTGGAGATGCGCGATAAAGTACCGCATATGGGCGTTGTCAACTGTGCGCTGGGCCTCGGACTTCCACGCGGCATGGGCGGAGTCGTAATCGGGGAAAACGCCAACAACATGGATATCATCCGTATTGCGAAATGTTGTTTTGGTCGGGTCGACCAATTCGCCGCCGAAAACAAGGTGCAGTCGTTGTGTCATGACATCCTCCATCGGGTCAGTGTGTCCGCACCCTATCCGATCCACTTGGACGGTCAAGGCGATGCGCGGCGTGTTGCGGGCCGATTGCCTAAAAACTATGCGCTACGCCTTTTTTGAACGCTAATACGGGTGTGAACTGTTCCTCTTGTGGGTGGTAGGAGGCATTGTGAACCCATGGTTACGCATACGCCTTCTTGCCCGCGGCTCGTTGTTTTTTCCGATCTGGATGGCACGCTCTTAGATCACACGAGTTATGATTGGTCGCCTGCTCAGCCGGCGCTTGATTGCATGTTAGATCTCGGCATCCCGTTGGTGTTGGCCAGCTCAAAGACGGCGTTTGAGATCTACGCGTTGCGCGCAGAAATGGGGTTTTATCACGTTCCCGCCATTGTCGAGAATGGTGCGGGGCTTTTGGGCGCGGGTGAAATCCCAAATGCGGACGCGCAAGACTATACGGCACTTCTCGCGGCACTATCCGACATACCGCTGTCGTTGCGGCGATCATTTCAGGGGTTTTCGCAGTGGTCGGTTGATCAGATTGCACGAGAAACAGGGTTATCTGTTACCGATGCGGCTTTGGCCGCAAAGCGCCAATTCTCTGAACCGGGCCGGTGGGTTGGGGCGCAAGACGGGCTTGATGCATTCATAGCCGCACTGTCCGAGCGCGGAGTTTTCGCGCGGCGCGGGGGTCGGTTTTTAACCCTCTCCTTTGGGGCCACAAAAGCGGATCATATGGCGGACATAGTGTCTAAATGGGCGCCGCCGCCATTATCCCTTGCCCTCGGAGATGCCCCCAACGACACGGATATGATTGCGGCTGCGGACTTTGGCGTGATCATCACGAACCCCGATGCGCCACCGCTTGCGCCGATGGCGGGTGAGGCCACGGGGCGCATCACGCGCAGCACAGATCCGGGGCCGCTCGGATGGAACCACAGCGTGCTGGAACGCATTGAACAAATTTACGACATAAAAAGGTGAGACATGGCTGATTTCCATCAAGGCGGGCACGTGGCCACGCTGCACAACCTGCGCCACAATACAGCAGACGATCTTGCGCGAGAGCTTGATCTCTTTTCATCGACGCGAAAAATCACGCTCATTTTGCCGTCCCTGTTTTCCGAATTAGAGGGGGACGCGCTGCCCGCGATCATTGACGAGCTTAATAAGGTTGGGTTTATCCACCGGATTGTCATTGGCCTCGATCGCGCCGATGAGGCTCAATACAGATATGCGCGCAAATTCTTTGCCAAACTCAAGGCGGAGCATGTTGTGTTGTGGAACGATGGTGCGCGTCTCAAAGCCGTGGATGCGCGCCTGAACGAGTTGGGCCTGTCTCCCGCCGAACCGGGCAAGGGGCGCAATGTCTGGTTTTGTATGGGCTACACGATTGCGCGCGCTGATAGTGCAGTTGTTGCGGTGCATGATTGCGATGTTGTGACCTATTCTGCAGGCATGCTCGCTCGCTTGGTCTATCCGGTGACCAATCCGAATTTTCCCTATCAAATGTCAAAAGGGTTCTATCCGCGCGTGGCAGAGGGCAAACTAAATGGCCGTGTGTCGCGGTTGTTGGTGTCACCAATGTTAGCCGCCTTGCGCAAGGTGCTCGGCCCGCGTGACTACCTCGATTTCCTGTCCGACTTTCGCTACCCGCTTGCGGGTGAGTTTGCGATGCGTACATCGATTTTGCCCGACATGCGTATCCCGTCCGATTGGGGTTTAGAGATCGGGCTTTTGTCCGAAGCATGGCGCAACCTGAGCCCGCGTGCGGTGTGTCAGGTCGAGATTTCCGACCGCTATGATCACAAACACCAAGACCTCAGTGAAGAGGATGCAAACCAAGGCCTATCGCGCATGTCGGTGGATATCTGTAAGGCGCTCTATCGTAAGCTGGCAGCGGACGGAACTGTGTTTTCCGAAGAGATCTTTCGCTCGATTAAGGCCACGTACTACCGTGATGGCTTGGACCTGATCGAGACCTATTTTAACGATGCGCGCATGAACGGACTGCATGTGGACCGCCATGTCGAAGAGCGCGCTGTTGAACTATTTGCGTCAAATATTATGCGCGCAGGTCAGGTGTTTTTGGAAAACCCGATGGAGACGCCCTTCATTCCTAACTGGAGTAGGGTCCATGCGGCAGACCCTGACATTGTCGCCAATTTGGTGCACGCGGTCTCACAAGACATGGCTGAGTTTGTCTAGGTCGGCTTGAGACGCTCAACGATGGCCCTCGACAGCGCGGCACTTCCCGCGACGAGACCATTGGTGGCGGGATGCGGTTGATTGAAAACGGGACGTTGGCCTGCGCGGTCTAGAACCACGCCACCGGCCTCTTCCATGATCAATGAGCCGGCTGCAACGTCCCACTCCCATGTCGGGCGTAAAGTGATCATCGCATCGTAGCGTCCTTGGGCAACAAGGGCGAGACGGTAGGCAAGAGACGGGCGGAATTTATGCACAAATGCGGGCGGGCCATCTTGCCAATGCTCGGCATCCAGAACGCCCTTTTTGACCAGAACACTGGCACCGTTTAGCTCTTCGCCGCCGCTCACATGGATAGGATCCCCGTTGAGCGTTGCGCCGCCCCCCGTGGTGGCGGCAAAGAGGCGGTCGCGCAGAGGTAGGTAGACGACAGCGGCGACAACCTCACCGCGTTCAACAATGGCGAGTGAGTGCGCCCAATTTGTATCGCCTTGGATAAAGCTCCGCGTCCCGTCAATCGGGTCGACGATGACCACGCGATCTTTGCCCAAGCGCTCGGCGGTGTCCGCAGTTTCCTCCGACAACCAACCATAGGTTGGGCGCGCGGTTGCAAAGCGGTCGAACAGGTGGCGGTCCACAGCCAGATCGGCCTCTGTGACCGGACCCGCTCCGTCCCCTTTGTCCCATACCTCAGGGTTGGATTTCCAATACGGTGTTGCAATCCGTCCAGCCTCCAAGGCGGCGTCGATCAAAAGCGAAAGATCATCAGTCTCCGGCAAGGGTCATCCCCTCGACCAAGAGCGATGGGACCACCGTGCTCAAGTGTGTGCGAGCATCGTTTGCGGGGATGAGTGAGCCAAGCATTTCGCGTAGATTCCCTGCAATCGTGCATTCGTTTACAGCGTATGCGATTTCGCCGTTTTCCACCCAAAAACCTGCGGCGCCACGCGAATAATCGCCCGTTGTGGGATTGATCGTTGAACCGATCATGGACGTGACAAGCAGGCCTGTTCCCATCTCGGCAATCAAGTCCTCTCGACTTTTGTCGCCTTGGGTGAGCGCGACATTGGACAGGGATGGGGAGGGTGGAGACGACACGCCACGCGCCGCATTTGCGGTGCTGTCCATCCCCAATTTGCGTGCGGATGCCAGATCAAGTGTCCAACCCATAAGGCGACCGTTCTCGACAATGGTGCGCTCTTTGGTTGGTAGTCCTTCGCCATCAAACAGGCGCGAAGCCGTGACGCGTTTGCGGTGGGGATGCTCGGTGATCGACAAGGAGGCAGGCAGGACAAACTCGCCCAATGCGTCACGCAACCAACTGGACCCGCGCGCAATTGATGCGCCGTTAATCGCGCCGAGCAGATGTCCGATTAGCGACGATGATATGCGTTCATCATACAGCACAGGGTAGCTACCGGTCTTTGGTTTGCGCGCGCCAACGCGCTCGACCGTGCGCCGTCCCGCGAGCATGCCAATATCCTCGGGTGTGGGCAGATCGGTTTGAAAAACCCGCGACTCGCCGCAATAATCGCGTTCCATCGTGGATCCGTCACCGGCGATTGCAACACATGATGTCATCCTGTCCGACCGCATGTAGCTGCCCGAAAAACCGTTGGAGGCAGCGATCTGGATACGGCGACGACCATAGGCCGCCGATGCGGATTGAACTTTCGTGACGCCATCAATGCCAAGGGCCGCCGCCTCTGCGCGCGCAGCATCGTCCTGTAGCTCAGCGGGGCTTGGCTCCTCAGTTGGGTCGAACAGCTCCAACACGCAGGTGTCGCGATCCTGCGCCAATTGGCTGGCATCAGCCAAGCCGATAAAGGGATCTTCAGGGGCCATACGCGCCATGGCCACCGCACGCTCGGCCATGGTTGTCAGAGTCTCCCCACGTGTGTCTGACGCGGAAACGCAGGCCTGACGTTTGCCGATTAAAACGCGCAAGCCAATATCAACGCCCTCTGATCGCTCGGCATGCTCCAAGGCGCCTGCGCGCACGTCGATGGACACAGATGTGCCATCAACCGCCACGACATCGGCGGCCTGTGCGCCTGCACGTTTCGCGGCGTCTAACAACTGTGCTGTTAGTGCTGATAGATCTTGCGCCATGTTGTGTCCTTCGTCTTATTTGGTCTAGGGCTTAAGCCGCGCACCTGCCGCTCACAAGAGAACATAGAGCACAGGCGTAAACTTGGAATGAGCCTAAGCCTTAAAATGGTAGCGGTAGTCCGTTGGCAAGGATTTGTCCGTCTGCCGTACGCTCGATGTGTGAGACCAAGACGCCAACTTCGGGGCCTGGTCGTGCCAACATCCCGAGCATCATTTGGGCCAAGCCGCCAAATTGAGGCGGCGTCAGGCCAATACGTGTAAATGTATCTATAAGATCGGTGATATTGGTCAGTGTAATGTCGATGCTACCGATCAAATCAGGCAGGCCCATTTGTGCGATGCCATCAGAATTTGCCGTCAACGCGCCTGTGGCGTCGATCTTTGCCCCTGCGAAAGACACGAAAAACGTCTCAAGGTTCAGGCTCGAAAGCTTGGTCATGGTGCTCGATACGATGGATGTCGGATCGGTGGGGGTGAGGGCGTCCAGAACCAAGGCGTCTCCGGTCAACTGAATGGTGACAGTTGCGGGGTCTCTCGCAAGTTCTCCGAGCGGGTCAAACATGGCCCAAAGGGACGCGGACATGCCGACATCTTCGAGTGAGAGGCCCAGTTCAAATGGTTGTGGCTCATCTCTTTGTGTTAGCGGGACGGACATCGTCACGCCCGAGTTGGCAATGGAAATTTGCGCATCCTTTACAGGAACGGACGGGCCGGACAACATGGCCGTGAAATCTGTGCTTTTTGCTTCATAAGATGCCACGCCGTCCACGGCCGACATATCGACCCATGACTGGCCCACAGTGCCAGAGAGGGTCGACGCGGATGGCCGGTCACCATCCGCAAACTGAGCCTCGAACACGCCTGTTTCAAACGATTGTGCAAACCGCGCGGAGAGGGCGGACAGCGCAGCGCTCCAATCCGTTGTACTTGCGTCACGTGGTCCCTCGTAGTCGCCTTCGCTCGCGTAGCCAGACAGCGACGCGCTCAGCTGCATTTGCGACCCTTCGTCACCGGGTTGGTTCATCTGGTAGCTATAGCTATCCGCGGCGATATTGAACTGACCCTTTACAGTAGTCGCACCCTTTTGAGAGGACAGCGCGCCCGAGACATTGGACACGGTTGTTTCATTGGTCTGTGCCAAGGCGAGATCATCGGAGCCAGAGATTTCGGTCAACATCTCAAAGTCGGCACCATCAAGTGCGTAGATCATCGCATCAGGGTCGCCTGTTACGATAATTTCGCCGCTCAGAGTTGCGCTGGTTGTGACGTCGGCGCGAAATGTGTTTTCGCCAAGCTCTTGGAGTTTTGAGCCTGTGATGCGGCTGATGACGGGGGAGACAAACACCATTTTGACCGACCCGTTGCCCAAATTTACGAGGTCTATTTGCTCTATCTTTGTGGTGTGTGACAGGCCCCCAGTGCCCGCGTCACTAGATCGAAACGTAACATTGCGCGCGACAAGTGTGCTTCCATCGCGTTCTAAATCGGCCGTTACGGATTGGTCAAACAGTTTGATCGTGGCCAAGGCGTCGTTCCACACATCCTCGGGTGTCACATCCGCCAGAACAGGCGCTGCGATTGCGGTGCACAATAGAACCGATGGGATGAGAGTGACGGCGCGCATTCGATTTCTCCTCAGAAAGTTATGCCTAGGGTTTATGTCTTTGCGTGCAGGGTCAAGACTGGAACGCACTTGCAGCACGTTCTAACATGGGCCAATCAGATCGTAAGTGCCGGTTTGGGCGAAACTCAGCTGATCGGGCGGCAAAGGAGACCATTTCATGATCAATGTACATAAAGACGGCGACCTTTGGTATGTGACCCTAAATCGGCCTGAAAAGGCCAACTCGCTGACGCCTGATATGCTTGTGACATTGATCGAAACTGTGGGTGCGGCGCATGGCGTGGCAAAGTGTCTAATTCTCAGCGGTGTTGGAAACGTATTCTCGGCGGGCGCGGATCTAGACGCCGCAAAGGCGGGGCTTGCGACATCGCCACTTTGGGAAGAGCTTTCGACATCTATGGCCGCACTTCCCTGTCTTACAATTGCCGCGTTGAATGGAACACTTGCGGGGGGCGCATTCGGTATGGCGTTGGCCTGTGATCTGCGCATCGCTGTGCCGGAGGCAAAGTTTTTTTATCCCGTGATGACGCTTGGGTATTTGCCGCAGCCGTCTGATCCCAAGCGGCTTGTCGCGCTGATAGGTCCTGCGCGGACCCAAATGCTCCTGATGGCGGGCCAGAAAATTGGTGCAGATGAGGCAGTGTCATGGGGGCTTATCGACCGTGTCGTGGCCCGCGACGACCTGATGTCTGCGGCGTTGGATCTTGGTCGGACCGTATTGGCCGCGCCCGCGTCGCATGTTGCGGGGATCAAAGGGTTGGTGCGGTGTGAATAGGGCCTTTGAGCAATGCGATGCGCTCGTTGTGGGCGCTGGGCCTGCGGGGCTCATGGCCGCCGATGAGATGTCGCGCGCGGGTCTGCGTGTGATCCTGACCGAGGCTAAACCCTCACCTGCGCGCAAGTTTTTGATGGCCGGAAAGTCAGGCCTGAACCTAACCAAAAAAGAGAGCTTAGAGACGTTTGTAGCGGCGTATGATCCGTGTCATCCAACGATGGTTGATGCCTTGCGTGGGTTCGGGCCGCTTGATGTGGTCGCATGGGCGGACGCCCTCGGACAAGAGGTGTTCGCAGGCTCGACCGGCCGCGTGTTTCCAAAGGAAATGAAAGCGTCGCCTCTGCTGCGCGCATGGCTGGCCAAACTCAATTCTCAGGGCGTTGAATTGCGGCGCAACTGGCGTCTTACAGATATCGACGACGGATTCGTATTTTATACGCCTGACGGGGAACGACGCCTCACGCCCAAGGTGACGGTTCTGGCCCTTGGCGGGGCGAGTTGGGCAAGGTTGGGGTCTGATGGGGCGTGGGTCGATATGCTCAAACCAATCGGCAATATCGAACCGTTTCACGCGTCCAACGTGGCGCTCCATATTGCGTGGTCGGATCATATGGCACCGCACTTTGGCGTTGCAGTAAAGAACATCGGTCTGGCCGCAGGGGCGTATACGTCACGCGGCGAAATGGTCATTTCGCACAGTGGCCTTGAGGGTGGGGGGATCTACACCGTGTCGCGGGGTCTGCGTGACGGTGCGCCGCTGGTGGTGGATTTGATGCCAGATTGGGATGACACACGGGTGGCGCAGGCCTTGAACAAACGTAAACCCAAAGAGAGTACAGCAAATTTCTTGCGCAAAACGCTTCGCCTTCCGCCGGAAAAGATTGCGCTGATGATGGAGTTTGCACGACCTTTGCCGACGAACCTCTTGCCCGCACTGAAACGTCTGGAAATCCCAAATGCCAAGCCCGCGCCAATGGACGAGGCGATTTCAACGGCGGGGGGAGTTTCCTTTGACGCGCTAACCCATGATCTTGCGTTTAAAGCGCGACCTACACTCTTTGCTGCCGGTGAGATGCTTGATTGGGATGCACCAACGGGCGGCTATTTGATCACGGGATGTCTGGCCACAGGTTTGGTCGCCGGTCGCGGTGCCGTCAACGCCTTTGCGCGAGCATCGCAAGACGGATAAGCGCGCGTTCCATCACGGCCATCGTCGGGGCGCGTGAGGCGGATCGTAGCGTCAGATCGGTTTCCGTCAAAATTTTGAGTGCATTTTCGAGTTTGAACATGCCCCAATTGTGAGCCTGTCGTGTCATGCGGTCGCGGCGTGGGCCAAAGATCGGTGGGCGTGCGCGTGCAATACCAGATGATGCGCCACCCGGATCTGAGGCGGCGGCATGAAGGGCGCGAAAATGGCGCATCGTGTAGATCGATAGTGCGACCGCATCTATGCCTTGTCCCTCGATCTTTTTGAGGATCGGTCCAAGGTCACCGGTGCGCCCGTCTGCGACCGCGTTCAACACATCATCGACTTCGGTTTCTGTCGTCACTGGCGCGCAGGCTTCGATTTCTGCGCTTGTCAGTTCGGTCTCGTCACCGATTTTGTAGAGCGAAATTTTATCAAGTGTCTGGCGAAAATCCCCGGGATCAAGGACGCGTGCCAACGCCTCTATGTCCGTCATGGCGTGGGTTGAGAGGTGTCTCAAACCTGCTTTGGCCAAGGTTGCTTCGATCTCGGCACGCGATGGCGGGTCTGCATATATCGCCGCGGCATAGGCGCGCGGATGTCCCTCAAATGCCTTGCGCAGTTTGGAGGTCGCTTTCAACGCCCCCGTTGTGACCACGATGTGGGCATCGCCGTCTTGCCAGTCGGTCAGGGCCTCAATGATCGTTGGGCTAAGAAGCTCGGTGACGTCTTCGACAAATGCAACACGCGGTCCGGGGAAAAATCCTTGGCTCTTTATGGCGTCAGATAATAGCGTCTTGTCCTTGCGCAGATCTGCTCCCGACATCCGTGTGAGACGCATTTCTTCTTCGCCTTGCGGTCCGATGAGGGCGGCAATCAGCTCTTGGCGCTTGAGAGCGATTCGCATCGTATCAGGGCCATAAATCAACGTGCCGGCGCGATTGGGGTCGGGTTTTGCAAAATACCCTACGGCGTCACGCGGGGACAGTTTCATTTCTGCGCTCCTGCAACAGCAAGAATTTGTGCCACGGTTTTATCCGCCAATTGCACCATAAGACGATCATAGGCGTCACGTGTCGCTGCCCGCGCGGCAAACGTCGATTCAGATGCTGAGTAGGCGGAAAAGGCTGTCACTTTGCCACTGCTCAGCACATCGCCAGTTGCAATATCGCTTAGCGTATATGTCGCCGTTCCTGCGACATGATAGCGATTGATCTCTTGTGCGCGGGTCAGGCCAATACTGGATTCGCTGGTTTGTAGTGCGTACTCTAGCGAGAAACGCGCGCTGCGTGCGG
>NZ_CBFHKW010000032.1:25134-27881 GCF_965656515.1 Celeribacter marinus
GCGCCGAGTTGACCCTCAACAGCGCGGACAAAGGCATAGTCTTCGCGGGTCACGGGTGCGGTCAACTCAACGGCATCACGCAACGCATTTGCCGCACCGTTTGGCCCATACAAGGGCGTGAACCCACACCCCGCCAACGCGGCAATCGCGGCGGCGGAGCATAGGAATGTGCGGCGGTTAAATGACGACATTGATGATACGGCCCGGAACAACGATGAGTTTCTTAGGCTGCCCACCGTCGAGCGCCTTTAGAACAACTTCGTTCGCCAGAGCGAGTTTTTCAATCTCTTCTTTCGGCATATCGCTTGGAACAGTGATTTCGTCGCGCCGCTTGCCATTGATCTGGATCGGTAGCGTGACGTTCTCTTCGACCAACATCTTCTCGTCTGCGCATGGCCATGGGGCACGCGCTATGAGACCCTCGCCACCAAGCATCGACCACATTTCCTCCGCAAGATGCGGTGTCATCGGAGACATGAGTTGCGCGAGAGTCTTTAGCGCAAACCGCTTTGCCTCACGTCCCGCTTTGGATTTCGCAATGGTATTTGTGAAACCGTAAAGCTTTGCAATGGCCGCGTTAAAGCCAAAGCTGTCGATCCCCAATGTGACCTCGTTCATGGCTTTGTGGGACGCGCGCAATAGGTCATCGTCACCGGTGCCGCTTTCGGGGGCGCCCGCTAGGTCCGCCGTCAAACGCCACACGCGGTTGAGATGCTTGGCCGAGGCTTCGGCACCGGATGCCGTCCATTCCACATCGCGTTCGGGCGGGCTATCGGACAGCACAAACCAACGTGCCGTGTCGGCGCCGTATTGTTTGATGATCTCGACCGGATCGACAACGTTGTTTTTGGATTTCGACATCTTAGCCGAAGGGATCACGGTGATCGCCTCACCTGTCGCTTTGACGAATGTGCCGCCATCGCGTTCTTCGACTTCATCAGGGTAGTGATAGATGGCGCGGCCATGCTCGTCCTTGCGCACCGCATTCTGGTAAATCGCGTGCGTCACCATCCCTTGGGTGAAGAGCGCGTTGAACGGCTCGCGCGCGCTATCGGGCAAGTGACCTGTGACGTTCATCGCGCGGGCGAAAAAGCGTGAATAGAGCAGGTGCAAAATCGCGTGCTCGATGCCGCCGATATACTGATCGACGTTCATCCAATAGGCCGCATCTTCTGACACGGTTGGCGTGTCGGCGTGCGGGGATGTGAATCGCGCATAGTACCACGAGCTGTCCACAAACGTGTCCATCGTGTCCGTCTCTCGTAACGCATCCGCACCACAGTTCGGGCAAGTGCAATTGCGCCATGTCGGATGGCGGTCAAGCGGATTTCCAGGTTGATCGAATGTCACATCTTTGGGCAATTCGACGGGCAGGTTCTCTTTCTTCTCAGGAACCACGCCGCAGGCCTCGCAATGCACCACAGGGATCGGACAGCCCCAATAGCGTTGGCGCGACAGGCCCCAATCGCGCAAGCGGAACTTGGTCACGCCGTGGCCCACGCCGTTGCTTTCGCAAAAATCAATGGCGGTCTCGACGCCTTGGTCGCCGGTCTGTACCTCTTCGCCTGCAAAGCCGAGCAGGTATTTGACCGCGTCGGTTTTGAACGGGACAAACGCCTCGGACGTGTTCAATTCACCTTCGGTCGGTGCAAAGACGTAGTTGATCGGCAAGCCGTACTTGGTCGCAAAATCATGGTCGCGCTGATCATGTGCAGGACAGCCAAAGATCGCGCCTGTGCCGTAATCCATCAAGATAAAGTTGGCGATATACACCGGCAATTCCCACGCCGTATCAAACGGGTGGCGCACCTTTAGGCCCGTATCAAGGCCAAGTTTCTCCGCCTTTTCAATCACCTCTTCGGTGGTCCCGCCTTTGCGACATTCATCGCAGAACGCGGCAATCTCGGGGTTCTCTGCCGCCAGCTTTTTGGCCAATGGATGATCGGCGGAAATACCGACAAAGGACGCGCCGCGCAATGTATCGGGACGCGTGGTGTAGACCTCAATGCGGTCGTGGTCCTCGGGCGCGTCGATCAACGAGAACGCAAATTGCAACCCGCGTGATTTGCCGATCCAGTTTTTCTGCATCGTCTTGACCTTGTCTGGCCAGTTGTCGAGCGCATCAATGGAATTCAAAAGGTCGTCGGAGTAATCGGAGATTTTAAAGAACCACTGCGTTAGATCACGCCGCTCAACAGGCGCACCGGACCGCCACCCGCAACCGTCAATCACCTGTTCATTCGCCAGAACCGTCATGTCGATCGGATCCCAGTTCACAGTCGCGTTTTTGCGGTACACCAATCCCTTGTCCATGAAATCGATGAACATGGATTGCTGTTGTCCGTAGTATTCGGGATCACAGGTGGCAAACTCGCGGGTCCAGTCGATCGACAGGCCGAGCGGCTTCATCTGGTCGCGCATCGTGGCGATGTTTTGATAGGTCCATTCGCCTGGATGCCCACCCGATGCCATCGCCGCGTTTTCGGCGGGCATGCCAAAGGCGTCCCACCCCATCGGGTGCAGCACCGAGAACCCGCACGACGATTTGTAGCGCGCGACAACATCGCCCATCGTGTAGTTGCGCACGTGGCCGATGTGGATGCGCCCCGATGGATAGGGGAACATCTCTAGGACGTAGTACTTTTCCTTATCGGGGTCACGTTTGGCGAGAAAAACCTCCGCCTCGTTCCAGGCAGCTTGCCATTTCGGTTCCAGATCGGCGGGCGCGTAGCGGCTCATTGGGGTAT
>NZ_CBFHKW010000033.1:0-27856 GCF_965656515.1 Celeribacter marinus
TGGCCGGCCCCCGCCGCGCATGGCGCTTCGTCCCTGCACCCGCCGTTGAACACCTGATCTGATCCGCGCACCGCGCCCCGTTTTGAAAGACATGACCATGACCCAACCGTTTCAACTCGCCGTTTGCGCCGAGATGCTATGGACCGATAAACCGATGGAGTGGCGTGCTGCGCGCCTTACCGAGCGTGGGCTTGGTGTCGGCCTGTGGAACTACCCCGATCACGATCTGGACAAGCTCGAGGCCGTGGGGGCGAATTACACCATTATGAATGGCTATCTCGAGGGGCGTCTGGCCGATGATGCGGGCGCAGACATGTTGTTGGCGTCCGCGCGCAAAACCGCGCAGGTGGGCAAGCGTTTGGGTGTTGACCGTCTCAATCTACACGGCACGGGCCTTGGAGGTGGTGGTATTCCGATCCCACATCACGGCGTGTTTTCCCCCGCAATGACGCTACGCGCCCGCGATACACTCAACCGTATTTGTGATACGGCGGAGGAGGAGGGCGTTGTTTTTACGCTCGAAAATCTCAACCCGCTTGACCATCCCGGATGTCCGTTTGGCTCTACCGCGGATGTGTTGGCATTGGTGAGTGCGATTGATCGCCCGCAATTGCGTATCAACCTCGACCTTTATCACACGCAGATCGGCGAGGGGGATCTGGTGCGGTGGTGCGCGGCCTGTCTGCCGTGGATCGGCGAGGTGCAGGTTGCCGACAATCCGGGACGGTGTGAGCCGGGAACGGGCGAGATCAACTACGTGGGGATCGCCGCGGCCCTCGATAAAATGGGCTACCGTGGCCCTATCGGCATGGAAGCCTTTGCCCAAGGCGACAGTGACGCGGCCGTCGACGCCTTTGTCGCGGCCTTCACCCTCTGACGGTGCGGGGCGTGCTCGGGTTGCCTGCACGCTCCACAACAGACACCTAGTGTGGTGAGCGAGCATCTGCCCCGACAGATGCGCACCCCGTTGTGCCCCAAACCCTCCATATCTGTGCCTGGCACACGCCAGTTGTTTACATTTGTGGAGACTTTAGTATCGTCGCGTGGAACATGACAAAGGCACAGTATGATTACTCTTGATCTGGCGATTGATAAAACCTCGACCCCTCGTATTGCGCAATTGGACACGTCGGCGTTTGCGCCCTCAGATGTTCTAAATCTTATTTTACAACGCTCTGAAATCATCCGTGATCAGGATAACTACAACAGCTACATACAAGCATGGATGCGTGGCGAAACGGCGCCTCTAGAGGCTCTCGTCGAAAAAATCGGTCACGACACGCTCATTCGACGCGCGGCGGCGTTCATTTTGTTCGAGTATGAGGAACTTCTCCCGATTTTTGCCGCCAATCCACCCGCCGCCGTCACGGATATCGGCTGTGGCTATGCGTTCTTCGATCTGTTTCTCGCTCAAGATTTCGATTGCAACCTAACGCTGATCGACCTCGAACACACAAGCGAACGGCATTTCGGATTTCAACAGACTGGCGCAGCGTACTCGAGCCTTGCGGTGGCTGCCGCGTCCTTAGGGTTGAACGGAATCGATCCCGATCGCATTCAAACGCTCAATCCTGAGCGCCAATCGATTGCGGATATCCGCGACCAAGATCTCGTTGTGAGCTTTATCTCCTGCGGATTTCACTATCCTTGGACGACATATGAGACCTTTTTCAACGACGCGGTCAAACCAGACGGTAAGATCATCCTCGATGTGCGCCGACGCACATTGAGTGACACACTGTCGGGTATGGCCAGTCTTGGGGACATCGTGGACCTCAATGCAGGTACAAGTCCCAAGGCCGCGCGGATTGCTGTAACGCGCGGACCGCATACGGCCCTAGTTGATGCAAGCTAACAGTTATTAATCGGACCGATGGGCAGGGCACACAGATGGAACCAAAACTCTTTCAAATTGGGTTCAACAAAACGGCGACGACCGCACTATTTTGGTTATTTGTAAACTCGGGCCACTCCGCCCTTCATAGCAGTGGACGGCGCGCGCGCCGCGCGGGGCATCCCTTGGTTTCAAAGCTGCATCCGCAACTTGTGATTCATCATAATATGTGCGCAGGCCGTCCCGCCGTGCAGGGCTTGGAAGACTTTGAGGCGCATTTCGATATGGAGCATGATCTTCCGAATTCGCCCATCAAAATCGAAAATTTCAAGTTCTTTGACCGGTTGGCACGTGACTACCCTCGGGCAAAATTTGTGCTGAATACTCGTGACTGTGACGCATGGGTGTTGAGCCGTGCACGTCACAATGATGGGCAGTATCTGAAGCGATCTATGGCGCGCCTCGCGCAATCGGAGGCGGAGGTTCTGGATCAATGGCGAGACGAGCATGCACGCCATCATAACGCCGTCAGGGCATTCTTTGCCGCTGAACAAGACCGGCTCTTGGTGTTTGATATCGATCGCGATCCCATCGACGCGCTTGTTGATTTTTGTGCGCCCGATTTTACGCTTGATCCCGCGCACTGGGGAAAGGCGCGGGTCACAGATGATGTTGTTCAAAAATTGGGCTGGGAGCAGGGCAATACGGCGTAGCGTAATACCGTGATTATTGCGCGCGCACATCGCGCAGCCATGCGACGATCAACGCGCGGGCATCATCGTCCATTTGAATGGCATTGGGTGGCGGCATCGCATGGCTCACCCCCGCATGAAGATAAATTTGATCGGCGTGGCGAGCCACATCGCTCTGCGTTTCTAAAAACACATTTTTGGGCGCCCAACGCAACCCGTCCCATGACGGCTCGCGCGCATGACACATCGAGCAATTGCCAACCACCGCGTAATACGCCTCTTCAAAGCTCTCCACGGCCGTATACTTTTGCTCGTAAGGGGTGAGGGCGCGCGCCTCGGCCTCCTCATAGGTTTCTGCGCCTTGAACGGTGGACAGCCACGCAATCACAAGCATCAACACAATGGTCACGAACCACGTCCAATTGGGACCAGCGCCGGTTTTATGCATGGTGTTGAAGTAATGACGGATGGTGACGCCGGTGAGGAAAATGAGGCTGGCAATGATCCACGCGTATTGGGTGCCAAAGGCCAACGGGTAGTGGTTGGACAGCATCAAAAACACGACAGGCAAGGTGAGATAGTTGTTATGGGTCGAGCGGACTTTGGCGATTTTACCGTACTTGGGGTCGGGCGCGCGGCCTGCCTTGAGATCGGCCACAACGATCCGCTGGTTCGGCATGATTTGGAAAAACACGTTGGCTGTCATGATCGTGGCAGTGAATGCGCCAAGATGCAAAAGGGCGGCGCGGCCCGTGAAAATCTGGTGATAGCCCCACGACATCACAACGAGGATCACGAACAAGAGCAGCATCAAAACGGTCGGGCGTTCGCTGAGCTTTGATTTGCACATTGCGTCATAGGCAATCCACCCGATGGTAAGCGAGCCGCCGGAAATCAAAATCCCTTGCCAAAGTGCGAGATCGGCCTTGGTCGGATCAAGCAAGAACAGCTCACCGCCCATCCAATAGACGATCATCAACAGCGCCGCACCAGAGAGCCACGTCGTGTAGCTTTGCCATTTGTGCCATGTCAGATGCTCGGGCATCTCGGAGGGGGCAACCATGTATTTGACGGTGTGATAGAACCCGCCGCCGTGCACTTCCCATTCCTCGCCATGTGCGCCCGCGGGCAGGGTGTCGCTGGGTTTGAGCATCAGATCGAGGGCGATAAAATAGAATGACGCGCCAATCCACGCCATCGCGGTCACAACATGGAGCCAACGGACCGAAAACGCCGCCCAGTCCCATAGAATTGCCAAATCATACATGGAGGTCTCCCAAAGTTCGATATCGCCGTTAGCTTATGCGAAATCGTCCGATCGGGATATGGCTGTGGCAGACCAAACAGTATTAAAAAAAGCAAAACAATATCACGTCAGCCGCCGAATGTTTCCAGTGCCTGTTCGACGGCCTTGCGCCGTGCGCGCGGCACTGTCACTCGGTCATTTGTGACCATCGTTAACATCAGTTTTCCCTCCGCCAGACGCGTGACCTTTTCAATTGCACTGAATGCGACCCAAACCGAGCGATGCGCTTGAACGCCGTATTCGGCAGGGATTTGTTCAACGGCATCGGTCAATCTGTAGCGCACCATCTTTTCGCCTTTCGCCAAATCGAGGCGGATATAGTGTTCTTCGGCGCGTATGGCCCGCAAATCAGCCAGTGCAATCGTTTCTCCAGCGATCGAAATTGTGTGGTGGGGCCGCGTCTGCGATTGGGGCGGCGGCGTGGGTGATGTCAAGGAATCGTTGGTCGCAAAGATGGCCATGCCCTGTGCGGAGTGCCGGTTTTCCAGGTCGCGTGCTTCGCGTTGAATACGCGCAAGCCCACCCGCGCGTGGGTTGATCACAACGTCCGAATAGACTTTGACATGAGACACCACAAACATTGAATAGGCAGCTTCGAGCATAAAGATATATATGTAATCAACGACAAAGGCCTGAAGGAAGCTGATACGATCAATCCATTCGAGACCGATATCGCCATAAAACAACACTGCGCCGTGTCGCTTCACCGTTTCAAGGATGAGCACGCTAAACACCATCACGAGAGGAAGCGGCAACACCAAAAACGGCCAGCGTCGCGTGAGATAGGGCCACATCCAGACCTGAGCCATCAGCATCACGATCAAGATCAACTCGTGGATGACCAAGGTTACCGAGGCTTGCCACCAAGGGAGCTTATTTGCCGCCGCTGCGGGTTCAAGCGCGAGGAAAGACAATGGATAAAGATAGCCGATAAAAAGCCCGGCAAAGATAAAGAAGAACAGTGAGTTCTTATCCGTGATCGCCTGAAAAAACTGGAATGGCGTTAGGCGAAACCGTTCTCCCGTGATCAAAACTAGATTGAACTTGGCACGATCCTCTTGAGATGGCGCGGGGGGGAGGGTCGATTGCATACTTGTCTTCCACATCATCATTTGATGGACGCAACCGCGACCTCAGTTTGAACGATTTAACCCAACGGTCATAAATGCCGCAACACATTTCCCCTCGCGTGACGCGTCATAGGCCGCGGGATGCACGTCGTTTTACGTTGAGCTGAGCGAAGTGATCAACACTTCGCGACGTAGTTATGCATTTCATGCGTCATGAACTTACGTTGTGATCTATTAAAATTTCACAAATCCCAAATGGAATAACTAAAATGTTGGTTAACGACATTTTCGGCGCTTAACGCCTGATTTGGTTACTCGGCGCTGTGTTGCGCCCTGTTCAGGCGATACACTCGCCATGCAGACAACATCGAAGAGTTGGGCGGGTACATTAGGACATGCCAATAATAGGGGCGGCGCGTGGTGGCGTAGGCGCTCTTAATATCCGCAAATGTGCGAACCGATCGGGGGATTGGGATCAGGAGAGCGAGGCGCGTACATGAAACTTCTTGTTTCACTTGCGGTTGTCGGAGCCAGCGTCGACAGACGTAGCTGAGATACGCGCATGTGCGCTCGATTTTGCGTCTCGTAGCCATCTCATTTTCAATAGAATATGCCTCCTGGTGCCCCCACGCCACGAGGTATCGCAGGGCGCTATACTTGGCAGAGAGGCCCCTGCACTTGGCCCGCGCGTTTAACGTCTCGGACGCGCGGGCACTCCTCTCAATTCGACGATGCATGAAGTGTAAAATACGGCGCGAAACCTACGCATAGCGCTTATTTCAAGTCATTTAACGCCACTTTAAGACACGAGGGTGGACCGTTTTGAGGCCGTCATTAAAACGTTACTCAACATTCAATCTTTGGGAGGCGAACCTGTGAAAAATCTGTTTTGCAAGACGTCGTTCAGCTGCCTTCCATCTCCTTGCGGCATGCGCCACGCAGCAGTCACGATGTCGCCCAGCGCAGGACGCAGGCTCTCGTTTTTGCTCGTACGGACACCGCCGTCGCCTAACACCGTCAACCAAGGCTAGAACTCATGTTTGATACGCATAATAACAGCAATGCCGAAGTGGATCGTAATCTTTGGGAAAGTCCAATGGTTGTGATCGCGACCCTCGCAACCATTGGAGCGGTCATCGTCAGTATTGCGTCTATCATTGTTGTCTTGCTTGGCGGAGCATCTGCGAGCAACGAATGGGGCGCGTTCGTCTACATTATCCTCTTCGTGCTGATGCTGTTATTCACGCGCTCCTATGTGACGCCAAAAAGCCGCACCAATTGCGCGCGGATCGGGCAAGATCAGTGTCATAAGTCTGGGCGATCTGTGCGGAACTGATCGACTTGCCTTAGGCGCAGCGTTTAAATGCGATCAGTGGCAGTGGCGCTCCTAACGCCTTTGCCCATATCATCGGCGTCGCGGCATCATCCAATCATTTTGCACTGTGAAATCGCCACCTTGACGAGCTGTGGCCTTCGGTTCGGCGAGGTGGGAATTGGCGCGTTATGACCTCGGTCACGCGGCTTTGTTGCATCGCTTTATCGGGCGATCATAGATGATGCGTCGTTCTGAAAAGGTCGCGAACACGGGCTCATGCGTATTCAGTACAAGGGGTCCGTGATAAAATCACAGACCCTTGCGTCGGACATAGGCATACCGCACCCATGAAATTCATAGATTCCCTCCCGCTATTCTCCCTCATTGTCGTATCCTTGACGCTTGGGTTGGCCCCGTTTGTGCCCGAACCCCATGTGTGGACCAAGCTAAAGATGCTTGTGGCGGGGGATCTTGTACGGCCCATCGATATATTTGATCTGGTTTTGCATGGCACGCCTTGGGTGTTGCTTGCGATCAAATTGATGCGTGGGGCGCCGCGCACCACCATCCCCCACGAAGATCCCCGTGAGCGCCCTTGATCAGCGCGCCTTTACAAGACGCGTGAGCGCCGCCTCAAGCATCGTGTCCTTGCCATTGGAAAATCCCTCAACGTCGAACGGATAAGAGATATCTGGTGCGATGCCGGTCTGTGTGACCGGAGTGCCGTTTGCCAAGGCATAGGTTTGATGCGGCAGTGTGAATTGCCATTGGTTCGGCAGGGTCCGCACCATGATGTTAGACGCGGTTGCGTTGGTGGGTTCCCCCATGATGCGCACCTGTGCCAATTCTCCCACCGCCATGACATAGGTTTCCGCGGCACCCGAGGTCTCAGAGCTGGTCAGAACCATCACAGGGGCGGTGAGTGCTGCCTGTGCGCCGCGCCCGTAAAAGGCGGTCGCAGGGCTCATGTAGCCGCGTGTGATTTGGGTCTGTTTCGATCCGGCGGGCCAGTCCGTGGCGGAAAACAACCCCGCATAGGTGAGCGCAACCGTATCAGAGCCGCCCGCGTTAAAGCGTAGATCAACAATGACACCTTTGGCGTCCGCATATAACGCGGCCAGTTGATCGACCACGCGTGCGGCCTGTGATGCCATGGTTTGCCCTAATGGCGGCTCGGTTTCCATGTGGTGGACATCAAGATAGGCAATCTCGCCGTTAAGCCAGCCGTGGCGGATGCCGCTTGTTTCCATGAACTGCCGCTCGGAGGTCAGGTAGCTGTCTGTGACCTGCCAAAAGGCGCGTTGATCTTTGTCCCACGGTGCGGGGGTATGCGGTGACACATCGCCCGAGGGGGTCATTAGGTGGATATCACCATCGTCAAGGTCGCGCACGGCGTGGGTCATGACATCCGAGAGATGTTTTGGGTCGAAATTGCCCGCAAGGGCCGCCATGGCCTCATCGCGGCGTGCGTCCCAGTCTACGCCGTAGCGCGCAAAGTTTGGATAATGGGTTTCAAACGTGCGCCAAAAGATGTCGAAGGTCTCAAGCGGTCCGGCCGGTCTGCCGTTCACGCATTGATCGGGCAGGGCGTCGACGCGGTAGGCGCGCATATCATCAATTGCGTCCGCAACCGCAATGGATAGATCGTCGCCCTGCGCGGTAAACGTATATCCCGCAAGGCGGCGCACCATCCCTATATGCGCGGGCATGGTTTGCCACGGGATGCAAGAGACGGGCGTTATCTCGTGGATCGCAATCGAGACAGGCGAGATATCAAAGACAAGCCCGTAGCCATTGGTGATCCAGATGCCTTGGGTCTCTTTGGGCGGCTTGCCCGACCACCACAACGCACCAAGGACAAGCCCCGACAACGCGCCTGCGGCCAGCAAAAGACGCAACACGCGCGCAATCATGAGGGATAGGGGCAACGAACTATCCTTGGCTCACAGCATCCAAAATCCGCGCCCATGAGCGCATACCTTTGTGAAAGCACTCCAGATCGTATTTCTCGTTGGGGCTATGGATTGCATCATCGTCGCGGGCAAAGCCGGTCAAAAGGGCGTCAACGCCAACGATCTTTTTGAAATAGCCCGCAATCGGGATTGAGCCACCACAACCGATAAAGGCGGCCTCATTGGGCCATTCATCGGACAGGGCTTGGCGTGTGGCCTCAAACGCGGGGTGGGTTGTTTCCATCACCGAGGCGGGCGAGGCGCCGTGCGGGTGGAATTCGACGGTGCAATCAGCGGGCAGGTGCGCCTCGACATAAGCGCGTAGGCTTTCGCGGATTTTATGGGGGTCTTGCGTGCCAACTAGGCGCGCGGAGACTTTGGCGGAGGCTTGCGCGGGCAGCACGGTTTTGAACCCGTCCCCCGTGTAGCCGCCAATGATGCCGTTGAATTCCATCGTCGGGCGTGACCAGATCATTTCCAATGCTGTGCGGTCATGTTCGCCTGCGGGCTGGCTGAGGCCCACCTCGCCCAAGAATGCCTCGTGCTCAAATCCCAAAGCGTGCCACTGGGCCGCGACATCGGCGGGCAGTTCGGGCACACCGTCATAAAAACCGTCGAGTGTAACGCGACCGGTGTCGTCATGGAGCCCCGCCAGAATACGGGTGAGCACGCGGATCGGGTTTTGGGACGGGCCGCCATACATGCCCGAATGCAGGTCTTTGTCGGCGGCTTTGATCACGATCTCTTCGCCCATCAGGCCGCGCAGCATGGTGACAATGGCGGGGGTGTCGTGGCCAAACAGGCCGGTGTCACAGATCAGCGCCACATCGCCTTTGAGGCGGTCCTTGTATTCATTCATAAACGGGACGAGGGAGGGCGAGCCGCTTTCCTCTTCGCCCTCAAAGAAGAACGTGATTTCACATGGCAATGCGCCATTCTCGGCAACCCATGCACGACAGGCCTCGACAAAGGTCATCAATTGCCCCTTGTCATCTGACGCGCCGCGCCCACGGATCACGCGGCCTTTCGCGGTGGTCTCAACGGCGGGGGCGAATGGATCACTGGCCCACAGATTGAGCGGGTCGACGGGTTGCACGTCATAGTGGCCGTAAAACACCAAGTGCGGCGTCTTTTTGTCTTTGGGTCCATCGACGTGGCCCATCACCATCGGATGACCGGGGGTCGCGATGGTCTCGGCGTCCACACCAAAAGAGCGTAAATCCGCGACCAACCAATCGGCGGCGCGGGCGCAATCGGCCTTATAAGCGGGGTCGGTGGAGATCGACGGGATGGACAACAGATCAATCAAACGCGCCAATGCGCCATCAAGGTCGGCATCAATACGGCCAAGGACCGAGGCGAGACGCGGGGCGAGCAGTGGGGCGGGTGTTTGGGTCATGATCGATTACCTTTCAGGATGTGCAGGCGCATTTGTCGCACACTAACGGGCCAGTTTGCAGTGTCCAGAGATTGGATGCGGGTTGACATAGATCATTCTTAAACGAAATTAGAACACGTTATGACTAGGGCAGTGAACAGGACGGTACCGACCCAAAGCACCGACATGTATCAATTTGTGAATACGAGTCGCTTTTTAAAAATTTGGTTGCTAAAAGGGTCGGACGGAAGACGCGCGAAAGGACTACCATTGGATTATACAGCGAAGCTTGACGAGGCGTTGCAGCGACTTCATGACGAGGGGCGGTATCGCACCTTTATCGACATTGAGCGCAAGCGCGGTAATTTCCCCCATGCGACGTGGAAAAAGCCCGATGGATCCGAAAAGCCCGTCACCGTATGGTGCGGCAACGATTACCTTGGCATGGGTCAACACCCCGATGTCCTGACCGCGATGAAAGATGCAGTGGACGCAACGGGCGCAGGCTCCGGCGGTACACGCAACATTTCCGGCACAACTGTCTACCATAAACGCCTTGAGGCGGAATTGGCAGATTGGCACAATAAAGAAGCGTCTTTGGTGTTTTCGTCGGCCTATATTGCCAATGACGCCACCCTGTCGACGCTGCCAAAACTGTTTCCGGGTCTTATCATCTATTCGGATGAATTGAACCACGCCTCCATGATCGAGGGCATTCGTCGCAATGGCGGCGCGAAACGTATTTTCCGTCACAACGACATGGCGCACTTGCGCGCGCTGCTTGAGGCGTCCGACAAGGACGCGCCCAAACTGATCGCATTCGAATCCGTCTATTCCATGGATGGCGATTTTGGTCCCATCGAAGAGATGCTTGATCTGGCCGACGAATTTGGCGCACTGACGTATATCGACGAAGTGCACGCGGTTGGCATGTACGGCGCACGTGGTGCCGGTGTGGCCGAGCGTGATGGCCTGATGGACCGCATCGACATTATCAACGGCACACTCGGCAAGGCGGTCGGCGTCTTTGGCGGTTATATCGCCGCGTCCGAGAAAATGTGTGACGCGGTGCGTTCCTATGCGCCCGGTTTTATCTTCACGACCTCTATTCCTCCGGCGGTCGCTGCTGGTGCGGCGGCGTCGATTGCGCACCTCAAGGGCGAGGGCGGTGTGGCGCTGCGTAAAGAGCACCAGACGCAAGCGGCCATTCTGAAAACCCGTCTTAAAGGTCTGGGACTTCCGATCACTGATCATGGCTCGCACATTGTGCCGCTGATCGTCGGCGATCCGAAACACACAAAACTGATGTCGGATATGTTGCTTGATCAATACGGGATTTACGTGCAGCCGGTGAACTTCCCAACCGTGCCGCGCGGCACGGAGCGGTTGCGGTTTACCCCGTCGCCTGTTCACGGACCGCGTGAAATGGATGCGCTTATCCACGGATTGGACGCGCTTTGGAGCCATTGTGCGCTGAATCGTGCCGAAATGGCCGGCTAACTAAAGTTTCCCCCTGTGCGGCCCTTCTTCTAGCGTGGTAAGGGTTAGCAATACATTAAGCGATTCGAGCTAGTGTAAACGATAAGAGTAGGGGCAGTTCGCATGATAGGACGGTGGAGGAAACCGCCCGTTGTCGAGGTAAGTGAACCTCGCGGCTTTGATGATTTCGAGCTTCGGCTCGGGGATATCATGCGTGGTGAACGAGCGACACAGTCCAAATCCCTGCTGGATGTCCAACGCGAACTGAAAATCAAAGCAACCTACATTTCCGCAATCGAAAACGCCGATCCGGATGTGTTCGAAACCCAAGGGTTCATCGCGGGTTATGTGCGCTCCTATGCGCGCTATCTCGGTCTTGATCCCGATTGGGCGTTTGAACGGTTTTGCGCCGAGAGTGGGTTTGCGGTGGCGCATGGTATGGCACCTGAAGCCTCGTCCAAGCGCGTAGCCTTGGTTGCGACAACTGCGCGCGTCAAAGACCCGTTTTCCGATCCGAATGCCAGTTTTGTGCCGCGCCCCGAAAGCTTTTTGTCCAAGGTCGAGCCTGGTGCAATCGGCTCCACGGCTGTCTTGTTGGCGCTTGTGGGCGTCATTGGATTTGGCGGCTGGTCCATTCTGAACGAAATTCAAAAAGTGCAATTGTCTCCCGTCGATCAAACTCCGGGCCTTGTTGCCGAAATCGCGCCGATGCCATCCTCACAGGTGGTTATGGCTGCTGTCGATGAAGGTGTGGGAATCGCTGCGCCCTCTGCTGATGCGTTTAATCGCCTGTATCGTCCGCAAGCGCTCGACGTGCCGGTTCTTGTGCCCCGTGATGGGCCGATTGCAACGCTTGATCCACGCGCCGTTGGTTCTCTTGGCGACGAGAGTGCCGAGGAGCGGTTGAATGCGATGTCCGGTCTTATGGCTGCTGCCGTAACTGCCGAGGCGGACGCGATCGCCCCTGTTCAGGTTGTCGAGCAGGATGCGGCTGAATTGGCGTTGGTTGCAGTCAATGCCACATGGGTGCGTGTGAGTTCCGCCGGTGGCACAGTGTTGTTCGAGAAAATCCTCAATGCCGGTGAACGCTATGTCCTGCCTGCAACCGAAGATGCCCCAGTGTTGCGCACAGGCAATGCGGGTGGGGTGTATTTCGCGGTAAACGGCCAAGCATACGGCCCTGCCGGTGGCTCCGGTTCTGTCGTTAAAAATATCGCGCTGTCTGTGGCATCTGTGTCAGAGGCGTTCCAGCCCGTTGATCTTACGGCCAATTCGGGTGTCGCCGAGATGTTTCGTGTGGCGCAGAATGATGCGATTTTGACGCCCGCGTCCGAATAACCCCCATTTTCACTACCTTGATCTGATTGTCCGTACATTTCCATCGCGGTGGCGTGATCTTAGCTGACGTGCAACGGCTTGCTTGCCTGTGCTGCGCAGCTTATCTATGGCGTGATCCAATTTTTAGCCGCAAGGACCGTACCCCATGTCCCATAATCCGATCCGCCCTTGGCGCAATATTGACCGCCGCGTGAGCCGTAAAATATGGGTTGGGGATGTGCCTGTGGGGGGCGATGCGCCGATCAGTGTGCAGACGATGACCAACACCGATAGCGGCGATGTCAAAGCGACTTTGGCCCAAGTCATGCGCGCAGCAGAAGCGGGCGCAGACATTGTGCGCATCTCCGCCCCTGATGTCGCGGCAACAACGGCCCTCAAAGAGATTTGTCGCGAAAGCCCTGTGCCGATCGTGGCCGACATCCATTTTCACTACAAACGTGCGATTGAGGCGGCTGAGGCGGGGGCGGCGTGTCTGCGGATCAATCCGGGAAATATCGGGGATGAGAGCCGCGTCAAAGAGGTGATCAAAGCGGCCAAGGACAACAATTGCTCTATCCGTATTGGCGTCAATGGCGGGTCGTTGGAAAAGCACCTGTTGGATAAATACGGCGAACCGTGTCCGGACGCGATGGTCGAAAGTGGCCTTGATCACATTAAAATTCTCGAAGACAACGATTTTCACAACTTCAAAATCTCGGTCAAAGCATCCGACGTCTTTATGGCCTCTGCCGCTTATCAACAACTGGCCGAGGCCACGGACGCACCAATCCACCTTGGTATCACCGAGGCGGGCGGCTTGATGTCGGGCACGATCAAATCGGCCATTGGCATGGGGCAACTGTTGTGGATGGGCATTGGTGACACGATCCGTGTGAGCCTGTCGGCGGATCCCGTTGAGGAGGTCAAGGTCGGCTATGAAATCCTGAAATCGCTTGGCCTGCGCCACCGCGGTGTGAACATCATTTCGTGCCCGTCTTGTGCGCGTCAGGGATTTGACGTCATCAAAACGGTTGAGGCGTTGGAGCAGCGCCTTGAGCACATCAAAACGCCGATGTCTCTGTCGATCATTGGTTGTGTGGTGAACGGCCCCGGTGAGGCGCTGATGACCGATGTGGGGTGGACAGGCGGCGGTGCGGGCCATGGCATGGTCTATCTGGGCGGCAAGCAAAGCCACAAGATGGACAATGAGCGTATGGTCGAGCACATCGTGGAACAGGTCGAAGCCAAAGCCGCCGAGATCGCAAAGACGCTGGCCGCAGATGAGGCGGCGCAGTAACTGCCGATCTTTGGGGCCACGCCCAAACAAAAAAGCCCCGCAACGTGTCGGGGCTTTTCTTAACTTAGTGCTATAGTGATCTGATAACTCAGCGGTTTTGCCGCAGCTCAGCTACGATTTCGTTCATCGCATCAAACGGCACATAGCCCCGAATGAGTTGTTCGCCCATCACAAAGGTTGGCGTGCCTGAAATTTGGAAAATTTGGCCAAGCTGTTGATTGCGGCCCAAAATCTCGTTGACCGCGTCACTGTCGGTGGCGGCCATAACGGCGTCTCCGTCCAGACCTAAGTCTTTTGCCATCCGTTTGAGGCTGCCCTCGGTCACGTTGCCGCGCGTGGTCATCAACGCATCATGGATCGCGTCATAGGCCTCGACACCGCCAACGGAACGGACCGCCAATGCAAACCGCGCGGCCAGAACGCTTTCTTCGCCCAAAATGGGATATTCTTTGACGACGAGTTTGATATTGCCGTCTTTTTCAAGCAGGGCTTTGACATCGGGGTAGGCTTTTTTGCAATAGCCGCACCGGTAATCTGAGAACTCGACAAAGACCAAATCGGCATCGGGGTTGCCGTAGACCAGATCGCCCTCGGCCTCGAACAGATCAGCGGCGTGGGCCGCAATCAGGCCCGCTTCGCCGGCTTCTTGGGCGGCTTGTTGGCGTTGATTATAAACGTCGACCGCTTCCATCAAGACCTCGGGGTTTTCCATCAGGTAGGCGCGAACCTCGGCCCCGAATGCGGCGCGTTCGGCGCTCGACATGTCGGAAAGATCAAGGGCATGTGCCCCAAAGGCCGTCGATGCCGTCAAAAGGGCGGCTGTCGTGAGGCGGGTCAAAAAGCGGGGCAGAGCCATGTGGTATCTCTCCGTTGAAAATCTGGTTGCAAATCGTCTATCACATCGGAGGCGTGGGTCCACCCAACACTTACGTGACCCTCGGTCGCAGGTCCACCATCTCGGCGCTGTGACGTTGCAATTGTGCGCGCCAAGTGGCATCGCTTGGGCAACACCGTGAACCAAAAGGCCCGCCCATGAAAACCTCCCGTCGAAGCAATGTTGATCCCTTTATCGTCATGGACGTGATGGAGGCGGCGCGTGCCGCCGAGGACGCGGGGCGTCATGTGATCCATATGGAAGTGGGCCAACCTTCGACCGGTGCCCCCGCCAATGCGCGTGCAAAACTGGCCGCCGCTATGGAGGCGGGACCACTTGGCTACACCGTGGCGCTTGGGCTGCCCGAGTTGCGCCGCGCCATTGCGGGGCTTTATGCCGATTGGTACGGCGTGAGCGTCGATCCGTCCCGCGTTGTGGTCACATCCGGCTCGTCGGGCGCGTTTATCCTTGCGTTCACCGCTCTGTTTGATGCGGGGGGTAAGGTGGCCTTGGGCGAGCCGGGGTATCCGTCTTATCGTCAAATTCTCAGCGCCTTGGATATCGAGCCCGTTGGCATTCAATCCACGCCCGAGAACCGCTTGCAACCGGCCCCCGCGCAAATTCCCGATGATGTGGACGGGTTGATTGTCGCCAGTCCGGGCAATCCGTCAGGCACCATGCTGGACCGTGCGGCTATGGCCGCCCTGATCGAGACCTGTGCGGCCAAAGGGATCTCGTTTATTTCGGACGAAATTTATCACGGCGTTCACTACGACACGCGCGCGGTGACGGCGTTGGAAATCAGCGATGATGTCTACGTTATCAATTCGTTTTCCAAGTACTTCTCGATGACCGGATGGCGGGTGGGCTGGATGATTGTGCCCGAGGATCATGTACGGGTTGTTGAACGCTTGGCGCAAAACCTGTTTATCTGTCCGCCACATGCCGCCCAGATTGCCGCTCTTGGTGCGCTTGAGGCGCGTGACGCGTGCGAGGCCCATATCGAAGTCTACGCGCAAAACCGCGCGCTGATGATGCAAGAGCTGCCCAAAATCGGATTTGACAAGATTGCACCGCCGGACGGGGCATTCTACATCTATGCCGATGTGTCTGATCTGACGCAGGATAGTCGGGCGTTTTGTGCACAAATCCTTGATGAGGTTGGGGTTGCTGTCACGCCTGGGCTTGATTTCGACCCTGTGCGTGGGGCGCAGACGATGCGGTTTTCCTATGCGCGCTCAACGGCGGATATCCACGAAGGCTTGTCGCGGCTTCACGCGTTCATGAGTAACCGCACCAAGGGCTAGGATCGACGGGCACCACCCGTTAAGGTGCGTGCAACGTCAAAGCGGTGCGAAAAGAGTAGGGTGTGGGTGTGATCGGGGTAATGAGACAGGGTATAACGGCGGTGGGGCTTTGCCTTACTCTGGCCTTTGTGGCGATTGGTGCACAGGCGCAACAGGCGTTTACCGCGCTGACATCGGCATCCAACGCGGGCTCGGTTGTGTCCGAGGAGGGGGCCAATACCGTGCTGACCTTGCATCTGGGGCAACCCGTTGCGTTTCGGGTGTTCACGTTGAGTGACCCCATGCGTCTGATCGTGGACTTTTCCGAAGTGGATTGGGCGGGGTTTGACACGCAGGCGTTTGATCGCTCCGAGGCGGTTTTGGGCCTGCGCGTGGGGCTGTTTCGCCCCGGTTGGTCGCGTATGGTGATCGACCTTGATGTGCCATTGCAGGTTAAAACCGCACAAATGACGCGCGGCGCATCGGACGCGGTGTTGCGGTTGGTCTTGGCCCCCACGGACGTCGAGCAATTTGTGGCCAAAGCCGGTGCGCCAGAGGCGGCACAATTTGCGCGGGTTGCGCGTCCAGCATCTGATTTGGCACCGGCTCAAACCTCGAGCGGGCCAATGGTTGTGATGCTGGACCCCGGTCACGGCGGCATCGATCCGGGGGCAGAGCGTGACGGGTTGAAAGAGGCCGATTTGATGCTGACCTTTGCCCAAGAGTTGCGCGATACCTTGGTGCGGGCCGGCGGGTTTGAGGTTGTCTTGACCCGCGATGACGACAGTTTTGTCCCGCTTGAGACGCGGATTACACGCGCGCATGAGGCAGGGGCCGATGTGTTTATCTCACTACATGCCGATGCGATTTCCGAAGGGCGCGCCGAGGGTGCGACTGTCTATACGTTGGCGGATCGGGCATCCGATGAGGCCTCGCGCAAATTGGCCGAGCGCCATGATCGCGCCGATATTCTGTCTGGTGTCGATTTGAGCGACCAAGATGACGTGATCGCGGGGGTTTTACTCGATATGGCGCGCACGGAGACGCAACCGCGCACCGATGCCTTTGCCAATGCGTTGGTTGCGGCCCTTGAGAGCAGTGTGGGTATGCACAAACGTCCTCGCCTTGAGGCGGGGTTTTCGGTGTTGAAATCTGCCGATATTCCGTCTGTTTTGTTGGAGTTAGGGTTTTTGTCATCTGATAAGGATCGTGCAAACCTTGATGATCCGGTGTGGCGCGACACGGCGGCGCAGGCGATCCGCGATGCCTTGGTCGCATGGCAACAGATCGATCGGGCGGCCACGCGCCAATTGCGCAAGTAGCGCGGTAAGCGGGGGCAACTGGCGAAGCCTCGCGCACAGACAGTCACATTTTCGCGGGTTGCTTTTGACCGCGGGCGGCGCTGCGTATAAGGAGAGCCAAAGGTTGGATCGGGCGAGTCACTAAAGTGCCCGAACCAACAGTGGGAAAGGCGTACACGTGCTTCGGTTTATACTCTCGTTCTTTGGAACAATTTTTTCGCTCGTGACCACGGGACTGATTTTGCTCGCCTTGGTCATTGGTGGTGTGTTGTGGATGTACAGCCGCGATTTGCCCAATCACGAGGCATTGGCGCAATATCAGCCCCCAACCATTTCGCGCATCTATAGCGGCGAAGGTAAAATAATTGACGAGTTCGCGCGCGAACGCCGGTTGTATACGCCACCCTCAGAAATCCCTGATCTGGTGAAATTCGCGTTTATTTCTGCCGAAGATAAGAACTTCTATTCGCACCCTGGCTATGATGTGCGCGGAATGGTTGCGGCGGCGATGGCGGCGGCACAGGGCGGCCGTTTGCGCGGCGCGTCCACAATTACACAGCAGGTAATGAAAAACTTTTTGCTCTCGTCCGACCGATCGGCAGAGCGCAAGATCAAAGAGATCATTCTTGCCTCGCGCCTTGAGCAATCGCTATCCAAAGACGAAATTCTAGCGCTGTATCTCAATGAGATTGATCTGGGTGCGCGCTCGTTTGGTGTGACGGCGGCGGCGCAGACCTATTTTAACAAGACCTTGTATGAGCTGGCCCCCGAAGAGGCGGCATTCCTCGCGATCCACCCCAAGGCTCCCTATTCCTACCATCCCGTCAAGAACTATGATGCGGCCTTAACGCGTCGCAATTTTGTGCTGCGTGAGATGTATGAAAACGGTTATCTGGAACAAGCGGCGTATGAAACCGCGCGCCTTGAGCCGATCCGGTCCGTGCAAAACGGCGATTACGAGAGCTTTCGTGCGCAACTTCCAAACCGTGATTATTTTACGGACGAAATCCGCCGTCAGTTGAGCCAAGATTTTGGCGAAGAAGAATTCTTTGAGGGTGGCTTATCGATCCGTGCGACGATTGATCCCGAGCTACAAGGGGTCGCGGCGCGTGCTCTTGAGGGGCGTCTTGAAACGTTGGACCGTGAGCGCGGTGTATGGCGTGGCACGGGAAAATCCATTGACGCGGCCATGATTGATGCGGGCACATGGGAAGAGGCGCTTGGCGAGATACGTGTGGCGCGTGATGTGACACTTGATGGCGGATGGCATGTCGGTGCTGTTGACCAAATTGGCGATCAACAGATCACTGTTTTGGTTGAAAAGATCGGCGAGGTTTCGGTGCCGCGCGAGGACATCGCATGGATGCGTGGCAGCTTTGTCGATAATTTTGAGCGCGGCGATGTCGTCCATGTGCGGCGCATGAGCTCGGGCGACAATGGCACCGGTGATTTGATCCGCTGGTCCTTGCGCCAAGTGCCGCAAGTTCAGGGCGGTTTTGTCGCGATGGACGTCAACACAGGGCGCGTGATCGCGATGCAAGGCGGGTTTTCCTACCAAAACTCGGTCTTTAACCGCGCCACACAGGCAACCCGTCAACCGGGCTCGTCGTTTAAACCGTTTGTCTACGCCGCGGCCCTCGATAGTGGATTTACCCCTGCGACAATCGTTGTGGATGCCCCGATCGAGATCAACACGCCACAGGGCGTTTGGCGGCCACAAAACGCGTCCAAGCAGTTTTATGGCCCAACGCCGCTGCGCACAGGGATCGAGCAATCGCGCAACCTGATGACCATTCGTCTGGCCCAAGAGGTCGGAATGGATGTTGTCGCGGGCTACGCCGAACGCTTTGGTGTCTACGATCAAATGGGTCAGTTTCTTGCCTCGTCGCTTGGGGCGGAGGAAACCACTCTTTATAAAATGGTGTCGGCCTATGCGATGTTTGCCAATGGCGGCGAGCGGGTCGAACCCACACTTGTTGACCGTGTCCAAGACCGGTTTGGGCGTACCGTTTACAAACACGATCAGCGCGGATGTGAGGAATGCAAAGTCGCCTCTTTGGATGCGGGATTTGCGCCGACCATTGTGTCCAACCGCGAACGGGTCATGGATGCGATCACCGCCTATCAATTGACCTCGATGATGCAGGGTGTTGTCTCGCGCGGCACGGCACAAGGCCGCGTCAATCTGCCAGTTCCTGTGGCGGGCAAAACGGGGACGACCAATGACGGCAAAGACGCGTGGTTTGTTGGTTTTACCTCGAACATTGTTGCGGGCTGCTACATCGGTTTTGATACGCCGCGCGCCATGCCCGGTGCCTCTGGGGGCGGATTTTGCGGACCTGTGTTTAACGAGTTCATGCAAGAGGCCGTGGCCAAATTTGGCGGCGGCAAGTTTCGTGTGCCACCGGGGGGGCACTTCATCAAGATCGATCGCTTCACAGGTGCGCGCCTGTCGGATGATGCCTCTGGCGCAAATGTGGTCGCCGAGTATTTCCGCGATGGTGAAGAGCCGGTGTTTGGTGTGATGTTTGACGGTGGTTTTGCCATGGGCTCCGATTTGCCGATGTTTGAAGCAGGTGAGGTGGATAGCGGTGAACGTGCGGTTGAAACCACGTCCGGTAGCACCATTAAAATCCCCAAAAAGGCGACCTTTAACTCGTTGTCATCTGGCGGACTGTACTGATCCGCCACCCCCGTTCGCGCGGCGATAGAGGATGCACCAGTTCGGTGCAGGGCTTGTATCGCGGCGCGGGGACGCGTATCTGTCTGCCCAAAGAATTCAAGTTCCCGAAAGGTGCCCCGTGCGCGCAGAGATCGAAAACTCCGTCGAAAAAATCCGCAAATCCATCGCGCTGTTGAAACAGCGTCTGGACTGGGAAACCGCGCCGCATCGGTTGGAGGAATTCAACGCGATGATCGAGGATCCGACCCTTTGGGACGATCCCGAGCGCGCGCAAACCCTGATGCGTGATCGACAGATGTTGATGGATGCGGTGGCCACGGCCACAGGCATTGAGCAAGATATGATGGACAATATCGAGTTCATCGAGATGGGCGAGATGGAAGATGACCAAGAGGTCATAACCGATGCCGAAGAGGCGCTAAAAGCGCTCGAAATCAAAGCCGCCGAAAAAGAGTTGGAAGCCCTGTTAGACGGGGAGGCCGATGGCAACGACACGTTCCTCGAGATTAATTCGGGGGCCGGTGGCACCGAGAGCTGTGATTGGGCGTCGATGCTGGCCCGCATGTATGTGCGGTGGGCGGAGAAAAAAGGCTACAAGGTCGAGTTGCAATCCGAAAGCGCGGGCGAAGAGGCGGGTATTAAATCTGCCGCCTATAAAATCTCGGGCCACAATGCCTACGGTTGGCTGAAATCCGAAAGCGGTGTGCACCGCCTCGTGCGCATTTCACCGTTTGATAGCGCCGCCAAACGCCACACGTCGTTCACATCTGTGAAAGTCTACCCCGTGGTCGATGACAACATCGAAATCGAGGTGAACCCCTCCGATATTCGTATCGACACCTATCGCTCCTCGGGGGCGGGCGGTCAGCACGTCAACACCACCGATTCCGCCGTGCGCATCACCCACCATCCCACGGGGATCGTTGTAACAAGCTCCGAGAAATCGCAGCACCAAAACCGCGATATCGCGATGAAGGCGCTTAAATCGCGCCTCTATCAGATCGAGTTGGACAAGCGCTCGGCCTTGGTCAACGAAGTTCATGAAAATGCGGGCGATGCGGGGTGGGGCAACCAAATCCGCTCTTATGTTCTTCAGCCGTATCAAATGGTTAAAGATCTTCGAACGAATTATGAGACCTCCGATACCAAGGGTGTTTTGGATGGGGCGCTCGACGGTCTTATGGCCGCGACACTGGCGCAAAACGTGTCGGGTAAATCGCGCGCGGACGCGCAGGGCGAGTAAGACACTATTCCTTCGCGTCCGACACACAGCACAAAGATATTTGAAAAGCGCCGCGGCATGCCGTTGGCGCTTTTGCTTTTGCGGTGGGCGTTTGCCGCGTGGCGCTAGGGGAGGGCGTTCAAACAAATTACATTAATTGCATGTTATGTGACAAACTCACGGACATGGCCCTGTCGCTTTTATAAAAGCTTCCAAACAAAGCGCGAAAAGCGCATCTAAAAAGGAAACGCACATGACTATTCGGGTACTTACCATGCCCTCCGCATGGAGGACGACCACACAATGATTACTGAATTTACACCTTTTGCCTCGCTCATTGGCGGCATTCTCATCGGATTGTCCGCCGTGATGTTGATGGCGTTTCAGGGCCGTGTGTTTGGCGCCACGGGCGTTTTGGCGGGATTTATGACGCCGCAAAGTTCCTCTGATTGGCAGTGGCGCGCGCTACTTTTGGCGGGAATGGTGTCTGGGCCGTTGGTCTACCGTATATTTGACGGTGAAATGCCCGCAATCGACGTGCCAGTGTCCAATATTGCACTCATCATCGGCGGGTTCATCGTCGGTTTGGGAGTCACATTCGGGTCGGGCTGTACCTCTGGTCACGGGGTGTGTGGCATGGCGCGTCTGTCGCCTCGCTCAATCACGGCCACCGTCACCTTTATGATTTTCACCGCGATTACCGTGTATGCGGTGCGCCATGTGTTGGGGGGAATTTGAGCATGAAACATGTATTGACCTACCTCACAGGCCTCGTGTTCGGTGTTGGCATTTCGATGTCCGGCATGGCCAATCCTGCCAAAGTAATCAACTTTTTTGATGTGTTCGGCACATGGGATCCCTCACTTGCCTTTGTGATGGGCGGCGCTGTTGTCGTGGCCTTCCTTGGCTACCGTGCGGTGTTCAAGCGCTTTGATAGCCCTGCGTTCGAGCCACGCTTCACAGTGCCGACCAGCCGCGTGATCGACGCCAAGCTAATTGGCGGCTCGGCGGTGTTTGGCATTGGTTGGGGCATCGCGGGGTTTTGCCCCGGTGGTGCGTTGCCCGCAATTGGCACGCTTGATCCTGCCGTGTTGACGTTTTTTGTGGCCCTCGTGGCGGGCATTTTTGCCGCGAAATTCATGATGCAGCGCACCGCGCGGCACGTTTGATCCCGAGTTTAGGAGAGAAATATGACCCAGACTTACCCTGTTGATATGACGCTGACCCCTGAGGTCAAAGCCTTCTTTGATCCGGCCACATGGACCATTTCCTATGTGGTCAAAGATCCGGCCTCCAACTCATGTGCAGTCGTCGATAGCGTGATGGACATTGATTACGCGGCGGGGCGCATTTCGTATGAAAGCGCCGATGAGATTATCGCCTATGTGCGCGAACATGATCTCAAGGTGGAATGGCTGCTTGAGACCCATGTGCACGCCGATCACCTGTCTGCGGCGCCGTATCTACAAGATAATGTTGGCGGTAAAATCGGTATCGGTGAGAACATCACCATTGTGCAAGACGTGTTTGGCAAGGTGTTCAACGAGGGCACAGAGTTTCAGCGGGACGGCTCGCAGTTTGATCGTTTGTTCAAAGACGGTGACACCTACACCATTGGGAACATGAGCTGTTTTACCATGCACACTCCGGGTCACACGCCCGCGTGCATGACGCATACCATGGGCAACGCCACCTTTACGGGCGATACGCTGTTCATGCCTGACGGTGGCTCGGCGCGCGCTGATTTTCCGGGTGGCGATGCGGCCACGCTCTATGACAGCATCCAAAAGGTGCTCGCACTGCCCGACGATATGCGGTTGTTTATGTGTCACGATTACGGACCAAACGGGCGCGATATCGAATGGGAAACCACGGTTGGCGACGAAAAAGCTCATAATATCCACGTTGGTGCCGGTAAAACCAAGGCGGATTTCGTCAAGTTTCGCGAAGAGCGCGATGCGCAACTCGACATGCCACGGCTGATTATTCCCTCTTTGCAGGTGAATATGCGCGCTGGTGAGTTGCCGCCCGCCGATCAAGATGGCAAAACCTTTTTGAAGGTGCCGGTCAACGGTCTCTAAGTCACGTCACGATTGATGTGTGAGGGATCGCCCGCGCCGCCGTGTTTGGCGAAGGTCAGGGCGGTCCCACGCACATCAAAAGAGGCACATATGGAATTTAACAAGGTAAATGACGCGCTGACCGTGAGCGGGCAAATCACACTGGACGAAGTTCAAATCCTTGCCGACAAAGGCTTTCGCACCGTGATCTGCAATCGCCCCGACGAAGAGATCGAGGGTGCGTTGCAATCGGACGCGATGGCCAAGGCGGCGCAGGCAGCGGGTTTGAATTTCCTTTATCTGCCGATCTATCCGGGTCAATTCACCGGTGATCTGATTGATGAGACGCAACGGGCCTTTGCTGAACTGGACGGGCCTGTGTACGCTTACTGTCGCTCTGGCACGCGCTCGACCACGGCATGGGCATTGTCACAAGCGGGCATACGGCCCGCAGACGAGATTATGAGTGAGGCGGCCAGCGCAGGGTATGACCTAAGCGCGATCGCCGGATATTTGTCGGGACGTTAGGGACCGCGCGCACTGCGCGTCTCCCCGCCGCCACTGACGCTACCGCCTCGAAGTTTGGGGCACAACGTTTTGGCTTATGATCCCAGTTGGAGGGGATCGGCGGTCGCTAGCTGCGAGGAGACGCACGCATGGAGCTCAAGAAAATCACCGACGGTCTATCTGTGTCGGGACAAATCCAGATTGACGACTTGGCCAAACTGGCAAAGCGCGGGTTTCGCTCGGTTATCTGTAACCGACCCGATGGCGAAGCCGCCGATCAGCCCACACACGATGAGATCGAGGCGGCCGCGACAAAAGCGGGCTTGCAGTTTGTTTATCTGCCCGTCACCCCCGGTATTGTGACCGAAGAGACCGCAGCACTGTTTCGCGAGGCGCTCACCGAATTGCCTGGTCCCGTGTTCGGCTATTGCCGCACGGGTACGCGCACGACCACGCTTTGGGCGTTGGCGATGGCCAAGGAAAAGTCGGTCGTCGATATTCTGGCCGCAACCAAAGCGGCAGGATACGACATGACGGGTGTGGCGCGCCGCATTGCCAATGGCGGTGTGACGCCAACCGATAGTGTCGAGGACGCAAGTTATGATGTTGTGATCGTGGGCGCGGGCGCCGCAGGGGTCGCCGTGGCCTCATCGCTCAAATCACGTAAATCCGATCTGGATATCGCCATCATCGATCCCGCAGATATCCACTATTACCAACCCGGTTGGACGATGGTGGGGGCGGGTGTGTTCGATGCACAAACAACCGCGAAAACTATGGGGTCGCTCATTCCGCGCGGCGTGCATTGGGTCAAATCGGCTGTGGCGGCGTTTGAGCCAGCCAACAACGCCGTGATCCTCGACGGGTGCCGCGTGGTCAAATACAAACGTCTGATTGTCTGTCCGGGTCTTAAACTGGATTGGGCGGCCGTTGACGGTTTGGAGGAGACGCTTGGTAAAAATGGTGTCACCTCGAATTACCGTTATGATTTAGCGCCTTACACATGGAAGCTCGTCCAAGAGCAAAAGGGTGGTCGCGCCATCTTTACCCAGCCCCCCATGCCGATAAAATGCGCAGGTGCGCCCCAAAAGGCCATGTATCTGTCCGCGTCCGAATGGGAGAAGCAAGGTAAGCTTGGCAACATGGATATCCAGTTCATGAATGCGGGCGGTGTGTTGTTCGGGGTTAAGGATTACGTCCCCGCCCTTGAGGAATACGTCAAACGCTATGACGCCAAGCTGAATTTCTTTCACAATCTGATTGCCGTTGACGGACCCAACAAAACGGCCACGTTCAAAGTCGCCAAACCCGATGCGGAGCCTGAAACGGTGACGGTCGAGTTTGACATGTTGCATGTCTGTCCGCCGCAATGCGCGCCCGATTTCATCAAAGTGTCGCCCTTGGTCGATGCGGCTGGATGGGTCGATGTGGATCAGGTCACTTTGCGCCACAAAACCTTTGAGAACATCTGGTCGCTTGGCGATGTGATGAACGCGCCCAACGCCAAAACCGCTGCTGCGGCCCGGATGCAAGCGCCGGTTGTGGCCGCGAACATCGCCGCCGACATCGATGGCAAAGGTCCACAAGCAGGCTACAATGGCTACGGCTCGTGCCCGCTGACGGTCGAAAAGGGCAAGATCGTTTTGGCCGAATTCGGCTATGGTGGTGTGTTGTTGCCGTCCTTCCCTAAATGGGCCTTGGATGGCACCAAAGCGACACGGCGTGCGTGGATTTTGAAAGAGCAAATCCTGCCGCCTGTGTATTGGAAAGCCATGCTGCGCGGCAAAGAGTGGATGATTAAGCCCGAAAAAATAATCGCCAAGTAAAAGCGATCACGTATATGCAGCGGGCCGTCAGTGTCATGGCCCGCTGTTTGCTCCAATCCGAAAGGGACCGCCCGCCGTGTCTTTTAATCCCCGTAGTCTGCGCCGATATTTTCCCATTCTCGATTGGGGCTCCAAATACAACAAGGATACGTTCACCAATGACGGTGTGGCCGCCCTCATTGTGACGATCATGTTGATCCCGCAATCGCTCGCCTATGCGCTGCTCGCGGGGCTGCCCGCCCAGATGGGTCTTTATGCGTCGATTTTACCGCTTGTGGCTTATGCTATTTTCGGGACATCGCGCGCGTTGGCCGTTGGTCCCGTGGCGGTCGTCTCGCTGATGACCGCGTCCGTTGTGGGCAACATGGCGTTGCAAGGCACGGCGGAATACGCCGCCGCCGCGATCACATTGGCGTTTTTGTCTGGTTTGATCTTGCTCGCTATGGGTCTGTTTCGGCTAGGATTTTTTGCCAACTTCCTGTCTCACCCTGTCATCGCGGGATTCATTACCGCGTCGGGCATTTTGATTGCGGCCTCGCAGCTCAAGCACATTCTCGGGATTTCTGCGGGGGGGCATACCTTGCCCGAACGGATCGGCGGTATCATCGAGAACATAGGTGACGTGAACGTCATTACGCTCGTCATCGGCGCCTCAGCCACGGCGTTTTTGTTCTGGGTGCGCAAGGGGTTGAAGCCGTTCCTCATTGCCAAAGGCCTTACCCCGCGCATGGCCGATATCCTAGCCAAGGCCGGCCCCGTGGCTGCGGTTGTTGTCACCACGCTGATCTCTGCGGTGTTTCAGTTGCAAAACCACGGCGTTAAAATCGTGGGCGATGTGCCGCGCGGATTGCCACCGCTGACACTACCCGCGTTCTCTGGCGAGGTGTGGGGCCAATTGTTTGGCGCGGCGGTGTTGATCTCTATCATCGGCTTTGTTGAATCCGTGTCCGTGGCACAAACGCTTGCCGCTAAAAAACGCCAACGCATCGTGCCTGACCAAGAGTTGATTGGCCTCGGCGCGTCCAACGTGGCGGCTGCAATATCGGGCGGCTATCCGGTCACCGGTGGCTTTGCGCGCTCGGTGGTCAATTTCGATGCGGGCGCTGAAACACCCGCTGCGGGGGCGTTTACCGCCATTGGTATCGCCTTTGCCGCGCTGTTCTTGACGCCTTTGCTCTACTTTCTCCCTGTTGCAACGTTGGCCGCGACCATTATCGTAGCCGTGTTGTCGCTTGTGGATTTCTCGATCCTCAAAACCACATGGGGCTATTCAAAGGGTGATTTTGCGGCCGTGCTTGCCACGATCTTGCTCACCTTGGGCTTTGGCGTTGAAACGGGTGTGTCTGCGGGGGTGATGCTATCCATCGGTCTGCACCTTTATAAAACATCGCGTCCGCATGTGGCCGAGGTCGGTTTGGTGCCGGGCACCGAGCATTTCCGCAATATCAAACGTCATGAGGTTTTGACCACGCCCGAACTGGTGACGATCCGTGTGGACGAAAGCCTGTATTTCGCCAATGCGCGGTTTTTGGAGGACTATATCCTCGACCGCATCGCGGATGATTGCGACATCAAACACGTGGTTTTGATGTGCCCTGCGGTCAACGAGATTGACAGCTCTGCCCTTGAGAGCCTTGAGGAAATCAACAAGCGGTTGGATGATGGCGGGATCAAATTGCACTTGTCCGAGGTCAAAGGTCCGGTGATGGACCGGTTGCAAAAATCGCACCTGTTACACGATCTGACGGGGCAAGTGTTCCTTAGTCAGTACGCCGCGATGAAGGCTTTGGGAGATGTGACCAAACCCGCGCCATCCGGTCCGGTTGCGGCGTAATCACATAAAAAAGGAAACGCCCTCCCGATGCGGAGGGCGTTTTTGTGTCGTCAGTACACCCACCGCACAAGGCCGAGCGTCAGGGCAGGAAACGCGACCAATAGAACCACGCGCACCAGATCGGTGACCACAAAGGGAAGGGTGCCTTTGAAGGTCTCGGAAATGGGAATGTCCTTTGCCATCGCGTTGATAATAAACAGGTTCATCCCGACAGGTGGCGTGATTAGTCCGACCTCGACGACGATCAGGACCAGAATGCCGAACCACAATCCAAATTCGGCGGGTGCGATGCCGAAATCGAGCGCGGCCATGATGGGAAAGATGATTGGTACGGTGAGAAAGATCATCGACAGGCTGTCCATGATGCAACCGAACGCCAGATAGAGCAACAATACGGTGGCGAGGATCAACCACGGCGAGATGTCCAGACCGCCCGCCCATGCCGCCGCCGATTGTGGCACGCCAGACAGCGCGAGGAAGTTGTTGAACACCTTGGCGCCGATCAGGATCAGGAAAATCATCCCCGTTGATCCGGCGGTCTCAAGCGTGGCCTCAACGGATTTTCGCCATGTCAATCCGCCCGAATAAAGCGCCAGAAGTGCGGTGCCAGCCGCCCCGATGGC
>NZ_CBFHKW010000034.1:0-21668 GCF_965656515.1 Celeribacter marinus
CCTTGGGGTAATCGTAAGCTTCGGCCTGCACATCTTGGCAAAACGCCAAAACCGCAGGGCCGCAATTGGCCGGATCGGTCATCGTGCGCAGCGCCCGTGGCAGCGCGGTCAGGAGATGCTCAGGCCGCGTGATACGGTCAAAATAGCGCGACACCGGCTTGAAGCAGTCGTTGGCCGACACGGTGCCGTCATCAAAATCCTCAACCTGTTGCAGCACCGGATCGGGGCGGCGGTTTGCAAACACATCTCCCGCCACAATCAGCAGAGGCAAACGGTTGACATGCGCCAGTGCGGCGGCGGTCACAACGTTGGTGGACCCCGGCCCGATGGAGGTGGTTACAGCCATCGCACGGGTGCGCTTTTTACCCTTGGCATAGGCAATCGCCGCATGCGCCATGGTTTGTTCGTTCTGGCCGCGCCATGTGGGAAAGACATCGCGGGCGGCATGAAGCGCCTCGCCGATGCCCGCCACATTGCCGTGGCCAAAAATGGCCCACATGCCATCGATGTAGCGCTCGAGCTTTTGATTGCCTACCGCTTCGCTACTTGAGGCGGCTTTTTGTACGCCTATCGCTTCGCTACTTGAGGCGGTGGGCGTCATTTGCACCGAGAGCCATTTGATCATCGCCTGTGCGGCGGTCAGTCGGATGGTGTTGCTCATTGCACGGTCTCCATCGCTTTGGCACGGGCATTATCCCAGACCTGACACAGGCGGGTGTAGCGCGCGGCCATGTCATCAACCGCCGCCGCATCGCTCATCTCGCCCGTCATCCATGCGCGGGCGGCATCGCCAAAAATCGTCCGGCCAACCGCAAAACCTTTGACGAGTGCGAAGCCCGCGGCCACTTCGAAACTCGCGGACAGCTCTGCCTCGGGCGCATCAAGCCCGAGCACCACGATGCCGCGCGTGTGTCGGTCAAAATCTTCGATGGCAGATACGGCGGCGGCCCAGCCCTCCGCATCCGCCATCGGTTCCAGCTTCCACCAGTCGGGGTAAACCCCGATCTCGTAGAATTGCCGGATCAAAGTGGCGGTCGTATCGGGAGCAATGACCCCCACTTTTGATGGAATGAGTTCAAGTAAGAATTCAAGGTTGTTGCGCCGCGCAGCCTCGAACAGGCGCTTGACCGTGGCCTCCTGATCGGCGCGGGTCGCAGCGTCATCGTCGGGGTGACAAAAACACAGGCATTTAACGACATTCTCACGCGCCCATTGGCTCAGCCCGCCAAAATCTGAGCCCAGTTCAGGCTCCAACGTCAAAGGCCGCGAGGCGGGCCATTCGGTCGGACGTCCGATCCAAAGCCCAGACCCTGACGCCGCATGAAGTGCCGCCTTGCCAATGCGGTTGTCGCACAAGATACCGTAGCCGGTTTGGCCGTTTTGCACCCGTTGCGCCGCTTTGAGGCACAATTCCTTGAACGCACCGCCGCGCTCAATCGTGTAGCCATTCGTCTGTTCGAGCTGCACACGGTGGTCAAAGGCAAACACCCGCATGGTGGACCAGTCGCCCGCATTGCGTGTGTGGCGCGTGGTGGACCAGTGGATTTGCTCAAGCGCCGGATCGTTGCGCAAATCCCTTTGCACCACGCCGCGCCCGAGGAAAAACTCAAGCTCCTCAACACTCGGATAGGCGGGCGTGCAGCCGTGGCGCGACACCGCGAAGGCGCCGCAAGCATTGGCGTATTTGAGCGCCGTGGGCCAACTCACCGCATCCAGTGTCTGCGCCTCCATCCACCCTTTGAGCAGACCGGAGAAAAATCCATCCCCCGCGCCAAGCACGTTGAACACTTCGATCGGAAAGCCCTGCCCCGTTTGGCCACCATCAAGGCTATCAGGGATCGCGCCCTCAAAGGCTGACGCGCCAAGCGCGCCGCGTTTGCACACCAGTGTCGCACTCGATTGCTCGCGCACCGTGCGCAGGGCAGCAAGCGTATCGGTGGACCCACCCGCGATATGGAACTCTTCCTCGGTGCCCACAATGAGATCAAAATAGTGCAGCGTGGACAAAAGCTTATCCGTAACAGCCTGACTTTCGACAAAGCGGCTTTCGCCGTCACCATGCCCCGCCACGCCCCACAGGTTGGGACGGTAATCGATATCAAGCGCGGTGCGGATGCCGTGTTCGCGGGCAATCTTGAGCGCCTTGATCACCGCCGCTGCGGTTTTGGGATTGGACAGGTGCGTGCCGGTGACAACAACAGCCCGCGCGCGTTTGATGAACGCAGGGTCGATATCGTCCTCGCACAGCGCCATATCCGCGCAGTCCTCGCGGTAGAAGATCAGCGGAAACTGGTCCTCGTCGCGAATACCCAAAATCACAAGCGCCGTCAGGCGGTCGGGATCAGTCACAACGCCGTCCGTGCACACGCCCTCGCGCGCCAGTTGCTCGCGGATAAACCGCCCCATATGCTCATCGCCCACACGGCTGATCAACGCGGTTTTAAGCCCTAAACGAGACGTCCCGCACGCGATGTTCGTCGGACTGCCGCCAATGTATTTGTCGAACGACCCCATGTCCTCCAACCGCCCGCCAACCTGCGTGCCATACAAATCAACGCCCGCGCGCCCTATCGTGATTACGTCAATGTCTGTGCTCATGGAGAAGTGCCTGTCAGTTCAGTTGCGTGTGTCATTCCAAGGGCCGAGCGGTCGCCCAGCCCTCAGGAGTAGTGGTTCAAAGGGCGGACTTTACGTGCGTAATCGAGGTTGCTAAAGCCGCCTCGGCATCAGCCAGCGCGTGCACCTCTTCGGCAAAGGGCTCGAAGCTGAAAGGACCGGTGTAGCCCAAATCGAGCAATGATTTGATCTGAAAAATATTTTCCAAACGGTCGTCTTCATCCACCAAAACGCGGTGCGCATCGAGCATATCGTCGACAGACACTGAGGGATCAGTGACACCCGAGATGTGGACGAGGCCCGTCCATTCAGGAAAGAACTCGGTCTCTCCCGCAAGATGGTGGTGGAACGTGTCGTGCATCAATTTGTAAATCCCCTCCCCACCCGCAGCCTTGATCGCGTCGATTGCGGTAGCTTTCTTGCGCATGGAAGAGATCGGGAAGCCTAGAGGTTCGACCAGCCCCATTAAGCCGCGTTCAACAAGGATCGGCTTCATCGCCTTTAGCGCTGCGACCAGATCGTCGAAGGAAACGACATTGCCGTCATTGAGCGGGCACATGACCAATGCACGTGCGCCGCAGACCTTGGCATAATCAGCCATAGCCACAGCACGTTCGGGCAGATCGTCCGACCAAACGTTAAACGGGTAAAGTGCGTTGATCGACAGGATGGTCATCCCGTGTTTCTCGGCCAGTGCCTTAACCTCTTCGGGGGGTATTGTGCCGACGACATCGGGGATGTCGTTGCGGATCTCCACCTCGGTGATCCCGAGACGTTTGGACATCTCGAAGAAGGCTTCGAGTGACAGCTTGGGCGCTGCGATATGGTTCATTGCAAAATGCATGGCAAACCTCAGTTGTAAAGCGCGGGGCGCTCAGGATTGGAGATGATGATCGCGGAGCCTTCGGCCTCTTGCGCCTCGACGCAAGCGTCACAGGTCACGGCAGCCATGTAGCCATCCCAAGAGGAAGGGCCAGTCGCTGTGCCCTCGGCCGCGGCTTTGATGAAGTCCTGAAGTTCAACATCATAGGAGGCGACGAAACGGTCCTTCCAATCTGTCAGGATTTCATTTTGAAATTTGGCACCAAGACGCATTTTAATGGCCTGCGGCTCGGGCAAGTAGGCAACACCATCTTCCCCGACAACCTGACATTGGATGTCGTAGCCGTATTTGCAGTTCACATAGATTTCCGTGTTGATCACCACACCTTTGGCGGTGGTCAGGGTAACAATCTGCGGATCGCGCAGCTTGGCATGGCTCGCGGCACAGGAGCGCGGGAACGTCACACGAGCAGAGACATAGTCATCATCGAGCAGCCAGCGGAACACGTCGATTTCGTGCACAAAAGTATCGTGGATCGCCATAGGCGTCACATATTGTTCGGGCACCGCTGGGTTGCGATGCGCGGCGTGAACCATGATCGGTGCGCCGGTATTGTTCACGACCGCATCTTTGAGCGCAACATATCCGCTGTCGTAGCGACGCATGAACCCGACCTGAACGAGACGTTTGCCTGCCGCGACTTCCGCATCGACAATGCGCTTGGCTCCCTCAGCCGTCGTCGCCAAAGGCTTTTCACAAAAGACGGGTTTGCCTGCCTCGATTGCGGCCAGAACGTAGTCCTCGTGGGTAGAGCCCGTCGAGCAAACAAGAACGGCATCGACCGTGTTGGCGGCGATCAGCTCTTGACCCGTCGCATAGACAGTAGCATCGGGGGCCAGATCAGCCTGGACAGCTTTTGCGGCCTCGGAGGAATAGTCTGACAAAGCGACAACTTGCGCGCCTGCGAGTACGTTTTGGATGCGGCGGGTATGATCGCGACCGATCATGCCTGTGCCAATAACACCGATTTTAAGCGTCATATCTGTCGTCCTTATTTATAATGCTTTGCGAGATACTGTTTGGTTTGTGCGAGCATGAACCGCGCACTGTCTTCGGCGCGGTCTTCCCAGGCAAACACGCAGTTTGACAGCACGCCGTCGAATTTCATCTCGGCCAATATTGCGAAAAACAGATCCCAGTCTATTTCACCTTGGCCAAAGTCGAGATGCTGGTGAACGCGCACTTTGGATTCTGGTGGATTTACGATGTAGCGCAATTCAGATGACTTGTTGTGATCATAGGTGTCGGCCAAACGAACATGTTCCAACAGACCGGCGGTTGCGCGCAAATTTGCTTCCATATTGGGGCCATAGAAGAAGGTGTGCGGCGCAATGAATGACGCGCGAACCATCGGCGAATTGATGGTTTTGATGATGTCGATGGCGGGATGAATTTCTTCGACCCAGTCCTCTGGGTGCGCCTCAAGCGACAGCTTGATCCCCTCTTTTTCAAGCAGAGGGACCAAAATATCCATCGCACGAAAGAACTGCCCCTCGCACACTTCCGGGCGGTGAAGACCCGACGTGTCGTTGAGCGAACGGTTCGGCGAGCCCCCGCGTCCGAACTCGGACACAAACATCGGGCACTCTAATTCGACAGCCAACTCGATTGCGCGCTTCCAATTCTCGATCGCCATGTCCCACTCGTCTTGGTACGGGCTGGCCCAGCGATACATCGGCTGAATGGTTGCAAGACCCACGTTGTTCTCCTGCAACGCCTTTTTGAAAGACTGGATTTTTTCCGGGTACAGTTTGGGGCGTGTCCACCACGAAAAGAAATCTGGACGCGGAGACATTTCCACGTAGTCGTAACCAAGCTCTGCGACTTTGCGGACAGTATCCTCCAAAGACAGATGACGGATCATATGCGGGTCAAGTGTATGCTTCATAGCGTGGCTCCGTGTAAGGCTAAAGGGAGTGGGCGCCCCACCCGCAGGGCGGCGGACGGGGCAAAGGGACTATCGAAACTACTCGGCTTCGGGAAATTCTGCGCCAGTTTTGGCACCCGTGATGTAAGCTACGACGTCTTCGGGCTTGAGCGCATCGTCCACCTTGATGTTGGCGCAGATGCGGCCACGACGAAACACGACGATCCGATCCATCAAGTCAAACACCTGACGCATATTGTGGCTGATCAGGATCACAGGCTCGTTTTGCTCTTTGAGCGTGCGAATGATGTTCTCCACCTGCGCAGTTTCCTGCACACCGAGCGCGGCCGTTGGCTCGTCCATGATCGTGAGCTTAGAATGGAAGGCAGCCGTACGGGCAATCGCCACACATTGGCGCTGCCCCCCCGACATGTTCTGGATCGAGTTAAGAATGTTGGGAATTTTCACCCCTGTCTTCACCAGACCAGCTAACGTCGCTTCGCGCATCGCTTTGTTATCGAGGATCGAAAACGGCCCAAGCTTGAATTTCACCTTTTCACGGCCCAAAAACAGGTTCGATGGAACGTCGAGGTCATCCGCCAATGCGAGATTCTGGAACACTGTCTCGATACCCGCTTCTCGTGCCTTGATCGGTCCGTCAAAATGCGTCGGTTCGCCGTGGAGGATGATGTCGCCCCGGGTCCGCTGCTCGACGGCGGTGATTTGACGTACGAAGGTGGATTTACCCGCCCCGTTATCGCCCATTATGGCGACATGCTCACCTTGATGAATCTTAAAGTTGGCTCCCTCGAGGGCATGAACCCCGCCGTAATGTTTTGTCAAATCGCGCGTCTCCAGCACGATTTCGGACTTGCTGTAATCCAACATTTCTTTCTCCTTACATCCGTGCTGCATTGCGCTTTTGGCGATATTGATCGAGGACAACCGCACCGACGATGATCACACCTTTGACCATTTCTTGATAATAGGCATCGAGGCGCAGGAACGTGAAACCGGAGATGATGACACCAAAGATCAGAGCGCCAAGCACCGTGCCGAGGATAGAGCCACGACCACCCGAGAGCGACACGCCACCGATGACGGTCATAGCGATTGCATCGAGCTCGTACATGGTACCCATGCCGGCCTGCGCAGTGAGGTTTTTCGACGAGAGCACGACCGCGGCTAGAGCGGCAAGGACTCCCGCGATGGTGTAGACGAGAACTTTATGGTGTTCGACTTTGATCCCGGACATGCGGCTAGCCTGCTCATTGGACCCAATGGCATATGTGTGTTTGCCGTAAACCGTGTACTTCAAAACCAGGTGGAACAAGACAGCCAGAGCGATGAATATGAAAACCGGCGTCATGCCCGACCCGAGCGCAGCGTAGCTGTCGGTCGGGAAAGAAATAGGTTGGCCTTTGGACCACCACTTGGCGGCGCCGCGCGCGAACACCATCATCCCCAAAGTCGCGATAAAGGGCGGAATTTTCGTGTAGGCGATCAGCACCCCGTTGATACCGCCGGCGATCACACCACACACTATGCCAACCGCGATTGGAACAATGACGGGTAAGTCGGAAACACCGCCGAACACCAAGCTGGGATTTTCCATGCCATTGAATTCGGCCACCTGTGCAAATGACATTGCCACCATGGCCGTTGCGCCGACAATCGAACCAGGCGACAGGTCGATACCACCCAGAATGATGACTTGGGTTGAGCCAAGTGCAATAATGCCAATGATAGATACCTGAAGAATGATGATCTTCAAACGCGCTTCGTTGAAGATGCTGTCAAAGCGGTCAGCACTATCGAAGAGTAGGCTTTGACCCATCAACAAGGCCCCAAGTCCCTCGAAAATAACCACGATCAGAACCAGCGCAAAGAACACGTTCCATTCAGGCGCGCGCGCTTTTTTCTTATCGTCGAAGGTCAATCCCCCTACGCCGTGCAATGTTTTCGACATATCTTGCTCCCAGATTTCGGCACGCCGTTACAGGCGCGTAAGGTGAAGCGGCACTTGCGCTCCGCTTCACTGTTTTCACGTCCAGACGGGTGTCTGATTACTTCGTGTAGTCACCGAGGTTGGCGGGTGTCACTAGCTCGAACGGCACGTAGACTTTCTGGTCAACATCTTCGCCAGCAGCCAGTTTCAGTGCGGCATCCAGAGCGCCTGCGCCCTGACCTGCTGCGTTCTGGAACACAGTGACGTCGAGATCACCTGCGGCCATTGCGGCGAGAGCGTCTGCGGTCGCGTCAACTCCGCCCACCTCGACGGAATCCATATCGATGCCCGCTGCTTTCATTGCCTGAATGGCGCCGATAGCCATTTCGTCGTTGTTGGCGATCAGCGCGTCGAAGGGTTCACCAGAGGACAACCAGTTGGTCATGAGATCCTGAGCTTCATCACGGGACCAGTTTGCGGTCTGCTGATCGACGACTTCGATGAAGGAGCACATATCCATGGAAAGAACGTCTTCGATGTCTTTGGTGCGCTGAACGGCCGCTTGGTTGGACAGCTCACCCATCATCACGTAGGCACGAGCACCGCCGCCTTTGCCAGCAGCACGCAGGTTCTTGCAGATTTCGAAGGTTTCCAACGTACCGGATTCGATTTCGTTGGACGCAACGAAAGCTTGGTTGTCGGGCAGCATATCGACGTTGATCGGTTGACGGTTGACGTAGACGAGCGGCACGCCAGCGGCTTCAGCAGCGGCGGTCATGGCCTGCGTGGCGGAGGTGTCGACAGGGTTTACGATGATCGCGTCAACACCGGATGCAACAAAGTTGTTGATTTGGTCGAGCTGTTTGGCCACGTCGTTCTGAGCGTCTTCGACCTGAATGTCTACACCGTCCATACCGTCGGCCATCTCGATCATACCGTTGCGCAGAACAGTCAAGAAGTTGTCGTCGAACAGCGCCATGGAGACACCGATAGACGCGGCGGACGCGCTTGAGGCAAGCATGGTAGCGACACCTGCCGCGATAATAGTCTTTTTCATTGAGTTTCCTCCCAAGTCCGACGTCCGGCGCGTCGGCGTTTGAATTGTTAGGCCGGAGTGACCCGTGTTAGCGTCACTTTCCGCTGCGCGACCTCCTCGACGCGAAGCAGTTTTTTTTGGTAGGAAGGCAAACCTCACCCAGCCCTCGCCCATTGGGCGAAGAGATCAAATTGCGAAAAACGGGATGAACCGTCGCCGCAAATTTATAAGCTCGGATGAAATGATCCTCCCAGCCGAACTCATGTCTTCATGTCTCGGCTGGCAGAAGGTTGATCCCATTTCGCGCTTCGGGTCAACGGAGGGCGCTCAATATCACATCATTCATGATGTGACTATGGGGCTAATTTTGATGTAAAAACATCACTAAATGGACTCAGGCAGATAGAGCTGCGGCTGTAAAAATGCTTGTCCTGGCACAGCCGCACCGCCATTTTTTACTGCGTTCACCATCATTTCCACCAGCTCAACACACAGTTGCCGCAACGGCGTTGAGATCACCATGGTCACATAGCCGTCGGCAAGTGCTGCACGGCTGTCTTCTGTTAACTCATTGACCACCAGAGCCACGTCGTGAGGCCGAACTGTTTCACGAAGCGCAGCAATCGCGCCTTCCATGCCACCTCCCGCCACATAGAGCCCACGCAGATCAGGGTGACGGACCAGCAGTTCCAAAGTCGCTTCATAAGTCAACTGCCGCGTCTCGAGATTCACCAATGAATCGAGCACCGTGAAGTTCGGAGCACTGTCCCGCACGAAGCTGCGAAATCCCGTCTCGCGTAGCTCGTGACCGTGCCAGCGATTGCCTCCGACAAAAACACCGAACTTACCGTTTGCGCGCGCGGCAGTCGAGGCCATCCACCCCGCTAAACGCCCAACCTGCATGTTGTTAAGGCCAAGATAGTTTTCACGAACGCCTTGGGCAAAGTCGTTGAGCAAGGCGAAGGTGGGGATTCCTCTCTCTTTGAGCCGTTGAACCTCTTGCGTAATGTTCTGATGATTGACGGCCGAACTGGCCAAAGCATCCACCTTGGGTGCGATCGCATGGATTTCATCTAGGAAGGCCTCAGGCGTTTGCGCACTTGAAAACCGAATTACAGCCCGCCCGCGAATATCACTGCGCTCAGAAACGGCCTGCTCAATTTCGGCGGCGAAATTCTGATAGAATTCCTGCTTCCCTTTGTGAAGCACAATTCCAAAAGTCATCTGTGGAACCGAAGAGTCTAGCCTTCGGTCAAAAAGGGCAGAAGCGTGATATCCAACCTTATGCGCCGCCATGGCCACTTTGCGCACCGTTTCTTCGCGGACCGTGCCGCGCCCGTTGAGCACGCGGTCCACAGTTGCAGGACCGACCCCTGCCTCTCGGGCGATGTCCTTGATTGTCGGGCGATTGGCCATAACGAGCTCCTATGGTGTATTTACATCATAGGATGCAAAGTACATCGCAGAGTAGCAAGACCCTTCCTTACGTTTCGCGCAAATGCACGCGGATCGGCGTCCTGTAATCCACGATGCCGTCGCGCCGTCCGTAGTGATGCGCGATCACACAGAGTGCCGTTTCAACCTCCAGAACGGGTTCTTGATCAAGCACCGCATCGATCTGGCCCGCCTTCAACAATGCCCGCCTGTGTTCGGTCAACTCATGGGTAATAAAAACGAGATCACTGCGCTCTGCACGCTTGATGGCTTCGGCAACTTTGACGCCTCCTGCCGAGGCGTTGTAGATGCCAACGATCCCTTTTTGCGACGCAAGCGCTTGCATCGCAAGCTCGCCTGCCCTTTCGCCCCTCTCATAGCTCTCTACAGCTTGAACGAGCCGACACGCTGGGTAGCGCTGCGCCAGTACATCCTCGAACCCACGTCGACGCTCGGCCTGTCCGATCATCGACCAAAGGCCACCAATCAGCATCAGGTCTCCACCCCGAGGCCCGACAAACCGCCCCATAAGATCGCCTGCGATGCGCCCGCCCGTATAGTCGTCCGGCCCGACATATATCGCACGCTCGGCGCGGATGTCCGTGGCCAAGGCAATGACAGGCTTTCCTCCTTCCGCAAATCGGTCGAGTTCAACGGCAATGGGATCTTCGTCGGGCAAACAGGTGATAATCGCATCATGAGCCGCAATCGCACGTTGTATCGTTTGATAGACCTTCAACGGATCCGAAGGATCCGCAATGAAGACCCGCGTTTGGATGTTGAACGGATTTACCCCACGGTTCTGATCCGAAAAGGCGCGGGCGAGTGAAGCGTGAAACGGGTTCTCGTCGGACTGTAAAATCGCGGCCACCCGCAAAGTCCGCGCTGCCCTCAAATCCAACGCCCGGTCCAGCTTCAACCGCTTTGCTGCCGCAATAACGCGCCGTTCCTTATCCGTGACAACGCCGCCTCGATTGTTGAGCACACGGTCCACCGTGGCGGGCGACACCCCCGCCTCCCGCGCCACGTCTGCTGCTGTCACCTTGGATACCATTTCGCCTCCGCTTGAAGATATTTCATCAAAACATCCTTAGCACGACCGCCCCCGATTTTGTAAACTTACATCATCGCCGACAGGGCGAATGGAGGACTATCATGAAAAAACTGGCTTGTTTCGGCGCGGGGCGTATAGGGCAGGTTCACGCAACCAATGCCGCCGCGCAACCGGGCGTTGCGCTTATCTATCTCGTAGATCCGGTTGACACCCCTGCCCGCACGGCATTGGCCGCGCATACAGGAGCACATATCACTAATACGGACACCGTTTTTGACGACCCGTCCATCGACGGCATCTTGATCGCCAGCTCAACCAATAGTCACGCTGATCTACTGATGCGCGCCGCCAAGGCAGGCAAAGCGGTGTTCTGCGAGAAACCGATCAGCCTCGACTTTGCGCTAACCCAGCAAGTTGTGGAGGCCGTGGAGGCCTCAGGAATTCCTTGTATGATGGGGTTCCAGCGCCGCTATGACGCCAGTTTTCGCGCAGTGCACGCTCGTATTGCTTCTGGAATGTCGGGCTCGCTGGAACAGCTCACAATGTTCTCGCGTGACCCGTCCCCGCCCCCGCGCTCGTATGTGGAAACCTCGGGCGGTATGTTCCGCGACAGCACAATCCACGATGCAGACATGGCCCGCTTCCTGCTGGCCGAAGAAATTGCCACCGTCTACGCGGTCGGCGCATGCCTGATCAGCGATGAAATTGGTGTCGCAGGGGATGTGGATACGCTCATGGTTACCCTCACCACGGTGTCGGGCCGCATGGCCAATATCACCGCATGCCGCCGTGGCCCGATGGGCTACGACCAACGTCTGGAAGCACTCTGCGCGCGCGAGGTGTTGAACGTTGAAAACCAGACCCAGACCCATATGACTGTCTCGTCTGCGGACGGCAAACGCATGGCCGCACCCGAAAACTACTTTATCGAACGCTTCCGGCAGGCCTATGCCGCCGAAATGGAAGCTTTCGTAGACCTGTTGGAAAACGGCAAGGCACCTTTAGCGGGTATTCGTGATGGCTATGAGGCACAACGCCTCGTGGAGGCCGCACTCCAATCCTACCAAACGGGAGTGCCCGTTGCCTTCGCCGCGGATTGGACACCGCAGGGAGGTGCCGCATGACCGCCCTACCCCAAGGCGTCCATCTCGGCGTTAGCCCACTGTCGTGGAGCAATGATGTTCTGCATGATCTCGGCGCTGATATCCCCGTCGAAACCTGCTTGACGGAGGCCGCGCAGGCGGGCTACGCGGGCGTCGAACTGGGTCGCAAATTCCCGCGCGATGCAAAAAACCTTCGCCCACGGCTCGCTGCGCATGATCTCTCGCTTGTTTCGGGTTGGTATTCGGGGGAGTTGGCTGAGCGCTCGCTCGACGCGGAAATCCATGCCGTGCACGCACATGCCAGCCTTTTGCGGGACATGGGCTGCTCTGTGCTGGTCTATGGCGAGGTGGCGATGATGACGGGGGACGCCCCGCTCGATGTGGGTATGTCCACCCGCACGCTAATGCCGCGCGCCGCGATTGCCGCATATGCTCTGCGCCTGACCGCGTTTGCGATCCATCTACGTGACACGTACGGGCTTAAACTGGCCTATCATCACCACCTGATGATGGTCGCCGAAACCCTGCCGGAAATTCAGGCGCTTATGTCCGCGTGCGGGACACAGGTCGGTCTATTGCTCGACACAGGCCATGCCGCAGCAGCTGGGTTCGAGTACACCGATTTGATCGACGGCTTCGCGGATCGCATAACCCATATCCACCTAAAGGACGTGCGACGCGACGTAATGGCCGCGGTCCGTGCGGGCGATCTGAGTTTCAACGGCGGGGTGCGCGCAGGCATGTTCACTGTTCCGGGGGATGGTTGCCTAGACTTTGCCCCGCTCACCCGCTTCGTCCGCGAAAGCGGCTATAGGGGCTGGCTGGTGATTGAGGCCGAACAGGACCCCGAAAAGGCCCCGCCACTCGCCGCCGTCACGCGCGGCCGAAACGCCATCCTTTCCGCATTCCAAGATTCGTGAGACACACATGACAAAGACCCTCAACATCGGCCTGATCGGATCGGGCTTTATGGGCCAAGCCCACGCCGACGCCTTCCGCCGCGCCGAAATGCTCTATCCAGATCTGCCCGCCAAGCCGCGCCTCTATATGCTGGCGGATGCGACACATGCGCTTGCCGACAAGGCCGCCGCGCGCTTCGGTTTCGAAAAAGCAACGGGGGACTGGCGCACCCTTGTTGCCGACCCCCAAGTAGACGTGGTCGACATCACCTCGCCCAATTTCCTGCACTTCGACATGGCCATGGCGGCGATTGAGGCGGGCAAGCACGTCTATTGCGAAAAGCCGCTGTCCGTCACCGTAGCACAGGCCGAGGCCATGACCACCGCCGCGCAAAAAGCTGGCGTAAAGACCATGGTCGCTTTCAACAACGTGAAGACACCTGCCGCGATGCTGGCCAAACAGATCATCGAACGCGGAGAGATCGGCACGCCGACGCGCTTTCGCGGATGGTTTGATCAAGGGTTCTTCAATGATCCCGACCTGCCTTTTTCTTGGCGTTGCGCGCGCGAACAGGCGGGATCGGGCGCTTTGGGAGATCTCGGCTCCCATGTCATTTCCGTAGCCCAGTATCTGATGGGCGACATCACCGAAACCATTGCGCAGACCCAGACCTATTTCCCGACCCGCCCCGAGCCGCAGGGTCAATCGGGCTATAGTGCCAAAGCCGCCGAGAATGCGCCCCGCCGCGCGGTAGAAAATGAGGATCAGATCCAGACCATGATCCGCTTTGCCTCGGGCGCGGGCGGCACCATCGAGGCAAGCCGCATCAGCGCGGGCAAGGTCTTCGGCATCTACTGGGAGGTTTCTGGGACCACGGGCACAATCATCATGGACGGCGAGCGGTTCAACGAGATCAAACTCGCCCGCTATGACGACGACAAGCGCGATCGTGGTTTCAAAACCCTACTCGCGGGCAGTCAGGTGCCCCAATTTTCTGCATTTTTTCCATTCGACTTTGCCGGAGGCGGGCTTGGATACTTTGACGTCAAGGTCATTGAGATTCGCGACTTGATTGATGGCATCTGCTCGGACGGGCCGTGCACCCCCGACTTTGGCTTTGGCCTAACAAATCAGCGTATTGTCGAAGCTATGGAACGTTCACTCGACACCAAAACATGGGAGACCGTTTGATGCCTTTTCCAAGCACCCTTCCCGCCTCGCGCATTCCCGATCCAATGGACGCCCCACCGCTAAGATGGGGCGTGCTTGGGTCAGGTTGGATTGCCAGACAGTTCATCGCCTCGACCCGCGCCCATACACTGCAAGTCTTTCACGCCGTCGGATCGCGCTCCCGCGAGAAGGCCGAGAGCTTTGCCGAAGAATGGAATATTGCGATTGCCCATGCCAGCTATGAGGCTTTGGTCTGCGATCCGGATGTCGATGTGATCTACGTGACCACGCCGCATAACATGCACTTCGCCCATGTCAAACTGGCCTTGGAAGCGGGTAAACATGTGCTCGTCGAAAAGCCGATGACGATGACTTATGCGCAGGGCAAAGAGCTGGCCGGTCTGGCTCAGACCAAGCGGCTGTTTTTAGCGGAGGCTCTCTGGACCTATTTCCTACCAAAATTCGACGTGTTGCAGCAGGTTTTCGATAGCGGATGCCTTGGCGAGATCAAGTCTATCCATACCGAATACGGCGAATATTTCGCCCGCGACCATCGTATTTTTGAACCCAAACTTGCAGGTGGGCCATTGCTTGATCTGGGCACCTATCCGCTTTCGCTAATCACCAAGCTGATGGGGGTGCCGACACGGATGGCGGGGCTCAAGCAGATGGATCAAAGCGGCGTGCACGGTCAGATTTCATTGGTGATGGAAAACATGTCGGGCAATCAAGCCACTCTTGCCACCACGCTCTACGGGCTCACCCCAACCAATGCCGCGATTGTCGGCACATTGGGCACGGTCCAATTCAGATCGGAGTTCAACCTACCCGGACCGTTCCGGATTCTGTCCGCGGACGGCTCGATCGTGCTTGACTACAACGAGCCGCGCGGGCGGCATTTCGAAGGGCTGTTCTATGAGGCCGCCGAAGTGGCCCGTTGCATCGCGGAGGGCAAAACCCAGACCGATTGCCGACCGCTGTCTCAGACACTAAACATGCTCGAAGCCCTAGACAAAATCGTCGAAACGCTCAGCATTGACTATAGCGCTTCGTTCTAGGGTGTAGACTTTATTCAGCTAAAGCTTGATCGCGAAGAGGTGGACAATGGCGAGGTCATTTCATTTGATTTTTCGTAGGTTTTGTAAGCCTTCGCATGTCTTTCATTTTGCAAAAAGAACCACTCGACCAAGTTGAGCATGGCGTAGAGATCACGATTATGAGGAATGCGCATTTTGGCATTGGATTTTGAAGAAATGACCGCCATCGCCCCTTTGTCGGCGATGGCTTTCGCCGGTTCTTGCCAACCCACAAACGCATCAATCACTTTGCTATCATGGATTTTTCGGCCATGACCTCGAAGCGCAGGGGCCGCACAAGCTCCGGCTAGCGTTATGGGGCCAATGGGTTCGAGCATGCGCCGGTCGTCAAAGCAGTCATCCTATTTCAATGCTTCCCATTCACCTGCATCGGCTGGCCTCGATGGCCCCACTATGTAAATGGCTTAGTGCTTTGGAGGGCCAATCTTCGTCTCAACCAATGCATTGTCAGGCGCTTCACCGGCCGTGCCTTTACTGGGTTTCAGCCCAGCATCTGGCGGCCTTGTCGGTGTATTGGATTGGAAACATATAGGGCGAATTCAAGCGGTTGCAGCGATGGATCAGAGTGTCAGCAGGACGCTGTTCATAAGGTGCTTGATCCAACGCATTTAAGGGGAACTATGGTGGTGTAATATGGAGACCCGCCAGACGGCGATTTTATTGGTCAACACTTCAACGACGAATTCTACAGCGCCCGTGTCTCTCGCGGGTCGTGACGCCAAATTCGCGGGCCAGATCCTCGATTAGCACCCCCTCAGCACGCTTACGCACGATGGCAAAACGCTGGTTTTGCGTTAGCCGTTTGTGCCCTGGTGCGCGCGGTCGGACCATGTGAAGTAATCACCCCTATTTCTTGCCAGCATCATACAGGCAGCCCTGTTGTGGCATTTAGCCACAATTAATTCAGCATTATAAGATTGCAAAAACTGCCTGTATTCCGTTTGGAGCAGCCATCGGCTGTACGATCAAGCACATCCTACCGATCAACGGATTGCCGCGAAGCGTCGGGTAACTTGACCTCGACATGGCTCGCCCACTCATTGATCCGAACTGGATCATCACTGTTCTCGGTTGGCTCGGCGGCAAGGGAAATTATGCTATTGCGCAGGAACAGGCACGAAGCAGTTGATGTTAAGCTAGCCGTTCAGCGTTTGGCGCTGTGCCTCTCGCAAGATTATCTGTGGGCATCTGGATTGATGCCTGGAAACCGGATGTGTCCCCCCGACGCGGCGATTCCAAGATCAACGGGCTTTCGATCCGGTCAGCTATGGCGGCAACAATCGCGAGGCCGAGTCCGTTGCCGTCATTGCTTGCGTTCGCACGCTCGAAGCGCGCGGTCAGACGGTCAAGGGTTTCGCGCGGCAGGACGGGACCGTCATTCGCTACGATCAGTTGGCCATTTTCCGTCAGGTTTACGTCGATCGGAACATCCGCCGCCCCGTGGCGCAAGGCGTTCTCCACGAGATTTCGGCACAAGATGGCAAAGGCATCGGGATCGATATCCGACATGACCGCCGCGTCTGGCAGTGAAAGCGCGATCCGACCTGGCGCGCCCACGCGGCCGAGATCGTCCACTACGATACGGGCGACGGCGCGAAGGTCAGCGCTTCGGTCCACTCGCAAGCGCCCGCCTTCCGCACGCGCAAGCTGCATTAGGCGTTCGGAGAGTCGGGTCAGGCGCTTCAGCGTTGCCTCGATCTCGGCGGCCCGTGCTTCTGTGGCCGGATCCTGTGTTTCCGACCGAAGCCGCTGTGCCTGCGCAATAGCACCCGCGAGCGGCGTGCGAAGTTCGTGCGCGGCATTCGCAGCAAAGCTGCGCTCGGCCTCGAAAGCCTCGCGCAACCGGCGCATAAGGCCGTTGAGCGTGCCGGCCAAGGGGTCGATCTCAGTCGGCAGGTCATCCGCAGGAACCGCTGACAGGTCGCGGGCGCCGCGTGCCTCGAGCCTAGTGCGGAACCTGCGCAGTGGCTCGAGGCTGAAGCGAACGGCCAGGATGATGGCCAGAAGCACTACGGGCAGCATGACCAGCAGCGGCAGGCCGAGACCCATCTGGATTTCTCGGGCGACCGATGCGCGATGGGCCAATGGCTCGGCCACGGTGATACTGACCGTTCCCTGAAGCGCCGCATCGCCGTAGAGGCGATGGGAGGCTGTTTGCTGAAACCCCGGCCCGTCGTACCGCGGGAACACGGCGGGATCGGCTGCATGGGATTGCAGCAGAATCCGGCCTTCGGCATCCCTTACGAGATAGGTGAAAAGTTCGTCATGCTCCCGAATCGAGGCAAGCCGCTGACTCACCACTTGATCTTCCCGCCCGACGATGTCGATCACGGCCAACGGAAGGATGCGCTCCGCCGTTTCGCGCAGGGCAGTGTCAAAGACTTCGTCAAGCTCGCCCCGGACGATTACGGCGGTGACGGTTGCAGCCAACAGCCACAGCGCCGTCAGTACGAGACCGACCGACAGGGCCAGCCGGGTCTGCAGGCTGCGCGGAAGCCTCACGGCTTACCCAGCCGATAGCCCATGCCGCGCTCGGTCTCGATGACTGCACTCCCAAGCTTCTTGCGCAGGCGGCTTACATGGACCTCGATTGTATTGCTCTCCACCTCGGCGTCGAAGGCGTAGAGCCTATCCTCCAGCTGGGCCTTGGACAGCAAATGGCTAGGGCGGGCAAGGAAGGCGTCGAACAGCGCCCATTCGCGAGCGGTCAACGCAACCGGCTTGCCGTCGCGGTGCACGCTGCGCCCGGCCAAGTCGATGTTGAGCGATCCAAGAGTGACAAGGGGGTTTGGGTTGCCGCTATAACGCCGAGCGACCGACCCGATCCTGGCCGACAGTTCGGCCAGGTCGAAAGGCTTCACGAGGTAGTCGTCGGCGCCCGCGTTCAGCCCGTCGATTCGATCCGACACCTGGTCGAGCGCTGTGAGGATGATGACCGGAGTCACATCCCCCCGCGCGCGCAGGCTTTTAAGGAAGCCAATGCCGCGGCCGTCCGGAAGCATCAAATCGAGAAGGATTAGGTCATAGGACGTTGCCCTCACCGCATCGCCGGCGGTATCGAGGCGTGTGACCCAGTCAACGGACTGGCCATCGGCGGCAATCTGGTCGCGCACTGCTGCTCCCAGCACCGTGTCGTCCTCGATCAGCAGGATACGCATATCTGTCCTTTCCTTTTTTCCTGGACCATTTTTTTGGCAGTTGCGACTTACGTAAAGCTGACGTGCGCAGATACAGTTATTCAGGCTGCCGTCAGCTTGGTAGCGCATATATTGCATCGAGACACGCCCCATGAGGAGTTTGGCCCATGAAGAAGACATTGATAATTATTAGCGTTCTCGCGGTTTTCCCAGCCAGCTGCGCACTGGCGGACGATGATTGCTTTGTTCCAATGGCCGATTGGGAGCCGCGCGAAAGTATCACCCTACTGGCCGAGGAGAACGGCTGGACGGTGCGCCGCATCAAGATCGACGACGGCTGCTACGAGATTGATGGGCGCGACGCCGAGGGCCGCCGGATCGAGGTGACGGTGCATCCATCAAATCTGCAAATCATTGAATTCGAGTACGAAGAAGAAGAGGAGGAGGAGGACCACAATGACTGAAACCTACGCGACTGAACGCGAGGATGGACGACACGGTGCCGAAAGTACAATCCGTGTCTGGGATCCGCTAGTGCGAATGTTCCATTGGGGGCTCGTAGCGGCCTTCGCAGCGGCATACCTGAGTGCTGAAGAGCTATCGACGGTACATGAAGTGGCGGGATACATAGTTGCAGGGCTGGTGGCTTTCCGTCTGATCTGGGGGTTTGCCGGCAGCCGTTACGCCCGCTTTGCCCAGTTTATGAAAGGGCCGTCGGCGACAGTCCGTTATCTCGGCGACATGGTCAGTGGTCGTGAGCGCCGTTATCTTGGCCACAACCCCGCGGGTGCAGCGATGATCGTCGCACTACTGATCACCCTGTCGGGAACCGCTTTCACGGGCTGGCTGATGGAGGATGAAACCCGCATGACAATGCTGCCTGATTTTCCGCAAATCGTAGCGCCCGCCTGGGCTGACGACGATGGCGACGAACGCGCGGAACATGGTGAAGGCGGCGAAAGCGCGCTGGGAGAGGTACACGAAACCCTCGCCAATCTGATGCTTCTGCTGATTGCCGTCCATGTCGGCGGCGTGGTCTTGGCCTCGTTCCGGCATCGTGAAAACCTTGCCCGAGCCATGGTTACCGGTACCAAACGTGCGCCCGAGCCAGGCGACGTCGCCTGACCGGAGGAGTCCCCCCAAAGCCGATCGTTCCATCGGCCGAACCTGGCCCCGCCCTGATCGGCGGGGCCATTTTATTTCCTGACAGCAAGCTGAAGCAGGAATCGCTGGGGCGTCAGGATGCCCTCAGGTCGGGGCGCCAGATTGGTGTGAGCAGACGAAAGGAGACCCTGCCATGAAAAAGACCCTGACCGCCTTTGCCCTGATCGCACTTTTGCCCGCCGGCGCTGCGCTGGCCGACGACGATGATTGCGATGCGCCCCGTGACCAGTGGCAGCCGCGCGAGGCCGCGATGGAGATGGCCGAACAGAGCGGTTGGACGGTGCGCGACTTCGAGAGCGACGACGGCTGCTACGAAATCGAAGGCCGAGACCAGGATGGCCGCGAATTCGAGGTGAAGCTCGATCCGGCGACGCTGCAGATCGTCGAGATGGACTACGAGGATGATGACGACGACCGCAGTGGTGCTCGCAATTCCGCCCCCGCCGGTTCCGTCGCACCGCCGCAAAACGGCCTCTTCGGCAACGGCGCACCGCCGCAAGTTCAGGTGAACTGAACCGCTTCGCAGCCCCTCTCCGAACAAGGATACATCCAATGAAATCGCTTCTCAAAACGCTCGCGCTCACCACAGCGCTGACACTTCCTGGCCTCGCGATGGCCAGGCCGGTCACGCTCACCACGGCCCTCAACAATTACGGCGGCGACGGCGCCTATCTTGCGCTCTACGTCACCGACGCCTCGGGCGCATATGTCGGCAGTCTCTGGATGGCTGGCGGCAAGTCCAAATACTACAAGCATCTGAGTGACTGGCACCGCGCCACGGGCGGGGACACCGCGCAGGTCAACGGCATCACCGGGGCCAGCGTCGGCGCGGGTCGCAAGCTCAAGATCACGCTCGACTTGGCCGACGCGCTGTTCGATGCGGGCTATAAGCTTCACATCGATGCAGCTGTCGAGGATATGCGCGACAGTCCGAACGAGGTGGCGGTGCCGCTTACGACCGATGGCGCGGGCGTGACCACACGCGGGCGCCGCTACGTCGCCAGCTTCGTCTACGACATGTGAGGAGCGGGGCCATGATCCGTGCACTCCATCGCTGGCCGGGTCTGCTGGCCCTCCTGCTCGTCACTATCCTCAGCTTGAGTGGCGCGGCGCTGTCTGTCTTTCCTGCGGCCGAGCGGCTTGCCGCGCCGCAGGCAGAGACCAAACTGACGGTCGCCACTCTCGCGGACCGTATCCAGTTGGTCTATCCGGGTGTCGAGCAGATCCGCAGGTCGCCATCGGGACGGATCACCGCTTACTGGTTCGATCAAGGTAAGCCAGGAGCAGCCGTGATCGACCCTGCAACGGGGGAAGGCGTGGCCTCTGCTGATCCCAATCAAGTTGAGCGCTGGCTCACCAACCTGCACCGATCACTGTTCCTTGGTGACGGCGGGCGCATGGCAATGGCCGCCGGAGCGGCGGCGATGCTGGTCCTCTCGCTTTCAGGTGCGGCGCTGGTCGCCCGGCGTGCGGGGGGCTGGCGGCATTGGTTCGCGCCTCTGCGCGGCCCGCTCGCTGGACGGCTGCATGTCGAGATCGCTCGGATCGCAGTCGTTGGCCTTCTACTCTCGTCGGCTACGGCTTTGTGGATGACGGCGTCTACCTTCGAGCTGCTTCCCGATGGCGGATCGCCGCCGGCCTTTCCGGCCGCTGTGAGCAATGGGACGGGTATTGCACTCGACCGCCTTGCCGGTCTGAGCGAAACACCAGTCGCAGACCTGCGCGCGCTGAGCTTTCCCTATCCCGAGGACGCCGCGGACGTCTTTACGCTCAAGACCGACCGGGGCACCGGATATCTCGATCAGGGCGACGGAGCCCTCCTGGCCTGGGCCGACCTGACCGTGTGGGAACGTGTTTCGGAAACCGTCTACATGCTCCACACAGGACAGGGCGCGGCGACACTCGGTCTCGTGCTCGGTCTCATGGCGCTAGGCGTGCCGGCGATGGGTGCAACCGGCGTCCAGATCTGGCTCGCCGGGCGGAGGGGGCGACCGCGCATCCGGAACAACCAGCCAGCAGCGGGTGCCGAAACGATCCTGCTCGTCGGCAGCGAGGGCGGCAGCACTTGGGGTTTCGCTGCAACGCTTCACGCCGCGCTGACAAAGGCCGGGCAGAGCGTCCATGTCGGCCCGATGTCGGGGTTCGCGCCCGAGCGCTACAAAAGGGCCGAGCGGATCATCCTGCTTGCCGCGACCTACGGCGACGGTACGGCGCCTGCCTCGGCCAAGGGGTTCCTCGACTGGCTGAACGCGTCGGAAT
>NZ_CBFHKW010000034.1:21766-27233 GCF_965656515.1 Celeribacter marinus
GAGCCGGGTGAAACGATGACCGCCTTTCTCCGCCACAACCCCGGTTTCAAGCCGGGCCCGAGCCGCGTGCCTCTGATCCTGATCGGCGCGGGGACCGGCATCGGACCGCTTGCGGGCTTCGTGCGCAACAACGGACGCGGCAGGCCGATCCACCTGTTCTTCGGCATCCGCCATCCCGACAGCGACTTCTTCTACGTCGAGGACTTTTCGGCCTGGCAGCAGGACGGTCGTCTGACCCGCCTGATCACGGCCGTCTCGCGCGGGGCGCGCCCCCACTACGTACAGGATGCGCTGCGGGGCGAGGCCACTCAAGTTGCGGACCTTGTTTGCAATGGCGCACGCGTGATGGTTTGCGGCGGACGCGACATGGCGGCGGGCGTGGCCGATGCGCTGGGCGAGATTCTGGCACCGACCGGGCTCACGCCGGCGGTTTTGAAGGCGGAGGGGCGATACATTGAAGATGTCTATTGAGCGCGCGCGCATCGCCCTTAACGGCCCCACGATGGGCACCCGTTGGTCGGCTCTATTCTACGCCGAACCGAGCGTCGACCCCGACCCGATCCGCGTGGCACTGCAAGCGGCTGTGGAAGAAGTGGATGGACAGATGTCGACCTGGAAGCCCGACAGCGATCTGATGCGGCTCAACGCAGCACCGGTGGGCGATTGGGTGGCTGTCCCCTCGCGCCTTGGGCACGTCCTCCGCCTTGGCCTCGAGATAGGCCGCGCCTCGGACGGGGCCTTCGACATCGGCATGGGCGACGCTGTCGCTGCTTGGGGCTTCGGGCCGGAGGCCGCCGCACCCGATGGGATACGAGCGGCAATGAAAGCCCCGCGCCGCGCGGCGCATGAGGTTCTAGAGTTTGACGACGACCATGTCCGTAAATCCGCGCCCACCGCGCTTGACCTGAACGGCATCGCGAAGGGCTATGGCGTGGACCGGTTGGCCGAGACGCTACGCGACCACGGAATCGACAACGCCCTGGTCGGGATAGATGGGGAGATGCGCGCGACAGGCCTTCGGCCGGACTTCGAGCCGTGGACGATCGCCGTGGAAGCGCCAGACACCGAACGCAGGACGCCGCATTCGATCCTCGCGTTGCAAGACGCCGCTGTCGCTACCTCCGGCGATTACCGACACTGGGTCGAGGTTCAGGGACGACGCCTATCGCACACCATGGATCCGAGGCGCGGCGCACCGCTGATCGTGCCGCCTGCTTCCGTCACCGTTGTTGCCAGCAGCTGTGCCGAAGCCGATGCCTGGGCAACGGCGTTCATGGTGCTTGGCCCAGAGAGGGGCGCGGCACTCGCAAGAAAACACGGGCTCGACGCGCTGTTCCTCCTGCGTGACGATAACGACAACGCAAGGGGCGTCGGAGTCGGCCGACTTTTTTCCGAAGAGCCCGCGGCGATGACTCCATCAGAGGGGAGATAAGCCGCATGGACCAGACCCGTACCGATCGCTTCAAGACCGCATTTCTGCTTCTGGCCGTGATTGGCCTAATCGCGGGTCTTGCATTCTAATTCACTGGCAGAGCCGATATTGCGAATATCGTTTGGTTAGCTGGGGCTGGCCGAGCGGGTGACCGAAGGGCTCAGTCTGGATGGGCTTTGCGCCGACCTGCCCCCGGACCAGAAAGTCCTGCGCCTTCTTTCTGATCTCGTTGAGTGGATACAGGAATGGACCGCAGCTGGTCGCTATGGCTGGATTTTCGGTCCAAGCCCCGAGAATACTTTCTCGCTCGATGGTGATGTCGTCGGGTTCGACCTGACCGGCATTCTCGACAGTGAAAGCGAGAAAGAGCGCATTGCGGTCCTGTCATACCTATGTCGGCGGATGGAACGCGTGATTGAAGAACTTATACCTACGCTGATCATCATCTATGAGGCCTGCAAAGAACTTGACAATCCGGACTTCTCAAACCGGCTCAGCAACTGGCTTGCGACCGCGCACAAACAGAACGCGATCATCGTGACGATGCCCCAATACGCCAGCCAGCTCGAGAGACCCCGAACTGGCAAGGCGATGCTGGAGGCCCTGCCAACGCAGCTTTTGCCTCCCAACTTGAACATGACGCAAATTTTGCATGATGGGACATTTTAAATGCAGGGCAGATGTACCGCCCTGCAGCGATGGTCTCAAGCGACGATTAGTCGTCGTGATCAGAGCCATGATCGTCATCACCGTCGTCGTTGTCATCACGGTCGTCATGGTCATTACCGTCGTCGTTGTCATCACGGCCATCATGGTCATTACCGTCGTCGTTGTCATGACTGCGATCTTCGTAACCATTGTTGTCAGACCCGTAGCGATCATCAGAACCACCAACATGATCGGTGTCGTCCTTGTAATTGTGATCATCCACTTCGACGTAAGCCGTCTCGCCAGTCGATGTCGTTACGGTCGTGTATACATCATCGCTACCCGTTCGTGGTGCGCGGCGCATCTCATTTGCTTCGACCAAAATCGTGTCGCCTGTTGCGGTCGTAACTTCGACCAGAACGTCGTCCGATCCATCTACATCGTCAACGTGCTTCTGTTCGATCTTTTGTATCGTGCCGGCAACCGTAGTTGCGTCATTCGTCTCAACACGCTGGCGCACAACTGCGCCGGTCGAATTGTTGAGCACGACAGTGGTTTCCAGACCAGTCGACGAATAGGCCTCAACCGAAGAATTCAGAACCCCGCGGCGAACGGAAAAGTGTGTGTAGCCCTGCGCGAACAGGCTATCGATCTGAGCTTGTACATAGTCCTGAGCAGACGCTGCGGTGACCGAAAGAGCGAGCGCGATGCTCGTAAGCGATAGTGTTTTCATAGCTAGTCTCCAAATTTTCGACGCACCGTAGGCGATGTGCCGCTGATGAGATCAACATAACCACCGCATCCCACACCCCAAATATGCTAATGGTGTATTTGAGGCCGCTTTTGCCTCTATACCGATGGTTTATGGTGTTTTGGGCAGGTTTAACCCTAAGCTTTATACGTATGAAAAAGGGCACTCCGATGCATTCAACAAACAAACTCGAAAATGCGACCTTTGCGACAATCATTTTCTGGGGCATGGGGGTATCAGGACTTTTCTTCACTCAGGATGTGATTGCCGATCTACGGGAACACATCAACGACGGGCGCGGCTACCAATTGGGTGACCTCTCCCACCTTGTTTTCGAAATCATCGCCGTCACCGCTCTCGGATTCGGTATGCTTCTTTTGTCCATCTACATAACCGATCTAAAGACAAAGAACGCTCGCCAACGCGAAACGCTCCATTCCCTACGCAACGATTTCGACAGTCACGTTCACGCTCAGTTCGACGATTGGTCCCTCACCCCGTCAGAATCCGACATCGCGCTTTTGCTCATGCGCGGACTTGCATCAAAAGACATCGCTGAATTGCGCAATTGCACCGTTGGCACGATCAAGGTTCATTCCCATAACATCTTTCGCAAGGCAAACGTCTCCTCGCGCGTGGAACTCATGTCTCTGTTTTTGGATGAATTTATGGATGTAGGGATGAAATCCGCACCGCCGAGAGCCACCTAATCAGACCGACTGCAACGCCCCAGTTTCACCGCAGACCTGTAGCTTCATTTCAAGCGAGCATATCGAGCACGTCACGCTGTGCATGATAATTCTCTTCGGCCTCGACAGGCGGGATGCTCCCAATGTGTCCACGCAGCCGCCTGTCGTTACACCAGCCGACCCAGCCGAGCGTGGCCATTTCCAGATCCTGCATGTTGCGCCGGAGCCCTTGACGACAGACCAGTTTGGTTTTGTACAGGCCGTTAATCGGCTCTGGGACGGCATTGCCATACGATTCCCCGACGCTACCAACTGATCGCTCAATGCCAACTTTAGCCAAACGTGCGGTATACCGAATGGACAAATATTGCCCGCCGCGGTCCGAATGGTGGATCAAGCCGCCTTTTTGAATAAACCGTCGATCGTGAGGTGCCTGCTCCACAGTATCCATTGCCCAGCAGGCGATTTGTGAAACAAATCTGCCGAGATGGGAGAACAAAGTTCGTTTTGGCAGACCGTGACACTCGCCAGCCGACAATGCGATCTGCGAATGCGTCGATGAGCGAGACCTTGTTCGCAATTGGTTCGAAAACAATGGTTGAGCGGCCACATATACAAATCCCAGCCAAATGGACACATAGCCATTTTTTACCCTCACTTTGAGTGTTTCGAAGAACATGGCCAAAGCGGTCAGCAAGGGGGCGTCAGCGCGAAAATTGCCGCGCGAGGGATGCGTTGGCGGGGAGCTTGTTGAAACGGTGCTCATACCGCGTCTTGCGTGCCTGCCCGCTTATGTGCAGCAATCACAAAACACGGCGTTGAGGATCGGGCATGGCAAAGGCGAACTGACCTGATTTTGTTTAACCCGGAAAAGACCCAGATCGCACCAAGCAAGCGCGACCGACTTTAATTCAACAAGCGCAACCTGGCCTTCAGCGCGCAGTCGATCGAAGCAAGCAACACCTCTGGGAAACCCGCAGGAAGCTGGTTGAACGTGACCTCACATATCCCGCGTGAGGTCTCCTGCAGTTCTTCGAACAGGCCCTGCACGACTGCGCGGGATAAGCCAGATCGAACGCCGGTCTCCACGATATGTCGACCAACGATATTCGCCACCTTGTAGTGGTTTGAGTTGCCGAAATTCATAGCAAGCTTGAAGTATTTTCGCTCGATCTGCCGGGCGTCGACGGTCGGCTGCACCGTTAGAACGTCGTAAAGCGGCGTCATGCGGAAACGCCCGCCGGGCAAGAGACTGATGCTGAAATTCTTACCGTGCCCGTCTGTCGCGCCAAGCAGCCAGAACAGAACGTTGGCTTTGAAAAAGTCGTATCGGTCTAGGTTGGGGGCATCGCTCCCCAACAAAAGGTCCATGATGTCCGAGATCCCGGGGCCGCCCTCGTTCTGGTACTTTTGCGTGGGCATAACAGATAGTGCTTGGCAACAATCTTCCTGCGGCAGACGGATCAAACGGCCGTCAGACGTCCAGCGCCGATCAAAACGCTCGACAACCAAAGCCTTCTTGTCGCCGAATTGAGCCATCTCGACATTCGCAGCCCGAAGCCCAAACGCCCCCATAAGCTTGAGACAAAGGTATTCATTTTCAACACTGTCGGACAGGTCCATGCCGTTGGGTAGCCTGCCTATTTGCGGCTTGATGATGTGCGTGGTTGGCGTCGTGCCCGTTGGCTCAATCCACTGACCATCTTTACGAAGCAGCGCCGTTTTCTCCTGTGCACCCGCTACTGAAATGCGGAAGTCATTCTCTCGGCGAATACCAAGAGGCGCGAGATCAAGGTCGCTCAGGATTGCCTCAATCTGCGCCTCGTCAACAGGTTCCCCAGTTAACTCGGACATTGGCTGGGGCTCTTGCCCATCAGGCAGAAACTGCAGCGCACCAATGCAATCGCGCCCGATTTGTGAAAGCAAGCTGAAGGCATCGACGCCTTC
>NZ_CBFHKW010000035.1:0-26492 GCF_965656515.1 Celeribacter marinus
TCCAACTCTTCGGCATCATGCACTTCGACCAAGACATCCATGCCAAGGGCGAATGCGGCCTCTTCAAGCTCGCGGGCTTGCCCGTCCTCCACACTGGCCATGATAATCAAAATGGCATCAGCGCCCCATGCGCGGGCCTCGGTCACTTGGTAGGTGTCGTACATAAAGTCTTTGCGCAAGACTGGAATGCGGACCTCGCCGCGCGCTTGGATCAAATACTCCGGCGCCCCTTGAAAGGATGGGGTGTCTGTGAGCACGGACAAACAGGCCGCTCCGCCGTCCTCATAGGCCCGCGCAATGGCTGGCGGGTTGAAATCCGCACGAATTAGCCCCTTGGAGGGAGAGGCCTTTTTGACTTCGGCAATCAATCCATATCCCGATTTGGACGCCGTTTGTAAGGCGGCTGCAAATCCGCGTGGCGCATCTTGGGCGCTAGCCATGTCCTCAAGGTCGGCCAATGGCACCGTCTGTTTGGCTGCGGCCACTTCGTCGAGTTTATAGGCTTTGATTTTATCGAGAACTGTTGTCATGGCCGTGTATCCCTATGGTCTCGTGCGGCGCTGCGGGGCCGCGTGCCGGTATGTGGTCTTTGAGCGTAAAATACTCACTTTTGGCCGAGCCGCACGCGCAAATTGCGTAATCCGTGGAAATGCCACGTGTTGGCGTAGTCAGAAGGTGCTGCAAGTGCCAAGTCCGGGTAGCGTTCAAACAGTCGTGGCAAAGCCACGCGCATCTCCAATCGCGCAAGCGGCGCGCCGACACAAAAATGCAGTCCCACACCAAAGGCCATGTTTTGTTTGATCGCGCGGGCAGGCCTAAAGCGGTCGGCCTCATCCCACGCGGTCTCATCGCGATTGGCCGAGGCAAGAAGTAGCCCCACTTTATCGCCGCGCTTGAACTCATGGCCCATAAGCCGCATGTCCTCATAGACCCAGCGATCAAAGAAATGCAGCGGAGGATCATAGCGCAAAACTTCCTCAAGCGTGGCATCAATGGCCCCATCAGTCAGCGCGTCTGGGGGCGTTTCGGTCTCCAATAGGGTTTTGACGGCAATGCCAAGGCTATGCACTGTCGCCTCGTGGCCCGCATTCAAAAGTAAGATACAGGTCGTGATCAACTCATCGGTCGATAGCTTTTCCCCGTCTTCTTCGGCGGCAATAAGGTGCGTGATCAGATCGTCGCGCGGTGTGGTGCGGCGCGCCTCAACGTAACTGCGCATAAAGGTCGAAAATTCGCGCGCGGCCTGTTCGGCTGCGGTTTCAATGGCGGGGGTGCGCATGGGGGTATAGACCGCGACCATGGCATTCGACCACGCCAGCAATTGATCGCACATCTCTTCGGGCACGCCCAACAGACGTGAGATGACGCGCACCGGCAGCGGCTGACAAAAGCGTTGCAATAAATCGGTTTCGCCCTCGTGCGTGTCGATCTTATCCAACAGATCATCACAGATCGCGGTGATGTCGGGCATAAGGTCCTTGATCCGGCGCGAGGTAAACGCGCGCAACACCAACCCACGTAACCGCCGATGGCGTTCGCCTTCCAGTTCCAGCATGGAATGGGCATCAATCTCGTAAAAGTGCTGCAAGCCTTTCGGAATTGGGTGGGCGAATCCTTGTGGGGCTTCGCGGCCAAACCGGTTGTCGCGCAACACCATCGACACACCGTCATAGCCCGTCAGCACGGGGACGCCCAGTTCGGTCCAATAGGCAAGGGGGCCGCTGTCGCGCAGACGGGCGTAAAACCCGTACGGGTCTTGAACAAAGGCGGGGTCTTTTGGATCTTGATCAAAGTGGAGCATGTGCGGACGCTGCCGCTATCCGCTTTGCTTTGCAAGCCGTTCTTTCTAAAGTACGAGCCAAATGATGACCGCACATGACACGCATCAGCCGATAGCTGCCAAAGCGCCCGCGCCTCGCCGCGCGGGGCTTGCGGTTGTGTTCGCTCTGGCGGCGGCCGTGTTCGGGGCGGCGGTCTATGAATTTGCCTACCGTGCCGAACTCGATCAGGCGGCGGCGCGCGGGCGGTCTGATCTGGCATTGGCCTCGGACCGGTTGACGACCGGATTACAGCGTTACCGCGAACTCGCCGTGTTTCTGGCCGATCACCCGACGACCCTGACCACCATTCTGGAGGGGGGCAATGCGCGTTCACAGGTCGAGGCGGCAGATGCGCTATTGCTAAGTATGGCCGATAAAACCGGTGCGAAATCTATCTCGATTGTGTCCCGCAAAGGCTATGTGCTGGCCGACAGTGGGGATGCGATCCGGCTGTCGTCAGGGGCGAAAGTGGCGTTTAAACGTGCGCTGGACGGCGCGCTCGGGGTCGCGCATTACGTCGATGACGCGGGGCGGCGGCGGTTTGTGTTTGCAGCTCCTGTGTTTTATCCGGGCGGTGCGTCTCGGGGAGCGGTACTGGTGAGCGTCGATGTGGGCGCATTGGAATGGTCGTGGCCGACAGACCCCTCAGCCACATATTTTACCGATCGGGCGGGCGTGGTGTTTGTCGCCAACCGTGGCGAATTGGTTTTGCGGGGCGGGATCGGGGGCGATTTGCCGATCATTCGCGCGCGAACCAAAAGCGACCACGAGGTGTTCGATCTGGATGCCGGGCCTTATATTCCGGCGCGCGCGCTGCATTTGACGCAATCGCTTCCGGTGATCGAGTTGACGGGGGAGTTGCTGTTAGATCTCGCGCCGGTGCGTGCCCTCGCGAGACTACAGTCGGGATTTGCAACGGCGCTGTTTTTGACGTTTGGTGCATTCGCATGGGTTGCGATGGAGCGCAGGCGGACCTTGGCGGAGGCCAATTCGCGTCTTGAGGCGCGTGTCGCCAAACGCACACATGCCTTAGAGGCGGCCAACCGCGAGTTGAAACGCGAAATTACCGAACGCGAAGAGACAGAGGCGCGCCTCAAACGCGCCCAAGCCGATCTGGTACAGGCGGGCAAACTGTCGGCGCTGGGTGAAATGTCGGCGGGGATCAGTCATGAACTCAACCAACCGCTTATGGCCATTCGGTCTTTTGCCGAAAATGCGCAGGCGTTTTTGGAACGTGAGCGTGCGGAGGAGGCGGCGCAAAACCTTGGTCGGATTTCCGAACTGGCGCGCCGCATGGGACGGATCATCAAAAACCTGCGGGCCTTTGCGCGTCAGGAAAATGAGGCGATTACAGATGTCGATCTTTGCGCGGTGATTGATGCCACCCTTGAGATGACAGGGGCCAAAATTGCCGCCGCAGGTGTCACGGTCGAGTGGACTTGCGCGGCACCTGTTTGGGTGCGTGGCGGAGATGTGCGCCTGCAACAGGTGGTGATGAACCTTGTGTCCAATGCCGTCGATGCGATGGGTGATAGCCCCGAGAAAACGCTCATGATTGAGGTGACGGATGGGGATCCCGTTTCACTTGTCGTCACGGATACCGGTCCGGGCATTGCCGATCCCGACAAAATGTTTGATCCGTTTTACACCACCAAGGAGGTGGGAGCCGCACAGGGCATGGGGCTTGGCCTGTCGATTTCCTATGGATTGATCCAATCCTTTGGCGGCAAGATAAAAGGCGCAAATCGCCCTGCGCGCAGTGGCGGTGGCGCGCAGTTTACAATCGAATTGACCCGTGCGGGTCGCGAACATGAGGCGACATTGCAATGAGCGGATTAGGCAGGCGGGGCACAGCGGTTGAGCGGGTGTTGATGGTTGACGATGATCTGTCCGTGCGCGAGGCGTTGGGCCAGACGTTGGAGCTTGCCGATTTGGTGGCCACGCTTGCGGGCAGCTACATTGAGGCCAAAGATCATATCAGCCGCGACTTTGCCGGCATCGTCGTTACTGACATCCGTATGCCTGGTAAGGACGGCTTTCAACTTCTTGAATATGCGCATGAAATTGATCCTGAACTGCCTGTGATCTTGCTCACGGGGGAGGGCGATATTCCAATGGCTGTGAAAGGGATTTCGTCCGGCGCGTTCGATTTTCTGGAAAAACCCTGTGCTCCGTCCGAGTTTCTGGCGGTGGTAGAAAAGGCTATTCGCACACGGGCTTTGGTGCTTGAAAACCGCCGTCTTAAGCGACAGGTGGCACAAGGGGACGCGGCGGCGCGATTGCTGCGTGGCACCTCTCAAATCTCGCGAAAAATGCGCGAAGAGGCCCGCGCTGTGTCGCGCTCGGCGGCGGACGTGTTGGTGACGGGGGAGCCGGGCGTTGGCACGGCCAAGATGGCCGAAGTTGTGCATCTTTTGTCGGCAGGGAGCCAAGCACCGTTCTTGAAATTTTCCGCGGCTAGTGTGACGGCTGAAAGCCTCGCAGCTGCGTTCCTTGAGGCCAAAGACGGCTCGGTGTTTTTGGATGAGGTTGCGGGGCTGTCGAGTGTTGCGCAATTTGCGCTTTTGGATTTGTTGGAGCATCACGACCGTCCGCGCCTGATTGCAGGCACCTATGCGGATCTGCGCAAACTGGCGGGTGATGGCACGTTTTCGCCCGATTTGTTTTACCGCCTTGAGGCAGCTGTTATCCGCATTCCGCCACTGCGCGAGCGGCGCGAGGACATTCCGGTGCTGTTTCGCCATTATGTCGACATTGCGTGCGAGCAGGCCGGATTGCCTAGTCCGACCGTGACGCCCGATGTGATGGCGCGCCTTCTCGCACAAGACTGGCCTGGCAATGCGCGCAGTTTGATGAACGCGGCAATGCGGTTCGCGATGGGCCTGTCAGAGGGCGAGGCCCAAGAGGATGAATTGGGACTGGCCGAACAATTGGCGCAGGTGGAGCGCTCCTTGTTGATTGCAGCACTGCAACGCCACGATGGCAATGCGACAGAGGCCGCCAAAGGGTTAAAGCTGCCGCGCAAAACCTTTTACGACAAACTGGCGCGCCACGGTGTGCGCGCGGAGTTGTATCGCGGGTAAGTCCTGTGTGCCCATAAAACATTCGCTTGGGTGAATGTTTTGGTCTACCCTCTACCTGAGGCCGTGGCTTTATAAAGGGGCGATACCATGATCCGTTTTCTGACAACCATTTGCGCAACTCTCTTTTTGGGGAGTCCTGCGATGTCACAGGCGTTGATCGTGCATGATGTGGCTGAGGGTGTCTGGGCGATCGAAGGTCCCGCCGAGCAGCGTAATGCGCAAAACCTAGGCAATAACGCGACATTCGGATTGATTGAAACCGAGCAGGGCGCGGTGCTTGTGGATGCGGGCGGGTCGCGCAAAGGGGCCGAGGCGCTTCATGCGGTGATCGCTACGTTGACCGACCATCCGGTGACTCATGTGATCAATACGGGCGGACAGGACCATCGGTGGATCGCCAATGCCTATTGGCAAGATTTGGGCGCAACCGTCATTGCCTCGCAAGACGCAGTGCGTGATCAATCTGCGCGTCAGTCGATGCAGATGACGGTACTGTCAACCTTGCTCGGAGATGCGCTTGAGGGAACAAACGGCGCGACTGCAGATATCACGTTTGCAACAGATTACACGCTCAGCACGGGGGGGCGAGAGATTGAGCTTTACCATCCTGCGGGGGCGCATACGCCGGGCGATACAGTCGTTTGGTTGCCACAAGAGCGGGTCGTATTCACGGGTGATATCGTCTACGTGGGGCGCATTTTGGGCGTTATGGACGTGTCCAATAGCGCCACATGGCTCGACGCATTCGCGGCGATCGAGGCCCTTGATCCCCTAGTGCTTGTTCCGGGTCATGGACCGGCGACAACACTTGCCGTCGCGCAAGCTGATACGCGCGACTACCTCGCGAACCTGCGCGCCAAAATCGGCGCTCATATCGACGCGGGAGGCGACATCATCGGGTCGGTTATGGTTGATCAATCCGCATTTTCCTATCTCGATCAGTTCGACGCATTGGCCGGACGTAACGCGCAAGCCGTGTTCGAGGCGATGGAGTGGGAGTGAGGGGGGATACCTGTTGCGGTCCAAAGTTGAGTCGGACATGCGGCCTCTTGTGCGAAAATCCGCACAGTGGGCGCTAACGGGTGTGCGGTGATCCGCACATGATGCGGGCGCAGCATGGCAGCTATGCGTTTTGGACATCTATACTCCATTGAAAACGCGCATAAATTTTTCCCTGTTCACAATTATTTCACGAAGTCTTGTTCGCCTCTCGTCCCTCCTGTTTTTTAATCACGAGTGCGCCGTGGTCCGTGAGGGGCCTGCGCGCGCCACTATTCAATTCGGGATCATGTCAGGGAGGACACCCATGAAATTGCTCGCAACCGCCGCTACGGCTCTTGCCCTTACCGTCACTGCACAGGCCGGCTTTGCCGCATGTGATGACGGCGAAATGGTGATTAAGTTCAGCCACGTCACCAACACAGACAAACACCCAAAAGGCATCGCGGCGTCTTTGTTCATGGAGCGTGTAAACGCGGAAATGAACGGCACAGCTTGCGTCGAGGTCTACCCGAACTCCACGCTGTACAACGATGATCAGGTTCTCGAAGCCATGCTTCAGGGTGACGTTCAGATGGCCGCGCCATCGCTGTCCAAATTCGAAGCCTTCACTAAAGTCTACCGCATTTTCGATCTGCCGTTCATGTTCAAAAACATGGACGCAGTAGAAGAGTTCCAACAGTCCGAAGTTGGCCAAAACATGAAAGAAGCCATGACACGTCGTGGCCTTTTGGGTCTGGGGTTCTGGCACAATGGTCTCAAGCAGTTCTCCGCGAACAAGCCTTTGGTTCTGCCAACAGACGCCGCTGGCCTGAAATTCCGCGTTCAGCCATCTGACGTGCTCGTCGCACAGATGGAAGCGCTTGATGCATCGCCACAGCCAATGGCGTTCTCCGAAGTCTACGGCGCGCTTCAGACGGGTGTTGTCGACGGACAGGAAAACACATGGTCCAATGTCTACGGTCAGAAGTTCTTTGAAGTTCAAGACGGGACAACAGAAACCAACCACGGTGTGCTTGACTATATGGTCGTGACATCCGTTGACTGGTGGGACGGGCTCGATGCAGGCGTTCGTGATCAGCTGTCCACCATCATGGCTGAAGTGACGTCGAGCCGGAACGCGGCGATTGCCGAAGTTGACGCGCTAAACCGTCAGGCTGTTTTGGATGCCGGTGGCGTGATCCGCGAGTTGACCGATGAGCAGCGTCAAGCGTGGGTCGACGTGATGAAGCCGGTTTGGGCTCAGTTTGAAGGCGATGTAGGCGCCGACAACATCGCAGCAGCCCAAGAGATCAACGCCAAGCACTAAGCGCACGCGTTTGATGGACTACAACGGCCCCGCCCAATCCGGTGCGGGGCCGTTTGCCAACCACCGCATGGTCGGGCCGCACGCGGCACACATCGGGATGAGAGGGATGAGGGTCTTATGACACACCACCAAGACAATTTACCCAAGACACCGCTCGCGCGGTTTTTCGACGGGCTTGAAGAGAACGTAATTTCCTTCATTCTCGGCGCTATGACGTTGATCACCTTCGTTAATGTGGTCATGCGCTATGTGTACAATACCTCGCTGATCTGGGGGCTCGAAGTGGTATTGATCCTGTTTTCATGGCTCGTATTGCTCGGCATTTCCTACGGGTTTAAAAAGACCTCCCACCTCGGTGTGGATGCCGTTACAAACATGCTGCCCACGCGTGGCAAGCGGATTGCGGCTTTGCTGTCTGCGGCGGCTTGCATCATCTATGCCTCGCTTTTGCTCAAGGGGGCGTGGGACTACTGGGCGCCGTTTGCAGCCCTTCAGCCCACCGATGGACGTTGGTTTCCCATGGGCTTTACCGAGGGCGTGCGTGATCGCGCGTTCTACACCACCGACCAAGTGCCGATGCTCGGCATTTTCCGGTGGTTGGAGGATGCCATCAATTACGGCGAGGCCTATGACAAGTTGCCCCGCGTGGTCCCCTATTTCATTTTGCCGTTTGGCTGTGCGCTGATTTTGCTGCGCGTGGTTCAGGCAACGCTGCGCATCATCGCAGGCACCCAAGATAGCCTCATCGTGTCCCACGAGGCCGAAGAGGAAGTCGAGCGCGTTGCGCACGGCGCATACGAGGAATAATCCCAATGGAAGTCGTCATTCTCTTTTCATTCGTGATCGGTCTTTTGCTGATCGGTGTGCCGATTGCCGTTTCGCTCGGCCTGTCGTCCATGATCTTTTTGTTGGCCTTTTCAGATACGTCTTTGGCCTCGGTCGCACAGTCGCTCTATCAGGCCATGGCTGGCCACTACACGCTCTTGGCCATTCCGTTCTTTATCCTTGCGTCGTCGTTTATGTCGACGGGCGGCGTGGCCACGCGCATCGTGCGGTTCTCCATCGCCTGTGTCGGCCATTTCCATGGCGGTCTGGCGATTGCGGGCGTATTCGCCTGTATGATCTTTGCCGCACTTTCGGGCTCGTCGCCCGCAACGGTGGTCGCCATCGGCTCCATCGTGATCGCGGCTATGACCAAGGTCGGCTACACCAAAGACTTCGCCGCAGGGGTGATCTGTAACGCAGGCACGCTTGGCATTTTGATCCCGCCCTCCATCGTGATGGTGGTCTATGCCTCCGCCACGGATGTGTCTGTAGGCCGCATGTTCCTTGCGGGTGTCATCCCAGGCCTCTTGGCAGGGACGATGTTGATGATTGCGATCTACGTCATTGCACGCGTCAAGAACCTGCCAAAAGGCGACTGGGCAGGATGGGGCGAAATCTGGGACTCGTTCAAAGATGCCTTTTGGGGGCTGATGTTGATCGTCATCATTATGGTCGGCATTTACGGTATTCCTGGCATCACAGGGGCGATTTTCACACCAACCGAAGCGGCCGCCGTGGCCTCTGTCTATGCCTTCCTCGTGGCCTCGTTCGTCTACCGTGACATGGGGCCACTCGCGGCCTCCGCCGAGAACGGTGGCGTGACCAAATCCCTTGCGCGCCATCCACAGGCTCTGATCACCGCGCTGTTTCACAAAGATACGCGCCGGACCCTGTTTGACGCGGGCAAGCTGACCATCATGTTGATGTTCATCATCGCCAACGCTTTGATCCTAAAACACGTTTTGACAGACGAGCAAATCCCGCAGCAGATCGCCAACGCGATGCTTTCGGCGGGCTTTGGCAAGATCATGTTCCTCGTGATGGTCAACGTGATCCTGCTCATCGGCGGGCAATTCATGGAGCCATCTGGCCTCATTGTGATTGTCGCACCACTGGTGTTCCCGATTGCCATAGAGCTTGGCGTTGATCCGATCCACCTTGGCATTATCATGGTTGTGAACATGGAAATCGGGATGATTACACCGCCGGTGGGTCTCAACCTGTTCGTGACCTCGGGTGTGGCGGGCATGCCAATGATGGCTGTGGTGCGCGCAGCGCTACCGTTCCTCGCGATCCTGTTCGTGTTCCTGATCTTGATCACTTACGTGCCGATCATCTCGACCTTCCTGCCCACCACGCTGATGGGGCCGGAGATCATAACGAACTGACGCAGGTCAGAGCGGTTGCACGACAAATCCAAACGGCGCGCCCAACGATATAGGCGCGCCGTTTTTGTGCGGGGATGGCGTGCGAATGACCGCAGCGCGGGATGAAGCGCCATTTCGCTGCGGTTGCGCCAATGGCCGCTGTTTTAAGATAACAGGCTAAAATCATTTGCAAATTTGATGGCCCAACAAACGGTCGAAATCGGTGAACACCCGAAGCAATATGGCGTGTTTCGACGGCCAGCGGTTTTCACCGACCAGATCGCATTTATTCCGGCAGACATTTGACGAAATGAGACTACATTCTGTGTAGGTTCATATTTGGAGGTAGAATAATGTCACGACTGACCGCGAGAGACTTCGATCCGAAATTGCTGCAACTCTACGATTTTTATGCGCACGGCATGATCACCAAGCGCGACTTTTTAAAGCGCGCTGCAAAGTTCACCCTCGCAGGTATGACTGCAACAACGGTTCTTGGACTAATGTCACCAAACTATGCACTTGCGGAACAAGTGTCGTTCAATGATCCCGACATTGTCCCTGAATATATAAACTACCCTTCGCCAAACGGGCATGGTGAGGTTCGAGGGTATATGGTGCGGCCAGCTGGCGTAGAAGGTAAATTGCCTGCGGTGGTGGTCGTTCATGAAAATCGCGGATTAAATCCCTATATTGAAGATGTGGCGCGAAGATTGGCGAAGGCCGGGTTCATGGCGCTGGCGCCGGACGGCCTTTCGTCTGTCGGTGGTTATCCCGGCAACGATGCCGAGGGCCGCGAACTTCAAAGCACTGTTGATGCAACAAAGCTGATGAACGACTTTTTTGCCGCCGTTGAATATATGATGGGTCACGAAGGTTCGACAGGTAATGTCGGGATCACCGGATTTTGCTATGGTGGCGGCGTGGCAAACGCGGCTGCGGTGGCCTATCCCGAATTGAAAGCAGCAGTTCCATATTACGGACGTCAAGCCGCGGCCGAGGACGTGCCGCAAATTCAGGCCCCATTGCTTCTTCACTACGGTGCCCTTGATGATCGCATCAATGAGGGCTGGCCTGCATATGAGGAGGCGCTGAAAGCCAACGGCAAATCCTATGAAGCGTTCTTTTACGAGAATGCAAATCATGGTTTCCATAACGACAGTACGCCGCGTTTTGATGAAGAAATGGCTAACTTGTCGTGGGAACGTACCTTGGCTCATTTCAGAGCACATCTCGCTTGATATCCGTGCCCTTGATATTGGCTCTCCGCTGATATCAAGGGCATGAATCAAAGGAAATGGTAGATTAAAACTGGCCCAAAAACTTGTTTTTGGTTGCCTTTTGTTGCCGAACATTCATGCATACTGCAACGTTGGTCACCATGGGCTCGAACCCGACATTCGTCGACACCCACTCGTCACACCGTAGACGTCAACCGCGCCAAGCCTTCGAGCTTCGCCAATGCCGCGCCACTGTCCAAACTCTTGGCGGCCATTTCAACACCGTCTTTGAGGCTTTCTACGCGGTCGGCAATCAAAAGTGCTGCGGCGGCATTCAAAAGCACGGCGTCGCGGTACGCCCCGTGGTCTTCACCCGCCAAAACCCCGCGCATGCGTTTGCCGTTCGATTCGGGGCTGCCACCTTCGATCTCGCTGAACGCATAACACGGTAGACCCGCTTGTTCGGGGTGGACCTCTTCGTCGTGGATCAGGCCATTGTGTAAGGCAACGACTTTTGTGGGACCAGTGATCGTGATTTCGTCTGTGCCGTCCGAGCCGTGGACCAGCCATGCGCGCTCAGACCCAAGGTCCGCAAGCGTTTCGCACATCGGGCGCAACAGATCGGGTGAAAACGCACCGGTCAGTTGACGTTTGACGCCTGCGGGATTGGTGAGCGGGCCTAGGATGTTGAACACGGTGCGGGTGCCCAGATCAATGCGCACGGGCATCACGTGTTTCATCGCGGGGTGGTGCATCGGTGCCATCATAAAGGCGATGCCAATCTCGTTTAGTGCCTGCTCGACCACGTCCGCGCCGACCATGACGTTGATGCCGTTGACGCCCAGACTGTCGGCAGCCCCTGAGTTGCTTGAGAGTTTGCGGTTTCCGTGCTTGGCCACGGGCACGCCCGCACCCGCTACGCAAAACGCGGTGGCGGTGGAAATCTGGAGTGTCGCCTTGCCCGTGCCGCCCGTGCCCACGATGTCCATCGCGCCTTTTGGCGCTTTGACGGGGATACAATTGGCCCGCATTGAGGCGGCGGCCCCCGCGATTTCAGCGACCTGTTCGCCGCGCGTGCGCAGGGCCATCAAGAGCCCCGCAATCTGCGGCGAAGAGGCCTCGCCTTTGAACAATATCTCGAATGCTGCCTCGGCCTCCACGCGGGTCAGGGCGCGATCAGCAGCTAAGCTTATGAATGGTTTGAGCTTTTTAAACGAGATATCGGACATTGGATTTAGGCCCTTTCGAGAACAGGGAGGCGGTCGAGGAAGGTTTTGAGCATAGCGTGACCGTGTTGTGAGCGGATGCTCTCGGGGTGAAACTGTACCCCCTCGATGGGCAGCGTTTTGTGTTTAAGACCCATGATCGTGCCGTCCTCCAACTGCGCGGTGACCTCAAGGCAGTCGGGCAGGGTGTCGCGCTCAACAACCAAAGAATGATAGCGCGTGCCCAAGAGTGGAGAGGGCAGACCTGCAAAGACGCCTTTGCCCTCATGCAATATCTCACCCATTTTGCCATGCACAATCTCATGACAGCGCACAACGTTGCCGCCAAACGCGTCTCCAATGGATTGGTGGCCCAGACACACGCCGAACAAGGGCGTTCCGGTTTCCGCGGCCACATGCACCAGTGGGACGCAAATGCCCGCCTCATGGGGTGTTTTGGGACCAGGTGAGAGCAAGATACCCGACGGTTTGAGCGCCATTGCCTCTTGCACATCAAGCGCATCATTGCGCACAACCCGCGCCTCACACCCCAATTCACCGATATAGTGGACGAGATTGTAAGTAAAACTGTCGTAATTATCGATGAGTAGCAGCATTTTACGCTCTTTTGATCAGGGTGCGCGGCCTTTTGGTCGCGCTTTGGGATTGGGTGCGTCAAAGGGGGATGATCCCGCCGACAAGGCGCGTTATACATGTTCACGAAGGCTGATGCAGGGTCAAGGGTAACACCGTAAACTTCCTACAAAAAGGCACATCGCGCCAATGCGCGCATGAGGACGTCACGCGCGGTTTTGCGCAATGGATCAAGGAGCACGCGAGATATGGGTCGCGGTATTCTGACAGGTTTGATTTGGGGCCTCGTCGTTGGGGGCGGAATTTTGACAGTGGCCAATGAGGTCGTTGGACCTGTTGAGGTCTCTATGCCGTTGCCGGTTACAACGGATGAGGCCGCACCGGGTGCCGGTGATGCGGTCCCCGTCGAGATGGACGCGCCGCAAGTGACGCATGATCGGCCAGCCGCCGAGCCGGATCGCTCTGGCGCGCAGCCCGATGAACCTGCGGCTGACATGGCCCAAGCGCGCAACGCGGGCGCCGATCAATTGGACGCCACAACGTCAGCGCCACAGCCCGATATCGCTGCACAAGATACGCTTGGTGCGCGTGATGCGCCCGAATCCGATGAGTTGATCGATCCACAAGTTGGCCCAGATACCCGCGTTTTGCCTACCCCACAGGCGCCAGAGCCGCAGGCCCAAGGCACATCTCCGTCGGTGCCGATGACACCAGATGCAACTGAGGCCGCGCCAAATTTGATCGCCGTGCCCGAGGGAGCTGATATCGCTCCCGCACAGCCACAAACGCCAAGCGACGACCGTGACGCCGAACCCGGTGCTATGTTGGGTCAAAGTGCGATCGAACCGTTGGGGGATAAAGTCGGCTCGTTCACTGAGCGTGATGACACCCGAAAGTCGACCCGCTTGCCGACCGTCACAGCCGCAACAGACGCGGCAGACACGCCCGTTGTTATGGCCGAGGATTTGCCAGCCTTGATCGCCAACTCCGCGATGTTCGCCGGTGATGTGGCCGGCCCGATGATGTCGGTGATCTTGGTTGACGTGGCCCAGCTCGGCCCACAGGATGCTGCCATCGCCAACTTGCCGTTCCCGATCACCTTTGGCGTCGATGTCTTGGCCCCTGCGGCGGGCGCGCGTGCTGCGGCCTACCGCGATCAGGGTCTCGAAGTGTTGGCCATGGTCGGTCTGCCACAAGGGGCGACCCCGCAAGATGCGGCCACAACACTGGCGCAAGCCGAGGATATCATGCCCGTGTCAATCGGGTTCCTCGATGTGCCGTCTGCCAGTTATCAGTCCACCCGTCAGGTCGCCGCTCAGGTGGTCGCAGCTGCGGCTGCAAACGGGCGCGGATTGGTCTCGTTTCCACGCGGCCTCAATGCGTTGAAACAAGAGGCTCAACGCGAAGATCAACCCGCCGTTTTGGTGTTTCGCGATATTGACGGGCGCGACCAAGATGTGGCTGCGATCAAACGGTTTCTGGATCAGGCGGCCTTTCGTGCAGGGATCGACAACGGGATCGTGCTGTTGGGACGCTCAACCCCCCAAACCATTCAGGCCTTGGCCGAATGGGCCTTGGGCAATCGGGCGGCGACCGTCAGCCTTGTACCTTTGAGCTATCAACTCACGGCATCACCTGCGGGCGAATAGTGCGCGCAACTGAGTGCACAACATTGTTGCGCGGTGCTTGACATACTGCAGGGCAATCGCGTCAAATCATCCGACGTTGGACTGTTTCCGATTGGAGGCAGCGGGGAGGGTGTATGACACAGATTACCGAACATGCGCAGGCGGCGCCATTGCCACAGGTTGCGCGTCTTGAGTTTCGCGATCTTCGCGAGTGCGTGGCGGCAGGGTGGCATGATTTTCGCCGTGCGCCCCAGTTCGGGCTGTTTTTCTCAGCCGTCTATGCTCTGATCGGCTTGGGGTTTGTCGTGTTCAACGCGGGAACTGTGTTGTGGACGTTTGCGATGTCCTTGGGATTTCCACTGTTCGCGCCGTTTGCCGCTGTGGGTCTGTACGAGGTGTCGCGCCGGTTGGAGCGGGGTGGGGCGATGGATTGGTACAAGGTGCTCGGCATCGTGAAGGCCGAAAAGGACCGCCAAATCCCGTGGATGGGTGCAATCATTGTCATCTACGTGCTGTTTTGGTCGTTCCTCGCCCATATGATTTTTGCGCTCTTTATGGGCATTTCCAATCTCACCAATATCTCGTCGTCTTATGAGGCATTTTTGACGCCGACGGGCCTGTCGATGATCGCGGTGGAATTGGGGGTTGGGGCGGTTCTGGCCTTTGTGCTGTTCTCGCTCACGGTGACAAGCCTGCCGCATCTGCTCGACAAGGAGGTCGATTTTGTCACGGCAATGATTTTGTCATTCAAAGTGGTGACATCGAATTTCGTGGTCATGATGGCATGGGCCATTTTGGTGGCAAGTCTCACGTTGATCGCAATGGCACCGCTGTTTTTGGGATTGCTGATCGTCCTGCCGGTTCTTGGGCATGCGACATGGCATCTGTATCGGCGTGCGTTGATCTAGGTCGCGCGGCGCTGTTTGGTGAGCATGATCGACAGGCCTGCAATGACGATGACGACACCGCCAAGGATCTCCCATGTGTCGGGGGTCTCGCCAAACACCAGTACGCCCATGGCCATACCAAACAACAATCGCGAATAGCGAAACGGCGTGACGACAGACAATTCGCCCATGCGCATCGCAAATGTCAGGCACGAATAGGCGGCAACGCCGACAATAATCGCCGCACTGAGCGCCGCAAGATCAAGCCCTGTTGGCATCACCGCAGGGCCGTTCCAGATCAAGAGACCAATCCCAGATAGGACCAAGGCAGCAAAGCCGTAAAGCCCGAGTTGCGCATAGGACAAGACAGGCGGGGCGGCGCGTGTGGCCAGATCGCGGCCCGCGAATCCCAACATGCCCAGAACCGCGAGAATAGACAGCGGTGAGAACGCGCCAGATGTGGGGCGCAGGACCATAAGAACCCCCGCAAAGCCAAGTAGGATCAAGGCCCAGCGTGCCGCCCCCACAGGTGCCCGCCAGATTATCGCACCCGCCGCCGTCACCACGATCGGCGTGGCTTGCAAAATTGCAGATGTCGACGACAGCGTGGTGTAAACGAGCGAGAGTGTAAAAAACACGCGCCCCAGAATTTCAAACAGGGTTCGGATGAGCATCACACGTGACCAGAGTGCCGGATGAAGCACGCGCTCGCCGCGCTGTTTGATCAAGCCTGCAAAGACAGCCATGCCACCCAAGCCGAAGATCATCAAAACTTCGCCCACGGGCAAATGGGTTGCAACGCGTTTGAGCAGCGTATCCTCAACGGCAAACAATGCCATTGCAGCCACCATGAGGGCGGCACCGCGCAGGTTGGCGGCTTTGAGGGCATCGGCGGAGTGGGCGAGGGGCATGGCGTATCTTTCTGTGTCAGAGGGCCAGTTAGCCCATGCGCTGTGGTCCTGACAAACGCATTCGCAACATGACGCCGATCAGGGGGTGTGATGGATTGGGGGAGGTGGCCCGACTTGGTGCAGGACTTGGTGCGCGACTTGGCGCGCGGCACAGGTGCTGCGCGCCCATTGAAAAAGGCGACCCCGAAAGGCCGCCTTTGAATTCAGAATGCTGATGCGCAGACGGCTTATGAGCCGTTATCAGCCTTGCGTGCGGCTGTTGCCGCTGATGTGGCCGCAGATGTCGCAGGCGCGGCGGGGGCCGCAGGTGCTGCTGGCATCGGTGCCTTTGAGCCATTGTTGAGCGGATCGTCGGCGCGCTGAACGGAGCCTTCGAAATGTGCGCCGCTTTCAATCGCGATGGTCTTGTGGATGATATCACCCTCGACCTTTGCGGTGGACGTCAGGCGGACTTTCAAGCCACGCACACGACCAATGACACGGCCGTTGACGACAACATCGTCGGCAATCACTTCGCCACGGATGGTTGCGGTTTCTCCGACCGTCAAAAGATGCGCGCGGATGTCGCCCTCAACGGTGCCTTCGATTTGAATATCTCCGGTCGTCTTGAGGTTGCCGGTGATCGTCAGATCGGTGGACAGCACGGAAACCGCCGCTTTCGGCTTTGCGGCTTGCGCGGCATAGTCCGGCACTGCTGATTTTGCAGTTGGTGCGGCTGCGCGTGTCGCAGTTGCGTCTGTGTTGGTCTCACCTTCGCCCTGTTTAGGGCCGGGTTCATTGATCCTGCTTTTAGAAAACATCGTTGGCAGCCTTAATGTAAGTCATCGGATTAACGGCCGTTCCGCCAACGCGCACTTCGTAGTGAAGATGCGTGCCTGTAGAACGTCCAGAGTTTCCCATAGCACCGATTTGCTGTCCGCGCGATACCCTTTGGCCAACTTTCACGAGAAGTTTTGATTGGTGGGCATAACGGGTCTCGATTCCAAACTCGTGTTGGATCTTCACAATGCGGCCATATCCCGACTGCCAGCCAGCGTATGTGACCACGCCGTCCGCGGTGGAATAGATAGGTGTGCCATAGGGGGCAGCAAAGTCCGTGCCGTTGTGCATGCGACCCCAACGTGGGCCAAATCCCGAGGTATAGCGAAAGCTGTCTTTGATCGGCAGGGCAAAGGGCGCCTTTTGCGCCGCGATGCGGTAGAGGTTCAAACGGTCCATCTTGTCGAGGATGCCGTTGGCGCGTTGGCTGTCGTGATCCAGATGACCCGAGGTGGAAAATGTGATCGGCATAAGTGGGCCACCTTGGCCTGAATAGGCGCTACGCACGCTTTTAATGAGGCTATCAGTGGACAATCCGGCGTTGCGGAACATCTTGTCGAGAGGGGCCACGGAAAGCGTCATTGCATCTTCGAGCTGAGAAAAGATCCGTTCGTTCTTTTCTTCGATCATTTTCAATTCGACCTGAAGTGTTTTAGCTTGGGTGACAGCCTGATGGGCGTCAACAACCATGGCGTCACGCTCTGCGGCGGTAGAGGCCAAAGCGGAGGCGAGCACATCAACGGTCGCTTCCATGTCTTGGGCGGTGACGCCCGTGGTCCCTGTGTCTGTGCCGTTGATTTGTGCGCTAAGGCTGTCTTGTGCTTCAATCGCGTGATCGCGCACTTTCAAGGCATCGCGTAAATTCGCCTGCGTGACATCAATGCCCGTTTCCAATTCGCGCACGCGTTCCTCGGAGGACAACAGTTGAGATTGCATGACCGAGATTTGGGCGAGGGCGGTGTTGAAGCGGGCCTGTGCTGCGGCGGCCTCAGTGGCGCGGGTGTCGCGCTCGTCCGCCAGCTGGCTCAGGCGGCTTTCAAACAAAACCAGATCGCGGTTGGCTTGGTCGCGTAAATTACCCGATCCAATTGCATCCATGAGAACAATCGATGTGGCGACGGTCATCCATAGGAGTGTGACGGAAGTTCCAAATCCGATAGCGAGCTGGGTGAGCGGCGTGAGGCGGACGTAACGAGTATCATTGTCAGAGCGCAAAAAGACCCGCTTTTCGGGAATGCGGCGCTCTAGCTTATGATTGAGGTATTTGATCATGTCAGTCCAACCGTTCGTAAGTCCATTCTGTCCAGTTTCGCGCGCCTGTCGGGTGCGGTCCAAACCGGTTAACAAAGTCATTACAAAACGATTCGGGTAGGGGCAACGCTTTAGAGAGGTTTTGTGAGCAAATGGGTAGAAGTCCCTGTGTTTGGGCGGTTTTTTGCCTAACTCAAACCTGCCAGTTGTGCCTTCAACTGCGGTTTGTCGCAGATGTGGTGTTTGACAGCGCGCCTGTGGCGCACCCTGTCGCGTTAGGCCGTGGCAAGTGGCCAATAGAAATCGGGTGGAATGCCTGCCTCGGCGCGTTTCTCGGCATTAAAAGGCGGGCGCAGTGTGGAATGAAAATACTGACGCACAAGACGGTGAAACGCCTCTTTGGGATCAAGGTTTTCGCGCCCGCACAAGAAATGGAACCATTTCGAGCCGTACGCCACATGCGCGACTTCCTCGCTGTAGATCACGTCCATCGCTGCTACGGTCTCGTGGTCTTTTGCCTGTTTGAACAGTTTGATCATGCCCGGAGTGACATCTAGCCCGCGCGCCTCAAGGACCATTGGCACCACGGCCAACCGTCCCATAATGTCCTCGGCCGTATCCTGCGCCGCGCGCCACATCCCCGCATGCGCAGGCAACGCGCCGTAATACGATCCAAGCGCCTCAAGGCGATCACACATCAGATTGAAATGCTTGGCTTCTTCGTCTGCGGATTTGACCCAATCGTCATAAAAGCCCAACGGAAACGGCACATGGGTAAAGCGGGCGATGATGTCCCAATGCAGATCGACCGCGTTGAGTTCGATATGGGCTATGGCGTGCAAAATCGCGTTGCGCCCCTCAGGTGATCCCGGCTTGCGTTGCGGCACATCGCGTGGATCAAGCAATTCAGGACGATCAGGGCGCGCAGGTTGCATCGGTGGCGTGGCTGTCCCGATCTCAAGGGGCGTGCCCGCCTCCCGCGCCGCACGCCACGTAGCGGCGTGTTTGTGGGCGAGGGCGGTCTTTTCGCGACCGTCCGCTGTACGCAACACTTCGTCGGCCATTTGAGCGAGTGTCTGTGTCGGCTGCGCAGTCATGCGCGCGCCGCCTCCAGAACCTGAGCGGCGTGACCCGCAACTTTCACCTTTGGCCAGACCTGTGCGACCGTGCCTGCCGCGTCGATCAGATAGGTTGCGCGCACAATTCCCCAAAAGGTTTTGCCGTACATCTGTTTTTGCGCCCATACGCCGTAGTCCTCACAGACTGTGCCGTCAGCATCGGATAGCAAAGGAATGCCAAGGCTGTGCTTGGCGCAAAAGCTATCGTGCTTTTTCACGCTGTCTTTTGAAATGCCAAAGACCTGAGTGCCGGCGGCGGCAAAGTCGTCCTTGAGGGCGGTGAAATCAAGCGCCTCTGTGGTGCAGCCGGGTGTGTTGTCTTTGGGGTAGAAATACAAAACAACCTTTTGGCCGCGCTGATCAGAGAGGCGCACAGTGTCGCCGCCGTCACGCGGTAGGATGAAATCGGGGGCGGATTGTCCAATGTCCAACATCTGGTTTTCTTTCTTTGGTTGATCGGTTTGGCTTGCGTGCTGTTGAGGTTTAGTTTTATGCGCAGATCAGGCAAGATGAAAGCCGATGCAGTTTTGTATTTCGGCATCACGCATCCAATACTGTGATGGCTATGTAAGGTGAGTGAGCGATTTAATTCAACGACATGAGTGAGACATCCGACGATAAATCCCCGCACAATGCGGATGAGGTCCCGTTCACGACCCCCATTGCGCGGGCGAGTACGGACGAGGCACGGTTGCGGCCTAAGGGCGTAAAGCGAAAACACGTCCTACGGTTCGTCATCTGGATGTGTAGCGGCGTGGTCATTGTGGCGGTCGCATTGGGTCTTGTGGTGCTGTCACTCACCGAGCGCGAGGTGGTCTTGCCCGCCGCACTAACGGACCGCATCGAGGCGCGTGTGAACCGCGATCTGGGCGGCGCTGCCGTGACGATCGGGCAATTGGTTGTCCGTGTTGATGAGGCCTTTATTCCACGGATCACGGCGCGCCATGTTGGGATCGTTGACCCGTCAGGAGCGGAATTGGCGCGGCTGAACAGTCTGCGTGCTGTGTTGACCAAAGAGGGGGTTATGGCGGGAGATTTTACCCCCAACACCCTGCGATTGTCAGGCGCCCAGATCACGGTGCGGCGCGCAACCGATGGCACCTTTGCGCTGGCCTTCGGCGGTGCGGGTGCCGCCGTGGGATCGGCCGCAGATGTGTTGGAGGCCATTGATGCGGCGTTTGCGGCCGCCCCGTTGTCCGAGATTTCGACCGTAGAGGCGCGCGATATCACGGTGACGTTGGAGGATGCGCGCACGGGCCGTATCTGGCAGGCGACCGATGCCATTTTGACGCTGCAAAATGGCGACAAGGCGATTGATGTCGCCCTTGATTTCGACCTGTTCAACGGGACGGAAAACCTTGCCACTGCACGGTTTCAATTTCAGTCACGCAAAGGGTCGTTGGCCTCGACCATCTTGGTGCAAATCACTGATGCGCCAACGGCGGATGTCGCATTACAAACGCCCGCATTGTCGTTTCTGTCTTTGGTAGATGCGCCAGTATCGGCGTCGATGCGGGCCAAAATTGATGGCGATGGCCTATTGGCCTCCTATTCGGGCACAATGGAAATCGGGGCGGGCGCGTTTCAAGGTGGAGCGGGTGCCACGCCTTTGACGTTCGACGGGGCAAAGGGGTATTTTGATTACAACCCAGCGACCGAGCGCGTCCAGTTTTCGGAGCTGTCAGTTGCAACGCAGGCCGTTGACTTCAAAGGGCGCGGAACGATGTTGTTGCGTGATTTTGAAGGAAATTGGCCATCGCGCTTCATCGGGCAGCTTCAGGTTGACGAGCTGGTCGTGTCCCCTGAGGGGCTGTTTGCACAGCCGCTGCGCATTGACGAAGGCTCGGTCGATCTTTCGTTTTCCTCTGATCCGTTCGAGGCGCATATCGGTCAAATTTCGCTCCGCCAAGGTGACGTCTGGGTGCATGGATCAGGTTCGGCGCGCGCATTGTCCGATGGGTGGCACGCGGGTGTGGATGCTCGTGTCGATGCTTTGTCGATTGATGATCTGATGACGCTTTGGCCACAAGGTGCGTTGGCCAAGTCGCGCGACTGGATGGCGAACAATATCAATCAGGCACAGTTTGAGGGGCTTGATCTGGCACTGCGGTTTTCGCCCGATGCGCCAAAACCCGATATCTATCTGGATTGGCAGTTTCGGGATGCAGATATCAACTTTATCAATGGCTTGCCGCCTGTGTCTGGGGGCGCAGGATTTGGAACCATTTCGAACGGGGCGATGACAGTCTCTGTGGAGAACGGCGTTATCACAGCACCGCAAGGCGGCGATATCGTGGTGGCGGGGAGCGTCCTCAACATTCCCGATATCTCCCTCGTGCCTGCGACCATGACGGTTGATCTGCAAACGGATGCGCCGATTGAGGCGTCCTTGTCGTTGATGGCGCAAAAGCCGTTTTCCATCTTGCGCAGCGCGAGTTTTGGCCCCGATGTGGCACAAGGGCGCGCGCGCATGGCTGGGTACATTACATTTCCCCTCAAGAAAAAAGTTCTGATGGACGATGTCGATTTTGCCCTCACGGGGACGATGGATGATGTTGTGTCCACAACGTTGATGGCGGGTCAGACCCTGCGCGCGCAGACATTGCAGATTGCAGTGGATGCCACGGGGCTGACGATTAAGGGACCAACCTTGATCGATAGCGCGCGGTTTGACGGGCAGTGGCGCAAGGAATTCGGGGCCGCACATGTGGGTCAGTCCAATATTGCGGGCCGCGCCACGCTTGATCAGGGCTTTTTGGAGACGTTCAAGATTTCTCTACCCGCAGGCGCCGTGTCTGGGGCCGCACAGGCCGATATGACCGTGGCCTTGACCAAGGGCGCACCACCCGCGTTTGTGTTGACGTCTGATCTCAAAGGTGTCGCACTCACTATTGATGCGCTCGGATGGCGCAAGCCTGCGGATCAATCGGGCCAGTTGCGTGTTGAGGGCACGGCGGGTGATATTGCGGAGGTGACTGCGCTTTCGGTCGAGGCGGCGGGGCTCACGGGGACGGGTGGATCGGTGCGATTGAACCGTGAGGGCGGGTTGGACCGTGTGCGCTTTGAGCGCGTTCAAATAGATGACTGGCTGGATGTCGGGGCCACCTTGGTCGGGCGCGGCACAGGCGCGCCTGTGGGGGTCGAGATTTCTGGCGGAACCCTCGACTTGCGGCGTGCCAGTTTTGGTGGGCGCGGTGCGGCGGGCGGATCTCGCGGGGACGGCGGGCCGATTGTGGCGTTGTTCGACGAATTGCGCGTCACCGATAGCTATCGGTTGACGGGGGTCTCAGCCAAATTGAGCCAATCGGGCGGGTTGCGTGGCACTTTTTCGGGCCAACTCAATGGCGCGGCGGCGGTATCTGGCGCGCTTGCCCCCGCGCGCTATGGCTCAATCGTGACACTCACCTCCAAGGATGCGGGCCGCGTGGTTGAGGCGGCGGGGCTATTGGATAAAGGGGTCGGGGGGGATCTAACTCTCGTCCTTGACCCTCTGGCGGAGGCGGGAAGCTACGCAGGGCGCTTAGCGATTACCAATATTCGCGCCCAATCCGCGCCCGAGCTGGCCGAACTGCTCTCGCTTATTTCGGTGGTGGGTCTGCTCGATCAACTCGCGGGCGGGCAGGGGATTTTGTTCTCCGACACGGTTGCAAACTTTACCATCAAGCCAGGTCGCGTGTTGATCCATAGCGCCTCTGCCGAGGGGCCATCTCTTGGCATTTCGCTTGACGGGACGTATGACACCGCCGCGGGGCTGATGGACTTGCAAGGCGTGGTGTCGCCCGTCTACTTTTTGAATGGTGTGGGACAGATCGTGGCCAAGAAAGGCGAGGGTCTGTTCGGGTTCAACTTCACGCTTACGGGGGCTGCTAAATCGCCAAAAATAGGCGTGAACCCGCTTTCGATTCTCACACCGGGCGCATTGCGTAGTATTTTTCGCAAACGCGGTGCCCCGACTACAAACGACTAGGACGCATTGCCGCCGCGCGTGGGGCAAAGACCTAGACAATTCGACGTATAATAAAGGCTAAGCTATGAAACTCTCCGACTTTGATTTCGATCTGCCTGAGGCCTTGATCGCCACGCGCCCCGCAAAGCCGCGCTCATCAGCGCGCTTGTTGGTGGCCACACCTGACACCCTGACAGACGGCGTTGTCACGGATTTGGTGGATTGGTTTAATGCGGGCGACCGTCTTGTTCTCAATGACACAAAGGTATTGCCCGCGCGTCTGACGGGCAAGCGCGGACGCGACACCGCGCAGGGCTATCAAGAGGCGAAAATCGAAGTCACGTTGTTGGAGCCGCAAGCCGAGGGCGGTGTGTGGCGCGCGCTGATCAAGCCGCTCAAAAAGGTCAAAGAGGGCGAAGTGATCCGTTTTTCCGATGACCTGTCCGCCACGTTGACCGCAAAAGAGGACGGTGCAGCTTATGTGGCGTTTAATCTGACGGGCGCGGATTTTGATAAGGCGTTGAATGCTGCCGGCTCGATGCCGTTGCCCCCCTATATCGAAGCAAAGCGCAAAGCGGATGCGCAAGATAACGAAGACTACCAAACGGTTTGGGCGCGCAACCTCGGTGCGGTGGCGGCCCCCACGGCGTCTCTTCATTTTGACGCGGCGTTGTTGGCGGCGTTGGCGGATAAGGGCGTTGAGATCACCCATGTCACGCTCCATGTCGGGGCGGGCACGTTCCTACCCGTCAAAGTCGACAATGTGGACGATCACAAGATGCACGCCGAATGGGGCGAAGTCACACCCGAGGCCGCAGCCGAGATTGCCGCAACCAAGGCCGCAGGGGGGCGCGTGATCCCCGTCGGCACCACCGCGCTGCGCCTGATCGAGAGCGCTGCGCGCGAGACGGGGGCGATTGCGCCGTTCTTGGGCGAGACCGATATTTTTATCACGCCGGGGTTTGAGTTTGCTGTGACCGATGCGTTGATGACCAATTTCCATTTGCCCAAATCGACGCTGCTTATGCTTGTCTCCGCGTTGATGGGCGCGTCACGGATGCGGGCGGTTTACGATCACGCAGTGGCGCAGAACTATCGCTTTTTCTCTTATGGAGATGCGTCATTGTTGCTGCCGCACCGTGCGTAGTTTGCCGTCGGTAGATGTGCGGATGGATGCATCTTATGTGTGCAATGGCTTTCCCCAGTGGCGCGAATCTGTCAGGGCTGATGTATGAAACAAGTCCTCTCGTCCTCTTCCGCGCTTCTCATCGGGGTTATGCTCTTGATGGTTGGCAATGGCCTGCAAGGGTCGCTCTTGGGGGTGCGTGCTGGCCTTGAGGGGTTTTCGACGCTGAGCATCTCGATCATCATGTCCGGCTATTTTGCGGGGTTCTTGGGCGGGTCGCGTGTGGCCCCTGGTATGATCCGCCGTGTCGGCCATGTGCGGGTCTTTGCGGCCCTTGCCTCGTTCATCTCTGCGGCGTTGATTATGTTCCCCGTCATCACCGACCCTGTGGCATGGACGCTTTTGCGCGTGGTATTGGGGTTTTGCTTTTCGGGCGTTTATGTGACCGCAGAGAGCTGGCTCAACAACGCGTCAACCAACGAAGTGCGCGGTAAGGCGCTTTCGGCTTATATGGTTGTCCAGATGGTCGGCATCGTCATCGCACAGGTGATTTTGTCACAAGGTGACCCGTCCGGATGGGTGTTGTTTATCATACCCTCTGTCTTGGTCTCGATCTCCTTCGCGCCGATTTTGCTCTCGGTTACGCCAACGCCGCCCTTTGAGACGTCCAAACCAATGACGCTCAGGCGGTTATACGAAGTGTCGCCACTGGGATGTGTTGGCATGTTCTTTATGGGGGGGGTGTTCGCCGCCCAAATGGGGATGGCTGCCGTGTATGCAACCCAAGCGGGCTTTTCGCTTGGTGAAATCTCCACCTTTATCGCAGTGATTTACATCGGGGCGGTTGTATTGCAACTGCCGATCGGCTGGATTTCGGACCGTATGGACCGCCGTGTGGTGATCCTTGTGGTCGCGTCGATCGGGGGTGTCGCGGCCTTGGTCGGGGCGGCGTTTGGCGGGTCATTGACTGTGGCACTTGGGGCTGCGTTTATGACCGGTGGAATGGCAAATCCGCTCTATTCACTGCTCATCGCGCACACCAACGATTACCTCGATCCTGATGACATGGCGGCGTCATCGGGTGGATTGATCTTTATCAACGGTGTGGGGGCCGTGGGCGGTCCGGTCATTGCGGGCTATTTGATGGGCATGATGGGGCCAAACGGGTATTGGGCAATGCAAGCCTTTTTGATGCTGACGGTTGCGGGCTACGCAGGCTACCGCACCACGCGCCGCGCCGCCATTCCGATCGAAGAGACCTCGCACTACGTCACTGTTTTGCCCTCTGCGTCGCCCGTGGCGTCCGAAGTGGCCCAAGAAGTGGCGATTGAACTGGCCGAGGCTGAAGATGCAGCGCAGGCGGATGTCGGGAGCATCACGCCCGCCGCGTGACGTGGGCCGTCTGGTATGCGACTTACAGAATGTTTCAATTGCGCAACATTGTTGCTGTTGACGTTGGGTCGGGATTAATTTCCTTGCGCCATTCGCGTGACTTTGTAACAGTTTGGTAAATTAGGAGCCACAGATGGAGCGAGGATATGGCCCCCATGCACGCACGACACACAGACCCGACTCCAACGGAAAAAGACCCCGATGCGGTGCTTGCCTTTTGGCTGGACGAGTTAGAGCCTAAAGATTGGTACAATAGCTCCGATGCCCTTGATGCCCGTATTCGCGAGGGCTTTGGGCATACGTGGAACCGCGCGCAAGAGGGCGCTTATTCCATGTGGTTGACCTATCCCACGGGTGTGTTGGCCTATCTCATTGTGACGGATCAGATGCCGCGCAACATGTTTCGCGGTTCTGGCAAATCATTTGCCTCTGACCGCACGGCCCTCGCCGCCGCTAAGGCTGCGATTGAAAAAGGGTGGGACATGCGTGTGGACGAGCCGGCGCGACAGTTCTTTTATCTGCCCCTGATGCACTCGGAACGCCAGACGGATCAGGACCGATGCGTGCGCCTGATGTGTGAGCGCCTGACGGGGGACGGCAATAATTTGCTCCATGCCCGCGTACACCGTGAAATTATCCGTATGTTCGGCCGCTTTCCGTACCGCAACGAGGCGCTGGGGCGGACCACGTCACAGGCCGAAGCGCAGTTTATGGCGGACGGCGGTTATGCGACCTTGCTCAAAGAGATGGAAAAAGTGGCTGCGTAAATGGATCGCGCGGCTGGAGAGTGTCACTCTTGCGTTTTGTGATGCAGCTATGCGCAAGGTGGGTAACGGGGTTTCTGTTCTGCGCGTGTCAGCATCGTTGCTCCGAATTTCAAAATAGTTTAGCATCAAACTAATTTGAAATCTGGGAGGACCTCATGGCAGACCAAACCTTCGACATCGTTGTAATCGGTGCCGGCCCCGGCGGCTACGTGGCCGCTATTCGTG
>NZ_CBFHKW010000036.1:0-15899 GCF_965656515.1 Celeribacter marinus
TCATCAAATCCTGATGGATCAGCGCCTTGGAACGAATAAATTGACTGTTTTTTGTCACCAACGACAAAGATTGTTCGCTTCACATCTGGGCGCGCGCCCTGGCCTGACGCAAACTCCTCCGCCAGCCGTCGAACAACAACCCATTGGTCGGGTGATGTGTCTTGCGCCTCATCCACAAGAATATGATCAATGCCGCCATCCAAGCGAAAGAGAACCCATTGCGCCGTCATTGAATTGGAAAGCAGGTCTCGCGCTTTTCGGATCATATCGTCAAAATCGAGCAGACCGGCGAATGACTTTTTTGCCAAATACTTAGGAATTAGAACGCGCGCAAAGCGATGAAGTATGGCTGTCCGTTTCGCGTCTTCCAGGCGGCTAAGAATGGGGGCGTATTTTTCAACGCGGGACATAAGAAGCCTTAGGGGTTCAAGTGCGTCTGCATGTTTTTCCCGCATATCCTTTGTTGGTAGTCCGCCATGAGAATGACCCCACTTGGAGCACAAAGGGTTTTTGGTTTTTTCGCCAAACAAAAACTTTGTCGCACAACGTTTAAGCAAATCGGTAGAGATCTCTGACGATACCCATTGAGCGCACTCTTTTGCAAAATCTGTGTCTGTTGATTTGGATGAGGACGACAAGATGGTTGCAATCTGAGCGAACAACGCCCGCTCGCTCCCCAAAAACACTTCACGCAAAAGAGTGGCTTCGTCAAAACCCTCAGCCAATTCAAACCATGCCCAAATCTCTGGTTCAGTTCGAGTCTGGTCAAACTTCTCTTGAGACAACAAGATATCGGACGCCAAGGCATAGACATCTTCGCTAAGATGCAAAGCGACTTGATCGATAATTTTTTGGTTCGGACCGTCTGATATGTTCTCAAGAACGTCTCTGAGTATTTCTTTGGAGGTTCGGTCATCCAGTTCGCGGTATTGTGGCGATACTCCCGCCTCAAGTGGGAAACGTCGCAAAAGTCCCCCACAAAACGAGTGAATGGTTTGGATTTTTAGCCCGCCTGGCGTCTCGATTGCGCGCGCGAACAACGTGCGCGCATGGCGGATAAGTGCGTCATCAAGGACCGTATGAGGGCTGAGTTTTGTTACCTCGTGCCGCAGGTCAGCTTCGTTCAACATAGCCCATTCACCGAGCCGCTTGAACAAACGGTTTTGCATCTCTGATGCGGCGGCTTTGGTGTAGGTGAGGCATAAAATGTGCTGTGGAGGCGTGCCCTCTAACAAAAGTCGCGTCACCCGATCTGTTAGAACCTTTGTCTTTCCAGATCCCGCATTCGCGGCCAACCATGTTGATCGATCTGGACGTGCCGCGGCCAATTGGCGCGCAGTTGCTTCATCAGGATAGCTCATTGCATATCCTCACCAAATGCCGTGTCTGCTTCTGTCCACTCTTTAAACCGTGAGAGCAGATCGTAGTCGCTGGGAAAGCTATTAAATTTTGGAGCTCGTCGCGCGGTATATCCTGTTTCCAGCTTGTCATAATTTGAGATGAGCGCAGTTAGCTTTCTACGGACGTCTGCAACAATTCCTGCGTCGATATCGATCTGCGTCACCTTCAACTCTTTATCCAGCCCAAGGTAACTCACACGCCGAACGTTCCCTTGGGCGATGTCATCGAATGAACCATCCTGCAAGATAAGCGCCTCTAGAAGAAGCTGAATACGAAATGCCTTTGCGTCCTTTTGGGTCGGGGGAACAGACGCCTTGTAATCGAAAATATGGTAACCACCACCATCCATCCGATCAATTCGATCTGCTTGGCAGGTTAGAGTAAAATCAATATTCGGTAGAACAATTCTTCCGTCTTTTTCAAGCCCGACATTACCGCCAGTCGAAAGCCTTTCAACCTCACGAGATGCGAGGCGATGGGCGACTTTTCGCATTCGGGAACGCCAAATGCGCCGCTCTGTGGGCCAAACAACAGTTTCGTTCAACACCTCGTCGGTGAGTGACAAAAGCCGCAATGCGGCATCTGATCCAGTTTCTCCAGACACATATTTATCCACAAAACGCTCCATAATATCGTGGAACGCATTCCCGCGATCTCGTGGGTCGGGTGTCGTATTGAGCGGAGCAAGTTTGTAGAGCCCCAGAATTTTACTCGCATAAATCGCGTATGGATCTCTGATGAGCGTTTCAATGCGCGTGACAGACAGGGAGCGCGGCCTCGCCTCTATCGGTGGACGCGGGGAGGGTCGTTTGGCCAGCTCCATTACATCGCGCGCCGGATCGGGCTGGTCTAGCAACGTCGCCCATTGTGTCCACTGTACGCCGCGGGCGCGCATATCACGCAGCGCCTGCATGCCTTCATCGCTCATTCCATGCAGTAAATTGGTGAGACGGATAACCCACCGACTTGGAACAGTTTCCGCCTCGGCGTCACGAATAGCGCGAGAAATGACGACTTCGCGCGCGCCGAATGCCTGTTGGAAATCGTGGGCGGACAGACCTATCATTTGTTCTGGTGACAGTAGGCCTGCGTCTTTTCGCATTTCGCGTGAAAACCATGGATCGGGTTTTGGTTGTGGCGGCCAAATTCCATCGTTCATGCCACCAACAATCACAAGATCTGCCTGAAGTGAACGTGCTTCTAATGTCCCCCAAATCATAACATTTGGGTGCTTTGGGGTCGGATCACGCGACATGGCACGCCCCACTACAGCGCGAAACATATCGTCGAATTCGAATGGGGTCATGTCCGCACCCCACTTTGCCTCGCGCATGAGCTCGTCCATGACACGGCGCATTTCACGCCCCGATAGGTTATCCCAAAGTGATCTATCGTCAGAGCCAGACGGACCGCTCGCGAGGCCACTTGCCAATGCCATTGCATGATCAAGGTGGGCAGAAAGAGATCTCGTTCCTACGCCTGCCGCCGGTGCCAAAAGATCAGAGATCCACGTGGCCCACGCCATGCGGTCATCCATGTCATTGGAGGCTTTTCCTGCCTTTTTGGCCCATTCAATCAATTTGTCTTTGGTTGGAAACGCTACGGAGTTGCGCCGAAGATGTACCTCAAGTTGCCTCGTCCAAAGCAGGTGGATACCGCGTTTGCTTTCATCTGCGATATCTCCGCGTGCGACCAGTGGGTGCTTCAATAGAACAATCATATCTTGAGCGGCAATCTGACGCCCAAAAAGGTTTGAAATCAAACGAAACAGGCGTCCCGCAGGCGTTTGGTTTAACGGCTCACCGGCACTGTCATCGGGGTCAATGCCCCATCGGTCCAACATGGCACAGACTTGGCGCGCAAGGTCGCGATCAGGCGTGATGAGTGCCGCACGCGTCCCGTCCTCCGCCGCTTTGCGCAAGATTAACGCAACAGATGTTGCTTCGCGTCTCGGATCTTGGGCTTCGATCAAAGTTAGGTTTTCACAGGCTTGCAAAACGCCTTTGAGCTTTGGGCCCTCCGTCATCCAGTCATCTGTAACCGGGGCAGGACGTAGAGCTAAGGATAGTATCTTATTGCGGTCTTCACTTGGCGAATCTATCTCAAAAAAGGGGGTTACATCGCGTTTCGATAAGCCAAGATGTGTCGCAAGTCTGACAATACGCTCTTGTGGGTGGTCTTGCATTTGGCCACTGATTGTCGGGTCGGCCAGCCGGTCCCAAACATGTTGTGGCATCTCGAAATCAACGCCGGGTTGAACAACACCACCCTGGGGCAATCGTGCCACCAATTCCATAAATCGCGCTGTTGTTCCGCGTGAACCTGTCGAGCCAACGACCAAAATAGGATGAGTTGGCGCGGATTTCGCCCACAGGTCGCCCAGCCGATCAACCACTGTCCTCATTCGCTCTTCGACCAGTGGAGGAATGTCTGAATCTCGATCGTAAATGTCTTTTACGATTTTTAGAAATTCGAGCGCTTCGCGCCAATGGTCGGACGTATTTTCCAATTTCAGATTTGAAAGTATGTCGTATGTCACAGCCTCGTCGTGCATTTCGCCAAGCAACAGAGCAAGAGTGTCAGCCAACCCATAAACCGCAGAGCGTTCCGCAAAACTGGGGCGATTATCTAGAAAGTGAGCTACGAGTTGAGACAATTCCAGTCTTAAGCGTAAACCCGAAACAGGCATCCGCACATCGCGAAACCTAAAGTCATTACTCAATTCCGTGACGAGTCGAATACGTGGAAGTAATCGTGTGGTCCCATCATCAAACGCCGCAATCAGATCGCGTTTCATACGCGATGTATTTACGAAAACCTCTGTACGCGCCAAAAGCTCAGGTGCGTCATTCCCAAATCGGCTCAAAATGCCTTCCTTGATGGCGCGCGGAAAATCGATTCCGCAGGCTAGCCCAAAGAGGCGAGGCTTATCACTTGGTTCAAACATTGCCATGATCCTTTAGGGCGGCTTCGGCAATTTCGATGCTTTTGGGATGGCCGACGTCGCACCATTGACCATCAAATTGCGCACCAAATAACCGGCCTTTTTTATTGAGCGCGTCCCAAACCTTATTCATGGAAAACGCTGTGTCTGAAATCTCTTTGACGGGGTCCAATTTTATAATTTGAAGACCCGTATAAACCAAATCGCCCCCGCGGTGAATTCGGCCGTCAGAGTCGATATTGAAATCACCTGATCCAAGATGACCGTGTGTTTTACTCAAATTCACAGTGAGCAAAAGCGCGTCCATCACATCCGGATTCCATGCGCTTCGCAATGCATCAACCGCACCATCACCTAGCCAAACGGCATCTGTATTCATTGTGAAAACGGCATCACCATTGAAGAGAGATGAGGCGTTTTTTAACCCTCCGCCGGTTTCCAAGAGATCAGGCTCAAATATAGTGGTAACGCCACGTGTAGCGAGGTGTTGATCGATAGATTCAGGCAAATAGTGAGTGTTTGCGACTCGAGTTTCAAAGGTATCGAAATGTGCCAACGCATGATCAATGAGTGGACGGCCTGCGACGTGAATCATCGGCTTTGGACATCCTTCGGTCAAGGCGCGCATCCGTGAACCGCGACCTGCACAAAATAACATTACATCGTTGGGACAGTGCCGCATTTATCTCTCAATACTTGCAAGTTTTCCGGTGTTGGAACAGGTAGTGTTTCGCATACGACTTTCCGCAAGGGAGCAAGGTCGGGGTGTTGGAGGTCCGACATCAAATGTGCCCAAACACGCGGGATCAAATCGACATAGTGTGGCTTTTTAAAATGAAGCGACATACGTGCGAAAATCATCAAAATCCGCATATTGCGCTGAGCTGAACAAATAGCGGCACCGCGATCAAGTTCATTACGATCTATTTCTGCCACAACCGAAAAATGTGCCATGGCTCGTTCTCGCACGCCTGTTGATACGTCCCTGCGCGCGTCCTTTAGGAGTGACACGAGATCATAGGGGGTATGCCCCAGCATTGCGTCTTGGTAGTCCAAAAGTCCAACACGTTTTAAGCCGGTCCGCTCAGGTAGCCATATCAGGTTTTGTGCATGAAAATCGCGCAAAATCGTTGAATGTCCAGAGCCCATGGATGCCACAAGCGGCTCCAATTCGGCTTTGCACGCCTTCACCATACCAGCCGCCTGATGGTCGGTAAGTGCGTCTGCGTACCATCGATAGCATGACAGGGCGAGATCTGTCATCTGGTCTGCATAATCCTGCACCCCCGCGATCGGGGCGGCGAGAACGATCTGAGCCAAAACCTCGACCGCTGTTTTATACAGTGGCCACTCAAGAGACGGACTAGAATTGCAAACTTGATCAAAGAGAGTGTCGCCCAGATCTTCGATGATTAAGAATCCGTTGGTCTCATCCGATGCATATGTTCGCGGCGCAGAGAGCCCGAGATCCCCCAAGTACGATCCTACGTGCAAAAATGGACGCACATCTTCCCCATATTCGGGGGGCGCGTCCATGAGCATGGCGCTTTGCCGCGTGTTTACGTTGATCAAGCGAGTGTAACGCCGCCGAGACGCGTCGCCTGCAAGTGGCTGCCAAGTGGCAGTTTTCCACTCCGTTGTATCTACGAAGCTTCTCAATAATTCGTTGCGTTCTATCATATAGAAATTCTATAGCCACCTGCGCCGGATACAAGCGGCGAATAGTCGTTGACCTATCGCGGCTCATTCTTGCGAGATGGCAATAAAACCGAAGAAGCTACAGACCAAGAAAACGACTAATTTTAGTGATGTTTCGACTTGGCTCGAGGTGGCGGATGCTGTCCACTTTTCAGACTACTCCAGATCAAATGGCAGCGCCTCGTTTAGTGCACCACGAACTCCGCATGTAGTGCTCCTGCGGCTTTAATGCTTTTTAAAATATCGATCATGTCGCGCGGCGAGACGCCCAATGCGTTGAGGCCTGCAATAACTTCAGAAAGAGAGGTCCCGTCATCAATTTCGGCAAGGCCAATACCTGGTTCCTCTTGAATGGCAGCCTGAGTGCGCGGTACCACGACCGATGTACCATCGGTAAATGGGTTCGGCTGTACGACAAGTGGTTCCTCTTGGATGCGCAGCGTCAAGTTTCCTTGGCTCACGGCCACGCGTGAAATTCTAACATCTTCGCCCATAACAATTGTTCCGGATCGTTGATCCACCACAACGCGCGCTTTGCGCTCCGGTGTAATTAGCAAATTTTCAACGATTCCCAAAGCGTGAGCAGGGGATGGCGTGCGTGTCGCGGCTATATCTAACTGAACGGTACCCGCGTCCACCATACGCGCAACGACTCTGCTAAACTCTGCATTAATTGCAGTTTCGACCCGTTGCGCAGTGGTGAAATCAGGCTCCCGTAATGCCAGCCGAATGGTTTGCAATGAGGCGAAATCAAATTCGATTTCTCGCTCAATTCGCGCACCAGACGGAATAACTCCCGCCGTCGGAACGCCTTGTGTGACGGCGGCGCCATCGCCGGCGGCTGTGGCACCTCCTGCAATCAAGGTTCCTTGGGCTACAGCGTAGATCTCACCATCTGGTGCCGTGAGGGGAGTCATAATCAACGTCCCACCCATAAGGCTTTTAGCGTCCCCAATCGCCGAAACGGTCACATCAATTTTTGACCCCGTGCGTGCAAAAGGCGGAAGAGTTGCGGTGACGAAAACGGCAGCCACATTTTTGGGTCGGAATTGTTCGCCTGTTACGTTCACGCCCAGTCGCTCGAGTATATTGGACATAATCTCTTCGGTGAACGGAGAGTTTCGTATCCCGTCACCGCTACCGTCGAGCCCAACAATCAAGCCGTAGCCAACTAAATCGTTGCCACGCACGCCATCAAATTCGACAACATCTTTCAAGCGAATGGTGCTCGCACTTGCGGTGAGTGTGGTTACGAAAAGTATGGCGAGTATAAATGACAAAAATCTATGCATTAAATGTAGTCCGATAGCTTGAGGGTAGAAAGACGCGCAGTTATTGTGTACATCATTTCAAGTTGGGTTTCGGCTTGGGTCAGTTTGGCGGCTGAATCGTAGATATCGGCAGACACAATTTCTAGTTTGGCCCGCTCTGTTGCGTATTGTTCGGCTGTGTTTCGTACAGACGCCGCTTCGATCTTAGCTTCTTGGGCGCCCACGCGTGATGACAAAAGCTGCATCTTTCCGCTCGCCCCGTAAAGGCGCTCACCCGCAGTTTGCATCAGCTTGGCTTGTTCAGAGAGATCTCCGGGCAACGCGCCTTCTGACACAAGTGCGCCTAGTACGAGTCCCTTCAATGTGTCTCTCACCCCTTGATTAGAGGCGGTAATGTCAAAGCTTGCGGTTTCATAGTCGTTGAGCACAAAGCCAGATTTTGGTGAGGCCGAGCCTTTGTACATCGCGGTATCATAGCTGCCACTACCTGGCGCGAACCACGCGTCAACAGCAGTAATAATTTCGTCGGCCGTAGTCGCCCCGGCTATTGCCGTTTGAATTTCAGCCATCAAGGTTTCGGAACTTTGAAGCGGTGTAGTTTGCGTGGCTGCGCCACTAAATAGCGCTCGTCCACCAGCGCGGGTATTAAATGCGTATACAACTGAGTCGAGTGTTGCACGCGTTTCGGTGCTAGTGATTTCCATTGTCGCGGAGTTGTTATATGTCGCTGAGTTGAATAGCGGGGCTGCGGCATCGTCCACATGGCCCGCGACAGACCCTAGAACGTTTTGCATGGACGACGCGAAAAAGACGGCATCATCCACACCGCGCTGATAGCTTTCTATGGTGCGCAATGTGCGTTCCATACTGGCTAATGGTGTGAAATTTCCGCTTAAAGACTTGCTAAGCTCGGCCTTGCGTCCGCTCGCGATTTCCATGGAATAGGTTTCAAGGTTTGTTTTGGTTTGGTTCACTAGAGACATGCGTCTGAACACTGTCGAAAGATCACCTATGGTCACAGAATTCATGTTCAGATCCTCATCAATTGATCGAACAATGCTTCGACCGTTTCGATAACTTTGGCATTTGCAGCGTAGGAACGTTCAATCACGAGCAGCTTTTGAAGTTCTTGATCGGTGTCCACGCCGTTTTCGAGTTCAATGCTCTTTAGTGTGGCTTGTTGGGCGCTTGCAAAACTCAGATCGCTTTCTGAGGCGAGGCTCGCCGTCTCAAAGAAGGAAAATAAATCTGAGGAAAGGCTGCTGCTCGAGCGTTCAATTGCTGAAAAGCCACCCGAGACAGTCGCAATCCCACTTTGCAGGTTTGCAAGCATCGCCTGAAGAAGGCTAGCATCGCCTGCGTCCCCCTCGCTTGTTGCGCCCAATCCATCGCGTAGACGCCAAAGTTCCCCGCCGCTTTTGGGATCAACGGCCGCGTTGACCGAAATCCGGTTCGATAGCCCCAATTCCTCGGCGGCATCAAATGGCGCATTGTTGTCTGTAAATAGTCCGGCCATACCGACGGCAAGTGTCGGATCCATGGACGGATCTTCGAACCTTATCATTAAATCTCTGGTAAAAGCATCGAGTTTGGTCTGTGCTTCGGGCGCGAGCGTATCGCGTATTTCAAACAGGCCGGCAAGTTGGCCTCCGGCAATTGGTCCCTTGTCAGCGCGTGTTGAGACCGGTTGGCCGTTGATCGTTAAGCCCGATAGAATCCCGGGATCAAGGGTCATATCAGGGGTGATTTTGCCAATGGGAGTAAAGTCTAATGTTGCAGCCTTGGACGAGACTAGGATTGCTCCACCCGGAGAATACAATGAGACCATACCGTTTTCCCGCTCAACCTCTTTGACGGGTATAATTTTAGAGATTTCGTCTATTATGGTCTGGCGTTGATCAATCAGGCCGCTGGCATCGTATCCCGACGATACATTTTCCTGTATTTCGACGTTCATTTTTACGACTTTGGACAGTGCACTTTGTAGTCGGTCAACGGTGTTAGAAATGTCGCGGTCTGCATTTTGGCGCACCGATGAAATCATGTCTGCCGCTCGGTTTATTTTATCCGCAAGTGCCGATGCTGAATTGGAGACTTCGTACAAGTGCGCATCGGATTCCGGATGGTTTGCGGCCTCAATAATGCTTGTCTCGAGATCTACGATAAGTCCGGTAATAGACCCTGAATCATCTGCCTGCCCCAAGGCGCGAGAAATCGTATCGTGGTAGTCAACACGAGTACTCTCCAGTGCGACAAGGCCGTCTGAGAGACGGCGTTCCCCCATGATCACAGGATCGGTCACCCGGTGAACCGACACAACGGATACACCGGATGCCTGACCGCCCACTTGACGTGTGCCCAACTCAATTTCGCGCCGTCCGTATCCCTCGGTCATCGCGTTCGCGACATTCGAGGACACAACGCCCGCAGCACGCGTTGTCGCGTTTAAGCCTGATAGGGCATTGGATAAGGCATTCGTGATACTCATGGCGGTCTCGTTTCAATTCAGGTTACCTAGATCAACGTCAGCGTTTGATGTTGGTTGTCTCCTGCAGCATTTCATCCACGGTTTGGATCACTTTGGCATTCGATGAATAGGCGCGTTGCGTTTGAATGAGATCGGTCAATTCGCCTGCTACATCCGTGGTCGATCCCTCGCGCGCATAGCCTGCTATAGCACCCGTTGGCCCATCACCCGCATCCCACAAAAAGAAAGAGCCGGAATTTGGAGAAACTTGATAGGTCTGGTTGTTGAGTGAGATCAGGCCATTGGGGTTGGGCACATCAACAAGCGGGATCTGATAAATACGGCGCGTAAATCCTGTGTCGTATGTCGCGGTCATATAGCCGTTGTCATCCACTTCAACCGATGTCAGGTTGCCGACGGGTGAGCCGTCTTTGGTGATCTGCGTGGGTGCAAAGCTATCAGAAAGCTGCGTTAGCCCATTTGTGTCGCCGATTTTGCCGATTGTTGCTTCAATTGGTCCACCAGCCACCTCGAGGGCGAGCGTACCTTCAGTATCGTTATAGATGGCCGTTAGCGGGTTGTTTGCAGTTGGGGTGACAGACGAAAGAGTGCCACCCGCACCACGAGAGCTATCGAAAACGAGAGTGTATTCGCCGATGGTGGCCCCGGTTTGTGCGGAGTCAGAAATCGTCATAACCCACGTATTGTCGGCAGCCTGAGGCGTAAATACGATATCGAGAGATTCAGATGTCCCGAGGTTTCCGAAATACTCGACCGATAGGGGCAATGGGTTTGTCGCATCTTCAGCCGGAAGGTTTACACCGAGGTTCATTCGTGTTGTTGGATCGCCAGCCGTTTGGTTGGCATTGATCACGATTGGCTCCATGCCTGACATGGTATCACGCGGGAAGGTTGGAATTGTTCCATCTGCATCCGCAGGCCAACCAAGCAAAACCAAACCGGAATCTGTTTTTAGAACGCCATTGGCATCGGTGTGAAACGACCCCGTTGTGGTCATCAACATAGGTTGATCACCAGACTGAGCATCAAGCGACACTTCTGTCGTCACCGGAAGCATTCCGCGGCCGGAAACAGCGATATCTGTTGCGTTGGACGTGGAAATCAGTGCGCCTTGCTCTTCGACGAGGCGTGACGTGAAGGACCGGACGCCGCCCGCGGAATAAACGCCAGCTCCGGCATTTCCGCCAATTACAAAAGATTCAAATTCAGTGTTTGCTCGCTTATATCCATAGGTGCCCGAGTTCGCGATGTTGTCGGAAATCGTAGCTAGACGCGTGGCGTTGGCGCTTAGGCCTGCGACACCTGCATTGAGCGAGGAGGAAATGGTCATTGGGAAGCGCCTTTCTGATGCTTGGACCTATGTTGGCCCAAGCATGCACATTTACTCTTAACAGCGACCTAACATCTAAAATCCGATCTATTTAATGATTGGAAACTGTCGCAAGAGGATAATCTCAACGCGGTTGTTTCTAAACGATATCGGGTTACGCGTAACGGGTTTACGATCAGCGTATCCGGTGACACGTTGAATACGTGTCGTCGGTGTTCCCTCAGCTTCGAGCAGTAGTCGAATTTGATCCGCGCGGCGTGTCGATAAGTCCCAAACTGGATTATCTGCAAGCACTAGAGGTTGTGCGCTGACATAGCCCGTGACAGCAATTTCATTTTTAACAACGTTGAATACACGCGATAGCATCGACACGATGACGTTTGTCACTTCGGTCGGTTGATGTGTTTTCGGCTCGAAAAGCGGTTCACTTTTTAGGTCGTGAATTTCAATGATGAGACCCTCGTCCGTTACCTTTGTCACAATGTGACGAAGGGCAGCTTCCGCGGCCATGCTTTCGCCGCTGAATGCGGACAGCAATGATTGCACCTCGTCAAAGGATTTGGCTTCTTGAATCACCGCCTCTACGTTTCCCTGCTCACCGGCTGACGCGCCAGTTCCGTTTTGCGAGAGTGTTTCCTCGGTAAAGACAGAATCTCCGCCGAACACACCGTCTCCACCGCCTGAAATGCGGTTCACAGGAATGGTTGGATTAAAAAAATCCGCTATCCCTTTTCTTTGCTTTTCCGTTGTCGCGTTTAGCAACCACATCAACAAAAAGAACGCCATCATTGCCGTTACGAAGTCAGCATACGCAACCTTCCAAGCGCCGCCATGGTGACCGCCGCCTTTAATGATCTTCTTCTTTTTGATGATTATCGGTGCGTTTCCTTTAGCACTCATACCACCACCTCACATTTCACCCAACGCCAGATGTATCAGGCAGATATGAAAGGCGGCTTAACTTATAAAAGTTTAGGCATTTGTCGTTTTGTTTAGGTGATCACGTCAGGAGCAATTTTGTTGATGAATTTATGCAAATGCGAGAGAGCCAACGCAGCACCTGTGATCGGTGCCAAAGCATCTTCGACCGCGATATCAAAAAGTGCGGTGTCCGTTTCAAATCTTTCGAGATAGAGCCGAATGGTAGCACCAACAGTTCCGGTTCCCGATAGCCGGAACACGGCGCGACTGCCCCCCGAAAACCCAATTCTAATGCCTTGTCCGCTTGAATGTGATCCGTCCACGGGATCGTCGTAGGCGAATTCATCGGCATAAATGACATCAAGTCCGTTGATCGCTAGCCCCGTTAGCGTTGGCAATTGCGCCCGCAGCGCTTCCATCATTGCATTTGCCTGTTCCGCGTCCACATCCTCGTAGTCATGGCGCGAATAGAAACACCGTCCGAAATCTCGCCAAAGGCCGTCCATCAATTCGGATACAGACATGCGCGTTTCAGCAAGGATATTGAGCCATAAAAGAACGGCCCAAAGCCCGTCCTTTTCGCGCACATGATCAGATCCTGTGCCCGCACTTTCCTCACCACATAGCGTCACTTTGCCCGCATCAAGCAGATTGCCGAAGTACTTCCATCCTGTCGGCGTCTCATAGCATTCAATGCCAAGTTTTTCCGCGACGCGATCTACCGCCCCTGAGGTCGGCATGGAGCGTGCAATTCCCACTAGACCATTTGCATATGCTGGGGCCAAGTGCGCCTTTGCCGCGAGTAGCGCAAGGCTATCGGAGGGTGTAACGTAAGCACCGCGCCCCACGATCATGTTGCGATCACCATCGCCATCAGATGCTGCACCAAAGTCTGGGGCATGGTGAGAGTACATCTCATCCATCAATCCTTTTGCCCATGTGGGGTTGGGATCGGGATGACCGCCACCAAAATCGGGAGCAGGTTTTCCATTGATCACTGTCCCTTTTGGCGCGCCAAGGATCTCTTCGAAAATCTTGATTGCATATGGTCCGGTGACGGCGTGCATCGCATCAAACCGCATTGTGAATCCGGATGAAAATAGCGCTCTGATTTTCGGAAAATCAAACAGTTGCGCCATCAATTCAGCATAGTCTGAAACTGGATCGACGACCTCAACCACCAGATTTCCCAATCGCGTCACGCCGACTTTTGATAGATCAACATCGTCTGCCGTCTGTACCCTGTACTCTACAATAGATTTGGTGTGCTCGTAAATTTCATCAGTTACGGTTTGTGTCGCTGGTCCACCGTTTGGGCCGTTATACTTCAATCCAAAATCAGCATTGGGGCCACCAGGGTTGTGACTGGCGGATAAAATCAATCCACCATCGGCGCCGCGTTTTCGAATGAGATGTGACGCCGCGGGCGTCGATAACAAGCCAGCTTGTCCAACAACACAACACGCCGCGCCGTTCGCGGCGGCCATTCTCAAAATAACTTGGATAGCAGTATCATTGAAATATCGCCCGTCACCACCGATAACCAAGGTCTTACCCTTAACGCCACCAATGCCGTTGAACGTCGCCTGAACGTAGTTTTCAAGGTAGTGACGCCCTTCGAAGACCTTCGTCTTTTTGCGAAGGCCGCTTGTTCCCGGCTTCTGGCCCTCGATAGGTGACGTGGTAACAAGTTCAATGGTCATAGGTAGATCTCCTTTGATCTACAACTTAACGCCTAGAGCGTGGAATACACGTGATATTTCACCCCTATTATGGTGAAAGGTCGGGAGTGAATTCATGTAAATGGTAAATGGTGCCGGTGATAGGACTCGAACCTACTACCCCATCATTACGAATGATGTGCTCTACCAGATGAGCTACACCGGCACCGTTTTTGCGCGCGATTATTGATCGTTTGCGAGATGGTCTTTAGCAACTTATTTTATACCTGTGTAGCCCTATTTTTGGCATCACTGTCTTGTGTCTCTGACGCTACATCCGCGACGATTTCAGCATCGACAACGTCAGGCGTGTCCACATCGACTGAAACAACGCTGGCGGTCGACGCAGGTGCGCCGACGATCATGGGCAACATTTCTGTTCCGGCGGGCATGGCCACCTCGGACTGCGATGGTTGCCGCCAGCTCAACGTGTCAAACCCGCTGCAATTTCCGCATACGGGGGCCCATTCGGTATGAACAGTATTGCAGTTGTCACAAATCCATTGGGGGCCACGCGGGGCGGTGAGGGCGCGGGTCAGCCACCCACGAACCACAACGTCACTCCCGCCCTCGCCGCGCTCGACAGCTGCCATGATCGTAAGGCTACGAGACGTTGGGTTGATTTCGGCCAAGTCCCCAAGTGCGCGGCGGGCGGCCGGAAAATCCTCATTGGCAATTTGAAGTTCGGCCAAAAGCATTTTTGTTTCAGGATCACCCATGTTCGTCTTTGTTAGTGCGCCAAATCGTTTGAGGCGCTGCGCCGGAGTTTCATCGGGTTCAATGCGCGCAAATGCTGCCGCCAGATCTGGGTGCGGTTGAACTTGCCATGCCTTTTTCAAGATTCGCGTGGCCTGTTTTGAGTTTCCATTCTGCACAAGATTATCAGCTGCCATGACGGCCGCAGGAATGAGATCGGGTGACTTTTTGTTGGCTTCAATAGCGGCTTCGCGTGCTTCGATAGATGCGCCATCGTCCAAAATCCCCTTAGCTTCCGATAGTGCCAAAACCGCATCTCTGCGTTTGTGGACATCGCGGGGGATTGCGCCATGCTTGAGTTTGGCGGACAGAGTTTTGCGCGCGGCGGACCAGTCGCCTTTATCCGCTTGCAACTTTAGCAAAACGTCCTGTGTTTCGATATGCTTGGGCTTGATCGCAAATGCCTTTTCGGCAAGCTTAAGGGCCGTGTCCGTATCTCCAGCATCCAGTCGCTGTTTCAGGATGCCACGCACACCAACAAAGCGCGTCCGATCATCCGACAAAAGGCGCTTATACGCCTCTTCTGCTTTGCGCTTGTCGCCCACCGCCTCAGCGGCTTGCGCGGTCAACAGATTTGTGAGTTCTGGTTTGCGTAGATATTTCTCTGCTTTTGCGGCTTTTGACATTGCAACGCGCCCCTCGCCAGAGGCTAGGGCCAACATTCCGTCCGCCAATGCCTCAAAGCCTTTGCGCTCGCGATTTCGATCAAAATACCGCGACAATGCCGTTTCATCTCCGAGGAGAAATTTAACAACAGCAAGGGCGAGCCCGATCACCTTCATGATGATCCAAAGCGCGACTAAAAGCGCAACAAACGCAATCACAGCCTGAAGTGGGCCGAGTGCAATTTCATACCCGCCAAACGCAAGCTGAAGCCCCCCGTCACTTTCAAGTAAAAGAACGCCGCCGTAGGCCAATGCAGCCACGATAACAAAGAAAATAACTATTTTTACAAGCGACAGAAGCATTCTTGCGCCTTTCTTATTGACCAAACATGGATTGAAGCGCGTCGGTTACGGCCACACGTGCCGATGCCTTTTCGATCCAGTCCGCCATTGCGGTGCGACCCGCATCCGGCAAATTCTCAAGTTCTGACAGGGCAGCAGGGAAATCTGCGTCTGTCACCTTCGCGCTGGCCCGTGACAAGATTGCGTCAGCACTATCACCGTCTTTTGGATCCAAGGAGCGTAACCCTAGTTGCGTGCGTGTAAACGTTTCAAACCAACCTTGTGTGCCCTCGTCATACGCGGCACGCGCTGATGCGGTTAACGCCTCACGCGCGGCAGGCGCGAACCCATCTTGTAGAACCGAAATAGCCGCGACACCGGTTTCTGACGCCCCCTCAATTGCTGCGGGTATCTCGATCTCG
>NZ_CBFHKW010000036.1:15997-21895 GCF_965656515.1 Celeribacter marinus
TGTCAAAAGATCGGCGTAGGGATTTCCGGAATCAATTGCTGCTTTTAGGGATGCGAGCGCGGTTGCTGCGGTTGCGGCCATTTCATCCGCCTGCGCGGCCGCCTGCGCGGTTTTTAGCCGTGACACTTCGTCATTGAGCAAAGTGCGCATCTGTTCCAATTGGCGCTCATATGCGGCGGTTGCCTCGGGCGACACGATTGCCTCTTGTACGGGACGCGCTTCAACCGTGCTCAACCGCGCCTCGAGCGATGACAGGTTGTCCGCAAGTGGTGCGATACTTGAATTCAAATCAATTGCACCAACTTCGGCTTTTATCTGCTCTTCCAGAGATGCGCGTACACCAATCAAATCACCATCCAATTTCTGGGCGTCTGATCGCAAAGCTGTCACTTCAGCTTCCAAGGCCTCAATTTTGGTCGTCAATTCTGTGGCATTGGTTCCTGGAAAAGGCCAACCGTCAGGCTTGATGAAATTGGCGGCTCCATACCCAATCAACACACAAGCCACACCACCAAGAAGTGCGGTAACAAAGCCGCTCTTTTTGGTTGATACGGTCTTTGTGACTGGGGGGGCGGCCTGTGCAATGTCGTCAGTCTTATCAGGCTCAATGGTGTCTGAGAGTGTGTCATCAGTGGCGTCGATGGCAATTTCGTCTGTGGTAGCGGTTTCAACATCGCTCACCAAATCAACGTCTGCTGATACGTTCTCAACGTCAACTGTCTCGGAAACTTGGTTTTCGACGTCTACGGGGCTTGGATCGCTTGCGGACTTCTTCTTACGTACCAACGTTTAAACCTTTCGAATCCTAACCAAAATCTTTGTAATCACAGGACATAGCGTAGTCAGTCTCACTCCCCGCCTCAAGGCTTGTTCACGCCAACTGCGATGCAATTGCCTTTTGCATGCTCTCACCATTCGGGTGTTCGGCCAGAATTGTAAGGGCGGGCTTAGGACCAGTCCATGCATGCGCCGTTGCCCCCGATATGGCAATAATCGTTATGTTAGCGTTAGACTTTGCCAGACGGGCACCGACCAAGGCCGCGGATCGGGGTGAGTATATGGGGATAATCAGATGACGAGCCGCAAGGATCTGTGCGTGGGTGCCCTGTGACCAATTGACCTCCTCCTGATCATACACAGCAAAAGATCGCACCTGAATACCAGCATCGCTCAGACGGATTGCGACATCACCCGCCGTGTGGGCGCCGTGCAGATGAATAAGAGGGCTGATATTCTCGCGTTTGAGAACCTCGATCAAATCCTCAGACGCCCCATGCGCCGACACCGCGTTTAGACCTGCAGCCTGTGCCGCCAATTTGGTTGCATCCCCAACACAATACGCGGTGAGCGTGGGGAAAAACTGCGCGGCACATTCAACCGCATGGCGAGACGTTAAAATGACACCCGTGTATGTGGAGCCATCGAATTGAGGGGCAAGGCCCACAATCGTCATCACGGGCGCGATAATGCACTGCGCTACTAAGTGCTGCGATGATAGCCGTTGCGCCAGTTTTTCCGCATCTTCGCGCGGACGTGTCAAAAGTACAGTGGGCTTCAAAAGCGTGTCCAAAGATTGTAAGGGTATGGTGACAATGATACCTCCCATATCTAGTTGAGACAACCATTGCGAAAGGTGGCGTTGCATGAGCGAACTTGTGGTCATTGGCGCGGGCGCATTTGGCACGGCCCTAGCTGTTGCGATGTCACGGGATGGTACGCGCGTGTCCTTGTGGGGACGCGATGTTGGTGCAATGGCGACGATGCGGGCCTCTCGTATAAATCCCCGCCTCCCTAATGTGAAATTGCCCGATGAAATCAATGTGACGTCAGACCTTTCAGACATTGGTCAAACGGGACCGATTTTAATCGCAACGCCAATGCAAACGCTTCACAATATGCTGGACCAAATTGACGATCCTTTGGTGGGGAGGCCCGTCATTGCGTGCTGTAAGGGCATCGATTTAAAAACCCACCAAGGACCGTCAAAGCTAATTTCAAACGCTAAACCTGATGCGATTGCAGCCGTTCTTACGGGTCCGAGTTTTGCCGCTGATATTGCGCGAGGATTGCCCACGGCGCTCACGCTCGCGTGCGCAGATGAGAGTGTCGGGCTTGCGCTTCAACATCAATTGTCCAAGCCGATGTTGCGCCTATACCTGAGTGGCGATGTGATTGGTGCCGAGCTTGGCGGGGCGTTGAAAAATGTGATCGCCATCGCTGCGGGCGCCTGTATCGGAAGTGGATTGGGCGAAAGTGCGCGCGCCGCCCTCATGACACGCGGCCTTGCCGAGATGTTGCGGTTTTCCAATCACTTCGGTGCGCAGACTCAAACGATGATGGGGCTATCCGGCTTTGGCGATCTGGCCCTTACATGCACATCCAACCAGTCACGGAACTTTCAATTTGGCGCCGCATTAGGTCGTGCGGAAGCCTTTGATAAATCCGTCACCGTAGAGGGTGTAGCAACTGCTCAAGCCGTTGTAGAGATAGCGAAAGAAACAGGCCTCGACATGCCAATCTCGCACGCTGTATGCGATATTTCAACGGGCAACACCTCTGTGTCCGAAGCTCTCCAATCCCTTCTCGCAAGACCGCTCAAAAAGGAATAAATCATGAAATTCGCTCTGTTTTGCAAAGACAAATCTGGCGCCCTTCCCATTCGCAAAGCCAATCGGGATGCCCATCTATCCTACATTGACGACAGTGGCGTCGTTGACCAAGCGGGTCCATTTCTGGATGAAGCGGGAGAGATGTGTGGATCGCTCGTCATTTTGAATGTCGACACCATGGACGCGGCTCAGGCATGGGCGTCCAACGACCCCTATGCCAAGGCGGGTCTGTTCGAGAGTGTCTCTATTCAAGCATGGAAAAAGGTGATCGGCGCATGAACTATTGGTTGTTCAAGTCTGAATCAGACGTTTGGTCATGGGACCAGCAAGTGGCCAAAGGCGATGAGGGCGAGCAATGGGACGGCGTGCGCAATTACCAAGCACGCAACAACATGCGCCAAATGCAGATTGGTGATCTTGGCTTTTTCTATCACTCTCGTGCCGAAAAAGAGGTTGTTGGAATTGTAACGGTCTGTGCCGAGGCACATCCGGATAGCTCGATCGACGACCCGCGCTGGGAGTGCGTCGATATCAAGGCCGTGAGACCGTTCATATCTCCCGTTACACTCGCCATGTGCAAAGCGGACCCGCGCTTGGCCGATATGGTGTTGGTCAATAATTCGCGACTATCCGTGCAGCCGGTGTCGAAAGAAGAATGGGAAATCGTTTGTGAATTGGGCAATACCGCGCCGTGAACATCGGCCTCAGTTGACCCGTACTATCTCATCTTGGCGAGGTTATCGGCCTCGCCAACAACTGTGACGTGAATTTGAATGTGCGACCAAGTCCTTTTAACGGATTTCATCGTGCAAAAATTGGAGGGTCCCGACCCCCCGGAACCCTCCACCACCCCACGTGCTCCCTAAGCACACACGTGTTCGAATATTAGGTCCGGTCCATCCTGGTCCGTAGTTAGACATTACCTATTCGCGCCAGTTCGATCAACGCGCAAGTAATTGGCTTTTCATTCAAAAGCGCCCCCAGTTTGAAACGCTCTTTTAACACTTGCACAGTTAGCCATAGAGAAAGGCCGCAACGCGCTATGGTTGCGGCCTTGTTTGTTCGTCAAACTGGTGGAGTTAACCGTAGATCGCTTCTTTTCCGAAATGCTTTGTCAGCATATAATAGACCACCGCGCGATATTTATTGCGCTCGGATTTTCCGTAGGTTTCGATCACTGAATCAATTGCGCCAGATAGGTCCGCGCTTGCAGATAGCCCCAGTTTTTTGATCAAGAAATTGTTTTTTATGGTTTCAAGTTCGCTGGCTTGCGATCCTGCAACAGTCGATGCATCGGCATTATAAATCGCAGGGCCACAACCGATGGTCACTTTCGTTAAAAGGTCCATGTCGGGCGTCATGCCGCATTTGTTCTTTAGATCATCCGCGTATTTCGCGATTAGATCATCACGTTTTCCCATAGTCTTCTCCCACCAAATTTTGGATCAACATCCATGTACACGAACCGCAACAGCGGTTCGTAAAAAAGGTTAGACGCTGAAAAGCGGGAAACAAAGGGTTTTTTGAGATAAATGAAAAGCGGCCGCCCAAACGGACGGCCGCAAAAAGTCATATGGTTGGGCGCACTTTAGTAGCGATAGTGCTCGGGCTTAAATGGCCCCTCAACCGTCACGCCAATATAATCCGCCTGCTCTTTTGAAAGCTCGGAAAGTTTCACGCCAATACGGGCAAGGTGCAATCTTGCGACCTTTTCATCGAGATGCTTTGGCAGGATGTAGACGTCATTGGTGTAAGCATCGCCATTGGTCCACAATTCCATTTGCGCCAATACCTGATTGGTAAAGGATGCGGACATCACGAAGGACGGATGGCCCGTTGCATTTCCGAGATTTAAAAGACGTCCCTCGGACAAAAGGATCAAGCGTGCACCAGAGGGCATTTCGATCATGTCCACTTGGTCTTTGATGTTGGTCCATTTGTGATTGCGCAGCGACGCAACTTGGATTTCGTTATCGAAATGACCGATGTTGCCAACAATCGCCATGTCCTTCATCGCGCGCATGTGTTCGATGCGGATCACGTCCTTGTTGCCTGTGGTGGTGATGAAAATGTCTGCGGTATCCGCGACATCTTCCAGTGTCACAACCTCGAACCCGTCCATCGCGGCCTGAAGCGCACAGATGGGATCGACCTCGGTGACTTTCACCCGTGCACCTGCGCCGCGTAAGGATGCAGCGGAGCCTTTGCCCACATCGCCATAGCCACATACAACCGCCACTTTTCCGGCCATCATCGTGTCGGTAGCGCGTCGGATACCGTCCACAAGGCTCTCTTTACAGCCGTATTTGTTGTCGAATTTCGACTTGGTCACGGAGTCGTTTACGTTGATCGCAGGGAAGGGCAATTGACCCTTTTTCACCAAATCATACAGACGGTGAACACCCGTGGTGGTTTCCTCGGATACGCCCACAATCTGGCCGCGCATCTTGGTGAACCAGCCCGGAGATTGTGCCATACGCTTTTTAATTTGAGCAAAAACAGCGACTTCTTCTTCTGAGGTCGGGACTGCGAGGAGGTCTGTCTCACCCGCTTCCACACGCGCACCTAGCAAAATGTAGAGCGTTGCGTCGCCACCATCGTCAAGGATCAGGTTCGGGCCTTCCTCAAACTGGAACGAACGATCAAGGTAATCCCAATGCTCCTCGAGCGATTGACCTTTGATGGCAAATACCGGAATGCCGGCTTGGGCAATCGCGGCGGCTGCGTGATCTTGTGTCGAGAAAATGTTGCACGAAGCCCAGCGTACATCAGCACCAAGCGCCACGAGCGTTTCGATCAAAACAGCGGTTTGGATCGTCATGTGTAGGCTGCCCACAATGCGCGACCCTGTAAGCGGTTTGCTTGTTCCGAATTCTTCGCGAAGCGACATGAGGCCCGGCATTTCGGTTTCTGCGATATCGAGTTCTTTGCGACCGAAAGCGGCCAGAGAAATGTCTTTTACGATGTAATCGTTGGCCATTGATGCGGCTCCTGCGTGTGTCTGGTTTTGCGTGCTCATAGCATTGCAATTACGTCCTTACAACGCAGGTGGATTTATTTGGGGTTAAGCGCGCATCATTTCTTGGTATGCATAGACCGAAAAATTGAATTTGAGGCGAACCCAAATGGCACAAGCGCGCGCATGGCAACGGATGCTTTCGGGACGGAGGCTTGACCTTTTGGACCCGACCCCGATGGACATTGAAATCGAGGATATTGCACACGGGCTTGCGTTTGTGGCCCGTTGGAATGGTCAAACGCACGGCGATTTTGCCTATTCTGTGGCCGA
>NZ_CBFHKW010000036.1:21994-25561 GCF_965656515.1 Celeribacter marinus
GGATATTGCACACGGGCTTGCGTTTGTGGCCCGTTGGAATGGTCAAACGCACGGCGATTTTGCCTATTCTGTGGCCGAGCATTCCATTCTGGTCGAAGCGCTTTTTTGCCGTCTTTATCCGAATGAGCCGATCAAATGGCAATTGGCGGCTCTTTTGCATGACGCCCCTGAATACGTCATCGGTGACATGATTTCGCCTGTAAAAGCTGCGGTTGGGGATGGGTATAGCGCACTGGATGATCGTCTTACGGCGGCTATTCACATCCGCTTTGGCTTGCCGGCCAAGGTACCGCAGGCGATCAAGAAGAAGATCAAAAAAGCAGACCGCATTTCGGCATGGTTGGAGGCGGTTCAGATCGCGGGGTTTTCCATCGCTGAAAGCGACAAGATATTCGGCAAGCCCGATCCTGAAATTATCGCGGGGCTGAGTATCATCCTGCGCCCGCCAGTCGAGACGCGAAACGCCTTTACCGCGCGGTATTCGGACCTGATGGCGTGGATGTAAACATTAATGTTTTATACGTCTTTGCGGCGCGGGGTTTAAATATATTCATACGAATATGGCGTGCTGTTTAACAAATGCGAAGGTGAAACAGCCCCTAGCGCGGCGATCGTTTTGCCAAAATGCGCTGCAATGTGCGGCGGTGCATGTTGAGGCGGCGCGCAGTTTCGGACACGTTGCGATCACACAACTCATAGACGCGTTGAATATGCTCCCAACGCACACGGTCCGCTGACATCGGGTTTTCTGGAGGAGGTGGAAGCGCATCGCCTGTGGCCAAAAGCGCGTTGGTGACGTCATTGGCATCCGCAGGTTTGGACAAATAATCTGTTGCACCGATTTTTACCGCAGCGACCGCCGTGGCAATGGCTCCGTAACCTGTCAGCACGACAATGCGGCTGTCTGGGCGTTTTTCGCGAAGCACTTCGACAACATCCAGGCCGTTTCCATCTGCAAGGCGTAGATCGATCACTGCATATGCTGGCGGGCGAGCCGTTGAAATTGCCTTACCTGCCGCGACTGAATCCGCCGTTTCAACGTCAAAGCCCCGCTTTTCCATCGCCCGTGCAAGGCGGCGCAAAAACGGCTCGTCATCATCCACGAGGAGAAGTGACTTGTCCTCACCGAGATCGAGTTTGGAATTTTCGGTCATATGAAGTCCTCCACCGCGAACACAATCCGGCAAGCCCGAACGCATTCAATCGTCAGCATAACATAGGGGATCGCAGAGTAAGGTCAAATGACATGCGTCAAATATACCAATAGGGTCTATTTCTCCCATGCATCGATAAAGCACGCCACGCGGTCCGCCATTTCGTCCGCCTCATCTTCGCGTTTGAAAAACTCGACAAACCCTATTTCGGGGAACACCAGATATGCAAAGGTAGAGTGGTCTACGAGATAGTATTCGGGATCGCCGTCTTGTTTTTTGAAATAGGTTTTATAAGCTTTGGATGCCGCTTTTACCTGTTCCACCGAGCCTGTCAGACCGATCATGTTTTCATGAAACAGGTCGGAAAATTCGTTGACGACGTCAACAGTATCGCGCTCAGGATCAATGGAAATGAACGCCGCTTGTGCATCATACCCGCGCTCGTCCAAAAGGCGGAGCGCATCCGCGTTGCGCATATTATCAAGCGGGCAAACATCGGGGCAAAATGTGTAGCCAAAGTAGAGCAATGTTGGTTTTGTAAACACGTCGACATCCGTCACCGTCACGCCATCTTCGCGGACCAATTCAAACGGGCCGCCGATTGCACTCGCGCCACCCGAAATCGCTGAGGCTCGACATTGCGCAAACTGATCGTCGGACGTGGGTTTGAGTTGGGTCACGACGAATGTCACACCAATAAGGGCAACCGCCGCGACAACGGATCCAATGGCAATATTACGGGTGTTCATGTCTCTCTCCTAGAATCAACGCGACATTGATCGTAGAGTCAGATGCAGACAGCAAGGGCTGTAGTGACGCAGTGGGGCTAAAAGCATGATTATCGCAACGGATTACAATAATGTGATGACGTCAGAGCGGCGATCCAACTTGGTGCGCTTGCGAACCTTGGTGACGCTGCGATGGGTTGCCGTAACAGGACAGATCGCCACGATCATTCTCGCGACCACATTATTTGGCTTTCAATTTGACCTTGGCGGATTTTCCATTGCGATTGGCGCGTCCATCATCGTGAACGTCATCACAACATTTGTGTATCCAGAAACGACACGGTTGAGTGAACGTGGCGCGGCGATGATGTTGTTGTTCGACATCGGTCAGCTGTCTGCGTTGCTGTATCTTTCCGGTGGTCTGAACAATCCCTTTGCCCTTTTGATCCTCGCACCGGTATCGATTTCCGCTACCGCACTACGGCCCATGTCAGCGGTGCTGACCGGCACCGCAGCAATCGTTTTCATGACCGTTATCGGGGTATTTCACCACCCCTTGATCCTAGCGGATGGATCAAAGTTGTTGTTGCCCAACATCTTTGTGTTTGGTCATTGGGCGGCGATCCTCATTGGTGTGCTGTTTTTGGGTCTATTCTCATGGCGTGTCACATCCGAAACCCAATCAATGTCGGAGGCTTTATTGGCCACTCAAATGGCGCTGACCAGAGAGCAAAAGCTTACTGATCTTGGCGGTGTTGTCGCCGCAGCGGCCCATGAGCTTGGCACGCCACTGGCGACGATCAAACTCGTGAGTACCGAACTTGCGGACGAGTTGGAAAACGGTGATTTGCGCGACGATGCGCTTCTCATTCGTGAGCAGGCCGACCGGTGTCGTGATATTTTGCGATCTATGGGGCAGGCAGGAAAAGATGATTTGCACTTGCGCAGTGCCCCCCTTCAGGCGGTGATCGAGGAAGCTGCATCACCCCATATGGCACGCGGAAAGTCAGTTAATATTGAATTGCCAGAGGGCATGGAAGGCCAACAGCCACATTGTTTCCGGCAACCCGAGATTATCCACGGTCTGCGCAATTTGGTGCAAAATGCGGTCGATTTCGCCGCGACCACGGTTTGGGTGGATGTGATGTGGACTGACAAGGTTGTGACCATCCGCATTATCGATGACGGGCCAGGATTTCCAACATCCGTGCTTGGGCGCATCGGGGAGCCATTTGTCGGGCGGCGTAGACAGGAGCGCACGCAAGCCGCGCGACCCGAGTATGACGGCATGGGGCTTGGCCTGTTTATCGCCAAAACGCTTTTGGAACGCACGGGAGCCGATATTTCCTTTGCAAACGGGTCGGGACGGTATGATCAACATCTTCACACGGGTCGAAAATCGGGTGCAATTGTAGAGCTGACATGGCCGCGAGACCGGATTTGCCTCGCGCAGGGTGATGAAATGGCCGCACTGGGCCAAAATGTTCAATTTTAAGGCATTTTGAGCGAAATGTTAACGAGACGTTAACCAGTTTTATCCAAAAGTATCATTAAAAACCCTAATGATAAATTCGGACCTTGGACCAACGCATGTATTTTCAGCTCGCTCTCTTGTCCGTGGCAAGCCTGTGTATGGCTTTCATAGCAATTTATGTGTCCGCCATCATGGTCGCCAGAAACGAACA
>NZ_CBFHKW010000037.1:0-2176 GCF_965656515.1 Celeribacter marinus
CAACCCGTCATGTCGACACCCGATACGCATCCGCGTTTGGAAATTCGTAATCTGCGCCGTGCTTTTGCGGGGCGCGAAGATGTGTCTGATGTATCCCTTAAAGTGACCCGTGGCCAAGTCACCTGTTTGCTGGGCCCATCGGGCTGTGGCAAGTCGACCACGTTGCGCATCATCGCCGGCGTCGAGATGCAAGACAGCGGTGAGATCTATGTTGATGGCAATCTGGTCTGTGACACGGTTCACCGCGTCCCGCCAGAGGGGCGCTCCATTGGTTTGATGTTCCAAGATTTTGCACTTTTCCCACATTTATCGGTCGCTGATAACATTGCATTCGGCCTAAAAGGGTCAAAATCGAACAAACGGGCGCGTGTTCTGGATTTGCTCGAAAAGATCGATTTGACCCGCGCCATTGATCAGTTTCCACACGAATTGTCGGGCGGTGAACAGCAACGTGTGGCCCTCGCGCGCGCCCTTGCACCGCGCCCGTCGATCATGTTGATGGATGAGCCGTTTTCAGGTCTCGACGAGCGCCTGAAGGATGAAATTCGCGACAGCACCTTGGATGTCCTCAAGGCCGAAGGTACAGCCGTTTTGCTCGTCACACATGAGCCGGACGAGGCGATGCGGATGGCGGATGAAATTGCCTTGATGCGTGATGGTCGGATTGTTCAACAAGGCGCGCCCTACAACATTTATAACGCACCCGTGGACAAGGCCGCCGCAGCATTTTTTAGCGATATCAATGTGATCCGTGGCACGGTCAAAAATGCTATGGTGGACACGGCCTTTGGGGCGTTTCTATGCCCCGGACGCCCTGACGGGACAGAGGTGGAAATTGTCATTCGTCCGCAACACCTGCGGATCGATTTTGATCGTGGGGGGCGCGGACCGGCGCCGACACCACAAGATGGCACACCTGCGCGCGGCATTGTTGAACGGGCACGGTTTATGGGCCGCGAAAGCATCGTTGAGTTTCGAATGGATTTTGACGGATCGGTCTTACATGCCACCGTGCCGAGTGTGTTTTTGCCCAAACCCGGGACACCCCTTTGGCTGATGCTGCGCCGTGAGCGGTGTTTTGTGTTCCCCGCCTAATCGTGCGGATGCTGCGCCGTTTGGTACGCGATAAAATCAGCGAGCGTTTTGCCAGATTCGGGTTTGAACGTTGCGCCTGTGTCGATCACGTTGTCGATGCGGTCCACACGAAAGGTGCGAAACCCGCCCCGTAAATCGCACCAGACACTTAATGTCCAAACCCGTCCCCAATAGTTAAGCTGCAACGGGCGTACGAGGCGCGTTGTTTTCTCGCCCGACAGAGATAAGTAGCTGACCCGCAACACCTTTTGTTCGCGCACGCCATCGCGCAGCGCGGGCATGTGTTTGAACCCTGCGCGGGCATCGGCAAAGGCATAGGGGTGCACGGCAAACCCCCATCCTGCCTCGGGCGGGCCGGTGTTTTCGGGCAAGACTGCATCGATTTTTGCCGCAAGAGAGGCCGCACTCTTGGCCAGTTCCGGATCGGACGCCTCGCCCAAAATGGCAACAGCCAAGTGCAACGCCTCCAATTCGCCCATGGTCAGGTTCACGGGGGGAAGGGTGATTGCTGCGGTGATCATATAGCCCACGCCGCGCTCACCCTCTACTGGGACGCCTGACGCCTTGAGGGTCGCCATGTCGCGCCAGATCGTGCGCTCGGACACCTCAACGCGCTGGGCCAATTGCCGTGCGGTGTGCAAGCGTCCGTCACGCAAAATCTGGATCAGATCGAACAGGCGGTCGCTACGCCGAATGCCGGTTTGTTTGCGACCGCCCGCCATGTGTTATGCCACCGCCGCGAAAAGGGCAGGGGTGATGTGGGATGTCATTGTCGGGTGATCGATCAATGCCACGTAGGCTCCCGCTGCAGGATCGGCCATAAACCCATCGTGCGCGCTTTGTGCACTTGCTTGGTCTGCCCAAAGCATTTGATCCATCCAAAGCCCCTCAGCGGTTTTGAAAACCAGACGCCCGTAGAAGCCATCGCAGCGTGCAAAATATGTCTCCAACGCGATTGCGGCGTCATGCAATTGCGCATCAGTCACGCCGGCATTGGAGTGAAATGTAACAGTTTCAATGATTTGAATATTTCTCATGGATATCTCCGATTCGAGTTTCGATACCCTAATTTGACGCGCTC
>NZ_CBFHKW010000037.1:2275-20290 GCF_965656515.1 Celeribacter marinus
TAACTGACATAAACCTGTCAGTAGTATTTTTCCACCCCGTTTTGGCGCGCCAATGTTGTGCAGGGGGGCGGTTTGTGGTGGTTTTCGCTTTTCACGCCGCATCGCGCAGCCTAATCCTTGTCTCCACAAGTTATTCGGGCGCGCACCGTGCCCCTTTCTACGGGAGAGACAACATGCTCAACAACATCGGCCTTCCCGGCCTTCTACTTATCGCTGTCGTGGTTCTGGTCCTGTTTGGCCGTGGCAAAATTTCCGGTCTGATGGGCGAAGTCGGCAAAGGCATCACCTCGTTCAAAAAAGGCGTCTCTGAAGGCACCAAAGAGATCGAAGAAGAAGCCGCCAAAGTGGCCAAAGACGTCAGCCCCGAGGAAGAAAAAGACAAGGTCTAACGACCCGCCTGATCTCTTTGGCTTTTGGTTGAGTGAGAGCGGCACAGGTCGCTGTTGCACGCGTTTTTGAAAGGCGTTTCTCATGTTAGATATCGGCATGTCCGAACTTCTTGTGATCGGCATCGTGGCGTTGATCGTGGTTGGTCCAAAAGACCTCCCCGGTATGTTCCGAACGCTTGGCCGGTTCACGGCGCGTGCGAAATCCATGGCGCGCGAGTTTTCCTCCGCAATGGAATCTGCCGCGGATGAGGCTGGGATCAAAGAGGCGAGTAACGCCTTGAAAGGCGCTGCCAATCCAAAGAAATTTGGCCTTGATAAACTCAACGAGGCGGCGGATGAGTTTGATAAATGGGATCCAATGGAGAAAATCGCCAACCCAGCCACCACGCCCAAAACGGGAGAGTTAGACCCCGAACGCGCGAAAATGGCCAAGGTGATTTCGGACGCCACCGCAAAGTCTGCAACGGCACGCCGCGCCAAAGAGGCCAAAGACGCCGCAGCCGCAGCTGCACTGGCGAACGGTAAGGATGACGCGCCCGCAGCCACGGTTGCTCCAAAGGCGGCGGTGACGTCTGCCAAGCCTAAAGCTGCGACCAAAACAGCAGCCAAAGCGCCGGCCAAAAAGCCCGCCGTCAAAAAAACGGCGCCCCAAAAAGCTAGGCCAAAAGCGGCAACAAAGACTGCCAAGACAAAAACGGGTGATGCATGAGCCAGACCGACACCACATCCGATTCAGATATTGAGGATAGCAGCGCGCCCCTGATCGAGCATCTTGCTGAGTTGCGAAAGCGCCTGATCAATGCGGTTATGGCGTTTATTGTCGGGATGATTATCGTGTTTACGGTCGGCGGCCATGTGCTCGATTTTCTGCTGGTGCCGATTGAAAACACCATGCGGTCGCTCGGCAATGCAAATCCTGTGATGCAATATACCGCGCCGCAAGAGTACTTTTTCACGTTGATCCGGATTTCGATGGTCGGCGGTTTGTTGGTGTCGTTTCCTGTTATCGCCTATCAATTGTGGCGGTTTGTGGCACCGGGTCTGTACCGCAATGAAAAAAACGCCTTCTTGCCATTCTTGATTGCCTCGCCTGCGTTGTTTCTGGCGGGGGCGTCTTTTGCGCATTTCATCGTGGTGCCCCTCGCCATGGCGTTCTTTTTGGGTTTTGCCGATCTGCCGTCTTTCTTGGGCGCGTTGGTTGCCAACTCTGGCGATGCAGCTGCGGCCTCGCGCGACACAGGCATCGACATCGTATTCAACGGTAAGGTCAATGAAAGCCTTGATATCACGTTGAAAATGATCGTGGCCTTTGGCCTGTGTTTTCAGTTGCCTGTGCTTTTGACCCTGATGGGCAAGGCCGGATTGGCGACCGCCCACGGCCTGCGCAGTACGCGTAAATACGCTGTTGTCGGCATTTTGGTTGTCGCCGCTTTGGTCACGCCGCCCGATGTCACAACGCAGCTGATTTTGTTTGTGGTGGTGTATGGCCTCTATGAGATCTCCATCTTCCTCGTCGCGCGTGTCGAGAAAAAGCGCAACGATAGTCTGCGTGAGCAGGGGCTTCTTGATGAGGACGAAGATGATATTTTCGCCGAGTTCGACGAAGACGATGAGGATGTTAAGTGATGGGTAAGAAAAGCCTCAAGCGTATCGCCGCAGCCCTTGAACGCATGGCGCCGGCGCCACTGTCGGCTCCGGATTTTCATGGCGCGGATGCCTTTGTCTGGCACACAGAGCCCGATGCATTGGTTCCGGTTGAGCGCGTCTCGCGCGTCGATATTGGCATGCTTGTTGGCATCAATCGATCCCGTGACACGTTGTTAGAGAACACGCGTCAGTTTGCGCGTGGCTTTGCCGCCAATAACGCGTTGCTTTGGGGCGCGCGCGGGATGGGAAAGTCGTCTTTGACCAAGGCCGTGCACGCCGCAATCAACGCCGAAGGGACGCCGCTCAAAATCGTCGAAATGCAGCGCGAAGATTTGCCCTCCGTTGGGCGTCTGTTGAATTTGCTGCGCGGGTCCGATCATAGGTTTTTACTATTTTGTGATGATTTGTCGTTCAGCCATGATGATCAGCACTACAAATCGCTCAAAGCGGTGCTTGATGGTGGCATAGAGGGGCGGCCCGAGAATGTGCTGTTTTACGCGACCTCAAATCGTCGCCACCTGATGCCACGCGATATGATTGAGAACGAACGCTCATCGGGGATAAACCCCTCCGAAGCGGTCGAGGAAAAGGTGTCGTTGTCGGATCGTTTCGGTCTCTGGCTCGGCTTTCATCCGTGTGATCAGGACGATTATTTGGCGATGATCCGTGGCTATTGCGATGCCAATGGCGTTGAGATTGATGATGCAACGCTCAGAGCCGAAGCCATTGAATGGCAAGCCACACGCGGGTCGCGATCAGGCCGTGTTGCATGGCAATTCTTTATCGATCTTGCAGGACGCAAAGGTGTAAAGGTCTGATAATTCATCGCAATTCGTACGATATAAAAACGCGCGCCCATATCTCTAAGGGCGCGCGTTTTGCATTCTAGGGCGGTTTTCAGGTGGATCAGTTCATGTAAGGAGACGGATCGACCGTTTGCGTGCCTTTGAACACCATGAACTGAAGCGCATTGAACTCGTTGGCGGTGACTTTCGCGATGGCTTGGCCACGCTTTACGCTATCGCCCTTTTTCACGGCGATATTATCGATGAAGCTATAGGCCGTTTGCAACCCATCGCCATGGTCCACGACCATGATTTTCACGCCATCGGCGTTAGTCGAAATCAGTTTGACTGTGCCGTCTTTTGCGGCTTTCACCGATGTGCCCGAAGGCGCGGAGAACAGAACAAATTTCGACTTGGCCTTGTCATAGTCACGGATGATGGCGCCAGAAACGGGTTTGGCCATTTCGGATGTCGTGGTTTGTGTCGCGCCAAGGTCGGTGGTGGGTTTGGGCGGTGCGGCGGCCACGGGCTTTGCCTCTTCGGGGTCTGGCAAGGGGGCCGCAGCGGAGGGCGGTGTCGGCGTCGAGGTGCCTTGACCGGGTTGTGTCGTGGTTGTCGGCTGCTCTACGGGCGTATTGCCTGCGGCCTTCACAGGGATCAACAGATAGCGACCCTCTTGCACCGCGAGGTCCGAGCCGAGACCATTCCAGTCGGACAAGGCGCGCACAGAAACACCGTATTTGCGCGCAATGGAATAGGCGGTTTCGCCCCGCATCACTTGGTGACGGACGGGTTCCATGCCCTCAACGGGGTTGGAGGAATTGACTGGTGTCGTGGTGGCGGTCGGGGTCGTCGTCGCTTGTGCCTGTGTGCCCGCGTCATTCAACGCATCGTTGGCCAAGGTCGTGATATCGATGCGCTCACCTGACGCAATGGTGCCCGATTGCGTTGTTGCGGTCGGTACATCGACGCGGCGGGGCAGTGCGATCACTTCGCCCTGACGCAAAACCGAGCTGTCGGAGATACCGTTGTAACGCGCAAGTTCATCCGCAGGCAGGCCCGTGCGGGCGGCGATATCGGTGATGCTATCGCCTTTTTTGGCAATTGCGACTTGGTAATTGGGGTAGGAAATGATGCCTTTTGCATCCGTCGCGGGGCGCGCGGCGGTGCGCGCCTCACTTGCCGCCTCAGCGGTGTTAAATCCATCAGCCAAGCCGCGCAGATCGAAATCCAGCGGCTTTTGGCACGCGCTGAGCGCTATCAAAGCGCATCCTGCAAGAAGGGCGCGGGGGAAGGTCATCGTCATTGCTCTGTCGTCCTCATATGTGTGGGGCGTCATCGCCCTCTTGCCCTCTTGGTGGGGCACTACTCTTGACCAATTCCCTCCAACAAGGGAACGAAGCGTACGGCGCGCAGTTCATCGTAATCGAACCCGTTTGGCGTACGTGTGACTTTTATCAGGCTTTGAACCGCATCGGATTGGCCCACGGGCACCACCATGATACCGCCCGTTTTCAATTGCGCCAAGAGGGGGCCGGGCGGGTCTTCGGCCGCTGCGGTCACGATAATGCGATCAAACGGTGCTTGGTCGGGTAGGCCGTAGCTGCCATCAGCGGTAAAGGCGGTGATATTGACGAGGCCCATGGCATCGAATGCGCTTTGTGCCTCACGGACCAAACGGGCGTGACGGTCCACCGTGTAGACGCGCCGCGCCAGTTGGCTTAGTACTGCCGCTTGGTATCCGCTGCCCGTGCCAACCTCGAGCACCTTGTCGCGGGGCTGCACGTTGAGCGCTTGTGTCATCAGGCCGACCACGGAGGGTTGCGAAATGGTTTGGCCACACGCAATGGGCAGTGGCATATCCTCATAGACGCGCTCGGCGAACAACCCTTTGACGAACAGGCCGCGATCGACCTTTTCCATCGCAGTAAGGGTGCGTGTGTCCGTGACGCCCTTTGATCTGAGCGTGTAGAGGAATTGCATTTGCGCCTCGGCGTCCATCATTTTGCGAGCGCCTTTGCCAGTCCAGCCACGGCGGAATGATCGCTGAGATCGGCGCGCATCGGAGTGACGGAGATTGCGCCGGCGAGATTGGCGGACACATCTGTGCCCGCGCCCGTTTCAACGGCTTGCTCAGAGCCGCGCACCCAAAGGAACCTGCGCCCTGTGGGGGAGGTCTGCGCCTCTATGCCAAAGCCGGATGTGGGGCGTTTGCCCTGACGTGTCGCCATCATGCCACCAGTTTGATCGGCGGGCAGGGGCGGAAAATTAACGTTGTAAAACAGCGCGTAATCGTCGGTTTCACCCCAATCCGCGTGATCTAACAATTGACGAATGACGCCAGCGCCATGTGCTGCAGCACTCTCGAACGGATTGTCGAGACCTGCGTTTTCAGGCCCGAAAAACTGGGATAGGGCAATCGCCTTTATGCCTTTGAGCGCGGCCTCCATCGCACCGCCAATGGTGCCCGAATACATGACGTTTTCGCCCGCGTTGTTGCCACGGTTCACGCCAGACAACACAAGGTCAGGCTGCTGCGGCATGATATCGTGCAGGCCAGCCAGCACACAGTCGGCGGGCGAGCCTTCCGCGGCCCAACGGCGTTCGCCCATTTGCGAAATCATCGTCGGGTGGGTGTAGGAAATACAGTGCGCCACGCCCGATTGCTCGAACGCGGGGGCAACGACCCAGATCTCCCCCTCAGGGCCCGCCAGTTCGGCGGCGATGGCCTCGAGTGTGACCAAACCTGGTGCATTGATGCCGTCGTCGTTGGTGATGAGAATGCGCATGGACCGCCTGCCTTTTCCTTGCTGTTGCTCCCTCCATAAAGCAGGCTTCGAATCGCGGCAAGCCGCACCCTGTTTTTATAAGGAGAATCCTATGGGAAAGCCTGTTTTAGACGCTGTGGCGGTGAGCGCTCGCGATATAGAGCGCGCCAAAGTGTTCTACACGCTCTTGGGGTTTGATTTTGAGGGGACGGGCGCGTTTGTGTCCGAGGACCACGTGGAACCCGTGCGCGACGATGGGGCGCCACGCCTGATGATCGACAGTGCCGCATTGATGGAAAAGCTGACGGGAGAGCCGCCGCGCGCGCCCAATCATGCGTCTTTTGCGATGCTGTGTGATAGCCCTGCCGATGTCGACGCACACGCGGCGGCAATTGCGGCGGCGGGCTTCACCGTCTTGGTCGCACCGTGGGATGCGTTTTGGGGGCAACGTTACGCTACAGTTATGGACGCCGATGGATACCGCGTGGATCTGTTCGCGCCGCTTTGAAATGTTCGATATGTCCAAAACAAAAGGCGCGCCAATTGGTTTTGGCGCGCCTTTTGTTCGAAATGTGCAAGTTGTGATTACAGTATGCCGGCCTCTTTGAGCAGGCGGGCCGCCTCGTCTTTGGGGTGCGCTAAACCGTCCTTTGCCTCACCGGGATAGAAACGTGCGCGCGTGGCTGTTGGCATCGGCGCAGGGGTCAGGACGTGAACGCGGGGCGCTTTTGTGCTGTCTTTTGTCTCGGCATGCCAGCTGCGTGCCATCGCAATCTGTGCGGCTTTGGACGCGCCATATGCGCCGTAGAATTTCTCGCCTGCGTGCGCGTCATCGAAAAAGAGAGCATCTGCGCGCGTCTCGCCCATGTTCAACAACGGCGCAATCATCGGGATCAGTTTTCCCGTTGCCATAACGTTGGTGTTCATCGTGCGATCAAAATCTTTGGGGTCCATGTGATCGGCCGGCGATAACAGTTGGGCATACACGGCCGTGTGCGCCCAAAGATCAAGGTGGCCCCAGCGATCATAAATACCGCGACACAGATGCGCCATGGCGTCGACATTGGTCACATCCATTGGCGCAAGCGTTGCTTGCCCACCCTTGGCCTTGATCCGATCATCAAGCTCTTCGAGCGCGCCTGTGGTCTTGGCCACAGCGACAATGTGATAATGGGGGGCCAAGGCCTCTGCGAGGTGGAACCCAAGGCCGCGTGACGCGCCTGTGACAAGTGCTATTTTGGTTTGATCTGTCATGGACGGAGTGATGGCGCTGAAATCAAGTCGGGTCAAGTGGGGAAGGGCGCGCTGCGCTCATCCGCCGCTTTTTAATGCCCCGTGCGCAAGCGTGCCCGTGGCCTCATATAGCGCAATCAGATCGTCTAGGGAGATGTCGGTGGGCCCACCCTCAATCGCCGCACTTGGGCGCGTGTTGTCATCGCCAAATGCCAATGTCAGTGCGGCGTCTGGGGTCGCGATGGGCGGAAGATCATTGGCCAATGTAGCAACACTGGTCTCAGGGGCGGGGCCGCCCTCAAACGTGTCGAGATAGGCGTAAAATGTGTCGGGCGGCACCTGCGCCCAAAGGGCAATTCCCACGGCCTCGTCCGAGCCGCGGACCGGCAACATCACCGTGGCGCGCACAAAGCGGTCTGTACCAAGACGACATAGTTCCGCGGTCAGTTGATCGTCGCCCGCTTTGACAAACGCAGCATCGCCGCGCGTGTCATGTGGCCAGTCGGATGGATGATCGAACCCGATATCAATCACCCCGCCTTGCGCCATCAGCGCGCGCCACCGTGGATCCAGATCGAGAACAGACGCCACTTATTCAGCCGCGTCTTTGAGTTTGAAGCCCTTGGCAATCATATCTGTTGGCACCACAGGATACTCGCCCGAGAAACACGCATCGCAGTAGCGCGGCGCAGTCGCATCACGACCTTCGGCCACGCCAGCGGCACGGTATAGGCCATCCAGTGTAATGAATTGCAGGCTATCAACGCCGAGGTGTGCCCGCATTTGCTCGATGCTCATGTGGGCGGCCAAAAGCTTGTCACGGTCGGGCGTGTCAACACCGTAAAAACACGGCCACATGGTTGGCGGGGAGGCGATGCGAAAGTGAACTTCGGCAGCGCCCGCATCAAGTAGCATGTCCTTGATCTTTTGCGATGTTGTGCCGCGCACCACGCTGTCGTCGACAAGGATGATACGTTTGCCACGGATCAAGGCGCGGTTAACGTTGAGTTTGAGGCGCACGCCCATGTTGCGGATCTGCTCGGACGGCTCGATGAACGTGCGGCCCATATATTGGTTGCGGATGATACCCATGCCGTAGGGAATGCCGCTTTCATGCGAAAACCCGATGGCGGCGGGGGTGCCACTGTCGGGAACGGGACACACGAGATCGGCCTCAACAGGAGCTTCGCGCGCCAGTTCCACACCGATTTGACGGCGGGTTTCATACACGGAACGACCACCCAAAATACTGTCGGGGCGTGAAAAGTACACGTGTTCAAAGATGCAAAAGCGCGAGGCCATTTGTTCAAACGGTTTGGAACTGACCACTTGGCCCTCGGAGATCACAACCATTTCACCCGGTTCAATCTCACGGACAAATTCGGCGCCAATGATGTCAAGCGCACAGGTCTCGGACGAGAGCGCATAGCCGTTTTCGCCAACCTTACCCAGCACAAGCGGACGCACACCGCGCGGATCACGCACGCCGACCAATTTGGTGCGGGTCATGGCGACAACCGAGAACGCGCCTTCGACACGGCGCAGCGCGTCTTTCATCCGCTCGGGGATGTTGCGTTGCAACGAGCGCGCCATCAGGTGGATGATACATTCGGAATCCGAGGAGGATTGAAAGATAGACCCGGCCTGGATCAGTTCGCGGCGCAGCGCATCGGCGTTGGTGATGTTGCCATTATGGGCAATCGCCGCCCCGCCCATGGCAAACTCGCCAAAGAACGGTTGCACATCGCGGATCGCGGTATTGCCTTTTGATCCTGCGGTGGAATAGCGCACGTGACCAATGCCGATCTCACCGGGCAGGGTTTCCATGACCTTTTGTGAGGTGAAGTTGTCGCGTACGTAGCCAAAGCGGCGGGCGGATTGAAATCCTGCCTCGGCATCGTAGGTGACAATTCCGCCGGCTTCTTGTCCACGGTGTTGTAGAGCGTGAAGGCCAAGAGCGATGAAGTTGGCCGCATCGGCTACGCCGACAACGCCAAAAACGCCGCACTCCTCTTTCAGCTTGTCATCATCAAACGGGGTTGCGGGGGGCATCTGGCGCATGGGCTACAGGCTCCGAATCCAAAGGGGGTGCGTTTGGCACCTCCTTTACGGACTTCCGCGACCAGTGTCACGAAAGGATCACAAATCTTTGCCGCAAACGGCGTGTTTTTTGACTTGGCGTCACCTATGCGGGTTTGCGCGCGATGACAAAAACGGAATCGTGACCCTCTTGCTGCCAATTGTCCTCAATCACCAATCCGTTTGATTCAAGCTCGGCAATCAAATCCGCGCGGGTGATACGGGCAATGTTTGGCAAAACGGGCAGGGCATTGACCACCGCCATGATGGCGCGCATCTTTTTGGGCATTGTGTCGATCGTAACGGTGGACGAGACAAACACGCCACCCGCCCGTGTTAATTGAGCCGCCTTGCGAATGGCGGCTTTCCAATCGGGAATCAGATGGATGACCGAGAGCATCAACACGGCGTCATAGGTCGGATCAGTCGCGAGATCGGCGAAGGCGGCTTGGATGAATTCGACGTTGTCGACACCTTCGTTTGCCGCGCGGGTGCGCCCATGGTCCAGCATCGGCGCGCTAAAATCACACGCGGTGATCTGTGACACGTAGGGCGCATGGGCCAAGGCGGTGTTGCCTGATCCGCATCCGATTTCGAGCATTGTCCACTCTGGGCGTAGCACATTGCGGGTCCGCGTAAGCTTGTCTTGGTAGACTTCTTCGTTGGCAATCGGGGCGGCGATGTATTTGCGGCTAATCAAGCTCCAGAAAAACGGGGTGTTGGCCATGAGGAGGGTATCCTAATACTATTTATGTTAATTTAATTTACATGCATCTCAACCTCATATGGAAAGGGCGGCCGCGCTATTCAAGCGGGCCGCCCTAAAATTTCAGATCTCAATGAGAGATTACTCGGAACAGGTGCTGACAAGGCTCTCATAGCGTTGAGTAATCCAACCCGGGGCATCATTGGGTAAGCTGCTTTCAAGGCGCTCTTGCGAACGGGCAAAAACCTTGGATGTGCGCGAGTTTTCCAACATTTCAATCGGATCACCGGTGGTGACGCGGTCCACGATGACCAATGCAATGGCAACCAAAATGATGCCACGGATGACCCCGAACAAGAACCCAAGCCCCTGATCAATTCCGCCCAATGCCGAGCGTTGGATGACGGAGGAAAACAGCGGCGTAAAGATCGACACAATGATAAGCGCCACCGCAAACACGGCGAAAAAGCCCGTAAGGGTCGACAACTCACAGCTGTCTCGGATGTAATCGCCCAGAACAGGCACTTCGGACACCAATGGCACGGCCTTGGGGCCGAGCGCATAGCCCAATATTGCCGCAACCACCCAACCCGCAATTGCCATACCCTCGCGGACGAACCCGCGCGAATAGGCCAAAAGCGCGGACACGATGATCACCAGTGCGACGATCCCGTCGATGAGTGTAAAGCCTTCCATGCCGTCCCGATCCTTATTTGGCTCCAATTGGAGCAGTCTTGGAGCGCTACACAGGCGCGCCCTACAATTACACCGGCGGCAGTTACCCCGCGCCGAACACTTCCCCGACGAAATTGACCAAATCGGTCATTTGTCTCAGGCTCATACCGCTCTTTTCTGCGGCTTTCGAGCGCGCAGGGAGGATTGCGGATGAAAAACCAAGTTTTTTGGCTTCTTTCAACCTGTTTTCGGTTTGGTTGACGGGTCTGAGGCTACCCGATAGCGAAAGTTCCCCGAATACCACACAATCCTTTGGGACGGCGACATCTTCGCGCGCTGAAAGCAACGCCGTGGCAACCGCCAGATCAGCGGCGGGTTCGGACACTTTCATGCCGCCCGCCACATTGAGATAGACATCCAGCCCCGCAAACGGAATTGAACACCGGCTTTCCAAGACGGCGAGGATCATCGCCAAACGGCCCCCGTCCCATCCCACAACGGTGCGCCGCGCTTGGGCGTGCGGCGAGGGGGCGACGAGGGCTTGGAATTCGACCAACACGGGGCGCGTGCCCTCGATGCCCGCGAAGACCACCGATCCCGGGGCGGGTTCATCGCGCTCGGATAAAAACAGCGCGGAGGGGTTTTTGACCTCGCGCAACCCGTCACCCGTCATCTCGAATACGCCAATCTCGTTGGAGGGGCCAAAGCGGTTTTTGACGGCCCGCAATAGGCGGAAATGGTGCCCGCGCTCGCCCTCGAAATACAAAACGGTATCAACCATGTGTTCGACCACGCGCGGCCCCGCGAGTTGCCCGTCTTTGGTGACATGCCCGACAAGGATCACAGAAACGCCGCGCGTTTTGGCAAATGTCGTCAATTCGTGGGCTGCGGCGCGCACTTGGCTCACCGACCCTGGGGCGCTTTCTACATTGTCTGCCCACATGGTTTGGATGGAGTCGATGATGACCAAGTCCGGCTCTTCGGCCTCCATCGTGGTCAAAATATCGCGTAAATTGGTCTCTGCGGCCAGTTTGACGGGCGCGCCCCCAAGGCCAAGACGTTGTGCGCGCATCCGCACTTGGGCGGCGGATTCCTCACCCGAGACATAAATGACCTTGAGGCCTTCAAGCGCGAATTGTGCCGCCGCTTGCAGTAGGAGTGTGGATTTTCCGATGCCCGGATCACCGCCCACCAAAATGGCCGAGGCAGGGACCAGACCGCCGCCCAAAACGCGGTCCAATTCGGCGATGCCCGAGGAGGTGCGCGGCGGAGGCGCGTCTTTGGTGGACAGATCGGTCAGCGGCACAGGCTTGCCGCGCATCCCGCCCAAACTTTTCTTGGTCGGGCCAGATGTCGAGAGCGGCTTTTCTTCGGTGATGGTGTTCCACTCGCCACATTCATCACAGCGCCCTGACCATTTTGTCGTGACTGCGGCGCATTTACTGCACACGTAATTCTTTTGGGCTTTGGCCATGTCGGCTCCTGTGGATACGCGTCGATCGTTCGAGTTGGTTGTGTTGTTCTACCCGCGCAAGTCGCCCTGCTTCAAGTCTGCTTTCGTGCGGGGATCAGACTCAGAGCCAGTGAGGTCACAACGCAAGCCGTAAACAGATACATCCCCCACGCCACTTCGAGACGGCCAATGCCGATGCCTTTGGCCACTGTGATGTAGATCGCGATTAAAAATACATCTGCCATGGCAAGGCGGCCCAGATGAAACAGCCACGGCTTTATCCGTGCCGGAAGGCGGTTCGAGAGTACGCCCTCCAGTGTGAGAACCTTGGCGATGGGAGCGACCATGGCAAGGACGATCACAACAAGGGCAAGCAGGATGTCCGTTTGCCAAAGGCTTGCAACGCCAGACAGGACCGAGATTTCCGACAATCCAAACACAGGGAGAAACCCCGCGCGCAACAGCGGCGCCCCCCACGCGATGGGGAAGGCAATCAAAAGCGACAGGTTGGCGAGGCGAAGGGGTGACATCCTCTCCAGATGCCGTTTGAGACGCGCCAGTTCAAGCCCGCATATCAGGTTTAGCGTTCTTTGGAGGTGCTTGTTGCGCCTTGGAGGGGGACAACCTTGTGATCATCGTCGGTCAGGGTTGCGGGATCATCCAATTCGTACCCAAGCGAAGGGAGAATCTCGCGCAGATCTTTTTCCAACACGTCCATTTGGCGATTGGCTTCGCGTTCGGACGCCTCGACGTCATCCTGCCAGCGCCGCAACTCTTGGGTGACCGACAGCGCCATGGTGAGTTTTTCTTGAAACGCGTTGAGTTCGTGTTGGCGCTCTTTGAGAAAGGCCCGCGCCCGCTCAAGGCGTTCATCAGAATACAAATCGGCAAAATCCCGTGTCGTGTGTGACATCTGAGCTGCCAGTTCCAAGACCTCGGGTTCCAACCGCGACAGGTCTGGATGATCGCGCATGTGCAACAGGCGTTCACGCACAGAGTCAAATTCGGACGACAGAGCAAAAGCGCGCCCACGATCCGAGCGGTGACTGATCTGATAGGCGCGCACAACATCGTCCATCGTCACAGAAAACCTGCGGTGTGATCGTTCAAGTGAGAGCATCCGCCCCACACTTGGCAGGTAGGTACATAGCGCGGTGAGCAAGATCGCGAGCCCAGTTTGCACGTACGGCCCCGCATCAAAAACGGTGTCTGAGCCGAACCGCATGTCGAGACCGATCCATGGCCAAAGCTGCGTTGCGGATGCAATAACTGCGCCCCATGCCACCACCGCCGCCGCGATCACGCCCCACATCGTCATTGTTTGAAAAATATGCTGAAGCAGTGGACCGGTTTCCCAATCGCCGCTCGGCTGTACATCCGACATTCTCGTTACCCCTAAAACCAAACAGGGTTAATTTTCGTTGAGAATCTGCGACAAATCAACGGCTGAATCGGCGTGTTTTGTGCTATTAAGTCAATGGTATGAGATGAATCCAACCTTTGTTTCCAAGTTGGAAACAAAGAGCCGCCGTGGCCCCCGAAAGGCCCCTACAATGTCACCGCGTGACTTAGCGCACAGTTTCGATCGGGCCGTCAGCTGACCCTGTGATGAATTGATGCAGATATGGATCGTCGGCTGTATCCATCTGCGAGACAGGGCCACACCACCGGATCTTTCCCGCGTGCAACATGGCAACCTTATCGGCAATGGCGCGCACCGAGGTCATATCATGCGTGATGGTCATCGCCGTAGCGCCCATCTCTTCCACGATCTCGCGGATCAAGTCGTTGATCACGCCCGCCATGATCGGATCAAGGCCCGTGGTTGGTTCATCGAAAAAAATGATTGCGGGATCGGTTGCAATGGCGCGGGCAAGGCCCACACGCTTTTGCATGCCGCCCGACAATTCGGCGGGAAACAACTCTGCGACATCGGGTGTGAGGCCAACACGCCGCAGCTTTTCAATCGCGATCTCTTTTGCCTCATCCTTGGGCCGTTTGAGCGACCCGCGCAGCAAGCGAAATGCGACGTTTTGCCAAACGGGCATACTGTCAAACAGGGCTGCCCCCTGAAATAGCATCCCAAATCGGGCTAAAAACGCATCTCTGTCGCCTGTTTTCGTCACATCCTCACCGTTGACACGAATGATGCCCTGATCGGGTTGAATGAGGCCAAGAACGCATTTGAGCGTCACCGACTTGCCCGTGCCCGAGCCGCCAATAATCACAAGGCTTTCGCCCTTATGCACTGATAGGTTGACCCCACGCAAAATCTGTTTGGAGCCAAAGGATTTATGGACATTCTCTAACTCTATCATACTGAAAAGAACGCCTGTGTGAGGAGAAAGTTTGCAGCCAGAATGAGAACCGCGGCGGCGACAACGGACGACTTTGTTGCTTGGCCAACGCCCTGCGCGCCGCGTCCCGATTCCATTCCGAAATAACAGCCCATCAACGTGGCGATGCCGCCAAAAACCGAGCCTTTGACGAGCGAGGACACGATGTCGGGCATTTCCAGAAAGTCGATGGTGTTGCGCAGATAGGTGACCGCGTTGAAGTCGAGGGATTTCGTCGCAACCAGCCAGCCGCCAAAGATGCCGATAATATCACCCACGCCGACCAATATAGGCACAGTCAACAGCCCCGCCAAAACGCGCGGTGCGGTGAGGTATTTCATCGGGTGCGTGGACAGGGTGACAAGCGCGTCGATCTGTTCGGTCACTTTCATTGTCGCTATTTCGGCGGCCACAGATGCCGTGACACGTGCGGCAACCATAAGACCGACAAGCACAGGGCCAAGTTCACGCACCATACCGATGGCCACAATTTGCGGCACCACCGCTTCGGCAGAAAAACGTGAACCACCTGCATAGATTTGCAACGCCAATGCGCCACCCGTGAAGAACGCGGTTAGACCCACCACAGGCAGCGACAGATAGCCGATGTTAAGCAGCGCATGCAAAAACTCGCGGGTATAAAACGGCGGAGTGACAATGTGACGCGCAGTTGAGAGGGCAAACAACGTGACCCGCCCGATGAGAGCCAACGCGCCCAAAACACCCGCACCCAGACCCGCCAAAGGCCGTGTGATCAAAGACAGGTTCATCCGATGTAACGCCGCGCATACCGCCCGCCGAGGGACGTCAGGATTTCATAGCCGATGGTGTCCGCATTGAGTGCCAATTCGTCCACGGTTTGATGTGCACATATCAGGTCGAGCGTGCGAGGGGCGTGGGGCAAGTGGGTCACATCCACGGTGATCAAATCCATCGAGACGCGACCAACAAGGGGGCACGGGGTGTCGCCCTCAAACAAAACGGCATTGTTGGAAATTGCCCGCAAAATGCCATCGGCATACCCTGCGGCAATTGTTGCGATCCGTGAGGGGCGCTCGGCTGTCCATGAATTGCCGTAACCTGCGGTTTCGCCTGTCGCCACATCGCGGATTTGGATCACGGGGCATTCAACGCGCACAACGGGTTTGGCGTCCTCGAATGGCAAGCCGCCATAAAGCCCAATTCCGGGTCGCACGAGGTCGAAATGGTAGTCTGCCCCGAGTAGAATACCGCCCGTGGCCGACAATGCACGCCGCACAGGCAGCCCGTCAGTCATATCCTTAAAGCAGGCCAGTTGTTGGGCGTTCATCGGATGATCAGGCTCATCGGCACAGGCCAGATGGCTCATAACAAGGCGCGGCCCCGCCTGTATCACGATCTCTTTTATCGCGTCCCATTCGGCGGGTTCCATCCCGAGGCGGTTCATACCACTGTCCAGCTGAATGCCGAACGGATGACCCGCAAGGGCCTCAAAATGGCGCGTGGTTTGCTCAAGCGAATTGAGCATCGGCGTCAGGTTCATATTAGCGATCGTATCGGTATCACCCGCCATATGCCCGCTAAAAATGCATACTTCAGGGTCAGGGCCAAGGGCCTCTCGTACCGTCACGCCCTCTTCGACAGCGGCGACAAAAAAGGTCTTCACGCCCGCCTTTTGCAAGGCGCGTGCGGCTTTGGCCGCCCCTATGCCGTATCCGTTGGCCTTGACCACGGCCGCGGTTTCGACATGTGGCGCAGATAGCGCGTCAAGGGCGCGCCAGTTGTCGCGCAGCGCATTCAGATCGATATGTAAAACAGATGTACCCATGGGGGTGTGTTTTGACGCCGCTCACGGTCTGACGCAAGCCAAAATCGCCCAGGTTAGAAACTGCTGCGCTTTGTGTGGAGTTTAATACTCGTCGGGACGTTCTTGCCATGGCTGTGCGAGGTTGCCAAAACGGGTAAACTCCGCCTCGAAACTGAGACCCACCGATCCAATCGGGCCGTGGCGTTGCTTGCCCAAAATAACCTCGGCCTTGCCGTACAGCCGGTTCATTTTGTCCTGCCATTCGGCAAAATTCGGATCATCATCGGACGGCTTTTCGCGCTCGATATAATACTCCTCACGGAACACGAACATCACCACATCCGCGTCTTGCTCGATCGAGCCGGATTCACGAAGGTCAGAGAGCTGCGGGCGTTTATCCTCACGGCTTTCAACCATCCGCGATAACTGCGATAGCGCGATGACGGGAACGTTGAGTTCCTTTGCAATCGCTTTGAGGCCCATCGAAATCTCACCGATTTCTTGCACGCGGTTGCCTTGGGTCGCGGCGGTGCCGCGGACCAGTTGCAAGTAGTCGACGATCAACACGTCAAGCCCGTGCGTCCGTTGCAAGCGCCGCGCGCGCGCCGCCAATTGCGAGATGGGTAGGGCAGGCGTGTCGTCGATGTACAGCGGGCAGGATTCAAGCGTCTTTGCGGCGTCGACAAAGCGGCGGAATTCATCCTCCGTCATGTCCCCCTGACGGATTTTGTGCGACGAAATTTCGGAGGCTTCGGCCAAAATGCGCGCGGCCAACTGTTCGGCGCTCATCTCAAGCGAGTAAAAGCCGACAACGCCGCCCTCGACCGCACCAATCGTGCCGTCATGGAGCGTGCCCTTTTTGTAGGTCTTGGCCACGTTGTAGGCGATGTTGGTGGCCAGCGAGGTTTTCCCCATCGATGGGCGCCCCGCCAAAATGATCAAGTCGGACTTGTGCAATCCGCCCATTTTGCGATCAAGATCAGCGAGTTGCGTGGCAATGCCGGCCATGCCGCCCCCGCGTTCATACGCAGTGTTGGCGGATTGAACGGCCTCAGTGACCGCAGAGAGAAACGACTGGAACCCTGTATCACTTTTGCCTTGTTCGGCCAGTGAATACAGGCGCTGCTCGGCGGCGACGATTTGCTCTGTCGGGTCACGCGTATCGCTGCCTGATGTGGCGGCCCCCGCGATCTCATGGCCAAGCTCGATCAACTGGCGGCGCAAGAACAGATCGTAAATCAGTTGCGCATAGTCGCGCACCGCATAGGTCGAGATCGCGGATGCGGCGAGTTTGGCCAAATAGGACGGCCCGCCCAGTTCACGCAATCCTTCGTGGTCTTCCATATACGCCTTGAGCGTTACGGGAGAGGCGAGCATGTTTTTCGAAATACGTTCGGCCGCTTTGTCAAAAATATCGCGGTGCACCGGATCGTAAAAATGTTCGTTGGTGATGATCGACGCGATTTTGTCGTAGACCTCGTTGTTGGTCAAAAGCGCACCAAGCAACTGTTGTTCGGCCTCGATGTTGTGGGGGACGGCGCCCGCATAGGAGGATATGATCGCCCCTTTGGCGGGGGCATCTGTTTGTGGTGTGGGACTTGGTGCGCCTTGATCCATCGGGCTTGGCTCGCCCCGATCCATATCCGCGTAATCGTCCATCGTAACTACCCCAAATCTCGTGACTGCGCGACTCGCAGGTGTCGCGGCGTTGACGTGTCTTAACGGTCTACGCGCGCGGTTTCAAAATGTATGTTTTGTGGATAACTCGGCGCGTGGAGCGCATATATGCGCTAAGTCCAAGTGTTCAAATGCAAAAGCCGCACTCGGGTGAGCGCGGCCATTCTTTCGATCTATCCTTTTGCTCTTAGGATGTCTTGTTCGCCTCTTGCCATTCGCGCGGCGCGTTCAGGAATTTCTCGACTTCGGCCAATGTGGCGGCGTCAAATGATCCTTGTGCCTTGGCCTCGGCCAAAACGTCCCACCATGTGCACAGGCTAATTAGGCCAACGCCGTGGTCGCCGAGTGTTTTTTCCGTCTCAGGGAAAATGCCGTAGTAGAAAATAACGGCTGTCCATGCGCATGTCGCCCCCGTGTCGCGGATCGCATCAACAAATGACAGCTTTGATCCGCCATCGGTGGTCAAATCCTCAACCAACAA
>NZ_CBFHKW010000037.1:20388-25503 GCF_965656515.1 Celeribacter marinus
ACACGCGCTGACCCTCGGACATATCGCCCTCGATACGCGCGCCGCGCCCATACCCTTTGGGCTTTTTGCGCACATAGGTCATGGGCAGGGCCATGCGTTCCGCCACAAGCGCCGCAAACGGGATGCCTGCGGTTTCTCCGCCGGCAATGTTGTCAAAGGCTTCAAAACCCGCCACGCGCATGGTTTCGACCGTGAGAAAATCCATCAAGGTCGAGCGGATACGCGGATACGAAATCAGCTTGCGACAGTCGATATAGGTGGGGGACGGTAGACCCGAGGCCAAGATAAACGGATCGGCGGGGCGAAAATTGACAGCACCGATTTCAAGGAGCATCCGCGCAGTCAGGCGGGCGATTTCGGTGCTATCGGGAAAGGAAGAGGGGATCATGGTGTGGTCCTTGGTCTAATCTTTGATCGCGAGAGGCGTTACGCCTCAACACTCCAATGGAGCGGCATTTGCGGGTCAAACAGGGTCAGTGGCCCGTCTGGCGTGGTGATTTTGGCGGGATATGGCACGGGGTCACCCTTTGTCAGGGTGATCGTCGTCTCATTGATCGGCAACCCGTAGAAATTCGGCCCGTTCATGGACGTGAAGGCCTCCAAGCTGTCAAGCTTGCCCTCTTTTTCAAAGACTTCTGCGAGGATCGACATGGTGTTGGTTGCGGTGAAGCACCCCGCACAGCCACAGGCCGTTTCTTTTGCCCCATCCAGATGCGGCGCACTATCGGTGCCAAGAAAGAACGTGCTGTCGCCGGATGTTGCCGCCTCGACCAAAGCAAGACGGTGCGTCTCGCGTTTGGCCACGGGCAGGCAATAGTAATGCGGTTTGATCCCGCCCACGAGGATGTGGTTGCGGTTGATCACAAGGTGATGCGTAGTGATGGTCGCACCAAGGTTTTTGCCGCCAGAGCGCGCGTAATCCACACCGTCTTTGGTGGTGATATGTTCCATCACCACTTTGAGGTCAGGGTTTGCGCGGCGGATCGGATCGAGAACGGTCTCGATGAATACTTTCTCGCGGTCGAAAATATCGACGTCAGGCGTGACAACTTCGCCGTGGATACACAACGGCAATCCGATCTCGGCCATCTTTTCCAACACGGCGCGTACGTTTTCAAAGTTCGCGACGCCTGAGGCGGAATTGGTGGTGGCTCCGGCTGGGTATAGCTTCACCGCTTTGATCAACCCGCTTGCGTGCGCGCTGGCGACGTCATCGGCGTCTGTGTCCTCAGTGAGGTATAGCGTCATCAGCGGCTCGAACGTGCCAACGCCGGGTGCGGCGGCCAAAATGCGTTCGCGGTATGCGCTCGCATCGGCACTTGTGACCACGGGGGGCACAAGGTTCGGCATGATGATGGCACGGGCAAAATGGCGCGCTGTTTCGGGCAAGACGGCCTCAAGCATTGCGCCATCGCGCAAGTGCAGGTGCCAGTCATCGGGGCGGCGGATCGTGAGGATATCGGTCATGCGTATCGCTTACCGCGTTCGCGAGAAAAGCGCCAGTGGGGCTTCGTGCCTATTTTTTGAGCAATCGGTCGAAAAATGCGCCTTTGCGTCTGTAACTACGGCCTCGGCCCATTGTGATCTGTCGCCGCGCGGGGATAGCGTGCGAGCAATCTGGAGGCCCAATGCTCGACTCTCATTTGACATCTGACGCCCCGCGTCACGCAGCCCCCATGCAACGGGTGCGCGGCGTTGCGCGTGTGGTGATGGGGGCGACGGGCCTGCGCGACTTGTATCAGGCGGGGTCCGCCAAGGCGATGCTGCCAAAGATCCACGGGCCAGTCCCTGAGGTGGTATTTTTGAACACGTCCGGCGGGCTCACGGCCGGTGATCGCCTTGATTACACCTTGGAGGTTGAGGCGGGCGGCGCACTTGTCGGCACATCGCAAACGGCCGAGCGCGCTTATGCCGGCGTGGCGCAGGGCGCGGACGCCGAGGTGGCTATTTCGCTCAAAGCGGGATGTGGCGCGCGGCTTGACTGGTTGCCGCAAGAGACGATCCTCTTTGATAAATCGCGCTTGTCGCGGGTGACCCGCGCACAGATTGCCGCCGATAGCCGCTTTGTCTTTGTCGAAAGTCTTGTATTGGGCCGTGCCGCCATGGGCGAGACGGTCGAGAGCCTGCGGTTTCGCGATCGCCGCGAGGTGCACCGCGCAGGACGTCTTGAGTATCTTGAGCCGCTTGAATTTGACGCCGACACATTGGCGATGCGTCATCATGCGGTAACGCTTGGCGGGGCGCGTGCGATTGGGACCATTGGCGTGTTCGCCCAAGGCGCACAGGATCTCGCCGACAGTTTGAAATCCCTGACCCAAGAGGGCGTGAGTGCGGGTGTTTCGGGCTGGAACGGCAAATTGATCATTCGCGCGATGGCCGCCGACGGATATCCGCTGCGCCGCTATGTGGCCCGCGCACTTGACCATCTACGACACGGGCCATTGCCGCGTGTTTGGCAACTGTGAAAAAGGAAGACTGATGAACCTGACACCGAGGGAAAAGGATAAGCTGTTGATTTCGCTTGCCGCTATGGTGGCGCGCGGGCGCCTGGAGCGCGGTGTGAAACTCAACCACCCGGAGGCCATTGCGCTTATCACCGATTTCGTGGTCGAGGGCGCGCGGGATGGTCGGATGGTCTCCGACTTGATGCACGCGGCGGCGCATGTGGTGACAAAGGCGCAATGCATGGACGGGATTTCGGAGATGATCCACGATGTGCAGGTCGAGGCCACGTTCCCCGATGGCACCAAACTTGTCACCGTTCATCACCCCATTCGCTAAGGAGAGCCCATGATCCCCGGAGAGTATTTCGTCGCTGAGGGCGACATCGAGTTGAACGCGGGCGCGCCCGTGACCACCATTACCGTGGCCAATACGGGGGATCGCCCCGTGCAAGTGGGCAGTCACTACCACTTTTTCGAGACGAATACGGCGCTGGCGTTTGATCGTCCTGCGGCCTTGGGGCAGCGCCTTGATATTGCGGCGGGCACGGCCGTACGCTTTGAGCCCGGTCAAACCCGCGAGGTCCATTTGGTGCCACTCTCTGGCAACCGCGAAGTGTTCGGGTTCAACGCTAAGATTATGGGCGGGCTGTCGTGATGCGGGCATGTGTGATCGCGCTGTGTGTCGTGGCTGGGTCCACCTCGGCGCAACAGGCTACACCCGATGACATCGACTGTTCAAACGCGATGACACAGTATGAGATGAATCAGTGTGCGTTGCGCGCCTATATCGCTGCAGATGAGGATTTGAACGACACTTATGGCTGGGCGATGGATGTCGCCAAAGGGTGGAGTGATGAGGCGGCAAATGCGCTTCGTGCGGCGCAACGCGCATGGATCCCCTACCGTGATGCCGCCTGTATTGCCGAAGGATCAGCCTATGAGGGCGGATCAATTCAGCCGCTGATCATCCACGGATGCAAAGAACACCTGACGCGCCAACGCACCGAAGAGATGCGCGCCGTCTACGAGATGAATTGAGAGGGACGACCATGCCTGCACTTATTTCCCGCGCGACCTATGCCGATATGTTTGGCCCGACCACTGGCGACAAATTGCGCTTGGCCGACACAGATTTGATCATCGAGGTCGAGCGCGACCTCACAGGGCCATATGGCGACGAGGTCAAATTCGGCGGCGGCAAAGTGATCCGCGACGGCATGGGACAGTCCCAGTTTTCGCGCGCTCAGGGGGCTGTCGATACGGTCATCACCAACGCGCTGATTGTTGACGTTACGGGCATTTTCAAGGCTGACATTGGCCTGCGTGATGGACGCATCGCGTCGATTGGCAAGGCGGGTAATCCCGATACGCAACCCAACATCAGTATCGTTGTGGGACCGGGAACCGAAGTTATCGCGGGTGAGGGGCGCATTGTCACCGCTGGCGGCTTTGACAGTCATATCCATTTCATTTGCCCGCAACAGATTGACGATGCCCTGCATTCGGGGGTGACCACTATGCTTGGCGGTGGCACCGGTCCGGCGCATGGTACGCTTGCGACGACATGTACCCCCGGTCCGTGGCATATCGGGCGGATGTTGCAAGCGCTCGATGGCGTGCCGATGAACATCGCACTGGCCGGTAAGGGCAATGCCTCGCAACCCCAAGCCTTGGTCGAGATGATCACCGCAGGGGCCGCCGCGATGAAGCTACATGAGGATTGGGGAACGACACCTGCCGCGATTGATTGTTGTCTGTCTGTGGCCGATGATATGGACGTCCAAGTGATGATCCACACCGATACGTTAAATGAAAGCGGCTTTGTCGAGAATACGGTTGCCGCGATGAAGGGGCGTACCATTCACGCCTTTCATACCGAGGGCGCGGGCGGCGGTCATGCCCCTGATATCATTAAGGTTGTAAGCGAGGAACATGTGATCCCGTCCTCCACCAACCCGACACGGCCCTACACGATCAATACACTCGAAGAGCACCTTGATATGCTCATGGTCTGTCATCACCTCGACAAATCTATCCCCGAAGACGTGGCTTTTGCCGAAAGTCGTATTCGCAAGGAAACGATTGCCGCCGAAGACATTTTACATGACATGGGCGCGTTTTCGATCATCGCCTCGGATAGTCAGGCGATGGGGCGCGTGGGTGAGGTGCTGATCCGCACATGGCAAACAGCCGACAAGATGAAGAAACAGCGCGGGCGTTTGGCGCAGGAGACAGGCGACAACGACAACGTGCGTGTGAAACGCTACATTGCCAAATACACGATCAATCCCGCGATTGCGCATGGGATGAGCGCGCATATTGGATCGCTTGAGGTCGGAAAACGTGCCGATCTGGTGATGTGGAATCCTGCGTTTTTTGGGGTGAAGCCTGAAATGGTCGTGTTAGGTGGTTCGATCGCTGTGGCGCAGATGGGCGACCCGAATGCGTCCATTCCAACGCCGCAACCCGTTTATACCCGTCCGATGTTCGGGTCGATGGGGCGCGCGGTTGAGCGCTCGGCGGTGTTGTTCGTGTCTGGGGCCGCACAGGCGGACGGGATCGGCGCGCAATTGGGATTGGCCAAAGACACGGTGGCGGTCGAGAATACGCGCACCATTGGCAAATCGTCGATGGTGATGAACACCTATAAGCCGCAGATCGAGGTTAACCC
>NZ_CBFHKW010000038.1:0-25029 GCF_965656515.1 Celeribacter marinus
TCTTCCGCACGGTTTCCAGAAAACAACCGCCGATGATATGCGGAAATGAGATCATTGCGCTCAGTGTGTGGTATTGCATCGACAAAATTCGCCCAAAGCTCAGGCCAAAATCGACCTGCACCGCCACCGTAAAACCAGTCAAGCTCGTCTTGAGTTGCCAAAAACACGCCGCGCAGGATCAAATGGATTGCACGATTAGGATGGGTTTGAGCATAGGCCAGCGCAAGTGTCGCACCCCAACTCCCCCCAAACACCATCCAACGCTCTATCCCAAAGTGCGTTCGGATCGCCTCGATGTCGCGCACAAGATGCCACGTGGTGTTTGCCTCAACCGATGCAAAGGGCTTTGATCGCCCACACCCGCGTTGGTCAAACAAAATAATGCGGTAAAGCTGAGGGTTAAAAAACCGCCTCATATAGGGACTACACCCTCCGCCGGGTCCGCCATGTAGGACCACAACTGGAATGCCCTCTGGATTTCCACACTCTTCGATATAGATCTCATGTCCATCCCCGACCGCCAACATGATATGGTCATTGGGAACGATTTGCGGGTAGAGATAACTGAATGCGCTCTTTTGGTCTGAGACCTTGTCCATGGGCGTCCTGTATAGAGCAAAGAGTTGCGATGCGTCGTGACGCAAGTTGACCACGAAGGAGAGGAGCATGCAAATGCATCAGTCCACAATCGATCCCCAAGAGGTCGCAAAATTTGAGGCGATGGCTGCCGAATGGTGGGATCCCAATGGCAAATTCAAACCACTTCATATGCTCAACCCAACCCGTCTCGACTACATCACATCCCAGATCGCCGCGGAATTTGGGCGTGATCTATCATCCCCCGCCCCCTTTGACGGGTTGCGTATTCTCGATATCGGCTGTGGTGGCGGGCTTTTGTCCGAACCCATGGCGCGCCTTGGCGCGACAGTTGTGGGCGCTGACGCTGCCGAACGCAATATTCCCGTGGCACAGGTTCATGCTGAAAATGCAGGTCTCGACATAGATTACCGTTTCACCACCGCCGAAGATTTGGCGGCGGCCGGAGAAACGTTTGATGTCGTATTGAACATGGAAGTGGTCGAGCACGTCGCCGACCCGCAAAACTACCTAAATGCGTGCCAAACCCTACTCAAGACTGGTGGATTGATGATTTGCTCCACCATAAACCGCAATCCAAAGTCATATATGATGGCGATTGTTGGTGCCGAAATTGTGATGCGCTGGCTACCCAAAGGCACGCATGACTGGAAAAAGTTCATCACGCCAGACGAGCTATTCGAATTGATTGAAACGGCAGGCTTGCGTCCCGTTGATCGCAAAGGATTCGTATTCAACCCCGCACTTTGGAAATGGTCTTTGTCTGATCGCGACCTGTCTGTGAATTATGTAACGGCATCTATCAAGGTCGCATGAGGGCTAATCATCATTTTCAAGGCGTACGCGCATTTCACGAAGCACAGGCAGCGCACCTTTCACCTTGTCGTGCCCGATCGCGTCAACCACATCAGTCAAGATTGGCGCGATCGCAGATAGAGCCGTTTCTCGCGCGGCGCGACCAGATGGGGAGATCGACACGAATTTTCGACGCGCATCATCCCAATCCGGCCGAACGTGTATATGGCCAGCCCACTCCAGCTTGTTGAGGGTGTTGGTCATGGCGCCACGCGTTAGGTGAAACGCCCGCGCGAGCTGTGCGGGGGATCGTTCGTCTCCAGCTCCGGCAAGATGGTTGAGGACGGAAAAATGACTGATTTCCATGCCCTTTGGCAACGCCTTTGTGAGACGGTTTCGCGCCAACTGATCCGCCATGAAAATTTCTGAAAACAGGGCAACGGCTAACGAGTCATTGGTAACATTTTCACTCATTGTGGTGCCCCTAAAACCCGATCATGCAACAGTGACGGAATACGTGATCGTGCATCATGTACCGCGCGTAGGTCGAAATCAACGAACCCGACGCCAACCTCAACGCCCCCATCGAACACTACGTCACCCCACGGAGAAACAACAAGGGAGTGCCCGTAAGTCTGGCGTTTTGTCGCATGTGTCTCACGGTGTACTCCCGTTTGCGCAGGTGCAAACACGAATGATCCCGTCTCAATGGCGCGTGCACGCAATAAAACTTCCCAATGCGCCGCCCCCGTAACCGCAGAAAACGCAGACGGAACCGTCAAAATTTCTGCACCGGCCTGAGCCAACGATCGGTAAAGATACGCAAAGCGTAGATCATAACAGACACTCATTCCGATCACGCCGAAAGGCGTCCGGCCCAAAGCTAACCTATTCCCCGGCCTGTACCCCGCAGATTCTAGATAGGTTTCGGTTTCGCTCACGGTAACATCAAACATATGCGCCTTGTCGTATCGCACAGCGACTTTACCCAAAGGGGAAATTAGAAAAGACCGATTGGCAAAACGTCCATCAACATCATCCGTTTTTAGCGCCAATGACCCGACTAAAACCCACACCTTACGCAAAGCCGCAAAATCGCAAATGGCGGAGAGTGTGATATCATCCGCCTCGGTGCACAACACTGCTTCTTTATGCTCACGATTGGTGGAGATGCAATTCGTCACCTCAGGCGTCATTATAAAGTCCGCGCCACCATCAGCTGCAGCATGCAACAACGACACTGTTTCTTTCAGGTTGGAAACGGGGTCGTCACATGAATTAAGTGTAATCAGTGCCGCACAGGTCATGCATCAGCCCGCCAAAAGCGCGTCAAGTTTACCTGCACGCTCCAAAGCATGAAGCTCATCACATCCGCCAACGTGTTCCTCACCGATAAAAATCTGTGGGACGGTGTGACGGCCGTGAGCCTTTTGCATCATTTCGGCACGACGGGACGGATCGCGCATGACGTCAATATCCGTGTAATTGACGCCCTTAGCGTCCAGTAGTCGCTTTGCAGCGATACAAAACGGGCAAATAGGTGTCGTGTAGAGAGTGACAGGCTGCATGTTGGAATCCTTATTCTTTTTTGCAGAGTTATCAGAATTCACCTCTCTCTGGCAACGCGTGCGAGTACCGCAACGTCCACCCGCAATGCACCTGCAGACAAACACGCCTGCGCACATGCGTCCAAAGTAGCCCCTGTGGTCATCACATCATCTATAATGAGAACCGGCCGCCCTTCTATTTTGCCGTGATGCTTGGGGGTCACACGCATAACATTTTCCACAATAGTGCGGCGTGCAATACCGCTCAACCCATCGAGACTCTTCGTGCGCCTCGTTCGCGTCAGCAGGTTACAAACATGCTGACCGCACGATTTTTTAGAAACACGTTGAGACAGCAACATAGATTGATTGTAGCGACGTCGCAAAAGTCGTGCCCAGTGTAGCGGGACCGGCGCGATAAGCGTTTCAGGCGTGATTAGAGAAATCGCAGCCTTGGTAATCCAGTCACCCAGAACAGGCGCGAGGTCTGTACGATCTCCGTGTTTGAAACTCAAAATTAGGGATCGTCCAACACCCGCGTATTGCAACACTGCACGGCCCTTGGACCAAGCATGAGGTGTGACAAGACAGTCGTCACAAAGATCTCCCTCCCGTGCCAACCCCATAAGTGGTCGGCCACATCTCTCACACGGATGATCAATTATGAAATCGGTCTGACCCCAACACGTGGGGCACAATCCGTACTCTGCGTCGATATGCACATCGCAATTCATACACTGTGGTGGATAGATTAAGGCTGCGAGTGTTTTCATTTCCTTCTTCACTTCTTACAGTAGTCGAAACCCGCAAAGGACGCGATATGGCCACGCAAACGCCTCTCGTAAATCGAGACAGACTTGACCAGCATCGTCGTCGCGCAGAGCGAATTGGTGACGACTTCTTTCTTCACGAGGAGGCTCGTCTCGATATTCAAGATCGCCTAAGTATGGTTAATAAATCGTTTGCCGATGTTGCGATTGTAACGGGCTTTCCAATGCTCTGGAAAACATGGTTCCCAGATGCGACCATAATCTGCGATACGGACACTCTCGACCTGGCCGAACAAAGCTATGACCTTGTTATCCACGCCATGTCATTGCATTGGGCAAATGATCCCGTTGGGCAATTGATTCAATGTAACCGCGCTCTTCGGCCTGACGGGCTAATGCTCGCCATTTTTCTTGGTGATGAGACTCTAAAAGAGCTTAGAATTAGTCTCGCCGAAGCAGAGATTGCGATCTCAGGCGGACTCTCTTCAAGGGTGTTGCCGATGGGGGAAATCCGCGACTTGGGTGGGTTACTACAGCGCGCCTCTTTTGCATTGCCAGTCGCCGACAAAATGGTGCGCAAAGCAAGCTACAAGACCCTAAACAGCCTAATCTATGATCTACGAGGTATGGGCGAGACAGCGGCACTAAGCCAAAGTTCACGCAGATTCACACCCAAATCAATCTTCAACTTGGCTGAACAGATCTATTCCGAAAACTATTCACAGGACGGTCTGCTCATTGCGACCTTTGATATCGTGTGCCTCACGGGTTGGGCGCCGGACGATAGCCAACCGAAGCCGCTCCTCCCCGGAAGTGCAAAGGCGCGACTTGCAGACGCACTTGGCACAAACGAGCTAAAACTGCGCTCTTGATGTTGACCATACCTCGGAACGCTCTAAGCCTAAGACAAAATGAAATGGAAGGAAGACCATGGGAAAGATGAAGCCGACGCGGATCAATACGAACGCGCCAGATGCGACCTGCCCCGTACATGCGCAACCGGATCACCCTAAAATTCCGAAAGAAAAGGTTGGCGTTTTACTCGCGAACCTCGGCACACCCGATGACACCGACTATTGGTCAATGCGTCGATATTTGAACGAGTTTTTGTCTGATAAGCGTGTGATCGACTATCCGAAATGGCAGTGGCAGCCGATCTTACAAGGCATTGTATTGACGATTCGTCCGTCCAAATCGGGTGCGGCGTACAGATCCATCTGGAACGAGGAGGCAAATGAAAGCCCCCTCATGACGATTACAAAAGATCAGGTTTCTGCCATCTCCAAGACGCTCACAGTGAAATACGGTGACGACGTAATGGTCGACTTCTGTATGCGTTACGGCAACCCATCGACGAAATCAAAAGTTGCCAATATGGTCGCACAGGGATGCACAAAAATCTTGTTTTTCCCGCTTTACCCACAGTATGCGGGCGCGACAGTTGCAACGGCAAATGATGAGTTTTTCCGCGCACTGATGGAAGAAAACTGGCAACCAGCTTCACGTACTGTCGCTCCCTATTTTGATGAACCAAAATACATCGATGCTCTCGCGGCATCGATCGAAACTGCCTATGCCGGCGCTGAGAAAAAGCCGGACATTCTTATCTGCTCATACCACGGCCTACCACAGCGGTACCACAGAGTGGGTGGCGATCCCTATCATTGCCAATGTCAAAAAACGACTCGCCTTCTGAAAGAAAGGCTAGGCTGGGATGACACCCAAATCATGACCACGTTCCAATCCAAATTCGGCCCTGAAGCATGGCTTCAGCCTTATACGGTTGAAGAAGTAGCACGTCAGGCCGAGGCAGGGAACAAGAGTATCGCGGTTTGCGCACCTGCATTTTCTGCGGACTGCATTGAAACGCTCGAAGAGATCAACGAAGAGATCAAAGAGAGTTTTGAAGAAGCAGGCGGCGAAGAATTCCTTTATATCCCCTGCCTAAATGACGAGCCTGCACATATTGACGCCTTGGTCCATGTCATAGAGAAAAACCTGACCGGCTGGGTCTAAGAATCTGCAAGCATAAAAAAGGCGGCCAAACTACAGGCCGCCTTTTGTCAATTTGAGAATAAAACGTTCAGATTAGCAAAACCTGAGTGCCGTTTTTTGCCAAAGTGTAGAGTTCCGCAATATGCTCATTATATAGGCCGATACAGCCGTTCGATGACTGACGCCCAATTTTGCGCGTGTCATGGGTGCCGTGGATACGGTAATACTGCCAGCTCAGATAAAGCGCGTGTGTCCCGAGCGGGTTATTTGGGCCAGGACCGACAAAATCTGGCCATTCGGGATTGCGAATTTTCATTGATGGGGTTGGCGCCCAACTTGGTCCCTCAACCTTACGAATGATTTCCGTGCGCCCGCGACGAGTCAAATCTTCAGTCAATGGCACAGAAGTCGGGTAAAGTTTGTAGACTGTCTCGTCTTCGTTCCAATAATGAAGCGCCCGAGATGTCGTATCGACAAGTATTGCACCGTTACGCAACGAACTAAAATAAGGATGCCAATCCAATGACCTAAAACTCGATATGTTGCGGCGAACAGATTCAGACAAATCGCGTTCAATTTCAGTCGTTTCATCCGTTTGAGCAAGAGCGGGCGCGGCCAAAATAGTAGCACCGGCGGCCAAAAAAGATCGACGCCCAATTAAAGTTTGAGGAATTTTCGACATATCAACAGCCCGCCATGGTTTCAAAATACTGCGCTACATATATGGCGCGATTGCCTCAGTCGCAATTCAAACAATCGCGAGAAGCGGAATCACGCGAACGCCATTTGATCCACCCCGAAAAACAGGCTAATTGAGCTACAAACATATTTGGAGTGTCTGGTATGACGCGGTTTTTTGCTTTGTTGACTATTTTTGCGCTCGGATTGACTGCCTGTGCAGCCCCGCCAGAGCGGCTTGCGCCTGACGGTAAGCCTCTCCCTCGTGTCTATCGGATCGCCAATCGCGATGAGGCAAAAATTGAATACCGCATGCTCGACTCGATCAATGCGCTGCGCTCAGCCGCCGGCCGTGCACCTGTTGCGTTGAATGCCAACCTTGATGCAGCCGCTGCGACCCATTCACGAGATATGCAGGTTCAAAACCGTCCTTGGCATTTTGGATCTGATGGATCTTCGCCAATCAGTCGCGTTGCTCGGTCGGGCTATTCGGGCCTGATGTTGGGCGAAAATATCTCTGAGACTTACGAAACCGAGCTAGAAACACTGTCCGCTTGGATGGAGCAACCTGATACACGCGACATTATTCTAGATCGCCGCGCCACAGACATGGGTTTTGCATGGTATCAGGAGAGCAACGGGAAACTGTGGTGGACGCTCATACTCGGCAGTCGCCCTAGTATCGCCACGCTCGATGACGAATAAACGCTAGGGATAGATATCAATCTGCGTGCCAAGCTGAACCATCATATAGATTTCTTCGATATGGCGGTCTTTTACGGCAATACACCCCGCGGTCCAGTCACGACCCTTTCCTTTATTCTGTCGCGCGCGGCCATGTATAAAGATGTCGCCACCCGGACGTTTTCCATGCGCAGCCGCGTATTCTTGATCCTGAGTATTGGGATATGAAATCCCGATTGACAGGTGAAAGGACGAGTTTGGATTGCGCCGATCAATAATATAACTGCCTTCGGGCGTTTTCCCATCGCCTTCAAAACGCTTCGGTCCATCAGGGGCAGAACCCAACCCAACTTTATAATCTTTCACAACAGTTTCGCCGCTAAGCAAATACAAGCGACGACGGCTTTTGTGTAAAACAACACGCGTTATTTGGGGCCCGTCATAGGGTTTCAATTCGCGCGAAATCGCGACTTGGGGAATGCTCGCCAATGCGGCAAGACAACATAAAAATTGACGGCGGTACATGCTCAAGCCTTCGCTTTGTTTTGGCTGCTAGTACACCAATCCAATGAATCCTCAAACACAATGTTCATGACATTCGCGCGAACCGTGCAGCAACCTCTACATGCGAAGACCACCTAAACTGGTCGACCACTTCCAACCAATCCAACACGAACCCCGCATCCAAAAGAACGCGCGCATCCCGCGCAAATGTCACGGGATTACAGGATACAAATCCAATGACACCAATCTCGCTTTTCGCCAACTCGGCTATCTGTGCCGCCGCTCCCGCGCGGGGCGGATCAATAACCACAGCATCGAATTTAGCCAACTCATCGGGCAGTAGCGGCCGACGAAACAAGTCACGCGTTTCAGTTGTAACCTGTTTGAGGCCACGCGCCTCACGCCAACCCGCCGCCAACGCCTCCATCATGTCACTTACATCCTCAACGGCATGCACGCGCGCGGTTTGAGCCAATGGCAGTGAGAACGTTCCACATCCTGCAAACAGATCGACAACTGATTTGGCGTCACCTATAGCGCGGCGCATGGAATCGACCAAGACAGCCTCTCCATGTGCAGTCGCTTGCAAAAACGCACCTGCCGGAGGAACTACTTTGGCCGAGCCGAACAATTGGTAGGGCAGGCCGTTTTGCGCAATCACTTCGCCATGCCACACGAGCCGTATTAGACCCGAGCTTGGCACAAAACTAGCCAGCTCGGATCGGAATTTGAGGTCTAGATCTTTTCCGTTTTCAACAGAAACATCCAACCCTCCGGCGACATCGGTCACAGTCAGGGTCATATGTCCACGCCGCGTAGCACCCAAAACCACGAGTGCACGCAACGTTTCAAATCCACTCATGATGCTTGCCGACATCAGCTTACAACTAGGAATATCATGGAGAATGTCACTTGCCCGTCCAAATAGGCCCAAATGCGCTCCGTTTTTGGTTCGCTTACCGTGAAATACAGCTCGGCGTCGAGATTGCGGAGGTGACGTATGAACCGCGGAAATCTTAGCAAAAATACCTTGGTGCTTGAGCGCGGTCGCCACGACGTCGCGCTTCCAATTCGACACAAAATCGTCAGAGGCATGTTGAAGCGAGCAACCGCCGCACACGCTGTAATGACGGCAGGGCGCTTTTACACGATCTTCTGAGGGTGTCAGAATGCGTGGCTTCGACATACGCCCATCAACAATATCACCCTCAACCACTTCGCCGGGCAAGGTTTGAGCAGCGTATATTGGGCCTTGGCCGATACCATCGCCTTGGTGACCAAGGCGTTCGATTGTGAGTTGCGCCAATTTAGGATTTCCCTAGATAATTTGAAAGTAAGTCTGACTTGGAGAGAACAAAATGAGCATCAATCCAGTGTCGCTCCATGTCTTTTAGCGCGCGCCCAATGTCGGCTCCCTCAAATGAAGAGGGCAAATCGGCTGCACGAATTGGAAAGATAGCGTTGCATCCGCGCGAAATTTGCACCATCCAATCGGGGGACATAGGCGTTTCAAACATCGCGGCGCGCAGATATGCAACAGATATGGCACACAAGTCTCCATGGCGATAGGCAAGGCTCTCTAAACTTTCGCTGGAACCCATTGCGGCCCGAAAACGTGCAAGTTGATTTGCTTGCTTTTTTGAGAGGCGCAGTCGCTCAGAGACATTATCCCCTCCGAGAGCCGCAAGACGCATAAGAGGGTCTAACGGCGCACCAAGCGCCGACAGGGCAAAGAGTATTTTACACGCAGAACCAGGTAGTAGCCGCGTCAAAACACCACTTTGCTCCATTGCCCCCAGCGCGGTTTCGGGGCACGGCGCGGATAGAAGTTTGAAAAGCTCTGATCCAATACGTTCGCGCGAGATTAGGTCCAACCCATCTACATTCGCAGCGCACGCCGCCAATCCCTCCTCGTCTACCCCGTCCTCATGATTGCCGTACCATGCGTAGAACCGGAAAAATCGTAAAATGCGAAGATAGTCTTCGTGAATGCGGGTCTGTGGGTCTTTGATGAACCTAACATGCCGCTTTGCTAGGTCAGGTATACCGCCAACTGGATCATGAATGACGCCAAGTCGATCACAATATAGCGCGTTCATCGTAAAATCTCTGCGGAACGCATCGTCGTGAATTGTATTTGAAAACAGCACCGTAGCGTGGCGCCCGTCGGTCGAAATATCCTTACGAAACGTTGTGACTTCGTAGGTTTCGCCCTCCAGTATCAATGTGACTGTCCCGTGATCAATACCCGTTGGAACCACCTTTACACCAATCGATCCAAACAAAGATATGACCTGTTCAGGCCTCGCAGATGTCGCGATATCAAGATCACTAACGGGTACATGTAATAAGGCATTGCGCACACAGCCGCCAACCAGATACGCGACAAAACCAGCGTCTGCTAAGGATGACAGCACAAACTGAGTTTTCGCGGAATCTAGCCATGTCGCGGTCAACTTCGTCATTTTGAAACCCTTTCCGCCAATCCCTTTAGAACGCGCGCGGTGGCGCCCCAAATATAGTAGGGGCCGTATGGAACAGTGTAGTACGATCTGATTGCGCCGCGCCACAAACGTGATTCCACACGAAATTTGTCTGGATCGAGAACAAAATGAGCAGGGACTTCAAAGACTTCCGCGACCTCACCCGGTTCACAAATAGCATAAAAGTCGCCCTTAACTCGCCCAATAATTGGAGTCATAGCATAGCGGCTCACCGTTTCATGTGAGGGCAGGTTTCCAATCACCTCAACATTTTCAGGTAAAAGTCCGATCTCTTCGTGTGCCTCACGCAAAGCCGTTGCTGTCACATCCACATCATCCGCGTCCATACGCCCGCCGGGAAAAGCAATCTGTCCCGGATGATGTTTCAAATGAGACGCGCGTTTGGTCAGTATCAAGTGCAAACCTGAATCACGCTCAATAAAGGGAACTAACACGCCCGCAACCTTCAATTGCGAGGATGCAAATCTCTCTGCATTTGGATTTAGGTCGAAATCTGATGTTGCACCGGAGCCAAGTTCAAGCCCGCGTTGGATGTGCTTAAGGTCTATCGCCACTGCCATCAGGGCCACCCTCTGCCTCAAACCCAACTGTGCGCGGATCCAAAACGTAGTGAGCGCCACAGAATTGACAATCAGCCGTAACGTCTCCCTCGTCTGTCGTCATGTGCGCGATATCTTTCGCGGAATAGATCGACAGGCTTTGGCGAACGCGATCCTCGGAACAACTACACCCAAAGCGCACAGGTTGCGCATCAAATACACGTGGCTGATCTTCGTGGAACAGGCGCACCAAAAGATCTGTTGGCGAGATACTTGGTCCGATGAGCTCCAAATCATCAACGGAATCGAGCAAAATATTTGCGCGATTCCAATTTTCTTCGTCATCACCATCAAGCAAATCTGAAGCGGAAACCAATACTGGCGCGTCACCCTCCGCAGGCTTTAAAAGAGGTGAGGCTTTTGGCATTTTTTGCAACATGACGCCGCCAGCGCGCCAAAACTCACCTTCGCCGGCAATTTTTGATTTCCCGAATGATACTGAAAATCGTGTGGGGAGCTGCTCAGATTGCGCGAAATAAGTTTCTGCGCACGCAGAAATCGATTCCCCAAAGAGCGGTGTGATGCCCTGATAGGGCGTAGATCCCGTGCCCTGGTCTATTAAAATGGCAAAGTAGCCCTTACCAACGAGATCCTCAAACGAGGACGCATCACCTAACTTATCTTTATCAAAAGAGGCGTAGGCGCGGATTGTAGCAGGCTCTCCATCAACCGTAGGGGCGATGAAATCCGTTGCAACAATGCGCGCAGCTCCGTTACCACGAATCTGAAGCGACAGCTTCCAACGTAACTTCATTGTCTGACCAATCATTGCGGTCAGCAACGCCATTTCGGCTATCAACGCTTCTATTTTCTCGGGATAGTCATGTTGCTCAAGTATTTTTTCGAGCGTGCCGTCAAGGCGGGCAACGCGCCCGCGAACATCCGAAGCATCAAGCTGAAATGGGAGAACTGTATCATCCCATGCAATTTTGGAACCGTGCATTTAGTCTTTCCCTAAGTTGAGAGGTTGGGCATACCGTTTTCAAGCTAAACTCACAAGTTTGTCGAAAGGTGCGTAGTAAAGATGAAAAGATACGGCGATCCGCAACAACTTGGCATCAGATACACACGACGCCCCGGAGCATATGCATTACTTCCATTAAATGGGCGCTTATTGGTAACGTATCAAGGAGGAAGCCAAAACGAATTTCAATTGCCCGGTGGTGGAATAGATCACGGGGAGACACCGATCGCAGCCCTACACCGCGAAGTTTGCGAGGAAACAGGGTGGCGCATTGCGCAGCCGCGGCTTGTTGGGAAGTTCAAAAGGTTTGCTTTTTTGCCAGAATACGACATGTGGGCCGAGAAAATATGTCTGATCTATTCCGCACGTCCCGTGCGAAAGCTCTCCGACCCCACGGAGCCGCACCACACCGCGCATTGGATATCACCAAAAGATGCTGCGGTTCTATTAGGAAACGCTGGAGATCGCTCATTTGTCAGGTTTGTTCTTTAGGTCCGAATTCTAACATCAACGCAGACACGTCGTCCTTAAAATCTTGATCATTTCCAAATGCGCTCACATCCCAAAGAAACGTATCAAAAAACGCGTTTCCGCGTTGATCTGTAAGGTTTTCCACAATCTGCTTTAACCCGTGCTCACTTAGCATTTCGCCGTTTTCATCGACACATTCCGTCACGCCGTCAGAATATAGAATGACCCGTTGATTGGGCTTCAATTGTATTGAGACGTCCTCAAAAGTCGCGTCAGGAATGAGGCCAATCGGTAGACCTCCCTCGCCGAAAAACTCAACACTACCATCTTCGTTTTGAAGAAGAGGATGGGGATGTCCCGCCTGAGTAATGACCAACTCTCCCGTCGCTAGATCAAAATGCCCTAATGTCATCGTGAAATAGAGATCCGTTTCCATCTCTTCCAACATGAGCTTGTTTAGAACTGCCGCAACCTTTGCCGGACTAATTGCGATCGACACCCCATCCGGTCCTCGCTCGACTGCAATGTTCTGTTCGGGCGTTGAGCCGCTAAAATAGCCAGCTAACCGCGCGGTCATAAGGGCTGATGCGATCCCGTGGCCTGAAACATCCAGAGAAAACAGCCCGACCTTGGTATCCGAAATCCCATAGAAACCCACCAAGTCGCCACCCACATGGCCGCTCGGTTTTAACATCAATGAAATTTGTGCATTCCCAAAATCGCGGTGCCTTTCTCGAATCAACGATTGTTGTAGACGCCGCGCCTCGATCAGATCCCGATCCAAAGAATCATAGAGGTCAGACATTTCTTGGAGTGTTTTGGATACGAGACGGTTTTTTTCCGTCAATTCACGCTCCATCCTCAAAATGCGCTCACCTGCGCGAATTCGCGCCAACAACTCATCACTTGATACCGGTTTAGAAAGAAAATCGTCCGCGCCAACGTCTAGTCCTTGCGCAACGTCCGACGACTCCGACTTCGACGTCACAAGGATGAAATACCCATAGTTCTGTCGTTCCATACCACGGAAAACACGTAGAAAATCTAGACCAGTAACCTCGGGCATCACCCAGTCAGATATCACCAAATCAATATCGAGTGTGTTGCAAATCTCGATGGCTTCGGCTCCAGATCCTGCCTCAACCACGTCATATCCCCATCTCTTTAAATGTGAGGATATAATCTTTCGCTGGGCCATTGAATCGTCGACGACGAGAACGCAATTTATCACGCCTCGCTCAGGTACAGCCTGCAACAGAGTGTTTTTAGTTTGGACAAGCGCCACAAATTTTTCCTTACCGATTTTGTTCGACTCTCTGCGATCGACCTTAAGGCTACCTTAAACTTAAAATTGTTTACTTCTGATCAGTTCACTCACAAGGCCGTAGGCGACATGATCAACACATCAACTTTAAAAACACTTGAAAATGAAATTGGCTCTGAAGACTTTTTAGAAGTCGCGGCGCTCTTTTTAGTGGAAATGGATGACGCTATTGAAAGCCTTACAAGGGCTCAAAGCGCATCTGAAATAGGCGCTACGCTACATTTTTTGAAAGGCGCATCGCTGAATTTGGGTCTGACCGATTTTGCCGAAATTTGCATAGCGGGCGAGCGAAATGCAAAGTCCGGCAATGCTGAGGCTATCGATAGAGGAGCTATCCTGAACACGTATCACTCATCCCAGAAAGCTCTTCAGGATTACCTTAAAAATCTAGGTATTGAACGATAGCACCCCTACAGCACGAATTCAGACAACGCCTCATCATCTGTTATATCTCGATAAACCAACCCCACATCATTCATCCTATCAAACAAGGTTTTGAAGTTTTGGGGATCTTTAGTCTCTATTCCGATAAGAACAGAGCCAAAATTGCGTGCCGATTTTTTCAGATATTCGAACCGGGAAATATCGTCTTGCGGGCCAAGCATATCGAGGAACTCGCGTAGCGCCCCGGGTCGTTGGGGCAAACGCATAATAAAATACTTCTTCAACCCCAAGAACCGTTGCGCGCGTTCGCGTACCTCTGGAAGACGCTCAAAATCGAAATTGCCGCCAGACGTCACGCAAAGAACGCGTTTGCCCTTAATCACGCTTCTCAAATCTTGAAGTGCGTCGATCGTCATAGCTCCCGCAGGTTCCAGCACAATACCCTCCACATTCAGCATATCGACGATTGTCGTACAGATGCGATCCTCAGGTGCCGTTAAAACATGATCTACCGAAACCTCAGATAGCGCCTCGAACGGGAAAGACCCGATACGAGCAACGGCGGCCCCATCCACAAAGCTGTCGATAGCACTCAACTTAGTTGGCGACCCGTTGATCAGCGCAGCCTTTAGTGATGCGCCCCCCTTTGGCTCGACAAAGTACACCTCCACATCGGGCCAAGATGCGCGAAGATACTGCACAACACCCGCCGACAGCCCGCCTCCGCCAACAGGAAGTAGAATGATATCTGGCTCTTTTGGCATTTGCCGCACAAACTCAACAGCAACGCTGGCTTGACCTTCAATCACATGTTGATCATCAAATGGCGCAAGAAAATGACCATCATGCGCATCGCAGTACGTTTTCGCAGATGCCAATGTATCGTCGAAATAGTCGCCAACCAGCCTTATCTCGATCATATCGCCGCCGAAAGTTCTCGTCTTATCGATCTTTTGTTGGGGTGTTGTGACCGGCATAAAGATCACCCCCCGAACCCCAAATTCGCGACAAGCGTAGGCCATTCCTTGTGCATGGTTTCCCGCTGATGCACACACAAACAAACCAATATTTGGCGTTGTCTCTCGCGCTTTGTGCATCGCGTTCCACGCTCCACGAAGCTTATAAGAACGCACCGGTGTCAAATCTTCACGTTTGAGCCAGATATCTGCATCGAACTTTGCGGACAGATGATCGTTGCGCATGCAAGGCGTTGGCTCAAACAAGTGCCGAACGCGGCGCTCGGCCTCTTCGGCACGATCAATAAAGGTGGAATTTATCATCGCGCAGTCTCATGATTGGCAAGCTTGTAAATAGTTGAGAACACACTCACACCAACCATCAACATGACCCAGCCACTGGCCAAGCTATACAGTGTGGCCAAAAGCGCGTTGAATGAAAACAAAACGCCAACTTGCTGAAGTGCAAAGCCCCCCAAAGTGGCAAAGAGACCCGCCTGAAAAACTGAGGCCTTGATGGGAGCCGTCTTGCGCCATGCGTCACCTATTCCCATCCCGTTTCCAATAGCCGCAGCAGGGAGAGCCGGAGAAATGCGGTAAACAACGTACGTCATCGGGACCATCAACGCAACATAGCCAAAAACAACAAGGCTCGGCCCGCCAGCCGTCGCCAGAGGACTAAGCACTATCGATGCCGCCAAAACAATGGCAACAACGATCACTCCGATCAAAAGACTGGTACGAAAATATGCGAGCACCCGCGCGCCGTTCATCGGCGGCACGACGCTTATCGCACGCTCACCCAGTATGATGAAACGGTGCCAAGCCACAGCAACCCAAAGAGAAATCGCCAAGGTTGCCAAGTTGAGTAGAAGTGTCCATTTAATCAATCCCACAGGAATACTTGCGGGATCATCAATCTCTAACCCAGACATTCCGCCAAATTTCTCTACAAATACAACTTGAGCAGCAACAACTCCGATCCATAAAAGCCCCGAGATCGCCAGCGCGTCAGTGAGGTTCTTGAACACATCGTCAATCGCTGTTTTGAGTATCTGAAAGCCGTTCATTTTGTTCCTCATCCATATATCCTTGCATAGACTTATGTCTTTTTGCCAAGAACCAAAAGCATTCAGGCGCAAAACCTTGCTCTTCAGGTTAAAACCCGATAATCGCCCAAGCGATATCCGAAAAAGGAATACCTCATGTCTGCGCCCAAAAAAGTCGTACTAGCCTACTCTGGTGGCCTCGATACTTCCATCATTCTCAAATGGCTCCAGACCGAATACGGTTGCGAAGTTGTAACCTTTACCGCCGACCTCGGTCAGGGCGAAGAGCTTGATCCCGCTCGTAAGAAGGCCGAATTGCTTGGTATAAAGCCCGAGAACATTTTTATCGAAGATGTTCGCGAAGAATTTGTACGTGATTTCGTATTCCCAATGTTTAGGGCCAACGCGCTGTATGAGGGTCAATATCTCCTCGGCACATCCATTGCCCGCCCGTTGATTTCAAAGCGCCTGGTAGAGATTGCCGAAGAGACCGGCGCGGATGCCGTAGCCCATGGCGCAACCGGAAAGGGCAACGACCAAGTTCGTTTCGAGTTGGCGGCTTATGCGCTCAACCCCGATATCAAAGTGATCGCGCCATGGCGTGAGTGGGATTTGACCTCGCGCACCAAGCTTCTTGAATTCGCAGAGAAAAACCAAATCCCCGTAGCCAAAGACAAGCGCGGCGAGGCTCCGTTTTCCGTCGACGCCAACCTGTTGCACACCTCGTCCGAGGGCAAGGTTCTTGAGGATCCAGCACAGGAAGCACCCGAGTATGTGTACCAACGCTCTGTTGCGCCAGAAGATGCTCCAAACGAGCCTGAATTCATCGAAGTAGCCTTCGAAAAAGGCGACGCGGTTGCGATCAATGGTACGCCAATGTCACCCGCAACGGTCCTCACCGCGTTAAACGAATATGGTGGAAAACACGGTATTGGGCGTCTTGATTTCGTCGAAAACCGCTTCGTCGGGATGAAGTCACGCGGCATCTACGAGACACCAGGCGGCACAATCTTGTTGGAGGCCCATCGCGGAATTGAACAAATCACACTCGATAGCGGTGCGGGCCATCTCAAAGATAGTCTGATGCCACGCTATGCCGAACTGATCTACAACGGGTTCTGGTATAGCCCAGAGCGTGAAATGCTTCAGGCCGCGATCGACAAAAGCCAAGAGCATGTCACAGGCACCGTGCGCCTGAAACTCTACAAAGGCTCCGCTGTAACTGTGGGCCGTTGGTCGGAGCATTCGCTCTACTCCGAGGCTCATGTCACCTTTGAAGACGATGCAGGTGCATATGACCAAAAGGACGCCGCAGGCTTCATCCAGCTCAACGCCTTGCGCCTGAAACTTCTGGCTGCGCGCAACCGTCGCTTGAAGTGATCTGGGAATACACGGCACAAAAGGGGCGCTTAAAGGCGTCCCTTTTTCTATGTGTAACGCTAACCTTGATGGAGTGCTAGAAGCCGACCACGTCTTCAGCGGTCGGAATTGCATCTGCGGTTCCTTTGCGCGTAACCTTCAACGCTGCAGCACGTGTCGCCCATTCCATCGCCTCACGGATCGACATGCCGTTGTCCAGACCAGCTGCCACATAGCCGATGAACGTATCACCCGCCGCCGTTGTATCCACGGGCGTCACCTTTGGTGCGGGCACCTCGAACACTTCACCCGTCTCATTAGACCGCCACATCGCGCCTTTAGCACCAAGCGTCACGATCAACTGCGGCACAGGAAGTTTGTCGAGCGTCGATCCAAGCGCTGAGGTGAGCTGCGCTGCCTCCACAGTATTCATCACAAGAATCGTAACTTCCGACAGTACCCTCGACACTGCCTCCACGTCGAACGGCGCAGCTGAATAGATAACCCGCATCTTTTTGACGACAGCGAACTTCGCGGCGTGATCTTGGAGGTTGGTCTCGTTTTGCAATAAAAGCGTATCGCCCTGAGACGCGTTATCTATCGCATCCAATACGGCATCGGCATCTTGGCGAATGTTTGCGCCTTCCTGCAAAACAATCGTGTTCTCTCCCGCGGCATCGACGTTGATGATCGCGTGACCCGTATCGTGTTTCACATCGCGTACATATGTAGTGTCTACGCCGAATGATTCCATCCGCTCACGCACCCATTGATCGCGGCCGCCGATGGCCCCAATGTGATATACTTTTGCTCCCGCCTTCGCCGCAGCAACTGACTGATTGGTCCCCTTCCCGCCCAAACCAATCGAATGGTCTGTAGCGTGAAGGGTCTCACCAGGCTTGGGGAAATGGGGAAGCGTATAGAAATGGTCAATATTAACCGAACCCAGATTGTATATTGCCATACCCTATTCCCCCAACATCATGACTGACCAACTTTGCAAGCGGCCAGAATTGCCATGTTCAAAATGTCATTTACTGTGGAAACTGTTGAGCAAACCTGAATCGGTTTATCTACGCCTGTCAGAATCGGACCAATCACCGTAGCGCCTGCCATTTCCTGCATGAGCTTTACGGATATCGACGCCGAATGACGCGCAGGAACAACGAGGATGTTTGCGGGGCCCGTCAAACGACAGAATGGATAGGCGGCCAATGCGTCAGTATTAAGCGCAACTTCAACGGTCATTTCGCCGTCGTATTCAAAGTCGACCTTGCGTGAATCCAGGACCTTTGGCGCGAGGTGCATTTTACTTGCGCGCTCTGATACTGGGTAGCCAAATGTCGAAAACGATGCAAACGCGACACGAGGCTCGATTCCCATTGATCGCGCCACTTTTGCAGCGGCCTCGGCAATATCGGCAAGATCATGTTCGTCAGGCCACTCGTGTACCAACGTATCAGCAATGAAGACGATGCGACCATTGTGAATCAGCGCACTCACACCGATTGCGCCATCCTCAGCTGTTGCATCGAATACCGAATTGATACGGTCCAAAACATGTGCCGACTTGCGCGTTGCTCCTGTAACAAGTCCGTCAGCGTGGCCATGTGCGAGCATCAACGCCGAGAACGCGTGTCGATCGCGAGCGGCGAGGCGATGAATATCCTTTTGGTCATGGCCAGACCTTTGCAAGCGATCATACAAAAATGCTTTGTAGCTATCGAGATGTGGCGTGTTCGCAGCATTCACAATCTCTAACTCTCCCGCCGCATCCGACAACCCAGCCTCGTTTAGCTTGGCTTTAACGTCCTCATCTCGCCCAACAATGAGCGCCTTGCCGTAGCCTCCACGTTGATAGGCAACTGCGGCGCGCAACACCCGTAAATCGTCACCTTCGGCAAAAAGCATCGTTGCCTGCGCCTGACGCGCGCGTGCGTAAAGCCCCTGAAGGATTTGAGCCGTAGGATCCATACGCGCCTTCAGCCCATGCGCATATCCATCCATATCAACGATTGGACGGCGCGCAACGCCTGTATCCATGCCCGCCTTCGCAACAGCAGGGGGGATCGTATAAATAAGCCGCGGATCGAACGGCGTTGGAATAATGTAGTCGCGCCCGAAGGTGAGAGAGCGCCCATATGCCAATGCAACCTCATCCGGCACATCTTCGCGCGCAAGAGCCGCCAATGCCTCAGCACATGCGATTTTCATTTCATCATTAATAGCCCGCGCATGGATATCAAGCGCCCCGCGGAACAAGTATGGAAACCCGAGCACGTTGTTGACCTGATTGGGGTAGTCCGAACGCCCCGTGGCAACAATCACATCTTCGCGAACCGCATGTGCATCCTCGGGAGTAATTTCGGGATCGGGGTTGGCCATCGCAAAAATAACTGCATTTGGCGCCATAGCGGCAACCATGTCAGAGGTCACCGCTCCCTTGGCGGAAACGCCAAGGAATACATCGGCACCCTGCATAGCCTCGCCCAATGTGCGCGCATCAGTCTTTGCAGCATGAGCAGACTTCCACTGGTTCATACCTTCGGTACGTCCCTGATAGATCACACCTTTGGTGTCACACATAATGCAATTGTCATGCTTGGCGCCCATTGATTTAATGAGTTCAAGACAAGCAATACCCGCCGCACCCGCGCCGTTGAGAACGATTTTACAATCCTCAATACGCTTACCAGAGATATGCAGCGCATTGATCAGACCCGCCGCACAAATCACCGCGGTCCCGTGTTGGTCATCGTGAAAGACGGGGATGTCCATTTCTTCTTTGAGTTTTTGCTCAATGATAAAGCACTCTGGCGCCTTGATATCTTCAAGGTTGATGCCACCAAATGTCGGACCCATCAGCTTTACCGCTTGAATAATCTGATCAGGATCTTCGGTGTCCAACTCGATATCGATCGAGTTTACATCAGCAAACCGTTTGAACAGAACCGCCTTACCTTCCATCACGGGCTTAGAGGCCAGAGCGCCAAGATTACCCAAACCTAGAACAGCAGTACCGTTGGAAATCACAGCAACCAGATTACCTTTGTTAGTGTAGTCGTATGCTGTTTCAGGATTTGCGGCTATTGCCTCGCACGGCACTGCAACACCTGGCGAATATGCCAATGACAGATCGCGCTGCGTTGACATCGGCACACTTGGCGCAATGTCAAACTTCCCCGGCCGGGGATCCATGTGAAAAGCGAGTGCTTCTTCGCGGGTTTGTTTTATTTTGGACATTCGAGTGGGCCTCCTCCAACCAATCTCACGTTCATAACTTTTGTTGTCGGCCACCTCAATAAAGAACACCGCATGCCCTTTACGCCGCTGCACGTGCAGGTAAGTTGTGCAACACAAAATTAGGGGAATGTCGTGGCCGACACCGAGCACAAAGTTACACCGATGATGGCGCAATATCTGGAAATCAAATCCAGACACCGCGATGCGTTGCTGTTTTATCGGATGGGAGACTTTTACGAGCTGTTTTTTGACGATGCTGTCGCTGCATCCTCAGCTCTAGACATCGCTCTAACTAAACGCGGCAAGCACGAGGGCGATGACATCCCGATGTGCGGTGTCCCCGTTCATGCTGCCGAAGGCTATTTGCTTACCCTGATCCGCAAAGGGTTTCGTGTCGGCGTTTGCGAGCAGCTCGAAAGCCCCGTAGAGGCGAAAAAGCGCGGTGCGAAATCTGTCGTCAAACGCGATGTTGTGCGCCTCGTTACCCCCGGAACATTGACCGAAGAGAGCCTTTTGGACGCCCGCCGCCACAACTTTCTCGTGGCTTTTGCGGAAATCCGTGATGAGGGCGCGTTGGCATGGGTCGATATCTCAACCGGTGAATTTCATGTGATGCCCTGCCCGCTTTCGCGGCTTGCGCCCGAATTGGCTCGCCTGAACCCGTCCGAAATCCTCCTGTCCGAAAGTTTTGATGCGAATTGGGCTGGTTTAGTGCCTGATTTCGCCGATTGCGTCACGCCTCTGTCCCGCGCGTCCTTTGATAGCACATCCGCGCAAAAACGTCTGACCGACCTGTTCAAGGTCGCCTCACTAGATGCCTTTGGTGGGTTTTCACTAAGCGAAGTATCCGCAATGGGCGCGGTGATCGACTACTTGGAAATCACACAAAAAGGCAAACTGCCCCTCATCCGCCCCCCCGCCAAGGAACTCGCACGCGGGAATATGCAAATTGACGGCGCAACTCGTCGCAACCTAGAGATCACGCGATCACTATCAGGTGGACGCGATGGGTCTTTGGTCAGTGTGATGGACCGAACTGTGACCGCAGCGGGTGGTCGCCTTTTGGAGAGACGCTTGTCTAGCCCATCTTGCGATGTTGATGTGATTAATCATCGCCTAGATGCAGTTAATTTCTCAGTAGACAATCGCGCTCTTACAAACAGTCTGCGCAATACGTTGCGCAATGTGCCCGACATTGAGAGGGCCCTCTCGCGTATAGGCCTCGAGCGCGGCGGTCCGCGCGACCTGGCGGCAATCCGAAACGGCTTGACCCAAGCAGAAACAATCTCAAGCGCCCTACCGCCAGGGAAAGTTTCGAGCCTAATCCACCAGAACATGACATTTTTAACTGGGCACACCGATCTCATCGATTTGCTCGAAACGGCTCTGGTGGCCGAGCCGCCCCTATTGGCACGAGATGGCGGGTATATCGCAGCGGGGTATCACGAAGAACTCGAAGAGTGCCGAAAGCTGCGAGACGAAGGCCGCGGAGTCATCGCGTCCCTCCAATCCGAATATGCAAATATTACGGGCGTCCAAACGCTAAAGATAAAACACAACAACGTACTCGGCTATTTCATTGAAACCACAGCAACTCACGCTGAGAAAATGTTGTCCTCCCCCCTCAATGAGACCTTCATCCATCGCCAAACGACTGCCAATCAAGTGCGATTTACAACGCTTGAGCTGTCCGAGCTTGAAACCAAGATCCACAATGCGGGCGGTCGCGCCTTGGAAATTGAAAAGCAACTCTTCACGGGTCTTTGCGCACGCATTCTGGAACAAGCGCCACAGATCACAGACACCTCTCGCGCGCTATCCGAAATTGACCTCGCTACGTCTCTTGCCGACCTCGCCACCTCTGAGAATTGGGTACGTCCTGTGGTGGATTCGGGTCGAAAGCTGGACATTCAGAGTGGTCGCCACCCTGTTGTAGAACGCGCCCTGCGCAAGCAAGGCGGGGATACATTTGTTGCCAACAATTGCGACCTGTCTGATGGACGTGATGGCGCAGCTATTTGGCTTCTCACCGGCCCAAACATGTCTGGCAAATCGACATTCTTGCGCCAGAACGCACTTATAGCGCTAATTGCACAGATGGGATCTTACGTCCCTGCGTCATCTGCCCATATAGGGATCGTGTCGCAACTGTTTTCACGCGTAGGCGCATCGGACGATCTGGCCCGTGGCCGCTCAACTTTCATGGTGGAGATGGTAGAGACCGCGGCAATTCTCAACCAAGCGGATGATCGCGCTCTCGTAATCCTAGATGAAATTGGACGTGGAACCGCAACCTATGATGGCCTCTCCATTGCATGGGCGACCCTTGAACATCTGCACGACTCCAACCAATGCCGCGCCCTGTTTGCAACGCACTACCATGAGCTAACCGCGCTTTCCGAAAAGCTCGACGGCGCGGTGAATGCGACAGTTTCGGTGAAGGAATGGGACGGAGACGTCATTTTTCTGCACGAAGTTCTCAAAGGCAAAGCGGACAGATCATACGGTGTTCAAGTTGCGCGTCTGGCCGGCCTACCAACATCGGTTGTAGAACGCGCCAAAGTCGTACTTGCGGCGCTCGAAAGCGGTGAAGCAGAAAATGCTAAAAATCCTAAAGCAATCATCGATGATCTCCCGCTTTTCGCTGCATCCCCTGCTCCGCAAAAAGCGCAAACAGCAAAAGGTCCATCAGAAGTCGACGAAAAACTCGCCGGAATTTCTCCCGACGAGTTGTCACCCCGTGAGGCGCTTCAATTGCTATACGAGCTTAAATCACTCGCAGACACTTAGGCGGGTGTAGAAGATACGCCAACCTGTGCAGGTCGCAACAAGCGATCATGAATCATAAAGCCTACATTCATGATCTGAATAATCTCGCCTGATTTAGTCGCTGGTACAGCTGCCTCAAACATTGCTTCGTGCATGTTTGGATCGAACTTTTCACCAATCTCTGGAGAAATCACTTCGATTCCGTGGCGTCCAAACACAGACAAAAGTTCACGCATTGTCAGCTCAATACCTTCGATCAATGCGGCCTGTGCTTCACGTTGCTCGTCGGTGATCACATCAACCGCACGTTTCAGGTTGTCAAAAACGGGCAGCATATCGCGCGCCAGTTTCGAACCACCGTAGTTTTCGGCCTCGCGCCGATCACGCTCGGCACGTTTGCGCATATTCTCGGTCTCAGCCATAGATCGCATAAACCGGTCTCGGAATTCGTCACGCTCGGCACGAACAGTTTCAAGTTCATCTGCTTGCGCGTCAAACTCTTCTTCCATTTCATCAATATCAATCTGATCCTCGGATTCGAGGGAATCATCGTCGAAGTTTAGGTCTTTCGGGTCAGTCATCTCTTACCTTTCACACCTTGCTGGACAGCATGCGTCCGACAAGTTGGGCCGTATAGTCGACAATCGGAACGATCCGCCCGTAGTTCAAGCGAGTCGGCCCGATTACGCCAACAGCACCGATTATCTTTCGATCAGCGTTCATATAGGGAGAAACCACCAAAGAGGAACCCGAAAGCGAAAAAAGTTTGTTTTCAGAGCCGATAAAAATCCGCACACCTTCGCCGTCTTCGGTTAATTCTAGAAATTCTGCAATATCTCGTTTCTTTTCGAGGTCATCAAACAAGCTCCGAATACGATCCAAATCTGCCGCCTCGGCGCTTTGACTCAAAAGGTGAGATCGCCCCCGAACAATCAAACGCTCATAATGCGCGCCGTCACCTTCCCAAAACGCCTCCCCATTCTCGATAAGGTCGGCAGCCAAACTATCAAGCTCTCGACGCCGCGTCTTGATTTCACGTCCAACCGTCACTTTTAACTCGGAAAGCGTTTTTCCTTCGATCAATGAATTCAGAAAATTGGCGGCTTCGCGCAAAGATGACGGTGTTTGACCGACAGGTGGTGTAAAGACTCGGTTCTCGACCTGACCATCCGCAAACACCAAAACAACCAGGGCGCGATCTGGCGCAAGGCTCACAAATTCTACATGCTTCAACGGGGCCTCGTGTTTGGGTGTCAAAACGAGACTGGCGCCTTGGGTCAGACCCGAAAGAGCAGACCCAACACGGTCCAGCATACCTGTAACGTCGTTCCCGTCATCGCGAACTGTATCATGCATCTTTTCACGCACGTCATCAGTGACTGTTCCGACCTCCAAAAGTCCGTCAACAAACATCCGTAAACCCAAGTGGGTGGGGATCCGTCCCGCGGAGACGTGTGGACTGTCCAAAAGTCCCATATACTCGAGATCCTGCATAACATTGCGAATGGTAGCAGCAGACACTTTTTCGCTCATGGAACGGGTCAATGTACGCGATCCCACTGGTCCTCCACTATCAAGATAGCCCTCAACAACCCTGCGAAACACTTCGCGGGAACGATCGTTCATTTCAGCAATGACATTGGAGCGCTCGATCATCCGGATACCGTTTTCCACATTCACTTCCATTAAAAGGGTTAGACGCTTAGCGTCAATGAGGGTTGCGCCAATTGCATTGCCTATCTTATGTGGGAGCAACCAAACAAAAAGGAATGATCATGCGACCTTCTGGACGAAAGCTTGATGAAATGCGTTCGATTTCTATCGAAACAGGCGTAAC
>NZ_CBFHKW010000039.1:0-4469 GCF_965656515.1 Celeribacter marinus
CTACGGCCTCACATTCATCTCGGGGTGGCATTCGTTGGGCGTGCTCGCCAATTCCATCGAGGACGAGAAAGCGGCGATCCAGCCGCATCTGGACAAGCTCAAGCACAACGGCTGTACCGTCTGCATTGCTTGCGAGACGTCCAACACCATCCAAGGCGATCAAAAACCGCTGTCAGAGCGGCCCACATTGGACGCCGCAGGGATGAAGGACTTTGCGATCCGCGTCGAGGCGATTGCACAGTATTGCGCGGATCAGGGCATTGATCTGGTCTATCACCACCACATGGGCACCGTGGTGCAAAGCCCCGCCGATATCGATGCGTTTATGGCCGAAACCCTTGCGGCGGGCGGGGCCACGAAACTGTTGTTTGATGCGGGGCACTGCTATTTTGGTGGCGGCGATCCGGCAGTTGTTTTGGCCAAACACGCCGCCCGCGTGCGGCACTTCCACGCCAAAAACGTGCGTCCCGCCGTGCGCGCACAGGTCGAGGCAGAGGGGTGGTCGTTTATGGACGGTGTGCGCGGATCGGTGTTTACGGTGCCGGGCGATCAAGAGGGTGCGGTTGAATTTGAGCCGCTTTTGCAGATCCTCAAAGACACGAGCTATGAGGGCTGGATTGTGATCGAGGCCGAGCAAGACCCCGATCTGCGCAACCCGTTGTTGTATCAGACCCTCGGTCTGGCCACGCTCAAACGTCTCGCCCGCGAGACAGGTCTTATCTAAGGAATATACCATGCCCGATCTTTTAAAACGTCCCTTTGGCATCCACGGCAAAGTGCATCAAATCACGCCCGAAAGCGCGGGGTGGCGTTATGTCGGGTTCGATCTGATCAAACTGCGCGCGGGCGAGACTTGGGCCGAGGCCACTGGCGAGAACGAGGTCATTTTGGTGATGGTCGAGGGCAAGGCCACGATCACGGCGGCGGGCAAGGATTGGGGCGAATTGGGCGATCGCATGAGCGTGTTCGAGAAAACCCCGCCCCATTGTCTATATGTGCCCAATGAGAGCGACTGGGCGCTTGAATGCACCACGGATGCGACCATCGCCGTGTGCAAGGCACCGGGGAAATCGGGCCACGCGGCGCGACGTATTGGCCCCGATGGCATTACGCTCACGCAGCGCGGCGAGGGCAGCAACACGCGCCATATCAACAACATCGCGATGGAGAACGAGGACTACTGCGACAGCTTGCTCGTGACCGAAGTGTTCACGCCTGCGGGCAACTGGTCGAGCTACCCGAGCCACCGCCACGACGAGGATGACTTTCCGCGCATCACCTATCTCGAAGAGACCTATTACCATCGCCTCAATCCCGCTGACGGCTTTGGCATTCAACGCGTCTACACCGATGATTTGAGCCTGAACGAGACGATGGCGGTGCATGACGGCGATGTGGTGTGTGTCCCGCGCGGCCATCATCCGTGCGGCGCGCCCCACGGGTTCGAGATGTATTACCTCAACGTCATGGCCGGCCCCCGCCGCGCATGGCGCTTCGTCCCTGCACCCGCCGTTGAACACCTGATCTGATCCGCGCACCGCGCCGTCTGAGTAAAGAAAATGAGCGGCGCATGAAGCTCCGACACGTAGTATACGGCATAGGGTGACGGTACTTTCATGCGCCTTTCATTATGGTCGCCGAAGGGCTGTAACTGGTGGGGGGCATGACCGAAGCCCCTTCAGATCCTTTTGCGGCTCTACCGTAAACAACTGCGACTTCCAACGTTGCAAGGGGCGTTTACCAAGCAGACGCATTGCTCGATCGCCTGATCTACCACGTCCACATTCTTGGGATGAACGGCGAAAGTTGCAGGTTCAAATACAGTAGTAAAAACTGACGATAGTCAGCCCAAAACCAAGACAGCGCATTCTGGCTATTGTGCCAGCATGCGCCGTGCGCCGCTTCAGCTTTGTGACGAGATCGCACGTCAAAGCGTGGCACAATTTCAACCACAGTGGCCTCATTTCACGCCACGACCTAGTCGCTTTCTACTCTGCGATCGACATCTCCAGCGCACGATGCGGTTTTGGTGTGGGAAGGTGACTAGGACACTCATGAGTATGAGTGGGGGCCTACTGATCGTCTCGGGGTGCTTTCCGGTTAATCGCTGACATGCGAGAGATAATGTCGTTCGCGATGCCTTCGTACATGGCAGCTTGTCGTTCCCGAACTGAGCCTGGCATTGGATCACGGCGGCGAATACGGGCAGCAAGCCAAAGCATAATACGTGCAGCGGGCTCTGTTACCTTTTCGGGTGCAGGCGCGGGGTAGTGTTCTTCGAGTAAGGCCACCACTTCAGCATTCATGCTGCGGTGATTTGTTTCGGCAGTCAAACGTATTCGATTACGCAGTCCCGTTGGGAGCCGAACGATGAACTTATCCTGATTCTGAGCACTTTGTTCTGTCATAATGGCACAATGCCATAAAATTCCATTGACGCAATGGTGGCTTAGTGCCATATCTAGCGCGGCGCATGATTGAGGACCTACGCATGAATAGTCGTAAACCTATGCAACTTCGGCTTCCCGAAGAGCTCAAGGAGTGGATCAAGGCGGAATCTGATCGGAATGGAAACTCGCAAAATTCTGAAGTGATCCGTGCTATTCGCGCGGCGAAAGATAGGCGTGCGGCACTAAACTCCGTTCAGAATATTGTTTTGGATCATAGTCATAATGCGCGTTTTTGACGAGGCGAGAGGGTACCAAGACAATGACCAAGACAAGTGCACAGACAAAAGCGAAAAAAGCGGCCTCGGCCTTTATTAGAGAAGCGCGGGAGGCGGGCTGGCAGCGGGCAAAGTTTGAAATTAGGCCTGATGGCAGCGTTATTGTTGATGCAAACATGGTGGCTGCTGAGGTGGCCGATGACTTCCTCAACAGCGACTTGAGAATGGGCGAATGACCCGAAAGAGTCTGCCAAAATACGTCTATAATGACAGGGGGTATCTCCGATTCATCCGGCGTTCGCGGGGTATTTCAGTCATGATGCACGAGGAAGCGGGCACGCCGGAATTCTGGGATCATTACAATCGCCTGCTGAAGGGGAAACCAGCCCCCACGCCGGTGAAGCGTAATTTTGAGGCGTTGATTCTCAGTTACTACGAGAGCGACGCCTACAAGAAGCTGAAGCCTCGGACGAGGTCGGATTATCGGCGGTATATCAGCCACATTCGTGAGATCTGGGCCGACAAAGACCCGACTAGGATCGAAACTCATCACATCTACGAATTGCATCGCGCCAATGCGGACCATTGGCGGCAAGCCAACTATCTCGTCCAGGTCATGGTCGTTCTAATGAACCACGCCAGATTGATTGGCTTCATCAAGAAGGAGCATGGCAATCCGGCGAAAGGCATTCCACTTTTCAAGCAACAGAGCGACGGGTGGGAGCCTTGGCCAGACGAAGTTCGCGCCGAGTTCGAAGCGCTGGCTTCAAAGCGGGCGCGGCTGGTCTACGAGCTTTGCGTTGGTACTGGCCAGCGCATCGGCGATGTCGTGAAGATGAAGTGGGCGCACTTTTCTGAAGATGGATTCGATTTCACGCAGGGCAAAACTGACAAGCCGCTGTGGATCCCGCTCACCGACCGCCTGAAAACCCATCTCGATGGGTGCGCACGAACGGACGGAACTGTTGTGACCGACGCCAAGGGGCGACCAGTGAGCTATAGGATCGTTGCGGAGGAAATGCGCGCCATCAAAAAGAAGATGAAGCACGAGAAGGCAAGCTACTACAAAACGCACGAACTCAGAAAAAACGCAACAATCGAGCTTTATCTGGCCGGATGTGATGACGAAATGGTCAAAGCCGTCACCGGACATTCAGGCGTTGAGATGCTGAAAAAATACGGCGGGCCGATCCGGCAGAGGGAGCTGGCGAAGCGTGCTCAAGATGCAAGAAATCATATGGAACGAAGCAAGACCGAAACCTGAAAGTTTCAACGCTTGTTTCAAAAATGGCAGTGAAGGAGAGAAGATATGGCGCAACCCATTGATTTTATTGGAGGCGGGTACCGGAATCGAACCGGTGTACACGGATTTGCAATCCGCTGCATAACCACTCTACCAACCCGCCTCGGATGGTATGCAGCGCGGTCTATACGATGAATTCGGGCTTCGCAAGCGGGCAAATGACGCTTTCTGATGTTGCCCTTAGGGGCAGGGCATGGCTATAAGGGCGCAACGTCTTGTGACTAAAAGAGTTCAGATCATGCCAAACTTTTCTCAACTGCGCACAACAATGGTCGACACGCAGGTGCGCCCATCTGATGTGACCAAGTTTCCTATCATTCAGGCGATGTTGAATGTGCCGCGCGAGGCCTTTGTGCCTGCGTCCAAACGCGATGCGGCCTATGTCGGTGAGCACATCGATTTGGGACGTGGTCGGGTCGTGCTTGACCCGCGGGTCTTCGCCAAGATGCTCGAAGAGGTTGATATCCAGTCGAATGAGTTGGTGCTCGATTTGGGTGCGGG
>NZ_CBFHKW010000039.1:4568-20311 GCF_965656515.1 Celeribacter marinus
ACACGGACCCTATGATGTCGTGATCTTGCAAGGTGCAGTGGAAACATTGCCTGACGCAGTTCTGTCACAGGTTAAGTCTGGTGGCCGCATTGCCTGCATTTTTCTTGACGGTGCTCTTGGCATTATGAAGTTGGGCTACAATATTAACGGGGAAATCAACTGGCGCCCGTCGTTCAACGCGACCGCACCCGTTCTTTCCGGTTTCGAAGCAGAAAAAACATTCGCGCTTTAAGCAATGATCCGGTCGGTTCCGGTGCGCAAGCGTCAGGCGAGGTCAGATCAATGACGACTAAGAATACATTTAAATTGCGTGCATTCGCGGCTTTGGTCGCGGTGGGGTTCGGGTTCGCAGCGCCACTATCAGTAAGCGCCGAGTCTCTGGGCGATGCTTTGGCGTCGGCATATAAAAACTCGGGGCTTTTAGAGCAAAACCGCGCAACGCTGCGGGCAACGGACGAGGGGGTCGCTACGGCGCTCGCCAATTTACGCCCGACGATCGGATATAGCGCGGGATCTGACTACAGTTTTACCAACAAATCATGGGCGACGCAGCTTGGCTTTAACGCCTCGATGACCTTGTACACCTTTGGGAAGAACAAAGTTTCCGTTGATATTGCAAAGGAAACTGTGCTCGCAACACGCGAGGCGCTGATCAACGTCGAGCAACAAGTGCTGGCCTCGGCTGTGGCAACCTACATGAATGTGCGCGAGCAAGAGGCGTTGGTCAATCTGCGCAATAGCGCGGTGCGTCTGGCCACTCAAAACCTGCGTGCAACGCGTGACCGTTTTGAAGTTGGCGAAGTGACGCGCACGCAGGTCTCGCAATTCGAGGCGCAATTGGCCTCCGTGCGGGCGCAATTGGCGTCTGCGCAAGGGGCGCTTGCCGCCGCGCGCGAGAGCTACAAAAATCAAATGGGCCATTACCCAAGTAACTTGTCCAGCCCGCCATCGGTAAAGTTGCCGGTGAATTCCGCGGACGCCGCCGTGCGTCTCGCGCATCGCACCCATCCGGGTATCAAGGCGCTGCAACATCAGGTTGCCGCCGCTGATCTGGCCGTGGACGGGACCGAGCGCAATTTGTTTCCTGAAATCACCGCCTCTGCGGGGATCGGGGCGAACGATATAACTAGTGGCGTGAACAAATCCTTTGGTATTTCGGCCAGCGGTCCAATCTACTCGGGTGGCGCAATCTCGTCTGCCATTCGCAAAACCATTGCCCAGCGTGACAAATCGCGCGCTGAATTGCTAACTGCGACCCGCGATGTCGAAGAGGGCGTGCGCTCCAACTGGGCGATGCTCTCGGTTTTGCGTGCCTCGTTGAATGCCTCTCAGGCGTTTGTGAGTGCGCAGCGTGTGGCCTACAACGGTGTGCGCGAAGAGGCCGATTTGGGTGCGTCAACTGCCCTCGACGTTCTTGATGCCGAGCAGGATTTGCTCGATGCGCAAGTGTCAGCCATTCAGGCGCAAATCGCGTCCGAAACCCAGACCTATAATGTGCTACAATCTATGGGGCTTTTGACGGTTCAAAACCTGAACCTCAACGTGCCAGTGTATGATCCCGCTGCGTATTACAATGCGGTGAAAACCGGTCCGACATCCTATGTCAGCCCCGAAGGCGCGAAACTGGACCGCGTTTTGGAGTCGCTTGGCCGCAAGTAAGATCTGGTCTGGACGCAACGCGGTGTTCAGCAACGTGTTGTGTCCAAATACGAAGGCCGTTAGCATCCAAAGCAGCACTAACAGTGTTGCCACTTAGGGAATCGCAATGTCTGATCCGATGACAAATATGACGGAGGACGAGGATGTTTTGGCATCCATTCGTCGCCTTGTTGTCGATAGTCGGGCGGCCCGTGAACGGCTGGTGGCGGCATCTGACACGACGGGAGCGCCGGATTTGCTTTTGCTAACCTCGGATTTCCTTATCGACGCACCGTCATCGCAAGAGGGATCGGATCACCCGCACACCCCGCCGCCTCTATTGGTTTTAGGGCCACATCTGGCGGTGGTCCCGCGTGATGATGCGCCTGCGCCGCACGGTGACGATGACGCGCAAGACGTTGAAGCGAACGATGCGGCAGCAGTCGACGATGCCTCGAACGACGAGGAGAGTGACGCCGCGTGGCACACAACCCTCGATGACACGCCCAACGACGACGCGATGCAAACCGCCTTACATCTCAGTTTGGAGCAACGTATTGCGGGGCTGGAAACGGCGATTGGTGCGTCTGGTGATGAATGGGAGCCGGATGGTTCGGAGAACCTAGAGGTCGAAATCCCACATCAGTTGCCCCGTGGATTTGCCGATATTGTACTGGGCATGCGCGCCAAACCCGTGCCGCTCGAGACGCCCATTGAGACAGAGACGCCTATTGAGACAGAGGTGCATGAGGGGGATGTGGCCCGTGAGAATGACGATCTGTCGGCGCCTGAAGCGATCCATGCGCACGCGCCGCTCGTGGATGAGGACTTGCCCCACGATGATGGTCCCGTAGATGAGGCGCCCTACGATGATATTCTCGATGAGACCATGTTACGCGCTCTTGTGGCGGATGTTTTGAATGACGAACTGCGTGGGCAGCTCGGTGAGCGCATGACGCGCAACATTCGCCGTCTTGTGCGCCGCGAAGTTCAACGCGCCTTGTCGATGCGCGACATTCAATAACCGATTAGAGGTCAACCTCTTGCGCGAGTTTTAGCAACGCGTCGAGGTCCATATGAGTTTCCATATGCGCTGCCAAAGCGTCCAAGGTTGTCTCGACACCGCCCTCAAAATCACCAAGCCCCCCTGCAATCCCGAACCGCGCCAAATACGCGGCGCGAAAGGCATCAGCGGAAAAAAGCCCGTGCAGATAACAGCCCAAAATGCGGCCATCGGCACGTGCCGCGCCTTCGGGAACACCCTCGATGTCTAGCCACGCCCGCGCACAATCCGCGCCCGTTGTTCGCCCGATATGGATTTCATAGGCATGGACCGTTGCGCGACTTGCGCGATCATAGCCCGTGACTTCGGTGACGCGTTTTTCCGGCGTCATCAGGGTTTCGATGTCCAGTAGACCCAACCCCGCATGGCGTCCCGCGTGCCCCTCAATGCCATCAGGATCATCGATCCATTGCCCAAGCATCTGATATCCGCCACAAATACCAAGGACATGCCCGCCACGCCGGACATGGGCGGCCAGATCAATATCCCACCCTTGGGCGCGCAGATAGGCCAGATCGCCAATCGTCGATTTGGTGCCGGGGAGCAGCACAAGATCGGCATCACAGGGCAGGGGGCGGCCCGCCTCGACAATCTCGACCGTCACATCAGGCTCGGCGGCGAGCGGGTCCAGATCGTCAAAATTGGCGATGCGCGACAGGCGCGGCACGACAATCTTGACACGTCCATCCCCACGCGAGGCAATGTCCATCACGTCCTCGGCCGGCAAACGGTGCGCATCCGAAAACCACGGGATTGTCCCAAGGTCGATCCATCCCGTGTGCTGCGCAATCGCGCGCGCCCCATCGTCAAATAGGCTGATGTCACCGCGAAATTTGTTGACCGCAAAGGCCTTGATATGAGCGCGATCTTCGGGCGGCAAAACGGTGTGGGTGCCGACCAGTTGGGCGATGACGCCGCCACGGTCGATGTCGCCCACCAAAACCACCGGCACGCCCGCGGCCTCGGCAAAGCCCATGTTGGCAATGTCGCCCGCGCGTAGGTTGATCTCGGCGGGGCTGCCTGCGCCCTCGATGATCACAATGTCGGCGCTCGCGGCAAGGCGGTGAAAGCTTTGCAAAACCGCGGGCATCAGTGTTGATTTTGTCTTGCCGTAATCGCGGGCTTTCATCGTGGCGACCCGTTTGCCATGCACCACAACTTGTGCGCCCACATCTGTTTCGGGTTTGAGTAGGACGGGGTTCATATCGGTGTGGGGAGGGCGGCCGCATGCACGCGCTTGCAGCGCTTGGGCGCGCCCGATCTCGCCACCGTCCGATGTGACAGCGGCGTTGTTGGACATGTTTTGGGGTTTGAACGGAGCAACATTATAGCCGCGCAGAGTGAGTGCGCGCGCAATGCCCGCAACAAGCATGGACTTGCCCACATTCGAGCCTGCCCCTTGGATCATGATTGCTTTTGCCACGCCTGCATCTCCCGTTTCGTCGTTGCTATGAGTATGTCGTCACCGCCAAAGAGGGAAGAGCGCGAGGATGGGTTTGTGATCTGGGCGCGCTACGGGTCGCCACGATCCCATACATACAAAAAGACGCGCCAGCGAGCAGCTAGGCGCGTCCTTTGTCAAGAAACAGCAGCGGATACACAGGAATGCAGAGGCTTATGCAGCTTCCATTTGCTGTGCGTTGCGGCGTTCGCTTTCTTCGCGTGACAGAGCCACGGAGGTGCGAATACCTTTGGACACAAATTCCATCAGGCCGGAGACAACCCGTTCGTTGGGGTCAATACCGGCACAGGACAAAACTTCGCGGCCATCCCGAGAGCGCGCCCAACGGGCGATCTGTTCGGGGCCATTGCCGTATTTCTTGTCATCGGCGATAGCGTCATCAAGAGCAGCAAGCACAACAGCCGCGAATAGTTTTCGCGAACGTTGACCTTGCTCATAGTTAAACGCGGTGCCGTCAACAAAATCAGCCATGATATGTCCTTGTATTATTGGTCTTGAGGTGCAGACGTGTGGGGCGGTATGACAGGTCCGCACTGATTCGGATACACTTCAAATGCATAGCAGCCATGCGTTTATGGAATGTTTAGTGGATCGAGACCGCTATATCGCGCGGCTTGCGCCACGTTAGTTGACAATATATAGGGTGCGCCAAAGTTCCTTCAACCTTTGGTAAGGTTTTACCCATGCCCAAAATTAACGGTAACGAAATTCGCCCCGGAAACGTCCTTGAACATGATGGCGGTCTTTGGTCCGCCGTAAAGGTCGATCACGTCAAGCCCGGTAAGGGCGGCGCCTTCGCTCAGGTCGAGCTAAAGAACCTGCGTGACGGCCGCAAACTCAATGAACGTTTCCGCTCTGCCGACAAAGTCGAGCGCGTGCGGCTGGAGCAAAAAGATCAACAATTTCTGTTTGAAACCGACGGAATGCTGACCTTTATGGATACCGAAACGTTCGAGCAAGTCGAGCTTTCCGCCGACCTTTTGGGCGACCGTCGTCCGTTCTTACAAGACGGCATGACCGTCAAAATCGAATACCACAACGAGGAGGCGCTCAACGTCTCTGTGCCGCAAAAAGTCACCTGTCAGATCGTCGAGACCGAGCCAGTGGTAAAGGGTCAAACCGCCGCCAATTCGTTCAAACCCGCGATCCTCGATAATGGCGTCAAAGTGATGGTGCCGCCATTTGTCGGCCAAGACGAAATGATCATCGTGAACACCGAGACGATGGAATACGCCGAGCGCGCATAACAACGCGTTATCACAGTTTTGTGACAGGCCGTTCCGACACCGGAGCGGCCTTTTTCGTAAAATAACGCGGCTTAGAGCGTCACGGTGGCGCCATCGGCACTCATCGGCCCCGTTGCGCGGTCAAAGCGCAGGTAGGCAATCGCGCGCCCGCCAGATTGGGTAAACAGCACACCCGCCTCTTTGCCGCTTTCGGTCAAAATCGGCGTGCCAACGGGGGCGGAGCCCTCAATGGCCACAGATGCCAGACCTTTGCGCAATTCTGTTTTATGCTTCATGCGTGCCGTGACCTCTTGGCCGACATAACAGCCCTTTTTGAAATCCACACCGTGCAGCCGCTCAAACCCCGCCTCGAGGATATAGGTGTCGGGCGTCAATTCTATTCCGGCCTCGGGAATGCAATGCGCCACACGAATGGCGTCCCAATCGACGGCCTCGCTGTCGCGCCCGTCATAGGCCCGCCACCCAAGGGCGCTGTGGCGCGGGTCGGCAACGGCTCCGTCCGGCACCGCGCCCAATCCGCGCGATACGGTCCGTTCTGTTAGGGCAAGCGTCACATCGGAGCGCAGTTTGTACATGGTCAGTCGTTTGAGCAAAGCGTCGGCGTCAGGTGTGGCCACATCGAGCAACACCGTGTCTGCCTCACGCACAAGAAAGAAGTCGACCATGAACTTTCCTTGCGGCGTTAAAATCGCGGCATAAACCGCACCGCGTTCCAGACCGCCGATGTCGTTGGTGATCAGGCCTTGCAAGAATTTGTGGGTGTCGGAGCCGCTAAGGGCGATGATGCTACGCTCGGTCATGTGTTCGCTCTCCTATATGACGTCATATAGGGCGTTGAGAGACCAAGGTGAAGGACACGATGTGATTGTTCAACGGGACACCGCTTTTCAGCTGTATTCGGGGTGTGAAGCCGCTAGGGTTTTCGCAAATCTCACAACCGAACCGAGACCCATGCGCGCGCCAATTTCTGTGATAATCCCGACCCTGAACGCGGCACCGCATTTGGCGGAGACATTGGCGCGGATCATGGAGGGCGTGGACGCGGGCCTAGTGCGCGAATTGATCGTCTCGGATGGCGGGTCAACGGACGACATTGTCCGGCTGGCCGACATAATCGGCGCGCAGTTGGTTGTGGGGGATGCGGGGCGTGGCGCACAATTGGCGCGCGGGGCCGAGGCGGCCCAAGGCGCGTGGTTGTTGTTCGTGCATGCCGATACATGGCTACCTGAGGGGTGGAGTGCGGCCGCTCTGTCCCACTTGACGCACCCCGATCAGGCCTTGGTGTTTTCCCTGTCGTTTCGCGGTGGGGGAGGATGGGCACGGATGACGTCCCTATGGGCAAACCTGCGCACGCGGGCGTTTGGCCTGCCTTATGGGGACCAATCCTTACTCATATCGCGCGCCTTGTACGACACCGTTGGGGGCTTTGCACATATCGCGTTGATGGAGGATGTGGACATGGCCCGCCGCTTGGGACGCGCGCGGATCGTGCTTAGTCAGAGCGCCGTCCAAACAGACCCATCACGCTACCAAACGCGCGGCTGGCTGCGCCAAGGAAGCCGGAATCTTTGGCGTCTTGTGCAGTATCTTGCGGGCGCTGATCCGGCACGGCTATCTCGATCTTACGATCGGTGAGTGTCATCCCGTCAGAGTATTGCAGGCGGTATAGATCCGCATATAGACCGCCACGCGCCAATAATTCGTCATGCGTGCCCTGATCAACCACCATGCCGCGATCCATCACCACGATGCTATCGGCGTTGCGAATGGTCGACAGACGGTGCGCAATCACAAGCGTGGTCCGGCTTTTGGACAGATCTTCGAGCGCCTCTTGCACAATCTTTTCGGACTGCGCATCGAGCGCGGATGTGGCTTCGTCCAACAGCAAAATAGGACGGTCACGCAAGACCGCTCGCGCAATGGCAACCCGTTGGCGTTGCCCGCCTGACAAGGCCGATCCGCGTGTGCCCGCATTGGTATCAACCCCCGCCTCAAGGTTGCCAAGGAAGGCATCGACATGGGCGGCCTTGAGGGCTGTTTGCAAGTCGGCATCACTCGCATCAGCGCCCATCATCACGTTCTCGCGAATGCTTTCGTCGAACAACAATGCGTCTTGGGAAACGACCGAAAACAACCCGCGCAACTCTTTCAGGTCGAGTTGATTGGTCGGCGTCCCCCCGATGGTGATGGAGCCGCTTTGCGGATCTGCCAGTCGGGCCAACAGATGGAAAATCGTGGACTTGCCAGCACCGGACGCGCCGACAAGCGCCGTTGTCTGACCTGCTTTCGCGACAAAGGATGTGCCACGCAACACCGGTGCGTCTGTGTATGAAAACGCGACCGCCTCTAGGACAACGTCGGCGTCACGCGCTGGGATATCCAACTGCTTTGGCACGGGCGGCGATACAATGCTGGGGCGTTCGTTGAACACGCTGTGAACGCGGACCATGGAGGCCATGGCGATCTGCCACTGTGCCGAGACATTTCCCAACCGGCGCGCCGGATCGATCAACATCCCGACAGCCGTGAAAAACGCCATGAATTCCCCGACCGTCTTTTCACCGGAAATGATTTCGAGACCGCCAAAATAAAGCACGGATGCAAACCCGACACCGGCCACAAAGTCGATGAGAGACGGGATCGCGGATTGACCGCGCGCGGACCGGATTTCCTCGCGGGTATAGCCGTTGATCGCCTTGTTGAACCGATCGGTTTCGCGTTGTTCTGTGCCGGCAAGTTTGATCGAGGTGGTGCCGTGGTAAACTTCGTCCAAACGGTTCGAGACGAAACTGGACGCCTCACGGGCTGCGGATGAATTGCGGCGCACACGCCGTTGCAACGTTCGAATCGGAAACGCGATAAAGGGCACGGCGACCAGTGCCAAAAGCGTCCATTGCCAATCCATTGTGGCCGCGACGATCAACAAAGACGTCAGGCCAATCACATCGCGCACGAGGCTGCGCATGATGGTGCCCCATTGATCGGACGCCGATTGGCAATCGCCGCGCGTGCGCTCCAATAGAACGCCGGGTGGGTATTTGTGAAAAAACGCGCCGTCCAATGTTAAAACATGCGCCAAGAGATCGCCTTGCAGGTGGGCCGCCGATCTGACCCGCACCATCGTCATTAAGACACGGTTTGCGTAACCTGATAGGGCGCGAATGGCGAATACGCTCAAAATCGCCAGGGCGGTCCACGCAATGCGACTTGTATCCGCCGCCACCAAAACGTCATCAAACATCGGCTTGATCAAATAGCTGATCAGGCCAAGCATCGCGCCTTCGACAACCATGAAAAAGAATGCCGCACCAAGTTTTTTGGATTGCGGGCGCAGGTACGTGCCGAAAAACCAGCGCAACAAGTCGCCGGATTGCGGGTTTGGCGTATTGGCATCTGCGCTCATGAAAACTCCGTCACGGATTTGAGGCACAAAAGTAGCACCTGTGTTGAACGGGTTTACCGCCTCGTGCGCCCCGCTTCAAGCGGTGCAGGTCTGTGCCTGCGCATCCGTGTCGCGTGGGGTGTGGAATTGACGTGTCGTTTCGGGAGGGGTACGCACGTCAGGTGTGATTTTTATCCTGTCACACGACAGTGTTTTCGACACCCCATCAAAAAGGTCACTGCCCCATGTCGCTCGCCAATGGTCGTCACTATCTCGCTATTCCCGGTCCTTCGGTCATTCCCGATCCCGTTCTTCAGGCTATGCACCGCCCCGCGCCAAATATTTATACGGGCGAGCTGGTCGATATCACGCATGGCCTCGTGCCCGACCTGAAAACAATTGCGGGCACCTCGGGCCACATGGCGATGTATATTTCCAACGGGCATGGCCTGTGGGAGGCGTCTTTGACCAATATGGTGTCGCGTGGCGATAAGGTTCTGGTCTGTCTGACGGGTAATTTTGGTGTGGGTTGGGCGGATGTCGCCACGCGTTTGGGCCTTGAGGTCGAGACCCTTGATTTTGGCAAACATGCGCCCGTTGATCCGGCACAGCTTGAGGCCGCGTTGCGCGCCGATACCACCCACGCGATTAAGGCGGTTATGACCGTGCATGTCGATACCGCGACCTCCGTGCGCAACGACATTGCCGCCATGCGCAAGGCCATCGACGCCGCGGGTCATCCCGCCGTATTCGCGGTGGATTGTATCGCCTCGCTTGGCTGTGATCGCTTTGAGATGGACGCATGGGGCGTCGATGTCATGATTGCCGCCAGTCAAAAAGGTCTGATGACGCCTCCGGGCATGGGGTTTGTCTGGTTCTCGGACAAGGCGTTTTCAGAGGGCAAAACCGCCAATCTGCGCACGCCCTATTGGGATTGGACCACGCGCGCCGAGCCGTTTCACCTCTATGAATATTTCGATGGCACACCGCCCACCCACCATATTTACGGGCTGCGCCAAGCAGTTGATATGATCCTCGATGAGGGGCTTGAAAACGTTTGGGCGCGTCATGCCACCCTTGCGGGGGCCTATTGGGCGGCGATTGATCAATGGGGATCGGATGGCGCATTGCGGTTCAACATCACCGACCCTTCGCATCGCTCGCACGCGGTCACGACACTCAATTTGGGCAATGGCGATGGGACACGCTTGCGCGACTGGTTGACCGAAAACCTCGGTATTACATTGGGCATTTCATTGGGGTTCGGCGCAATTGGATCGGATGAATCCCACGGCTATTTCCGGATCGGCCACATGGGCCACATCAATGCGCATATGGTCCTTGGCATCGTTGGCGCGATCGAGACTTCGTTCACCGCACTCGATATTCCACACGGCATAGGCGGGTCTGTTGCTGCCTCGTCCTTCTTGTCGCAAATCGGCGCTCAGGCCCGTGTCGCACCCGCTGATAAAACGTGCGGTTGCTGAGTTAGGCGATGTCGCCGAGCGCCAATGGCAAGCGCTCGGCAAACACATCAATCTCGTGGGGCAAGCCGACAGATACCCGAATACAGCGATCGAGGGGGGCAATCGCGGGCATGCGCACAAACACACCACGCGTGGCCAATGCGGCCAAAAGCGCACGGGCATAATCCCCGTTGCGCCCACAGTCCATCGTGACAAAATTCGTAGCCGAGGGCAGGGGCGTCAATCCGTTGTCTTGTGCGATTTGTGCAAGTTGCGCGCGACCCGCCGCGATCTTTTGCACGGTCTGCGTCAAATAATCCGCATCGCCAAGGGCCGCCACAGCCCCCGCAAGCGCCACACGGTTCACGCCAAAATGATTGCGGACCTTGTCAAAGCTACGCGTGATGCTCGGGTGTGAAATGCCATAGGCAACGCGCGCGCCCGCCATTCCGTAAGCTTTTGAAAATGTACGAAAACGGATCACGCGTTTGTCGCTTGGGTCCAAGGGTGGCCGCGTGTCTGCCGGCGCAAATTCGGTGTAAGCTTCGTCGAGGACCAATAGGCACCCGTCAGGCACAGCCGCTATCATATCTTGCACGGTTTGCGCGGTATGCACCGATCCCATCGGATTGTTCGGATTGGACAGGTATACCAGTTTTGCGCCCACCTCGCGCGCCTTGGCAATTAATGCCTCGGGGTCTTCGAAATAGTCTTTGTAGGGGACCGTGTGCAGCACTCCGCCAAAGCCCGCAACATGGTAGTTGAAGGTGGGGTATGACCCTGCGCAGGTCACAACTGGATCGCCCGATGCCACATAGAGCCGCACCAAATTGCCGAGCAAACCGTCGATGCCCTCGCCCACGGTAAAGCACGCGCCATCCACCGCGTAATGCGCGCTCAGCGCGTCAATGAGTGGCGCGTTGTCGGGAATGCCGTATTTCCAAATCGCACCCACTTCGGCCTGCATGGCCGCCACCGCCGCAGGTGAGGGGCCAAACGACAATTCATTGGCCCCAAGGCGCGCCTCAAATGGGGCGCCGCGTGCACTCTCCATCGCCTCGGGGGCAACAAATGGCACGGTGGCGGCAAGGGTTTGGGCGAGCACCGTTTGGCGCGGATCGGGTGTAAGAACTGTCATGACAACTGGATGACGTGTTTGCGCGTCCGCTGCAAGTCCACGTGGCCCGCGCCATTGAAAAAGCCCCGCCCGTGAGGGCGAGGCGTCATATCAGTTGGAACAGGCGCGCAGGCGATTAGCCGATTTCGGCCAAACGGGCGAGTGCCGCTTTGATTTTGCCCTCTTCCTCTTCGCGCGCGGCGAGGTTTTCGGTGGCTTCGGCCACAACCTCGTCGGGTGCGGAGGCCACGAATTTGGGGTTGTTCAAGCGCCCGCGCAATCCCCCAAGCTCTTTGGTCAATTTGCCCAGAACCTTCTCCAGACGGGCTTTTTCTTCAGCGATATCAATCACACCGGCCAAGGGCAGCGCAAACGTGCCGCCCGCCACGGAAATGGTGATCGACCCTTTAGGCATTGCGCCCTCGGTGAGCGTGTCGATACGCGCCAGTTTCAGGATGAGCGCCTCGTTGTTGGCCCATGCGGTTTTCCCCGCGGCGTCCAATTCCACCTGAACCATAGGGATTTTCAGACCCGCAGGGACGTGGACTTCGGCGCGGCTGGAGCGGATGCTCTCGATGAGATCAATCACCCAGTTCATTTCGCGGTCGGCCTCGGCGTCGATCAATTCCGCGCCGTAAGTCGGCCAGTCGGACACGGCCAATAGATCGCGATCTGATTTGATGTTGGACCACAGTTCCTCGGTGATGAACGGCATGATCGGGTGCAACATGGTCAGTGCTTGGTCTAGAACCCACCCCATCGTTTGGCGCGTTTCGGCCAGTGTTGCGTCGTCCCCATCGTAGAACAGCGGCTTGGCCAACTCGACGTACCAGTCACAGAATTTGCCCCACACAAAGGCATAAAGCGCGTTTGCGGCATCGTTGAATCGGTAGTCGTCGAACGCCTGATCCACTGTGGCGCGGACCTTGGCGGTTTCGCCGATGATCCATTTGTTCACCGTGGCGGTGGGCGCGGGCATCACGGCGGGATCGTAGTTCTCAAATACCTCGTTCATCTCGGCAAACCGCGCCGCGTTCCAGATTTTGGTGGTGAAGTTGCGATAGCCCTTGATGCGGTCCTCGGACAGTTTGAGCACACCGCCAATCGAGGCCATCGACGCATTGGTAAAGCGCAGCGCATCCGCCCCGTATTCGTCAATGATCTCCAACGGATCAATGACGTTGCCGGTGGTTTTGGACATTTTCTTGCCCTTTTCGTCGCGCACGAGTTGGTGCAGGTAGACGGTGTGGAACGGAACCTCGTCCACCACTGCCAGTTGCATCATCATCATCCGCGCAACCCAGAAAAACAGGATGTCCTGACCCGTCACGAGCACATCCGTGGAGAAATATTTCGAGGTGCTTTCATCCCACTCGGGCCACCCGAGCGTGCCAATCGGCCAAAGGCCCGACGAGAACCACGTGTCCAAAACATCGGGGTCGCGATTCAGTATTACGCGTTCAGGACGTTTTGAGCCGTTGCCTTCAATTGTAAATGCGAAGCCTGGCAAAGTTCCGTCTTGAATTTCAATTCGGAGTTCTTTGCCATAATATGCTTTAGCTTGTTCCAGAACCTCTTCGGCAGAGTTGGCACAGAATAGTTTGTTTGCGTTCTTATAGAATTCCACGGCACCAAAAGTGTCCTCGGGAAGGCTTTCGAAGTCTTCAATGCTAGGCCCATACCAAACCGGAATCTGATGCCCCCACCACAATTGACGCGATATGCACCATGGTTCGATGTTTTCAAGCCAGTGGAAATACACTTTTTCGCCGCTCTCGGGCATGATTTTGGTGCGCCCATCCCGCACAGCGTCAAGCGCGGGACCGACGATTTTCTCGGCGTCCACATACCACTGATCGGTCAACATCGGCTCGATCACGACCTTTGAGCGGTCGCCAAACGGCTGCATGATCGGCTTGTCCTCAACGTATGGGACAACCTCGGACACCTCGGTCTCGGTGCCCTCATCGTCTTTGACGGTGCGTGTGACGGTGGTCATAACGGCCAGACCTTCGGCGTTGATCTGATCGATCACCGCTTTGCGGGCCTCAAAACGGTCCATGCCGCGTAGCGCATCGGGGACGAGGTTGATGGTGTCGACCTCGTTCTCGGTGAACGGCTTGCCCGCGGCAATCTCGGCGGCCAAAACTGCGCTGTCGGCGTGTGACAACCCGTCCTCACGCAGCGCGCCGCGCGTGTCCATGAGACGGTACAGCGGCAGGTTGGCGCGTTTGGCCACTTGGTAGTCGTTGAAATCATGCGCACCGGTGATTTTCACCGCACCAGACCCGAAGGCCATATCTGGGTATTCATCGGTGATAATCGGGATCAGACGGCGGTGCTCTTTTGGACCCACCGGAATTTCGCACAGCGTGCCGACAATCGGGGCATAGCGTGCGTCATCGGGATGCACGGCGACCGCGCCGTCCCCCAACATTGTCTCGGGCCGCGTGGTGGCGATGGCGATATAGTCGCGCTCCTCGGAGAGGACCACATTGCCGTCTTCGTCCTTCTCGACGTAGGTGTAGGTGGCACCACCGGCGAGCGGGTATTTGAAATGCCACATGTGACCAGGGGTCTCGATGTTCTCCACTTCGAGATCGGAGATCGCCGTCTCGAAATGCGGGTCCCAGTTCACAAGGCGCTTGCCGCGATAGATCAGACCCTTGGCGTGCATTTCCACGAACACTTTGATCACGGCATCGTGGAAATTACCCTCTTCGCCTGCGGGGGCGTTCGGCGCACCCGACATGGTAAAGGCGTTGCGGCTCCAGTCACATGACGAACCGAGGCGTTTGAGTTGGTTGATAATGGTCGCGCCGTACTGGCCTTTCCACTCCCAAACCTTCTCTAAAAATTCGGGGCGGGTGAAATCCGTGCGCTTTTGACCCGACTTGGCCAATTCTTTTTCGACCATCAACTGGGTCGCGATCCCTGCGTGATCCTGACCGGGTTGCCACAGCGTGTCAAAGCCGCGCATGCGGTGCCAACGCACCAGAATATCCTGAATTGTGTTGTTAAATGCGTGACCTACGTGCAACGCGCCCGTCACGTTGGGCGGCGGAATCATGACGGTAAACGTCTCCTCGCGGCTCGCATGTGCGCCCGCCTTAAAGGCGCCTGCGGCCTCCCAAGCGTCATAAATACGCTGTTCGGCTTCATTTGCGTCAAAAGTCTTTTCCATCGCCATCGTTCTTACCGCCTGCACGTCGTTCATTGATCCCGCGTTGTTTACCGCGCGTGGACCTCGAGGGAAAGGGCGAAACCTGCACGCAATGTGGGCTTAGCTGCGCTAAATCGCCGTCAAAAATGGGCGGGCACGATCAGGGCGGCGTTAGATGGAACGGTCAAATTTCGTCGAGAGGTGAATCAGGCTTTCAATGTCATGAACGCTGCTAATCGCGCTGATCTGTTCGAGTGTGGTGTCGATCTCTTCGGTGGATTCGCACGCAAGCTCGGCAATTAAATCAACGCGCCCCGTGGCGGTCGCCACCATGACGACCTCGGGAATCGCCTTGAGTTTCACCACTACGGACGCGGTTGTACGGGCCTCGCATTCAATGAGCACGGTGGCCCGCACACGGCGCGCCAAAATCACATCGCCAAGCTTGATCGTGTAGCCCGCGATTGTACCGTTCGTCTCCATTTTCTCCAATCGGGCTTGGACGGTAGAGCGCGCCACTTTGAACCGGCGCGCCAGTCGCGACACGGAGGTGGAGCTGTCAACGGCGAGCGCCGAGAGAATCTTTTGGTCGAGATCGTCCATTGATGTGGTCCTTTGGTGTGCAGGTTTGCCTATGATTTGAGCGGCTCACATGGGCTGACGTAATGTCATCTAGCAATTTAACCACACAAACATACAAACTGTCCACCATTCCGCACGTTTCAACTCTTTTGATCGTCAAATTTAGCACGCATACAGCGATGACTGTTTCAGGACCAATGGACGGTCGCACGGCACCTCAAACGGTGCTCGCGCGGTCCCGCACCAGGCCTGGTTGAGGCGTAGACCCCACTGTTCAAAACGAGCAACGGGGAGCGCTTAAGGATAACCGCGTAAGCGCAATCCCAACCGGTTCTCCCGGGTAAGAGAGTGGCTGCGCCTTGTTGGTGAAGGATACGCTGATGGGGCTCTCGAACAATATCTGGGCATCGCCCGCTGACTACCTGCGCAACCATGCTCCCGAGCATCCGGTTCTGTTTTTCTCGCCCGAAATCCTTCAGGCCAATGCGCATCGTTTCTTGTCCGGCTTTCCGGGTTTTGTGACCTACGCGGTCAAGGCAAACCCAGATGAGGCCGTGCTCCAGAACCTCGTGAACGCAGGTATCTGCGGTTTTGACGTGGCTTCGCCCGTTGAAATCGACACG
>NZ_CBFHKW010000039.1:20409-24430 GCF_965656515.1 Celeribacter marinus
CGCTCAGGCTCTTGGCTTTACCGTGTCGCTCACCTTCCACCCGGGCACACAGTGCACCGACCCTGCGGCATGGGCGTCCTACATCCACGCCGCTGCGGGCATTGGCCGCGACACAGGCGTGCGCATCAATCGCTTGAACGTGGGCGGCGGGTTCCCCTCGCACCGTCTCAACGATGTGATCCCACAGCTTGACGCAACATTTGCGCTGATCGACCGCGTGACCGACGAGGCCTTTGGCGCGGATCGTCCCGCACTCGTGTGCGAGCCCGGTCGTGCGCTTGTGGCTGAAAGCTATGCGCTTGCCACGCGTGTGCGCGCCATTCGCGACGATGCACATGTGTTCATTAATGATGGCATCTACGGCGCATTGTCCGAGCTGCACCTCGTTGGCGTCATCGACCGTATCGACGCATTCGGCCCCGAGGCGCAGCTGCGCACCGGTGATCCCGTCTTGCGCACCGTGTTCGGCCCGACCTGTGACAGCACCGATAAATTGCCGTCCGAGATCGGCTTTCCATGCGATATGCAAGAAGAGGATCACGTGATCTTCTATGGTGTCGGGGCCTATTCGATTGCGACCGCAACACGTTTTAACGGGTTTGGAAACCTCACCGTTGAGATCGTGCAAAGCCAGACCTGCGCCCTGCGCGCACTTGCGGCTTAACTTCGCGGTACAAACTGCACACGCGTCCTGCGCATCTGCGCCCTTTACATGTCTCGCCCCGCCGCTACTCTTAAGTAGCAGCGGGGTTTTTCATGTCTCGCCCAAACGAAGGATTGCGCCATGGATAAGTTCGGAAAAAGCCAACCCGTGAAACGCCGCGAAGACACGCGTTTTTTGACCGGACGTGGACGCTACGTCGATGATATCGCCCCTGAGGGGTCAGCCGTTGCCTATATTCTGCGCTCGCCCGTGGCCCATGCCGAGATCACCGAATTGGATGTGTCGGATGCCCGTGACGCCGAGGGCGTGTTGGCGGTTTTGACATTCGACGATCTGGCACAGATCGGCCTGCATCCCTACCAAAAGGGCGAGGTGATCACCAATGCCGATGGCACGCCTGCCGCCGATCCCAAACGCCCCATTCTGGCCGAGGGGCGCGTGCGCTACGTGGGCGAGCCGATTGCCTGTGTGATTGCTGAGACGCTGGCTCAGGCCAAAGATGCCGCCGAGCTGATTGCATTCGATTTTGATGATCTACCTGTGCATGTCGGCCTTGAGACGGGCGGGCCACAGATCCACGATGAGGCCCCCGACAATATCGCCTATGACTATGAAAAGGGCAATGGGGCCACCGTGGCCGCCGTTATGGCCACCGCCGCTCACCGCGTCACCGTACCCGTGATGGACAACCGTGTTCTGATCGCCCCGATGGAGCCGCGCGGCGCATATGCCGAATGGGGTGACGATGGCCGCGTTCACCTGTGTTTTGGCGGACAAGGCGTGTGGGGGATGAAGGACGATTTGGCCGATAACCTTGGCATCGACCGCGAACGTGTGCGCATCACCAATCCCGATGTGGGCGGTGGGTTTGGTCTCAAAGGCATGCCGTTCCCCGAGTACTTTATGATTGCCGCCGCCTCCAAATACATCGCGCGTCCCGTGCGGTGGATGTCCGAGCGCACGGAGGGCATGTTGTCGGATCACGCGGGCCGCGATCTAATTTCGACTTGTGAATTGGGCTTTGACGCCGATCACAAACTCATTGCTTACAGTGTCGATACGATTTCCAACCTTGGGGCCTATAATTCGCACTACGGCCAACCGATCCAGTCGGAGCTGTTCGAAAAGGTCCTGATGGGCACCTATGATTGCCAAGCGGCGTTTTTGCGTGTGCGCGGCATTTACACCAATACCTCGCTCGTAGATGCTTACCGTGGCGCGGGACGTCCCGAGGCGATTTTTGCCCTTGAGCGCGCAATGGATCAAGCGGCGCGCGAGTTGGGCGTTGATCCTGTGACCCTGCGCCGCAAAAACTTCATCGCTGTCGATGCCTTTCCTTACCGCACCGCCACGGGCGAACTCTATGATGTAGGCGATTTCAACAAAGTGATGGACCGTGGATTGGCCGAGGCCGATTGGGACGGATTTGCCGCGCGCAAAGCGGCGTCGGAGGCGGCAGGCAAGCTGCGCGGACGGGGGCTTTGTTACTACATTGAAAGCATCCTTGGCGATCCGGATGAATGGGCGCATGTCGAATTTCGCGACGATGGCGGCGTGAATCTTTACGTCGGAACCCAGTCAAACGGGCAGGGCCACGAAACGGTCTATGCCCAGTTTTTGGCCGATCAAACCGGCATTCCCGCAGCCTTGATCGACGTGATCCAAGGCGACAGTGACCGTATCCCATCGGGTGGCGGCACGGGTGGATCGCGCTCTGTGACCACGCAAAACAACGCCACGCTCAAAACCGTGGGCACGCTCATAACCAACATGAGCGCCTTTCTCAAAGCCGAATTTGGCGGCGAGGTGACATTTGACGACGAACGGTTCCGCGTTGAGGGCACCAACGAGACGCCCACCATGCTAGAGGCTGCGGCTTTGGCGCGCGACAAAGGCCGTGATGATCTCTTGTCCGTGCGCGAACAGGCCGAAATCGAAGGGCGGTCCTACCCCAACGGGTGTCACATCGCAGAGGTGGAAATCGATCCCGAGACGGGCGAGACCAAGGTGGTGAAATACTCTGTGGCCGACGATTTCGGCAATCTGATCAACCCGATGTTGGCCGAGGGTCAGGTCCACGGCGGCGTGGCCCAAGGCATTGGACAGGCGCTCACCGAGCTGTGCGTTTATGACGATGAGGGCCAACTCGTCACCGCGTCCTTCATGGACTACGCGATGCCCCGCGCCGACGATATGCCCTTTGTCAAATTTGTCTCCGAACCCGTGCCCTCGACCCATAACGTTATGGGGATGAAAGGCTGCGGTGAAGCGGGCACCGTGGGCGCTCTGGCCGCCGTGGCCAACGCCGTGGCGGATACGCTTTGGCCGCTTGGTGTGCGCCGCATCGACATGCCGTTCACACCGCAAAAGGTCTGGCGCGCGGTGAACGGCGCTAAAGAAAGCGAGAAATTTGCCGCACAGTAACGCGCTTCTTCAACGCTTTCGCCAACTCTTTTCGATCCGTCCACGCATCCGTGTTTCGGGTGCGGCACGTGCGCGTGGCCCTGTCACACATCTAATCATTCTCGATGGCACGATGTCCTCGCTTGAGGAGGGATTCGAGACCAACGCGGGCTTAACGTATCGACTGGCCACGCAAGCCACCGATGAGGCCAACATGATCGTGCGCTATGAGGCGGGCATCCAGATGAAAACATGGCGCGACGCGCGTGACGTCATCGAGGGCCGTGGGATCAACAAGCAGATCAAACGCGTCTATGGCGCGCTTGCCTCGCGCTATCATCCCGGTGACCGGATCTATCTGATGGGCTACTCGCGCGGAGCCTACGCCGTGCGCTCGCTTGCGGGCTTCATCGACAAAGTCGGCCTGATCAAGGCCCAGCATGCCACCGAACAAAATGTTACGATCGCCTATCGACACTACCAAACGGGTCCAACGCTGGCCCCGTCACAGGCGTTTCGCGCTGCGTATTGTCACGACACGACACCAATAGAATTCTTGGGCGTGTGGGACACTGTTGCGGCCGTTGGCCTACAGTTTCCGGTGATCTGGCGGCTTAGCTCGGTGTTTCACGCCTTTCACGACCTCTATCCGCCGCGCAGTGCAAAGTTCGTCTATCATGCCCTGTCCGCGCACGAGAGCCGTGGTGCCTATGCCCCTGTGATGTTCGAGACAAATCCGGACATGCCCGATCAACACCTCCAACAGATGTGGTTTCGCGGCACGCACGGCGATGTCGGCGGGCAGTTGAGCGGCTACGTCCCCGCCCGCAAATTGTCGAATACCACGCTTGTGTGGATGCTTGATAAGGCGGAGATGGCGGGACTTGTCCTGCCAAAAGGCTGGCGGTCACGCTATCTGGCCGACCCATATGCGCCCTCAGTCGGTTCGCGGCG
>NZ_CBFHKW010000040.1:0-23619 GCF_965656515.1 Celeribacter marinus
GATTACCCGTGGCAAAGTGCCGGGACAGAATGCGGATGATATCGAGACATGCGGGGGTGTTGTCGCACTGGCCATGGGCAAGCAAGGGGCGGGGGAGCTGAATTACTCCTCCGATATTGACCTGATCTGTTTGTTTGATGAGACCCGCTTTGACGGGGCGGATCAGATGGAGGCGCGCGCCGCCTATATCCGTGCAACCCGCCGCGCGATGGCGTCCTTGTCGGATTTGACGGGCGAGGGGTATGTTTTTCGCACGGATTTGCGTCTGCGTCCCGACCCCAGTGTCACACCCGTTTGTTTCGCGATGGATGCCGCCGAGCGGTATTACGAAAGCGTGGGGCGCACATGGGAGCGCGCCGCCTTTATCAAGGCCCGCGCCGCATCCGGCGACATTGCGGCAGGCACGCGGTTCTTGGAGCATTTGACACCCTTCGTTTGGCGCAAGCATCTTGATTTCCACGCCATTCAGGAAACCCACGATATGCGGTTGAAAATTCGACAGCATAAGGGGCTTGGCGGTGCGTTTGCCCTTGAGGGTCACAACATGAAGCTGGGGCTGGGCGGTATCCGCGAGATCGAGTTTTTTGCCCAAACCCGTCAGTTGATCGCGGGTGGGCGCGACCCTGACTTGCGGATGCGTGGCACGGTTGAGGCGCTTGGGGCATTGGCGCAAAAGGGATGGGTCGAGGCGGATGTGGCGCGCACGCTGACCGACGACTACACGGCCCACCGCGAAGTGGAACACAGGTTGCAAATGCTGCGCGACCAGCAAACCCATAGCTTACCTGTCACGCCGCTCGAATTTGACCGGCTGGCCGCGTTGATGGGGGCGGATACGGATGCTATGCGCGCTGATATTGCACAGCGTTGTGAGCGGGTGCATGCGCTCACCGAAGAGTTCTTTGCACCCTCCGACACTGTGCAAGCGCCAGAGTTGCCGCACGAATTGCGCGAGATCACGGCGCGGTGGTCAACCTATCCCTCCTTGCGCTCCGAGCGCGCCCAAGAGATTTTTGACCGTCTGAAGCCCGACCTTTTGGCACGGGTGCAAAAGCTTGACCGCCCCGTCGAGGCGCTCACCCATTTTGACGGGTTTCTCAAGCAATTGCCCGCAGGGGTACAGGTGTTCTCGTTGTTTGAGGCCAATCCGCCACTGGTGGATCTGTTTCTCGATATCGTGTCGGTGGCCCCGCATCTGGCACAGTATCTCTCACGCAATGCGGATGTGTTGGACGCTGTTATCGGGGGGGATTTCTTTGCGCCTTGGCCCGAGCCGTCCGCATTGGAGGCTGATTTGGCGCGCCAATTGGCGCGTATAGACGACTACGAAAACCAACTGAACGCCTCGCGCCGTTGGGCCAAGGAATGGCATTTTCGCATTGGTGTGCATCAGTTGCGTGGACTGATCACCGCGGATGAGGCAGGTGGGCAATATGCGGCATTAGCGCGTGCATCTGTGGCCGTTTTATATCCCTGTGTGGTGGCCGAATTCGCACGCAAACACGGTGAGGCGCCGGGGCGTGGCGCGATGGTTTTGGGCATGGGCTCGCTCGGCGCGGGACGTCTGACGGCGGCCTCCGATTTGGATATGATCGTGATCTATGATGCCGCTGGAGTTGAGGCCTCCGAGGGTCGGCGTCCTTTGCAATCAAGGACGTATTACGCGCGCTTCACCCAAGCTTTGATCACCGCGATTACTGCACAAACCTCTGAGGGGCGGCTGTACGAGGTGGATATGCGGTTGCGCCCATCGGGCAAACAAGGGCCGGTTGCGACCTCCCTTGATGCGTTCAAAAGCTACCAAGAGACCCAAGCGTGGGTGTGGGAGCATCTGGCCTTGACCCGCGCCACACCTGTGGCGGGCGAGGCCGCGTTGATGGCGGATGTGGAGGCGTTTCGCACCACCTTATTGTCTCGGCCTAAAGCGGAGATGGACATACGCCGCGACACCCAAGATATGCGCCGCCGCCTCACCGAGGCAAAACCAGGCGCGACATGGGATCCTAAAAACGGTCGCGGTCGGATGATGGACATCGAACTGGTCGCAGAGACAGCCGCTCTTTTGTCGGGAACGCCCGCACAAAACATCTATGCGCAACTCGGTGCAGGGGCTGATTTGGGATGGTTGACACACAGCGAGGCTATGGCGTTGAGCGCGGCCTACCGCATGACGTGGCAGTTGCAATCGGCGGCGCGGCTTTTGACGGGTGGGATGCTTGATCCGGATGCTGTGGGCGAGGGCGGGCGCGCGTTCCTGTGTCGCTCCAATGCCGTTGAGACGATGGATGATTTGGCGCGCGAGGTTGCCACAACCTGTGAAGCGGCCGCACAGATGCTTGATACGATCCTTGCGCGTGCTGCCCCTTGCCCACCCGCGTAGCGCGTACTATCTGCGCTAAGGTGCATGTAAGTTTTGTGTGCCACCCTCATAGAAAGTGCCCGCATGTCTGAGCGTCTTGATGTTGACCCTGATCTTGATCCCGGTGGATTGATCCGTGAATCCTACCGGATTGAGGGGTTGGGCCTGTCCGAGGCACGGTCGATATTTCTCGACTGGGCCATCAAGCTCGATCCGAAGCTTGAGCCATCCATTGCCATTCGTCGCCTGTTGGCAGTCTACGGCGGGCGCGGCATGGCGGATCATCCGATGACGCTTGTCTTGACGGATGGATTGGGCAAGCTGCATGGCCCACACGGGCGGCGTGGCGGCTCTCGCGCGCGGCGCGGTGTCTAACATCAGCATATAAAAACGGGCGCTGATAACAGCGCCCGTTTTGTGTCGATAGGTCCGATATAGATTAGCGCGACAGGCTTGCGGCCTCGCGGGCCAGTTCCTCAATCGCTTTCCAATCGCCTTTGACGACCAGATCGTTTGGGGCCACCCAAGAGCCGCCCACGCATAGCGTGTTGGACAAGCTAAGGTAATCATTGGCGTTCTTCAGTGAAATGCCGCCCGTTGGGCAAAACTTCATCTGTGGCAGTGGTCCACCGATGGCTTTGAGCGCAGGTGCGCCGCCATTGGCCTCGGCGGGAAAGAACTTGGCAACGGTATATCCGCGCTCAAGCAGTTTCATGACATCAGACGCCGTGGAGGTGCCCGCCAAAAGCGGCAGGTCTTGCGCCTCGCACGCGTCCAGTAGCATGTCTGTGACACCTGGGGAGACGCCAAACTTAGCGCCCGCAGCAATCGCGGCGGTGACATCGGCGGGGGTCAGCAACGTGCCTGCACCCACAACGCCGCCCTCAACCTTTGCCATCTCGCGGATCACGTCAAGCGCGCAGGGCGTGCGCAATGTGACCTCAAGAGCGGGCAGGCCACCGGCGACAAGCGCCTCGGCAAGCGGGCGGGCATGTGCCACATCGTTGACCACGAGAACGGGAACAACGGGGGCGAGCGCACAAACTTCGGCGGCTTTCAGACTGGCGTCCTGCGGGGTCATGGCGGATCCTTTCGCGCAAATGGGGAACTGTTAGCCCTAACAACCCCAAAGGGGCGTCTGGGTCAAGGGGGCACGATCACGGCTCACGCAGGCATCGGCCCGTCTGTGAGCGCGGTGAGCGCGCCATAATGCCCCGCATCATCGATCCATGTCAGATGGGTCTGGGGGCCAAGGCGCGCGGCAAGATCACGCGCCATATCCGGTGGTGTCCATGTGTCTTTGGTGCCCTGAATGAGTGCAACGGGGATATGCGCGGGCAGGGTGGTTGGGGTCCATGCACAGGCATAATGGCGCAGGGCGCGCACATAGGCGTGCAAATGGGTGGCAAACATCCGCGCGTAGCCACCGACAATATGTATACGCAGAGCAGGCATAGCGATCAGGGCGCGTTCAGTGCTATGTGCTGATTTGAACACTGTGCGCAGGAATAGATCGGGGGCAAAGCGCAGCGACGTCATCTGTGCGACAGCCAAGAGGGTCAGGCGTGTTCGTGAGCGGCGCGCCGCGCGAAAGACGGGCGCGCCCGCCATTTGATCGGCAAACGCGCCGTCCGCCCATGGACCTGCGGGGGAAATGAGCGTGACACGGGAAACACGCGTGGGATGGCGGGCCGCAAGTGTTAAAACGGCCATCGCCCCAAGGGAGAAACCGATCAAATGAACAGGGTCGCGGTCCTGTGTGAGCCGCTCGAATTGTGCGCAAATGGCAGTCTCGAACGGCGCATCTGTGTGCAATGCGGCCAGCCAATCCACCGCCTCGGTCGGGGCGGTGGTTGACAAGAGCGTACGATCAGACGGCGCACCGGGCAATCCGTGGTAAAACAGGATCGGTGAGGGTGCACAGGGCGTTGTCACAGGATGGAGGCCGCGCCTTCGGTGGCGTTGCCCGCGTTCTGGCGGAAGATGTCGAACAACTCGCGGCCAATGCCAAATGCATTTGCGGACAGATCGGCAGTCGCGGGCTCGCGAGCATCAAACCCCTCTTCGAGCACTTCGAGCGTGCCGGCCACGGCATCGACGCGCACCATGTCGCCGTCACGGATTTTGGCAATCGCGCCGCCTGCGAGAGCCTCGGGTGAGACGTGGATACAAGCGGGGACTTTGCCCGATGCACCCGACATGCGCCCGTCAGTGACAAGTGCAATTTTCAACCCGCGATCTTGCAACACGGCTAGCGTGGGCGTGAGCGAGTGCAGCTCGGGCATCCCGTTGGCACGTGGCCCTTGGAACCGGACAACCACAACCGTGTCCTCGGTAAATTCCCCCGCTTGGAAGGCGGGTTTGACATCGCGCTGATCATGGAACACGCGGGCTTTCGCCTCGACGATGCGCCGCTCTGGCGCCACGGCGGAGACTTTCATCACGCCACGCCCGATGTTGCCTTTCAACTCTTTTAGGCCGCCCGTTGTCTGGAACGCATCCGCGACAGGGCGCAGGATTTTGTCGTTCAGGCTAACCGTGGTGCCCTCTTCGAATACAATCTCGCCGTTCTTGAGTTTCGGCTCTTTGGTATACAGGCCAAGCCCGTCACCGGCGATGGTTTTGACATCCTCATGCAAGAGACCTGCGCCCAGCAATTCGCCGATCATATAGCCCAGCCCGCCCGCAGCGTGGAAATGGTTCACATCGGCCAATCCGTTTGGATAGACCTTGGCCATCAGCGGGGTGACTTCGGAAATATCGGAGAAATCTTGCAGATCAAGGATGATCCCCGCCGCACGCGCCATGGCGGGCAGGTGCAACACAAGGTTGGTGGAGCCGCCCGTGGCCATCAGGCCAACAAGCCCGTTCACAAAGGCTTTCTCATCCAGAATGTGACCCGCAGGGCGGAAATCATTGCCAAGAGCGGTGATCTCCATCGCGCGTTTGGCGGCCGCTTTGGTCAGCGCATCGCGCAAATCCGTCTCTGGGTTCACAAAGGACGCCCCCGGCAGGTGCAGACCCATGATCTCCATCAGCATCTGGTTGGTGTTGGCGGTGCCGTAAAAGGTGCAGGTGCCGATGCCGTGATACGAGGCCATTTCGGCCTCCATCAACTTGTCGCGGCCCACTTCGCCCGTGGCGAATTGTTGACGGACCTTGGCCTTTTCATCGTTTGGCAGACCCGAGGCCATTGGACCCGCAGGCACGAAGACCGATGGGATATGGCCAAACGTGGCGGCGGCCATCACCAACCCCGGTACGATCTTGTCGCAGACCCCAAGGTACAAGGCGGCGTCAAAACAATTGTGTGATAGGCCGACAGAGGCCGCGAGTGCAATCGTGTCGCGCGAGAATAGCGACAACTCCATGCCCGGCTGTCCTTGGGTGACGCCATCACACATCGCGGGTACGCCGCCCGCAACTTGCGCTGTTCCGCCGCTTTCGCGTGCCGCAGCGCGGATCAGGTCGGGATAGCTCTCAAACGGTTTATGTGCCGATAGCATGTCGTTGTAGGCGGTGATGATGCCAAGGTTGGGCGCGCGTCCGCCCGCCAGTGACGCTTTGTCCTCGCCCATTGCTGCGTAGGCGTGTGCTTGGTTGCCGCAGGTGAGATGCGCACGCACGGGGCCGTCTTCTGCCGCTTGTGTCATCCGAGCGAGGTAGGTCTCGCGGGTGGGGCGGGAGCGGTCGATGATGCGTTGAGTGACGGCGGCGATGGTAGCATTGAGCGACATGTCTGGGCCTTTATGTTGCTTTTAAAACGGTTGCGCAGCGAAATCGGGGTTGGTTCAGCGCAGAACAGGAGTTCGCGCATATTTCTCCCCGTTCCGTCTATATATGATATGTTAGCGCTAAACCATAACTTGTTAGCGCTAACTACATCATTTGGTCGGTGATGTCCATTCCTATGACTGCGACAGTTGCGCACCGTTCAATCGGGTTTTGAAAAGGGCGCGTGAGGCCGCGTGCGCTCTATGAATATGCCGCGCCGCAGAAAGAGTGTTGCGTTTTTGTAAAGAGCGATGCTGCAGGTGCATAGCGGGCATTCGTAACTGTCACTGGTTGTGTCAGAACGTGTGACCTATGTTGAATTCAACGGACAGACGGCGGGACGCCAAAGCAGACAACGCAACGATGCCCCACCCGATGCCAACATGAAACCAACGGACCAAAAGGATTACACCGATGGAAAATACCAAATACGTCTCTCTCGCTGACATCGAACAAAAAGCACACGCTCTGCGCGCCGAAGCTGCACGCAACATGGGCAAAGCAATCGCAACATGGGTGCGCGCACGTTTCGCCGCAAAAGCGACTGTTAACGGCAAACTGGCCTAATTCGGACAGTTATTCTGTCGAAACATAGCCAAACGGGGCGACTGCCCCTTTCGGACGTCGATAGACAAAGATAAGAGGGACGCATGACGCATCCCTCTTCTTCTTTTTCCACCATTCGTCTCAAGCCCAAATCAAACGCACGTGCGATCCGCCACGGCGCGCCTTGGGTGTATGACAACGAACTGGTGATGGACCGCCGCACGAAATCAATTCCCGCAGGCAGCATTGCGCGCCTCGAGGATGAAGAACGCCGGTTTCTTGCCCTTGTGGCCGTAAATCCGAATTCGCGCATTGTGGCGCGGGTTCTTGACCGTGACCCTGACGCGGTGATTGATCAAACGTGGTTCGAAGCCCGCCTGAGCGTGGCGCTTGCCCACCGTCAGACGATGTTTGATCAACCGTTCTACCGTTTGGTCCATGCCGAGGCCGATGGCCTGCCGGGTGTAGTGATCGACCGCTTTGGTGACACGGCAGTGGTTCAACCCAACGCCGCATGGGCCGATGTGATGATCGAGCCGTTGTGCGCGGCCCTTGCCAAAGTGGCGGGCCTGCGCACGGTGGTGATGAACGGCACAGGTCGGGCGCGTTCCCTTGAGGGGCTTGAGGAAAAGACCGATATTCTCATGGGCAGTGTCGACGCCGCAATTCCGGTGTTGATGAACGGGGCCACTTACATGGCCGATATCATGGGCGGTCAAAAGACAGGCCTGTTCTACGACCAGCGCCCGAACCAAGCGTTCACACAGCGTCTGGTCAACGGCAAGCGCGTTTTGGACGTGTTCTCGCATGTGGGTGGTTTTGCCTTGGCGTCGCTTGCGAGCGGTGCCGCGCAAGCCGTCTCGGTTGATAGTTCTGCATCTGCATTGGCCTTGGCTGAGCAGGGTGCGGATGCGATGGGCGCGTCCGATCGGTTTGTCACCCGCAAAGGCGATGCCTTTGACGTTATGGCGGCCCTGCGCGAAGAGGGTGAGCTGTTTGACGTGGTGATCTGTGATCCCCCCGCGTTTGCGCCGTCCAAGAATACCGTTGAAAAAGGTCTGCGGGCCTATGAGCGCGTCGCGCGGATGGCTGCACCTTTGGTCAAAGAGGGCGGATATCTTGGTCTGTGCTCGTGTTCACATGCGGCTGATCTCGATACGTTTCGCGGCGCATGTAACCGTGGCATCGGTCGCGCAGCGCGCTCTGCACAACTGATCCATACCGGGTTTGCCGGTGCCGATCATCCGTTGATGCCGCAACTGGCCGAAAGTGGCTACCTCAAGGCGTTGTTCTACCGGCTGATGCCGTGAAAGTTCTACTCGACGCTTGTGTGCTTTACCCAACGGTGATGCGCGAAGTGTTGTTATCGGTTGCGGCCAAAGGGCATTTTACCCCCCTTTGGTCGGACCGCATTCTCGAAGAGTGGGCGCGTGCTGCCCGCAAAATTGGCCCCACGGGCGAAGCGCAAGCGCGCGGCGAAGTGGCGCTTGTCCGCGCCGCGTGGCCCGCATCCTCTGTCTCGCAATATGAGGGATTGGAGCGCGGTCTTTATCTGAGCGACGAAAACGACATTCACGTTTTAGCCGCAGCCATTAAGGGCAGTGCGGACATTCTGTTGACCATGAATGCCAAAGATTTCCCCCGACATGTCCTTGCCGAAGAGGGCGTAGAGCGCCGCGATCCGGACGGATTTTTGTGGGAAATCTGGAGCCACCACCCCGAGGATGTGGCGCAGGCTGTCGAGCAAGTGCGCCAAACGGCGGAGCGTCTTTCGGGTCAACCGTGGGACATGCGTGCTTTGCTCAAAAAGGCGCGTTTGCCAAAACTAGGCAAGGCGCTAACCGCCTAGACGCCCCATTTGGCCTCATTCGCTTCTATTGCTTTGATGCGGTCTTCTGATTTGGGGTGGCTTGTGAACCATGCGGGCGTTTTGGAACCACCCGCCCCCGTCAGGGTGCTCAGTTTCACAAACAGAGACTTTTGTGGCGCGGTGCCAAATCCGGCTTTGACCATCAATGCGGAGGCATAGGCGTCCGCCTCATATTCATCTTGGCGCGATAGGCGCGCGGCCAACAGGGATCCGATAGCATTGGCGATATACGTGCCTATTCCGGGTAAAAACCGTCCCAAAACCATAGCCAACGCGGTGCGGATCGCATTTTGACCCGAAAAGTCGATCATGCGGCGGCGTGAATGGCCCAAGGCGACATGGCCCAACTCATGGGCAATCACAGAGGCCATTTCCTCGGCTGTGATTTCGCCCTGACGGAATTTTTGATAGAACCCGCGCGTAATGAACACCCGCCCATCAGGCGCTGCCAACCCGTTGACGGGTTCGATGTCATAAAGATGCACCTTGACCTTTGGCAGATCGAGCGCCGTTGCCAAACGTGCAAACACGGGGCGCAATTGAGCGTCCGCCAGTTCGGCGGATTTCTCGTTTAACTCGCGCGTGGTGCGCCAGACCGAAAACCGGTACATGACGAGCGCATACACAACGGCCAAAAGGATGGGCGTGAACTTCAACATAGGCTGAATATGGGGGCGCGGGGGCGCTGTGAAAAGGGGTGATTTAGCCGCGCTTGTTTTTTTGCGCCTTTAGCACACCCTTGGCCCAGAAAAGCGCAACTGCGGCAACAACGGTTGCCACCAGCAGACCGATCACATCCGACATCAACGTGCTGACTTCGGTGATATTGCTCGCAAAGACATACCCGGTCCAGACGTAGACGTTCACCCAAATCAGTTCACCCATAATGTCCGCCACGGTAAAGCGGATCCATGGCAAACGCGCGGCTCCCGCGGCAATGTTCACGTAGGGGCCAAGTGGGGCTACCGCCCATGTCGAGAAAAACACACCAACACCGCCACGTTTTTCAACCAACGCCTCAGCGCGGGCAATCACCGCTTTGCGTGCGGGGGAGCGCGCGCTCAAACGCGCCAGAACCCGCGCGCCGCCTGTCCGTCCGATACAGAACCCCGTTTGATCGCCCATAACAGCGCCAAAAAACGTGGCCGCAATAAGAGGTGCAAGGTCCAGATCACCAGATGCGGCCAAAGCACCCGCAGCCAACATCATCAACGAGGTCGGGATCGGGATCAACAGACACGACAAGAACGAGGAGAGCATGACGCCCCAAATGCCATAGGCGATGACGGCATCAAATATGCTATCGGTCATGCGCCGCCCCGTCTGTGCGGGCGGCATGAAAACCGTCGACTGCACTGCGCGCAGCGTCCAAAAGCGTGGTGACCGGAACGCCACGGTAGTCGGCAATTTCATCGAGGTTCATAGGCCCTGCAGGGGGCGGCACGGGCGCGTCCACGGCTTCCAGAATGATCCCACGCGGGACTTTGAACGCATGGGAAATGAATCCGGGGGTCATCCACGCCTCGATCTCTTTTTCGTGGTGGTCACTATTGCCCCACAACAGCATGGCAACACTCAAGCGGATCACAAAAAACAACGCCAATACGGACGCTGCGAAAACCGCGGCGGTGGCAAGGGGCGCTGCGGCCCAAAGACGTTTGATATGTGCAATCATGATTTTGGCTATCTCATATAATGCTGACGTGAGCGGGGCGGTGGTGCATCGCAGTAAATGCTATTTCCCGAGCATTTTAAACCCGCGTTCTAGTCCCTCAAGGGTCATCGGCACCATGCGGCCCTCAAAAATATTACGGATCATGGTGATGGACTGTGTGTAGCCCCAGTGATGTTCGGGGACGGGGTTGAGCCACAGATGGTCGGGCCATGTCTCGCGTGCACGCTCTAGCCATGTGGCACCGGATTCGTCGTTCCAGTGTTCGTTTGCGCCACCGCGCATGGCGATCTCGTAAGGGCTCATTGAGGCGTCCCCGACAAAGATCACTTTGTAGTCTTTTCCGAAGGTATTGAACACTTCGCGGGTGGGGATTTGCGCCTCCCACCGCCGTGCATTGTCGCGCCACACCCCCTCATACAGGCAGTTGTGAAAGTAGTAGTATTCGAGGTGCTTGAACTCTGTGCGGGCGGCTGAAAACAGCTCCTCGACGATTTTTATGTGCCCGTCCATGGAGCCGCCAACATCAAAGAACATAAGCACTTTGACCGCATTGCGCCGCTCGGGGCGGGTTTTGACGTCGAGGTATCCGTGTTCTGCGGTGGCGCGGATTGTGCCATCAAGGTCCAATTCCTCATGTGCTCCGTCACGCGCCCATTTGCGCAGACGTTTCATCGCCACTTTGATGTTGCGGGTGCCCAGCTCTACGGTGTCATCGAGATTTTTAAAGTCACGCTTGTCCCAGACTTTGACCGCGCGGCCATGGCGTGAGCGGTCTTGGCCGATGCGCACGCCCTCGGGGTTGGACCCGTAGGCTCCAAACGGCGATGTGCCGCCGGTGCCGATCCATTTGCTGCCGCCCTCATGCCGCCCGCTTTGCTCATTGAGGCGCTGCTTGAGGGTCTCCATGAGTTTGTCGAACCCGCCCAAGCGCTCGATCTCGTCAAGCTCTTCGGGTGACAGAAACTTTTCGGCCTCACGGCGCAACCAGTCCTCAGGGAGATCAAGCGCACTTAGGACGTCACGCGAGCTTAGCTCTTCAAGTCCCTCAAAAGAATATGAAAAAGCGCGATCAAATTTGTCGAGATTGCGCTCGTCCTTGACCATGGTGGCGCGGGCGAAATAGTAAAATCCGTCAAGATCATACGTGACAAGTCCCGCCTGCATGCCCTCAAGAAACGCAAGGTATTCGCGTAAGCTCACAGGGATGCCTTCGCGCCGCAAGCACTCGAAAAACGGCAGGAACATTGCGCGTTGCTCTAGATAAAGCGGTCGACGATGACGGTTATAATTATGCCCGCAACGGCAAAGGCCAGAAAATACGCCGCCCCATATTGCAGTTTGTCCATACGGTCGCCTTCGCGTTTGGTGGCGCTGCGCCACCCGAGAATGGCACCGATGATGGAAAGAACGATTACGATCATATCTGGCTCCTTATTGAGCGGGGTTTGTTCATCGCGCCAAAGTACATGCGCGTGTGAGTGTCATGTTATCTGGCGAGGGCCTGAATGTCTGCGATGTGCGCATTCACGTCACGATCTGATCCGAACCCATAACGCGCCCATCCCAAACTGTCGAGCCGCACGGCGCGCGCTTCGCCCGCTCTGCCCATGCGTGAAAGTAGCTCGGCCTTGGTCAGCATCAAGGATGACAGCAGAGCGGCGTTTTGAGCGCGGGTTGCGGTGGCGATGGCGGGGTCAAGCTGTGCGAGCGCGGTTGGATAGTCACCCCGAACAAGGTCGACGGCGGCCAGTTGCAAGGTCGCATGTGCGGCGGCAATATCCGTGAGCGACGTGCCTGCAAAGAGACTGCGCGCTTGCGCCAATGCGGTGCGCGCCGCCGTGGTATCTTGTCCTTGTTGCAGGCGACCAAACAGGTAGTAGGACAGCCCTGCGCGGGTATCACGCCACCCACGATTTTGCGCGATGAGCATGGCGCGTGCGGCTGCGGTGCGCCGCGATGATAGCGCGCCGCCGTCCATTGCACGGGTAATATGGGTCATCCAGTCGCCAGGCGTGTCATCCAAGCGGGCCAGTCCGCCACCGCGCCCCGAGGGGTTGAGGCGGTCGAGCAAGGGCGTGATCAGGGCGGCAACCTGTGCGCGCGTCAATCCCGAGCGCAGTTCAGGCGCATAGGTGGCCCGCAGCATCAACATGTCAAAGCCCGTGAGAACGGAATGAAAGTTGTCATCGTTGAACACGCTGTCGGGCAGGCGGAACAGGTCGTTGAGCGGGCCGAGCGCTTGGGCCAGCTCCTCGTGGAGGCAGTCGCGGACCTCTTGTGGTGCGCCGCCAGTAGGGATGAAGATCGCGGCACGGGTGCGGGTGGTCACGGTGGTCCAACTCACGTGACGGGCCGTGCGAAACTCGGCCCAACTCGAGACATTGGGGGCGGCGATGCACGCGGTGTTCGGCGCACGTCTGCGAAATGCCGTGGCAGGGACCAGTTCGATCGTGATCGCAGCGGGTGATGTGCGACCAACCAATGTGATGCCAAGGCCCGCTTCGCGTTTGAGGCGCTCAAGCAAGTCGCCTAAATCGGCGTTTAGGGACGGGGGGACTTGCGCGCCGGTGACACGGATCGACAGTGGCCCCTCAAACCGTGAGAACACCGGCAGCGTGGCACCGGTTTCCAAGCGAAAGGACAGGTCCATGAAATCTTGGGCCATTTGGACATTTGAGCGGGTGGGTGCTGTCACAGGCGCGGTGTTGAAACGTTTCATCGGCGGCAAATCCGAACGAACGGCGCTTACCTGTAGCGGGGTGCTCACGGCTTGATCGCGCTGGGGGCGCATCTCTGGTGCACCACAGCCCACAAGGATCAGAGCCATAAGGCCCGCGCCAATTGCACGGTAGGCCTTATGGGGATGGGGCGTGAGTGTGGACGTTAGGGACATGCTCGGCCTCGTTGGGGAGTTGCGGCAGCGTTGAGGGAGTGTAGAAACCTGCAGGGGCAAATGCCAGCAGGTTCAAGACGCCAAATGCTGCATCCTTAGGCCAAAACCGCGAGGGACACCAAAGACAGCACAGAGGTCCAGATAATCACTGGCGCAATCGCATCGGTGCGAATGCCGTGCAGCATGGCGAGTGAAAACGCCATCGCCCCCGATGGACCTGCAGCCCCAAGCACATAGAGCGTGTGCCATTGACCCGACTGTGTGGGAAAGACGCTCAGTGCGGCAAAGACCAAGGCGGGAAAACCTATCAGTTTGAGCGCCGATATGCCCGCCACCGTGGGCGAGGGAATAACGGAATGCCCCGATAGGATCACGCCAAGCGCGAATAATGTGAGGGGAGCCGCAGCCGGTCCCGCGAAATGCATTGCGGTGAGCAGCGGGGTGGGCACACCCATGCTCGAGACATTTACCGCGATCCCGATCGTGATGGCCAAAAGCACAGGATTGAGGGCCACGCGTTTGGCCGAGGCAATGGCAGACGTCCCACCCGCCATCACATCCGTTGTGATAATGAAAAACGCAAAGGAAAACGCGGTGTCCCATGCCACAATCGCCGTGATGGGTAGGGTCGCGCCACCCTCGCCATAGATCAACACCGATATGGGCAGGATATACAAAAGCGAGTTGACGAAAATCACCGTCATCCCCAGCAGCCACGCCTCGAGGTGGTCGCGTTTGAACACATGACGCGCGACAAGGTAGCCGATAATGAACAGCACCGCTTGGCATAGGGCATAGAGAGCCATGGTGCGCAGCTCGAATTGCGCAATAGACAGCGTGGCCATGAGCGGAAAGATCAACGCAGGTTGCAGCACGATAAAGGCGACACGATTGACCGTGCGCGCCTCGTCAAAGCTGACCTTACCCAGACGCCCCAACACAAACCCGAGAGCCAACATTGAGAACACGGGTAGAATGTCGTGAGTGAGAACATGAAGCATCAGGTCGCCCGCGCATATGTGATGAAAGAGGTCTTGGTGCCAATGCGGCCCGATCGGGCGCGAGTGGTGTGGTTGATGTCTTGGGTCATTTGGTAGACGTGTCGCGCGCCCGTGTCATCCACTGCGCCGTGGGAAATTGCGATCAAGGGCTGTGCAGATCACCTTTGACCCCGCGCGATAAACGCAAGACGCTCAAACAGAGCCACATCCTGTTCGTTCTTGAGCAGCGCGCCGTGCAGTTTGGGCAGCGCATTCACCCCGTCACGTTTGAGATCTTCGGGGGTGAGATCCTCGGCCAACAACAGTTTGAGCCAATCGAGCACTTCGGAGGTCGATGGCTTTTTCTTAAGCCCTTGGGTGTCGCGGATCTCATAGAACTGGGTAAGGGCGGTGGCCAACAGGCGTTCTTTGATCTGGGGGAAATGCACATCGACGATCTGGCGCATCACGCCCTCGTCAGGAAAGCGGATGTAGTGAAAGAAACAGCGGCGCAAAAACGCATCTGGTAATTCTTTTTCGTTGTTGGAGGTGATGATAATCACGGGGCGATGTTTGGCGCGGACCATTTCGCCCGTCTCGTAGACGTGAAATTCCATCTTATCGAGTTCTTGTAACAGGTCGTTGGGAAACTCGATGTCGGCTTTGTCGATCTCATCGATCAGCAACACAACCCGCTCGTCACTCTCGAACGCATGCCATAGCTTGCCCTTGCGGATGTAGTTGGACACATCTTCAACCCGTGGATCGCCCAACTGGCTATCGCGCAGACGCGACACGGCATCATAATCATAAAGGCCCTGCTGGGCGCGGGTTGTCGACTTGATCGACCATTCGACCATCTGCATGCCAAGCGATTGGGCCACTTGTCGCGCCAGTTCGGTTTTGCCTGTTCCAGGCTCGCCCTTAACCAATAATGGGCGCTCAAGTGCAATCGCGGCGTTTACGGCAACGGTGAGGTCGGCAGGCGCAATATAGTGCGCAGTAGATGAGAATTTCATGGCAAAATATGGCCTTACGGATTTGATTTGAGGTCCAATTCGGCGTTCATCATACCAGTGCTATCTAAAGGTTCAATGGGAGGGACATCATGTAGTGACATCCTTAACAAAACAGAGTAGACGGGCGGCGATTAGGAGGCGGCGATATGACAAATCCATTTGATGAGACCGTCTCTGACGTTAAAGAGGTGAGTAAGATGAAGGCCGAACTTTTCCTGCCTGATGACTATCGTCCCGCTGAGGACGAACCATTTATGAATGACCGCCAACTCGAATACTTCCGCCGTAAGCTTGAAGCATGGCGTTTGGAGCTGCTTGATGACGGGCGTCACACGATCGAGGGTCTACAAGACGGCACACGCAATATCCCCGATGTTGCCGATCGCGCCTCCGAAGAGACTGACCGCGCTTTGGAGCTTCGCACCCGTGACCGTCAGCGCAAACTTGTGACCAAGATTGAGGCGGCGTTGCGCCGTATCGACGAGGGCGAGTTTGGCTATTGCGAAAAGACCGGAGAGCAAATCTCGCTCAAACGTCTGGATGCACGTCCCATTGCGACGATGACCCTTGAGGCGCAAGAACGCCACGAGCGCCGTGAAAAAGTGCACCGCGACACATAAGACCGGACGCGCGATGCCCGCCTATGATTTTGAGGTTCGCGGCAATTCGTCCAACTGACATTTACGTAAATATATGACAAACACCGGAGCTGAGCTTCGGTGTTTTTCGGTTGTGACGCGCGTGCATGCGTCTCGCCATGTCTGCCACTGCCACGCCCGTTCTCAAGGAGGCCCAAGGATGTTAATCGGTCAGAATATTGCGATCTTGGGCGCGGGTGTTGCTGGATTGGCCACTGCGCGGGCCTTAGCTTTGCGCGGGGCGCAAGTTACGGTCTACGAACAGGCTCCCGAAATCACGGAAGTGGGCGCAGGATTGCAAGTCACTCCCAATGGTGTGGCGGTTTTGCGCGGTTTGGGTCTTGATCCCGCTGCACATGCGATGCGTTCGACCGGTGTGCGGCTGATTGATGGATACATGGGGGCGCAAATCCTCCACCTTGATTTCGCCAAGCACAAACCAGATGCCGCGTTTTTGCTCTTCCACCGCGCGGATTTGATCGACCTGCTCCATCAGGGCGCGCGCGATGTCGATGTGCGTGTGATGGTGTCGCATGCCGTGACTGCCCTTCATGGCGACCGCGATGGGGTCACGGTTGAATTTGCCGATGGGACGACCGCCCGCCATAGTATTGTGATCGGCGCTGACGGGTTGCATTCGATCGTGCGCCCCATGCTCAACGGCCCAGCCAAGCCGTTTTTCACGGGTCAGACCGCGTGGCGCGCCACCGTACCCGCGTTGGGTGATGAGGATCCGGCGGCGATGGTGCATGTGGCGGCAGGGCGCCATGTGGTCAGCTATCCGCTTCGGGGTGGGACGATGATGAACATCGTTGCGGTTGAGGAACGCGCGGATTGGACTGACGAGGGGTGGCATCATACCGGTGATCCCGTCGAGATGATGACGCATTTTGCCAACTTTTGCCCCGGGATCAAAGCGCTGTTGTCGCGGGTTGAAACCGTGTCGCGCTGGGGGTTGTTTCGTCATCCCGTCGCGGCGCGGTGGCATTCGGATCGCACAGCATTGGTCGGAGATGCCGCGCACCCGACATTGCCGTTCTTGGCGCAGGGGGCCAATATGGCGCTTGAGGATGCATGGGTTTTGGCGGATTGTTTAGGGAAGCTACCGCTTGAGCAGGCCCTTCCTGCCTATCAGGCGCGCCGTCGCACACGGGTTATCAAAGTTATCGAGGCGGCCAATGCCAATGCCCGCAATTACCACCTAAAGGGGGCGGCGCGCATGATCGGCCACACGGGGCTACGGGTTGCAGGGCGTATCGCTGGCAAGGCAATGGTGGATAAGTTCGCGTGGCTCTATGACCACGATGTGACTGTCGGCTAAGCGGCTCCAGACGCAAAAAGAAGGCCGAGCGGCCTTCTTTTCTCAATGTCATCACTGGATTTCGCGGTGTGTTTTAGGCGTCTTGCAGTGCGGAGACGATGCCCGCAAAATCCGCAGCTTTCAAAGACGCGCCCCCCACAAGAGCGCCGTCGACGTTGGACGTTGCGAAAATCTCCGCCGCATTCGATGGTTTAACCGACCCACCATAGAGCAGCGGGATCGCCTCCGCGCCCGTCCCGAATCGCGCGATAAGCGTGGCACGCATGTCGTTGTGAACCTCGGCGATTTGATCCAGTGTCGGCACTTTGCCCGTGCCAATTGCCCAAACCGGTTCATAGGCAATCACGAGTTTATCAAGATCGCACGCATCGGGCAGGGAGCCCGCCAACTGGTGGCGGATCACGTCCAATGTCTCGCCCGCCTCCCGTTGGGCCAAGGTTTCGCCAACACACACAACCGGAGCCAGTCCCGCCATAACGGCCGCCAGAGTTTTCTCGGCCACAGTGTGATCTGTTTCACCGTGATCTGCGCGCCGTTCGGAATGGCCAAGGATCACATAGTCTGCACCCGCGTCGACCAATGCCGCCGCCGAAATGTCGCCGGTATGGGCGCCTGATGGTTTTGCGTGGCAGTCTTGCCCGCCTATGCGCACTTTGCTGCCTTTGAGGATATCAGCCATAGGGGCGATCAAGGTGGCGGGTGGGCACAGTAAAACACCAACGGATGGCGTGGGGAACATATCCGCAAGCGCACGGGCCTCAGCCAATGAGGCCCGTAGCCCGTTCATTTTCCAGTTTCCTGCGGCCAGTTTACGTGCCATGTCGCGTTCCTTTTCATTGGTTTGTCGCATCATTGCAGTCGTAGCCGGACAGTCAAGCCTACACGGTTTAGTGGTCTGAAATGTTAGGGCCTATGGGCGAAATTTAGAGCGCATCGAGCGCTTTGCGCCCCCAGATACATGCGGCGTCAGGATCATCCAGCGCACGATCGGGCAGGGTCCAGTAATGCATGCCTCGCCCGTCTTCCATGGTGAATTTCTCAGCGCCTTCGGCAGCCATTTCGGCGGCGAGGGCGTCTTTGGCTTTGATGAACACGCGGCCATCAGCGGACAGGATCGCAAAGATTTGCCCGTCACAATAGATCGACGCGCCGCCCATCATCTTGCGTTTGGTGATCCCACCAAGCGGGGCGAACAGTTCAAGCGCAAAGGCCAACTCTTCGTCCGTGATCGCCATTATTTTAGGGACAACGCAGAGATGTTTTCATCGAACTTGATGCTTTCGCCGCACCCGCAGGCATCCACTACATTGGGATTACGGAATTTAAAGCCGCTTTCCAAAAGGGATACTTCGTAGTCAATCTCGGTGCCGAACAAAAACATCTGTGCCATGGGCGCAATCATCACCCGAGCGCCAGCTTGTTCGACGATCTCATCGAGCGGGTCGATATCGGACACATAGTCCATGGTGTATTCCATGCCCGCACAGCCGCCCTTTTTGACGCCAATGCGCAACCCTTTGGAGCCGTCTTTCTCCATCAGTTTTGCGATTTGCATGGCGGCCTTGTCAGTTATGCTGACCGCTTGCTTTCCGGGAATGCCAAACATGTATCTCTCCTTCGCCTTTAACTTAGGGTGTCGGGCGGATGATCTCAAGCGGGGCAACGCCCCGCAAGACGGATTACATAAAGCCTAATTCCAACCGTGCCTCGTCGGACATCATTTCCATGCCCCACGGCGGCTCCCATGTCAGGTCCACTTCGACGTGTTTGACACCTGCCACCGGCTCAATCGCATCGACCAGCCATCCGGGCATTTCACCGGCCACGGGACAGCCCGCGGCGGTGAGGGTCATAATCACGCTGACCTCGTTTTCGTCATTGATCTCAATCGTATAGACGAGACCAAGGTCATAGATGTTCACGGGAATTTCAGGGTCATACACCGTGCGGCAGGCCTCGACTATGGCCTCATGCAGCGGGTGATCCGTGCTTGAGGGTTTGATCAGGGGGGTGCCTTCGACGGGGTTGTCACTGTCGGTCATATCTACTGCTTTCGCGTTATTCCTGAGCAAAGATATAGGTTTTTAGGCGGCCGAGGTCCAGAGGCGCTGGTGCATTCCTTTGGACCTTTTGGACGCAGCGTGTTTTATCACGCAGCGTCCGTTATTTTTCACTGTGTTTTTCGCGCCTTACGGGCCGGTACAGGGCGTACACGTTTTTCGATTGTATCGTAAAGCAGGCCTGCGATGTTCTTGCCCGTTGTCCTTTCCGCGCCCTCAAGACCAGGGGAAGAGTTCACTTCGAGCACCTTTGGCCCGTCATCGGCGCGCAGTAAATCAACGCCCGCAAGACGCAGGCCAAAGGCCTTGGCGGAGCGCACGGCGGCCTCGCGCTCGGCTTTGCTGATCTTGGCAATCGTCGCGGTGCCGCCCAAGTGTAGGTTTGAGCGAAAATCACCACCCGACGAGGTGCGTTTGATCGCGGCCACGACTTTGCCGTCGACGACGACACAGCGGATATCCTCACCGGAGGCTTCTTTGACAAAATGCTGCACGAGGAAGTTGGCCTTGAGCCCGCGAAACGCGGAGATCACCGATTGCGCGGCTTTCTTTGTCTCGGCCAGAACGACACCGCGCCCTTGTGTGCTTTCCAACAATTTAACGATTAGCGGTGCTTGACCGGCCAAGGCAATCAGGTTGTCGGTGTCTTTGGGGGAGGCGGCAAAGGCGGTTGTCGGCATGCCAATGCGGTAGCGCGCAAGCACCTGATGCGCCTGTAATTTGTCGCGCGATTGGGTGATGCCACTGGAGCCGTTGACGCAAAACGTCCCGATGGTTTCAAACTGGCGAATGACGGCGGTGCCATAGGAGGTCACGGACGCGCCAATGCGCGGGATCACGGCGTCATAGCGGGGCAGGCGCGCCCCGTCATAGTAAATCTCGGGGGCCATCGCGTTGATCGCCATGTAACACCGTGTGGTGTCGATCACTTCGACTACGTGGCCGCGTGTTTCGCCCTCTTGAACAAGGCGGCGGGTGGAATAGCTGTCGGGTTCGCGCGACAGCACCGCAATACGAAGCGCGCGCGCCGTGCCTGTGTCGCGAATGGCCGACGAGAAATACACGCTATTGTCGAGTTGTGGCTGACAAAAGCTCTCGGACGGGGTCACAACCATCTGCTCGGTGATTGCCTGACGGCCAAGCAACATCCGGTAGGCCATGTTGATGCGGTTTGTGAGCGTGACTTCGATGGGCCAAATGGTGTCACCCATCTGAATGTCTGCCGCGATGACATAACGCAACTCGGTCTCGCCATTCGACGATGTGACTTCGCGGCGATCCACAACATCGGCGGAGCACGAAATGGTGATATCCTCGCGGCCAGGCACGGGATGCACGTTAACGCGGACTTTGGGAGCAGAGGCATGACCAAACGGCTCAATGTCAAAGGCATGTAGCGCAGATGTGCGCGCGCCTGTGTCAACTTTAACCTTGAGAGCGGGCAGGCCAAGATCGGGCAGGCTTGCCCATTCTTCCCAGCCCAAAGCAAAGGGAGCTTTGTCCGTCATATCCGTGTCTTTCCATTTGCGAGAAGCCAAGCCGCCCCATTTTCACCTTTGAAGGATTCTGACAAGAGTTTTGTGTCCTTTGTGTGAAGATCTCCAAAGAGAACGCAAGCACCCCTCTGGCCCACGGGGCAATTTGGCGGTATTGCACGGCGCATGACACAAAGATTCTCATTCTCCCTCGCCGCCACAGATGGCAAAGCCCGCACGGGCGTTATTTCCACGCCGCGCGGTGACATTCGCACGCCCGCCTTTATGCCCGTGGGCACGGCCGCAACGGTTAAGGCGATGATGCCCGAAAGCGTGGCGGCCACGGGGGCCGACATCTTGCTTGGCAATACCTACCACCTCATGCTGCGCCCGACGGCGGAACGCATTGACCGGCTGGGCGGGCTGCACAAGTTCATGAACTGGGACAAACCGATCCTCACCGACAGCGGCGGGTTTCAGGTGATGAGCCTCGCCGAACTGCGCAAGCTGACCGAAAAGGGCGTGACGTTCCGCTCCCATATCGACGGCTCCAAGCACGAATTGACGCCCGAGCGGTCGATGGAAATCCAGCGCTTGCTTGGCTCCGACATTGTGATGGCGTTCGACGAATGCCCCGCATTGCCTGCGGATCGCGCGCGGATCACCGAAAGCATGCGCCTGTCGATGCGGTGGGCCGAGCGGTCGCGCGAGGCCTTTGGTGATCGTCCGGGCCATGCGCTATTCGGCATTCAGCAAGGCGGTTTGGAACAAGATCTGCGCGGTGAGAGCGCCGAGGCTCTGACCAAGATCGGGTTCGAGGGCTACGCCATCGGCGGTTTGGCCGTCGGCGAGGGACAAGAGGCGATGTTCGATTGTCTGGACTACGCGCCTGATCAATTGCCACAAGACAAGCCGCGCTATTTGATGGGCGTGGGCAAACCCGACGACATCGTGGGCGCGGTCAAACGCGGCGTCGACATGATGGATTGCGTGTTGCCATCGCGCTCTGGTCGAACGGGTCAGGCATTCACGCGCCGTGGTGTGGTCAATATCAAAAACGCCCGTCACGCCGATGATCCGCGCCCTCTGGACGAGGCGTGCACCTGTCCGGCGTGCTCCAAATATTCGCGCGCCTACCTGCACCATGTGTTCCGCGCAGGCGAGATGATTTCGGGGATGCTGTTGACCTGGCACAACCTGCATTATTACCAAGAGATCATGCAAGGGATGCGCGATGCCATTGCGGCGGGCACGTTTGCGGCGTGGGAAAAACAGTTCCACGACACCCGCGCACTTGGCGATATCGAACCTGTTTAGAGCGACCTGTCGCCAAACGGGCGGCGTTGTTTGATCCAGTCGAGCACGTTGTAGACCCACGGACGCGGGCGAATACGGTATCTGCGGCGCTTGGCTATCGCACGTGGCATCTCGGTGTGCGCAGGCAACGGGTCAATCGGTGTCGGGACGGATGGAAGGGCCGATGCACTTGCCTCAAGCAACGCCTCCAATTGTGCCTGATTGACGCCGGCGGGCGGGGTCCATACCTCTTGGTCCAGCGCGGTGCGCCACGCCTGTGTGTCAGGGCTATACCCGCGCGCGGCGGCAAATGACGCGGACAGATCAATCCATTGGTTCAGCAGGGCCAAACGGGCCTCGGGTGCAATGGCGCTCAGTGTCGGATCGCCATCAGGAGCGGTTGCGAAGTATCCGCGCAAGGTGCGTTTTCGGGTGTGAATATCGCCTTGTAACATGTTGACTAAGCGTAGAAAATCAGTGCTTTCACGGCTGAAACTGGTGTAGCGGGGGGCTGCTTGCGCGGGGCATTCCGTCACGGGATCAATGGGTAATTCGGCAAGTGCGCAAAACGCGGGCCATATCCCGATACCGCTGCTCGCGGCGTCGAAATCGCCTAGGCGAACCGCCCGTCCGGTTGCCGCCTCAAACGGGGCAAGTTGTGCGGGAAGATCGCAAAGGGCGGCCCCGAAGTCGACGAGAAATTCGGCGTAACTGCGCGCCCCCATGGCCCGCCCGCCCGCCACCCATTCGCGGTAAAACGATTCCGCATAGCGTGTGGGGTCGCGTTGAAAGGCCACCACATCCACGGTGCCAAAGCCGCGAAAGCGCTGCATGAGCGCGTCTATCATGGCCGTGCGCTCATGTGCCGTGGGCATGCTCATATTCTCGCATGATATAACAACTGTATGTGTTTTGGCGTTGCGAATTTCGTCCCACAACGCGTCCCAAACGCGCTCATCGCCGCTGCGTACAGCCGCCAATAGTCCTTGATGACCGGGCATCGCGCCTTGGCGCATGTCATCGTGATCGTCTGTCACCAGTCCTGTTTTCGGGACTAAAATGCCGTGGGTTTTGAGTGTTGCGTGATGTGCAATCAACTGATGCTGAAGATAGGTCGATCCGGTTTTGTGTTGACCGATATGAATGACGAGGCGTTTGGCGGCAAACTTGGGCGCGACCGGAATAGGCGGCGCGGAGGGGGGGGCGCGCCGCGCAAGGATCTGCTGGGCTGCATTGAAATCGCCCGTGCGCAACGCGCTGTGCAGCTCGAAGAAGTCGACGCGCCGTATGTGTCCACGCTTTGTGCGCATCCCGACACGCGATGTGCGGCGCACCATGGCATCGTCAAACACCGAATTGCCAAAGCTGTCATCCCCCAAAAGGGCGGTGATCCGCGCCCCCAACGCAACATAGGCCTCATCAGCGAGCGGATCGGCCAGCGCAGCGATAATGTCCATATCCCAAATCAGTCGCGAGACGGTGTTGAACAGCTCGCGCTTTTCATACCGTTTGGGCAAGGTGCGCTCCGCGACGCGTGCGCGTATCAAAGCCATGCATTTCTCGATCAGCTGCACTTGGAGAGTATGGGTCTCGATCCCTTCCGAGGTGGTCGAAATCGATCCTGCGCGCCGCCGCCAAACCCGCACGGGCGCCCCCAAATACGCGATGGAGCGGGCGCGCGTGACGCAGGCGAGCACAAACAACCGATCCTCG
>NZ_CBFHKW010000041.1:0-23476 GCF_965656515.1 Celeribacter marinus
TTGGCCATGCTGCCTCACATCGCGCCGAGCGCGTTTTAGGTATGTATCAGGGGATCGAAAGTCTGTGCGGGCCGCAAAGCCCGCACAGCAGAGGGGCACACCCCCGTTTCGAGACCATCACGCCGCGATGAATTCATTCCATTTGCGGACCATGTACTGGTTTTCGTCCATGACAGAGTTCCAGCATGCGACCGAGCCCATGCGGTCCGTGAACGACCCACCGTCACGCACATCGCCCGCCGTGGCCAACACGTCACCCGTGGGCGATGTGATGTCGCCCGTGGCGGCCTTGCCCTCGAACCAGTAGCCCCATTCATTCTCGGACATGAACTCTTTGGAGGTTTCGGGCACAGCCGAATAATAGCCCTGACGCATCAGGTAGCCGCCGACCCAACCAGACAAATACCAGTTGATGTAGTCATATGCCGCGTCCAGCTCCATTCCCGAAAGGTTCGCAGACAGACCCAAGCCGCCACCCCATGAGCGGTAGCCCTCTTTAAGCGGTTGATACACGCATGGAATGCCGCGTGATTTGACGGCTGTAATCGCGGGTGACCACATGGACTGGATCACCACCTCGCCAGACGCCATCAGGTTGACAGACTCGTCGAACGATTTCCAGAACGCGCGGAACTGGCCGTTTTTCTTGGCTTCGGTGAAGATCGCGAATGTTTTGTTGATCTCCTCTTGGGTCATGTTGCCCTTATCGCCGTATTGGATTTCGCCCATAGCCTCACAGACCATCGCCATATCCATGATGCCGATGGACGAAATATCGAGGATCGACGCCTTGCCCTTGAACTCAGGGTTCAACAGCTCGGTCCAGCTCTCAATCGGGCGGCCGATCAGGTCGGGGCGGATGCCCAGCGTGTCCGCGTTGTAAATCGTCGGGATCAAGGTCATCCAACCTGTTTCGCCCTCGGCGAATGTCGTGCCACCCGGACCATCGGTGAAGCCCACGGTGTGGGGCGCCGTGCCCTGTGCAATCACGCTTTCAGGGGTCAGTTTACCAGACCGGAACGTTCCAACGATCTTGTCGTAGTTGGCGATTCTGGAGGTATCCATCGCCTGAAGGTTGCCCGTGGGCCAGACCTTTTTACAGATCCAGTATTCGATGTCGGCAATGTCGAAACTGTCGGGCTGTGTCGCTGCGCGCTGTGTCACGCTATCGGAATCAAGCGCGGTCATCTCAAGGGTGAACCCAAGGTCTTCTTTCACCTTATTGGCCACATCGTTGAGGTTGGACACGCCCGTGCCAAACTGACGCAATTTAATATCTTTGATTTCTTGCGCCCACACCATGGGCGCAGGCAGGAGGGATGCAGTGGCAGCAGCGGCGCCACCTTTCAAAACAGCACGACGGCTATAACGCATTTTCGACATTGGATCGTCCTTTGTTGGTTGCTTTGAGGGGATTGATTTAGCCTAGGAGGCGGTGCAGCCGCCCCTCGTCCCATGCGAGTTTGACCGCATCGCCGGGGTTTTTTGGTGACTTGAAAAATGTGGCTTCGGGTACGAGGGCAAGCACCTCATCGCCCGATTGCATCCGCGCATTCAGCGCGACATGGCCACCTTGATATTCAACGGTGGTGACGGTGGCAGGCAGTCCTTTGGCCCCCACTTTCACGTCATCCGCCCGCAGCGCGACCTTGCCGCTGTCCAGCGTGATGACATTGTGGCCGCCCATAAAGCGGGCCACAAATTCGGTCTTTGGCGCACTCCACACATCGCGCGCAGGTCCGGCCTGCTCAATCACCGCGTTGTTCATCACCACCAACGTATCGCCAAGTGCGAGTGCCTCGTCCTGACCATGGGTGACGTGGATAAAGGTAATGCCAAGGGCGCGTTGCAGCTTCTTCAACTCGGCGCGCATCCGCACCCGTAAAAACGGATCAAGCGCGGAGAGCGGCTCGTCGAGTAACAAAACCTTTGGCTCGGTGATGAGCGCGCGCGCCAATGCGACCCGTTGTTGTTGTCCCCCCGACAGTTGCGCGGGCAAACGATCGGCCAGCGCAGTCATATCGACGAGCTCCAATAGCGCGTTGGCCTTGGCATGGCGCGCAATCTTGTCCATGCCTTTCATCCGCAGCGAGAAGGCCACATTGTCGCGCACAGTAAGGTGTGGGAAGAGCGCGTAGTTTTGGAACATCATCGCCGTGCCGCGTTTGGCAGGCGGCAGGTGCGACACGTCGAACCCGTCCAGAACCACCGAGCCGTCAGACAGGCTTTCGTGTCCTGCAATCATACGCAGCGTCGACGACTTGCCACAACCGGACGGACCCAAAAGGCACACATAACTGCCTGCTTTGAATTGGTAATTGATACGGTCAACCGCGAGGGTTTCGCCGTATCTCTTGGTCATATTGATCAATTCAAGATCATATCCGGTGCTCATATCCGCTCCATCACGCTCAGCGCTGTGTGTTGTGTTGCTCCTCATCTTCACGCCACGCCGCCCCTCATCGACCAGCATTTGTGATGCATTTAGGTCCCAAAAACGGCCAATGACGCATTTTTGTGCAGCCGCAGCGCGACTGTCCTCATATTTGTGCGCATTATTGTATACAATTTCGTCAACAACGCATCCCGCCCGATCTTGCTTGAACTATGGCGTGCGTGATTCCACTATCGAGACAGAGGATAAAACATGACCGAGACACTCACCGCGCCACCCACCGCAGACCAGTTGTTTGAAAAACTCGAACTGGCCATCCACGAGCACCAACTCGCCCCCGGAACCAAACTTGGTGAGGATGACATCGCAGAGATATACGGGGTCAGTCGCACCACGGTGCGCGCCGCGTTCCAAGCGCTCTCACATCAGCGGCTGATCGAACACAAACGCAATCGCGGGGCTTTTGTCGCACAACCGACCGTCCAAGACGCCCGCGAGGTGTTTGAGGCCCGCGCCTTGTTGGAACCGCGAACGGCCTACTCCGCCGCACTGCGTGCAACCCCCGATGATATCATCAAACTACAGGCGCATATCGACGCCGAACATGCCGCACTTCACGCGGGTCAGCACGGGCACGCCCTATACCTGTCGGGACAATTCCATATCGAGATCGCACGGATCGCCGACCAAGACACGATTGCCGCGTTCATCACTCAATTGATATCGCGCTCATCGCTCATCATCGCACTGTATTGGCAGCGCCGCGCGGCCATGTGCGAAAGCCATGCGCATGACGCTTTGATCGCAGCCCTTGCCAATCACGATGGCGCGCGGGCCGAGGAGTTGATGAAAAACCACCTGCTCGATCTGGTGACATCTCTGGATTTGCGCAACAAAACCTCGGCTCCGCTCTCCCTCAAAGACGCACTCTCGCGCGCACCGCGCTGATATGAGCCCCTTAAACATTTGCCTCCAACGCCACTGAGTTTGTATTGTTCTTGGCGCAAAGGCGCGTTAAATCGGCTTTGCATGTCGCCTGAGCGTTCTCGCTGGGCATTTGCGCCCTGTTTCGCTTCACCTGACTTTGTTTTTCCACCCCGACACCGAGGCATGGCGCGCCCCGCGCTTGCGCCCGTCAACCTCGCCGCAAGACGCCGCACCAAAAGGACACGTATATGCTTATTGGATTGTCACCTCTCTTGGGACCGGACCTTCTGTTTACATTGCGGTCCATGGGACACGGCGACGAGATTGCATTGGTAGATGGGAATTATCCGGCGCAAGCGCACGCCACGCGCCTCATCCGTGCTGACGGCATCGGAGTTCTTGCGCTATTGGAGGCGATTTTGCCCGTGCTGCCGCTCGATTATGAAGGTCCCGCCCCGATTGCGCGCGCAAGCCTGAACAATACGCCCGACCAAACAGGGGACATTCATCATGCGATCGACGCGACATGCGCACGTCTGGTGCCATCCGCCTCGGTTGCGGCCCTGTCGGGCAACGACCTCTACCCCCGTATCCGCGCGGCCCATACCATCGTTGCAACCTCAGAGCCGGCCTTGTTTGCAAACGTGATTTTGCGCAAAGGCGTCATCACGCGCTAAACTAGGTCGCGAACGCGCCTCCTATGTCATCGCTCTACTGGCAAACGCGGCGCGTTGGTTTTTTGTCATGTAGGTCCACGCAATAAAGCGACTGGTTTTTTGCCCCTGCGCCATATCCACGACTCTCACATCAGTAACTCGAGACTGTTCGAGACGTCGGTGGAGCGGCTCAAGGTTGTCTTTCTTTGACACAAGCGATGTAAACCAGAGGCATTGATTTGCGAACTGCGCGCTTTGTCCAATCATCCGCGCGATAAATTTCACCTCGCCCCCCGGGTACCACAGCTCAGCGTTTTGACCGCCAAAATTGAGCTGTTTTGACGGCCCCTTTCCAAGGTTCGACCATTTGCGTCGCGTGCCTTTGCTTGCCTGCTCCATAGAGGCATGAAACGGCGGATTACACATCGTCACATGAAAGGCATCGCGAGGCTCGATGACACCGCGAAAGATATTCTCAGGAACGCTTTGCTTCTTCAGGGTGATGTCCATCGCATTGCGGTCGCAAATCTGCTGTGCCGATTTGATCGCACCCGCGTCAATATCAACACCCGTAAAGTGCCAGCCATATTCGCGTTGTCCTATCAAAGGATACACCAAACTCGCGCCCGTTCCGATGTCTAACACTTTGATCTGCCGCCCACGCGGGATGACATGGTTATGACTTTCGGCGAGCAAGTCCGCGAGATAATGGATGTAGTCGACCCGACCGGGAATGGGCGGACATAGATAGCCGCTCGGGATGTCCCAAAAATCGATGTTGTAATGTGTCTTCAGCAACGCCCGATTGAGCATCCTAACCGCACTCACGTCTTGGAAATCGATCGTCGACTGCCCGCGCGGATTGCGGATCGTAAACGCCTCAAGGTCAGGGGTCTGCGTCACCAAGCGCGCAAAGTCATACCCTGCCATGTGTTGATTGCGCGGATGCAGCTTTGTCTTCATGGCCATGTGGGACGCTTTCATGAAAGGTAGTAGACGCCACGCGCCAGACGGTCGGCTGGTTGTAGTCGCTCACGTACGAAGAGTAAAACCAAGAGCCGCGCACCCGTCATCCGATGCTTCAGCACAGTGTCGTCACAACCCACACTGCGGCACCACAAGCGGCGCTCGTCCGCCTTAATACCGCGACACGTGCGTGGACGACTCGATGACTTGGTGACTCAGTTCGGCGGCGTCAGACTTTTAGCCAAAGCAAACGGCCAGATTCGCGACCTGTTTCACAATAGCCTTTAGACACAAAAATTTCCCCTACACCTCTTCGTTCATGAAGGTGTAGGGGAAATAAAGACTATACAAACCAAATAACACTCACGCATTCGGAGCCGTTCAGCTGGTCTGTTGATTTACGCAAGCTAGCGAAAAGGCTGCTCACGCAAGCGCGGTAGGTTACCCTTCGCGCTCTGCCTTCTTGCGCGCCAGTTTACGCTGACGGCTCACGGCTTCTTTCTTTTCGCGCGCTTTGCGAACGGAAGGCTTTTCAAAGTACTCTTTGAGCCTCATTTCACGAAATACACCTTCGCGCTGCAATTTTTTCTTAAGCGCACGTAGGGCTTGATCGACGTTGTTGTCGCGAACACTGACTTCCATTTAAATTCTGCCATCTTTCCTGAAGTGATTTGCGGAACTGTGCAGGAAAGCCAGGCCGAGATCAAACGAAATCGTACCAATCGGAGCCATTATACCCGCTTAAGCTAAATTTTGTACGGTGCCACCAAGGATAACATCACAAAAACAGCTAGTCGCTGTCGTAGCGAGGCCCCCACAATCAATCGCCACGTGTAAGCCCACCACGACCACGTCAAATCAATTGGACGGTAATTCCCCCAAAAGCACTCGTGTTTCTGCCAGCATTTTTTGAGCGAGGGCAATTTGATTGGTATCTTTTCTGGCACGCGCCATCGGAATTTCTAAAGCGATCTGAATATCTGCGGGTAGCTTTGCGAGCGTAGCAGCAAGCGCAATCTGACCCTGTCCTGGGATAAGCCGTGCTTCGCGCGCCGTGTGCAACAAATCGACTTCGGAATACTGCGGCATAACCATTGCATCGCAAAGATGAATGAACGGTAGACGGTCTGGATCAGCCTTTGCGATGTCGCTCACACAACTGGCAGAGCGATCAAAGTGCAGCGTATCAAGAAGTATACCGATCTGCGGATCATGCGTTCGCGCGACGATATCGAGGGCCGTGTTAAAGTCTGGAACATTCGTCCATGGAAAAAACTCAAGCACGGGTGCCATATTAAAGCGGTTCGCATGTTCGGAAAATTGCGCCAGATTGTCCGCAAGCCTATTGAGGTCGGGATCATAGGGCGCGGTCACAATATACTTTGCGCCAAGTTCAGCGCCTGCAGACAGAAACGCGTCCATTGAAAGGACGTCAAATTCCGGTGTCAAACGCACAAATTCGATGTCATTGACAGTGACCCCAGTGGCGCTCATTGCCGCGCGGGTCTCGCGCATCATGCGCGGGTCATGCATCAACGGATAGCCGGGTGTGGTCGGTGTCACGGCGATCAAGCGAAGCCCGACAGACGCAAAACCTGCATCAGCCGCAAGGTGTATCAGATCGGGCGGCGCCAAATCTATAAATGTTAAATGAGCCAGTGAGATCGGTCGCATCATCCCCCCTTGGCCGCATGGCGACCAGCAATAAATCCAAACGTCATTGCAGGGCCTAGGTTGATCCCACCCGCCGGATAATGCCCGCCCATCACGCTAGCCATGTCGGCCCCGACAACATAGAGGCCGTCAATCACGGTGTTATCGACCCGAAGTGCCTGTGCCTGACCATTGACCTTTATCCCTGCAAATGTGCCAAAGCTGCCCGCGACGACACGCACCGCATAGAACGGTCCTGTTTCAATCGGTGCCACACAGGGGTTTGGGGCATGGCTCGGATCGCCCTGAAGCCGGTTATAGACCGTGCCGCCTCTCCCAAACATGGGATCTTCGCCCTGATGGGCGGCGGCGTTGTACGCGGCAATCGTGGCCGTCAATCCCGCGAGATCAATTCCGCAGGCCCCCGCCAGTTCGCGTAGCGTGCGGCCCGATTTAAGATATCCGGACCGTACATATGGACCGACAGGCAATGGGCTTGGCCGTGAGATGCCCAATCCATAACGCCGCTGGAACGCGTGGGTGCAGATCAACCACGACTGCGGCTCTTCGTCATCGGGTGTCGCGGCGAGCATGGCGGTCACGTAGTCGTGGTAGCCGTCTCCCTCGTTGCAAAAACGCTTTCCGTTTTGCAGCACTCCGATGATCCCCGGCTTTCCCCGCTCGATGATATGCGGGAAAAGCGTGGTGGTCCCATCTGGCTGCGGCACTTCTGACACGGGGCAATAGGCCGATGCCGAGGCCAGCGAGGTGTCGAATACGGCACCGACGGATTCTGCCAAAGCGGCACCGCCGCCGGTGCTGTAAGACGTTGCAAGCGTGCGGGGCGGCGTGCCGCCATGCGAAAGCGGAGCAAGCCGCAAACCATCATGGGGCGCGCCACCTGTTGCAAGAACCACACCGCACCGAGCCGTGATCTTTGTCGTTCCCTGCTTGCCTGCGATGCGCGCGCCAATCACGCGATCACCGTCTTGCACCAACTCCGTAACCGTCATGTCCGTCAACATCTCGACCCCCGCAGCGCGCGCCGATGCGATCAGTCGCGCGATCAAAGCATTGCCGTTTCGCAACTGCATTCCACGACCGTGCCGCGCCAAATCATAGAGGTGGCGTAAAAAACGTTTGGTCGCATAACAAAAAGCGCGCATTGAGCGGGTCATTGTCATGAAAGCGCGCAAATCCTTACCGGCTTGAATGGTCATCCCCATGAATGATGTTTCAGGCAACGGCCTGCGCAACAGCGCGATATCCGAACCCAACGCGCGCCCATCAAAGGCGGCCGCGATTAAGGAACGCCCGCCCTGTCCCGCGCCGGCAAGGTCGCTATAGGTATCTGGAATGTGGCTGCCACTTTCAAACTGAAGAGCTGTTTGCTGCTCATAGAAACCCACCATTTCAGGGGCCGCAGTCAGAAAGGCATCAACGATTGACGCGTCGAAGTTGTTTCCCAACACCTGCTCGAGGTATCGCCGCGGGGCATCCGTTTTCTCAACAATACCGTCGCGCACCGCCAGTGGATTACGCGGCGCCCACATCCACCCCCCAGAACATGCGCTTGTTCCGCCAAGCACCGAAGCCTTTTCAAGGAGAATGACCTTTAATCCACCGTGAGCTGCCGTAACTGCCGCCGAAAAACCTGCAGCGCCGGAACCAATCACCAAAAGGTCGCAGCTTTTTTGTTCACCCATGTCAATTCCAGGCACTTGGATCATGGCCAACAACCACAGCGGATAGAACCATATCAGTCGCCTTCTTTTTCAGAATCAACTGATGGTCCTGCGAGTAAATCGACGTCCCAAAGGATGCCGAAAAAGTGGCTTTGTTGGACACGTTGTAAAAGCTGAACGAACTGACCAACCAGTGAAGCTCAAGCGCATCGGCTCCATCTCGAAACACACCTTGCGCCTTCCCGCGCAGACATACTTCTTCGAGCTTATCGATGATCGAGCGGTTTAGCTTCGGCACGATGTCGGACTTGCGAAGGTAGTCGCCGTTATGGATATTCTCGATCATCACAAGGCGGATAAAGTGCGGTGCGTTCGCATGAGCGTCGAAGGTGGCCTCGACCAAGCGACGCAGTGCCTCCACTGGCTCAAGCCCTGCGACATCCAACAGATCCTCACTGCTGCGCAATGAGCCGTAAACCCCCTCTAACACGGCACAATACAGTCCTTCCTTATCCCCAAAATAGTAATAAATCATCCGTTTGGAGGTCGATGTCTTGCGCGCGATCTCGTTGATGTTTGCACCCGATAGCCCATGCGCTGCAAACTCTTCGGTCGCAATAGCAAGGATATTCTCTTTCACAGCCTGCGGATCTTTCTTCCACGAAGTCTTGCGCTTGTTGACCGGCCCTTCTGTGCCCCCGTCCATCCTGCATGCCTCCTGTGATATTCGATTCTGGTATCGGAATAGCATAAATTTAACCCGCAGGTACATTATATTTGACAAATTAACCCCGAGGTTCATAAATGATATGACCAGCGGCGCGGGGAGCGATTCGTTGGCAAAAACCACCAAGGGAGGACAAGGATGTCTCGGAAATTGATTGGCGCAATTGTTGCGCTTGGCCTGAGCTCAACCGTAGCAAACGCACAAGACTACCCCACAAAAGAAATACAGGGCATCATCCAATGGGGTGCCGGCGGATCGACCGATACCGTAATGCGGTCCGTAACCCCGCATGCCGAAGAAGCGCTCGGCGGAACTGTCGTCATGCAAAACATGACGGGCGCAGTTGGTGCAATTGCACTGAACTACGTCGTCGACGCTCAGGCTGACGGCTACACGCTTCTGATGGGTGCTGAAAACCCGATGCTCTACAAAATCATGGGGCTCGGTGATGAGGACTACTCTGCCTTCACACCAATTAACCTATTGGCCCGCGGCACACCACTACTGGTCGCCAATGTCGACGCACCGTTTGATGATTACGCCGGAATGCTGGCCTATATCGCAGACAACCCAGGTGAGCTGAAGATGGGTGCCACCGGTCCGGGCGGCCTGCCGTCCGTCATCACCGCGATGATGAACACCGTTGAGGGTGAACTTGACGTCATTGCGGTTCCTTACGACGGTGATGGTCCAGCGTTGACAGCTCTCCAAGGTGGCGCGATTGACGTGATGCCCGCCGTTCTAGGTGCAGCCATCGAAGGCGTGCGCGCTGGCAACATGAAGCCGATCCTTATCTTCGATACACAAACCAACGAAACGCTTCCGGATGTGCAGATCGCAACCGATGCAAACGCTAGCTATGCGACGTACCTCCCTTGGGGGCCATTCTTTGGCGTTTTCGTCAAGAACGGAACACCTGACGATGTTGTTTCTGCTCTGACCGCCGCCTATGCAAAAGGTGCGGCGAACGAAGACTTCGTTGCGCTGATGGACGGTCGTGGCTTTACCATGATGAACATCAGCGGCGACGAGGCCACCGACTTCCTCACTAAATGGCAGCAGGGCACCGCTTGGCTGCTTGACGATGCAGGCCTGACCAAAGCGTCCCCCGAAGAGTTCGGCATTGCGCGCCCTGGCGAATAAGCCAACTGTAGACTGAATGGGAGGCCATCTAAGGCCACTCAACCAAGGACGCCGCCCAGCCCATCGCAGGGCGGCGTCTTTTCTATCCCGGAGGAGAGCCGGGAGTTTTCATGCGGGAGGAGGCGGATCATGGATCCCGAATTCAGAGGCGACATAGATCATCACGACGGCACATCGGACGCCACTCCAGGCGGCTATACGCAAAAGCGAAGACCGGGCGAGCTTGGCTTTGCAATTTTTCTGGCCTTGGCGAGCCTTGGATTGCTTTACAGCGCCTACGGCATCTCGGGTTTCGACGCACTTTCCTCTCCGGGATCGGTGCCGATGGCAACAACTCTCGTAATGGTGGTCTCTGCGCTGGTCGTCGCAGTACGGACGGCCAAACTGCCCAAAGTCTCAGGCGAAACCCTATCGAAAGACATCTTGCCGGTGATGGTCATGATCTTCGTGGGCTTTCTCATCGCCTTCGGCGCGCTGCTAAAACCCTTAGGCTTCCTACCCACCGCAGCTCTTTTTCTGGTTGCGTCCTTTAAACTTCTGTCCCGCAAAGGCTGGGGCTATTCGGTGACAGTTGCGTTTGCATCCTTGCTGATCATCTGGCTGGTATTCCGCATCGCGTTCACCGTGCTTTTGCCGGCCGGCATCGTGCCTGAGGCAGAATTTATACAGATTTTCCGCAACCTACTTTCGGGGACGGACTGAACATGGACACTATACTTGCAATTCTGACGGTCTTCACCCAGCCGCAGCTGCTAATGCTGGTCGGCGTCGGCACGTTCGCGGGCATCTACATTGGCGCGATCCCCGGGCTTTCGGTGACTATGGCCGTGTCGATCCTAATTTCCTTTACGTTCTCATGGGACGTTTTGCCGGCGATCTCGCTCATGGTGGGCATCTACATGGGCGGCGTCTATGGCGGATCGCGCACGGCCATTTTGTTGAATATTCCGGGCGCGCCATCGGCCATCGCAACCGCAATGGATGGCTATCCAATGGCGAAAAAGGGGGAGGCAGGACAGGCCATCGGCGTCACCACCGTCATGTCGTTCTTCGGCGGCTTGATCGGCATTCTGGTTCTGGCACTCGCAGCTCCATTCGTGTCCGCATTCGCTCTGACATTCCAGCCCCGCGACTACATGCTGCTCGCTGTGCTCGGCATCCTGCTTGTCGGGTCGCTATCGAGTGGATCGCTCGTCAAAGGTATATTTGCTGGCGCTTTAGGCATCGCCATCGGCGCGGTCGGTCGTGACCCGCTGACCTTCGCGGAGCGCTTTACCTTCGACTTCAAGATCATGGAGGGTGGAATTTCCTTTATTGCGGTGATGATCGGGATGTTTGGCGTATCTGAAGCCCTCCAACAGCTCCAGAACGTCAATATGAAATCAGTCCGCCAAAAGATCGATCGCATTGTGCCTTCGTTCGGGACGGTCAAGAAATATCTGCCCCTGTCCCTGCAAACATCCTCTATCGGCGTGATCATCGGCGCATTGCCCGGAACCGGCGGCGATATCGCGGCCCTTATGGCTTATGACCACGCCAAGCGTGTCACCAAAAATCCGGATGTTCCTTTTGGCGAAGGCGCAATGGAGGGCCTTGTCGCCCCTGAAACCGCCAACAATGCCGCCGTGGGCGGGGCGTTCATCCCGATGATGACCCTTGGCATTCCAGGCGATGCTGTGACAGCTATCATGATCGGGGCTCTCTTTATCCACGGTCTCAACCCCGGCCCAATGTTGATGATCGATCAACCCGACATGTTCTGGTTTATCGTTGGCGCTCTGCTCAGCGCCAATGTCTTCATGTTGATCTTTGGTCTTACCGGCATCAAGATTTTCACCAAGATCGTGGAAATGCCCCGCTCGATCATCATTCCGCTCATCTTGCTGCTCTCCATCGTGGGGGCCTATGCGGTGAACAATTCGATTACCGATGTCTACTGGATGCTCGGCTTTGGTGTCTTTGGGTATTTCATGCGCCACTATGGCTACCCTCTTGGTCCCGTCATTCTGGGTGTGATCCTGTCACGTCTGCTTGACGACAACTGGCGCCGCGCGATTATTTCGGAACGCGAAGACCTCGGGCGCTTCTTCGAGGGGATCTTCACCAGCCCTCTGTCTCTCGTTCTGTTCATTTCGGTCATTTTGATCTTCGTCAGCCAGACACCGATTTGGCGCGTCTTAAAGAACCGCGTTTTTAGAAAGGCAACCTCATGACATCCGCAGCATCGAAAACCGTCAAATTGGGCTTGATCGGCGATAACATCGCGCGATCAAAGTCTCCGCGGCTGCACCGCACTGCGGGGAACCTGACGGGGCTAAACGTAACCTACGACCATCTCATCCCAAAAGACATGGGGCTTTCGTTTGACGAGGTATTCGAGCGGGCCCGCACTTTGGGCTTTCGCGGCATCAACGTCACCTACCCTTATAAAGAAGTCGTGGCCTCGAAAGTGACGGTGGCCGATCCGTTGGTGCGCGCAATCGGTGCCGTTAACACCGTTGTCTTCGATGACGATGGACCAAAGGGGTTCAACACGGATTATAGCGGGTTCATGCATGCATACCGCTCAATACGCGGCACCGAGCCGCCGGGCGTTGTGTGTTTGATCGGAACCGGCGGCGTTGGAAAAGCCGTAGCTTTTGGACTAATTGGGTTGGGAGCCAAGGTGATCCGATGTGTTGATCTGGATCCAGCAAAAGCGGAAAACTTGGCACAAGCCTTGGACGCCCTTGGATCACAAACGGTGGTCGAGATATCACACGACGCTGTTGGCGCCGCGAGCGGGGCGACGGGACTTATCAACTGCACGCCTCTGGGTATGGTCGGAATTGGCGGCACCCCCCTGCCCGCCGATGCAATGCAGGGCGCCGCGTGGGGTTTTGACGCGGTCTATACCCCTGTTGATACGCAATTTTTACAAGATGCGGCGCGTGCAGGATTAAACGTTATTTCCGGCTATGAGTTATTTTTCGGCCAAGGCGTCGATGCGTGGGATATCTTCACCGGTGTAGACATTGATCACGCAGCGCTACGTGCCGCTATTCAAGGCGACGACATATGAAAACCTCCATTGCAACAGTATCCATTTCGGGCACTCTTCTCGAAAAGCTCAAAGCGATCGCAGCTGCGGGCTTTGACGGTATCGAGATATTTGAGCAAGACTTCATCGCGCATGACGCAAGCCCGCGTGAGGTTGGCGATCTGATCCGCTCAATGGGCCTAGAGATCACGCTTTTCCAACCGTTTCGAGACTTTGAAGGATTGCCTGACCCCCTACGGGCCAAAGCCTTTGATCGTGCAGAACACAAGTTCGATTTGATGCAGGAGCTCGGTACGGATCTGGTCCTCGTTTGTTCAAGCTGTCATCCGGCCGCGCTCGGCGGGATAGACCGCGCGGCTGCCGATTTCGCCGAACTGGGCGAGCGCGCAGCCAAGCGCGGCTTGCGTATCGGATACGAAGCACTCGCATGGAGCAAACATGTCAACGACCACCGCGATGCTTGGGAGATCGTTCGCCGTGCCGACCACGCAAACGTCGGGCTGATACTTGACAGCTTCCACACACTAGCGCGCAAGATTGACCCCGAAACAATCCGGCGCATCCCCGCAGACAAGATCTTTTTTGTCCAGTTGGCCGATGCGCCCTTAATTGACATGGACCTGTTGTACTGGTCGCGCCACTTTCGCAACATGCCAGGCGAAGGCGACCTTGCGGTGACCGATTTCATGTCGGCAGTGATGGCCACCGGATACACGGGGCCCGTCTCTCTAGAAATCTTCAATGATCAGTTTCGCGGCGGGCAGCCCATGACAATCGCTAAGGGTGGTCATCGGTCGCTTGTGGCCCTGATGGATGATGTCCGGCGCGCCGCCCCCACAGCGGCAAAGATCGCTCCTGAGATGCCCGCGCGCGCCGACGTCAACGGCGTCTCATTCATAGAATTCGCAACCCGCGGTGATGAGGCGAACGCGCTCGAGGCGATGCTCAAGACGCTCGGCTTTACACATTCCGGTGCCCATATCGCCAAGAAACTGGCGCTATGGACACAAGGCGACATCCGCGTTGTCGTGAACCGTGAAACCACGGGGTATGCCGGTAGTGCCTACACGATGCATGGTACGACCGTCTGCGACATTGGCCTTGCGGTCAGCAACGCCAGTGAGACTGTAGATCGGGCACAGCATCTTGGGGCTGACCCGTTCAAGCAGCCGATTGGCCCAGGCGAGATAGATATTCCTGCGATCCGCGGCCTAAGTGGCAGCGTGTTGCACTTCGTTGATGAAACTTCGGGGCTGAAAAACGTCTGGGATGTCGAATTCACACAGAATTCAGATGATACCCCAGATGCAGGTCTAAAACGGGTCGATCACTTGGCTCAAACCATGAGCTATGACCAAATGCTAAATTGGTCGCTGTTCTATACGACCTTGTTCAAAATGCATAAATCACCGATGGTAGACGTGGTTGATCCAGACGGCCTTGTACGCAGCCAAGCGCTCGAAACACCAGATGGCGCGTTCCGCATTACCTTGAACGGTGCTGAAACGCACCGCACGATGGCGGGTGGCTTTCTTGCAGACAGTTTCGGAGCATCCGTCCAGCACATTGCTCTGGCCAGCGACGATATCTTTGCCACCAGCGCCGCCATGGCCGAAATGGGTTTCAAACCCTTGCCAATGTCGGAGAACTACTATGCAGATCTTGCAGCCCGTTTTGATCTGGACCCCGATAAACTGGCCCGACTGAAGGCAGGCAATATTCTCTATGATGAGGACGCGAACGGTTCGTTCTACCAGTTCTACTCTAGACCCTATGCAGGTGGGATGTTCTTTGAAATCGTGCAGCGACGCGGTGACTATTCTGGCTACGGTGCCCCAAATGCACCGTTCCGGATCGCTGCACAAAAACGCCTCATGCGCCAGAAAGGGATGCCGCGCAAATAGTCGCTACGCCATATTATTGGCGCACAACCTGAGACACTCTGACAGCACGCTTCGCTCCACACTCAACGGCGCGGAGCGTGACACGCTGATCCCCACCGGCCCTGATAGAAGTGGGGATGACAAATCAACAGCAACGATGGTTCCGAGCCGCAGTTCTTCAGCAACGACACCGCGGGAAATAAACCATAGCATATCCGACGACTGAACGATTTTTCGCCCGACTGGCAAGGCAACGGTTTCAATATCTCCACGCATTTCTGGCAGACCAATGCTCGACAGGTATCGATCTACCGTACCCGAAATCACGGCGCCCTTTGGCGGTAGTATCAAAGGAAATTGTTTAACACCGTCTTCCGGCACCGTGCTCTCTAGGATCGGGTGATCGGGGCGACAAACCAGCACCACATCTTCAATGTAGAGCTGTTGGAACGTGACGCCCGAAGCCGTATCCCCCTCTGGCATGCGCCCCACAACAAGATCGAGCGCGCCCTCTCGCAGCTGATTAAAGAGCAACCAATTTGGACCGGTGAGAATATGCAAGCGGACATTTGGCGCCTCTTGGCGAAATCGCAAAGCGGCGCGCGGCAAAAGATCGGTCGAGGCCGTGGGCAAGGCACCGATCGACAGGCGGATCGACGCACCACCGTTTTTGGCCAGTCGATTGTGCCCACGCATAAGCTCGGTCATCGACGCTGCGGCGTGGCTTTGGAAAATACGCCCCGTTTCGTTCAATCGCAGCCCACGCCCGACTCGGTCGAACAGCTGAGCACCCAGCATGTTCTCCAACTCTTTAAGGCTGCGCGAGACAGCCGGCTGCGTGACATGAAGCCGGTCCGCAGCAATGGACACGCTTTCAACGCGCGCGATTTCAAGAAAGCACCGAAGGTGCCGAAGGCTTAGCTGAGCATCCCAATCCATAACCTTTAAGTTATCAGTTGTCGCGTAAAGATCAATATTCAGAATTAATGTTGTAGGGTATATATCGTTGCAACACCAAACATCAGGAGCTCGCCATGGTAGACGACCGCGTAGATAAAGGTATGAGAACCCGCCGCTCTGTTCTGGGCGATGCGCACGTGGACAAGGCAGAAGCCGCCAAAACCGAGTTCGACAGCGCGTTCCAGACTTTGATCACTGAAGGCGCGTGGGGCACCGTCTGGGCCTCGGACGCGATTTCAAAACGCGAACGCTCGATGATCACGCTTGCATTGTTGGCAGCGACAAAGAACTTTGACGAAATTCCGATGCACATCCGCGCAACCGTAAGAACGGGCGCCACCAAACAGGATGTCATCGAAGCCTTTCAGCACGTTGCGATCTACGCAGGCGTTCCCGCAGCAAACCACGCGATCAAGCTGGCGAAACAAACCTATGCCGAGATGGAGGAGCAAGACCAATGACACGCGGAGAACTCATTCAACGGGATCGCGAATGGCATCCCCCAGCCTATACCAAAGACTACAAGACCAGCATCGCGCGTTCGCCGCGCAACGCACTGCTGTCACTTGAGAATTCACAAAGCGAATTGACCGGTCCAACCTTTGGTCACGCTGATTTTGACCCGCTGGATAACGATTTGATCCGCAACTACGCGAAATCCGGCGACCCCATCGGCGAGAGGATCATTGTTCACGGGCGCGTCCTCGATGAATTGGGGCGCCCCGTTCCGAACACCCTTGTCGAAATCTGGCAGGCCAATGCAGGAGGCCGCTACCGGCACAAGAAGGATAGCTATCTCGCCCCGATTGATCCGAATTTCGGTGGGTGCGGGCGCACCCTGACCGACGATCAAGGGTACTATGTCTTCCGCACAATAAAACCCGGCGCCTATCCGTGGCGCAACTGGGTCAACAACTGGCGGCCCGCGCATATTCACGTGTCCGTCTTTGGCACGGCATTCGCGCAGCGCCTGATCACCCAGATGTATTTTGAAGGCGATCCGTTGATTGCCAAATGTCCGATCGTCAAATCCATACCGGATCAACGCGCCATTGATCAGCTCGTTGCCGCACTCGATCTGAACGCCACGGTGCCGCTCGACGCCATCGCCTACAAGTTCGACATCGTGCTGCGTGGACACCGCTCGACCTTCTTTGAAAACCGGCCGGAGGGGAACTGAATATGGTACAAAAACTGAACTATCTCAAAGAATCCGCGTCTCAAACAGCTGGTCCTTATGTGCATATCGGCCTCGCACCGGGTGCTGCGGGCTTTGATATCTATCGCACCGAGCTTGGCCACGACATCATCGGGCCAAACGCAAAAGGTGACCGGATCACCATTGTCGGAATGGTCACCGATGGAACAGGCGCCCCGGTCAAGGACGTGCTGATCGAAGTGTGGCAGGCCAACGCAGACGGGACATATCCAGGCCAGGGTGATGTCGAGGACGGCTTTCGCGGCTGGGGCCGTGTGATCCCCGACTTCGATACGGGAGAGTTCTCCTTTGAAACAGTGAAACCAGGTGTTGTGATGGGGCGCAATGGCCGTCCCATGGCCCCGCATCTTAACTTGTGGCTGGTCGCGCGCGGGATCAACATCGGGCTCAATACCCGACTGTATTTCGGGGATGAGGTTCAAGCAAACGCCGCAGACCCCGTCCTGAACCTGATCGAGCACACCCACAGACGCAACACCCTGATCGCCAAGGCTGACGGATCCACCTACCAATTCGATATTTGTCTTCAGGGCGATGACGAAACCGTCTTCTTTGATATTTGAGGCTGACATGAAAAACCCTTGTATTATCTGCGTTGCCATCACGGGGTCCTTGCCCACCAAGGATAACAACCCTGCCGTCCCGATCACGATATCGGAACAAATCGAAAGCACCCAAGAGGCGTTCGAAGCGGGCGCAAGCATCGCCCATTGCCATGTACGCGATGACCATGGCGCGGCAACCTCGGATCCCGACAGGTTTGCCCTATTGAAAGAAGGGTTGGAGAAACACTGCCCAGGCATGATCGTACAGCTTTCGACGGGCGGGCGTTCCGGCGCAGGCCGTGATCGCGGGGGCATGTTGCCCTTGCGGCCAGACATGGCGTCACTTTCGGTCGGGTCGAATAATTTCCCAACACGTGTTTATGAAAACAGCCCCGATCTTGTCGACTGGCTGGCATCCGAGATGATCGCACATGATGTAAAGCCAGAGATTGAAGCTTTCGATCTGGGTCACATCGTGCAGGCAACGCGCATGGCGGCCGATGGGCGGCTTAAAGGCCCGCTCTATGTGCAGTTCGTGATGGGCGTAAAAAACTCCATGCCAGCGGATGAGCCGATCTTCGACTTCTATATCGAAACCCTGAAACGCCTTGCCCCTGATGCACAGTGGTGCGCCGCCGGCGTTGGTCCCGCGCAATTGACAATCAACGAATGGTCAATTGCCAAGGGCGGACACACGCGCACGGGCCTTGAGGACAACGTGAGACTGGATCGCGATACACTCGCGCCCTCCAATGCCGCACTTGTGCGCCGCGCCGTGGATTTGTGCGACAAATATGAACGCCCTGTTGCCACATCTGCGCAGGCACGCGACATCCTTGGGCTACGAAAGGTGACCGTATGAACAAGATTTACCCTAACGCATCAGCGGCATTGGACGGTGTGCTGCATGACGGCATGCTGATCGCCGCAGGTGGCTTTGGCCTGTGCGGCATTCCGGAACTTTTACTCGCCGCCATTCGCGATGCCGGCACCAAGGATCTGACATTCGCCTCAAACAATGCGGGTGTCGACGACTTTGGCATTGGCATCTTGTTGCAGACCCGCCAAGTTCGAAAGATGATCTCGTCCTACGTTGGCGAAAATGCCGAATTTATGCGGCAGTACCTAGCGGGTGAGTTGGAACTGGAGTTCAATCCTCAAGGCACGCTTGCCGAACGCATGCGGGCGGGCGGATGTGGTATTCCTGGCTTTTACACCAAAACCGGCGTCGGCACCGTCATTGCGGAGGGCAAAGACGTGAAAACTTGGGATGGTCAGGACTACATCCTTGAGCAAGGCATCTTTGCGGACCTCTCAATCATCAAAGCTTGGAAAGCGGACGACACAGGTAACCTAATTTTCCGCAAGACAGCGCGAAACTTCAATCCGCCCGCTGGGATGTGCGGCAAAATCTGTGTGGTCGAGGTCGAAGAAATCGTACCGCGCGGGACTCTCGACCCCGACAGCATCCATCTGCCGGGCATCTACGTCCACCGCATCGTACAAGGCGATCACGAGAAACGGATCGAACAGCGCACCGTTCGCCAAAAGGAAACAGCATAATGGCCAGCGACATCAAAGGATGGGACCGCAACCAAATGGCAGCTCGCGCGGCGCAGGAGCTCAGCGATGGCATGTATGTGAACCTCGGAATTGGCATTCCGACATTGGTGGCCAATTATGTAGGCGACAAGGACATAACGCTACAATCCGAGAACGGCATGTTGGGTATGGGGCCTTTCCCCTTTGAGGGCGACGAAGACCCCGATCTCATAAATGCGGGCAAGCAAACCATAACCGAGCTAAGCCGCACCAGCTATTTCGACAGTGCCACATCATTCGGAATGATCCGCGGCGGAAAGATTGCAGCGGCGGTTCTAGGCGCCATGGAGGTTAGCGAAAAAGGTGATTTGGCGAATTGGATGATCCCGGGCAAGCTCGTCAAGGGGATGGGCGGAGCCATGGATCTGGTGGCTGGCGTTGGTCGGGTCATTGTGGTCATGGACCACACAAACAAACACGGCGACAGCAAGGTTCTCAAGGACTGCACGCTGCCGCTGACAGGAAAGGCGGTTGTTGATTTGATCATCACCAATCTTGGCGTTCTCGAGGTCGGCTCAAAAGGTCTACGCATCGTGCAATGCGCCGATGGCGTGACCCCACACGACATACGCGCCGCAACAGAAGCGAAAATCCTCTAATGTCTTTTGCGCGGATCAACAACGTCACATTGCACTATCGTTATGTCTCTGGCGATGGACCACCGATAGTCTTTCTCAACTCGCTTGGGACCGATTTTCGCATCTGGGACGAGGTAATCGCGCAACTTGACGAAACTGTGCCCAGCCTGTGCATAGACAAGCGCGGCCATGGATTAAGCGACGACGCGCCGATCACTATGGAGCTGTTAGTTGACGACGTGACCGCACTTATGGATCGGCTCGACCTCTCCTCATCCATCATTTGTGGTGTGTCGGTGGGCGGGATGATCGCGCAGGGCCTTACAATCAGGCGCCCTGATCTGGTGTCGGGGCTTATCTTGTGCTGCACAGGCGCACAGATTGGCGACACCGATGGCTGGAATGCACGGATCAGTACAGTTGAAACTGATGGTATTGATGCGATGTCAGACGCCATTCTTGAACGATGGTTTGCGCCAACGTTCCGATCCGCTCGGCCCGATGAGCTGGCCGGTTATGCCAATATGCTGACCCGTACCTCTGGAAAGGGTTACACTGGGGTGTGCGGAGCCATCCGTGACACAGACTTTACGAAGGAGTGCGAACACATCGCCATACCGACACTGTGCATCGCGGGCGCCGATGATCTTGCAACGCCCCCGAGTGTTGTGAAAGCGTTGTCGAACCTCATTCCAAACGCAACGTTTGAAATCTTGCCAGAGTGCGGGCACCTGCCCTGTATCGAGGCTCCCGCCTCAATCGCGAACACGATCCGTCAAATGCAGGCGCGCCTAGGATGAGCGATGTTTTCGATCACCCTTGGCTTGGAGGTCTGTTCAGTGACACCGAGACGGCTGCGATTTGGTCACCCGATCGCCAAATAGCGCAGATGTTGGCGTTCGAAGCCGCATTTTCGCGCGCCCTCGGTTCGGTGGGAGAAATCCCAGCAGAAGCGAGCGAAAGCGTTGCGCAAAAAATCGAGACTTTTGAGCCGGACATGGATGCCCTGCGCATGGGAACCGCACGTGACGGGGTCGTTGTCCCCGATCTCGTTCGTCAGCTTAGGGACGCCATAGGAGGTGACCCAAAGGCAATCCACAGCGGAGCCACCAGTCAAGATGTCATCGACACGGCACTCGCCCTGACCCTGAAAGACGTCAATGCGCTTCTGACCAACCGCATCACGTCCCTTCTCAATGCACTAAAAAACCTACAGGTACGCTTTGGAAATGCTCCCTTAATGGGCCGGACAAGGATGCAGGCGGCCATGTCGATCACCGCCAAGGATAGGGTGATGACGTGGTCGGATCCACTGGAGCAACATTGCGAGCGGCTGAATCGCCTGTCACCCACCGTTCAGCGTCTTCAGCTTGGCGGCGCAGTTGGTGATCGCGCAGCCCTTGCACCGCATGGTGACGCGATTGCAAAAGATATGGCCGAAAGGCTGAGCCTTGGAAACCCATCCAAAGCTTGGCATAGCACGCGCGACGCGATCGCAGACTACGCCAATCTTTTGTCTTTGATCAGCGGAACACTTGGCAAGATGGGACAGGACATTTGCCTGATGGCGCAACAGGGGATCGACGAAATCGCCATGCAAGGCGGGGGGGGATCGTCAGCAATGCCTCACAAACAAAACCCGGTTCTGGCCGAGCTGCTGGTGACACTCGCTCGCTTCAACGCGACACAGCTAGCCGGCATGCATCAGTCGCTTGTTCACGAACAAGAGCGCTCTGGGGCGGCGTGGGCACTAGAATGGATGATCCTTCCACAAATGACGCAGGCCACAGCACGCAGCCTGTCCGCCGCAATTGAAATATGTAGGTCCATCTCTCGCATCGGTAACCAAGACCGCACATTTCGATGACCTGATCTCGCTTGGTGAGGTTTGTGCGCGTCATGAGGGGCGTAATATCGCATCGACTCTCAAAAATGGATCGAACATGCACCGGAACCGCGAGACCGGCGAGAGAGTGCGCCAATGCAGCTGACGGCGCGAAGGCAGATGACGGCCCGTGCCCGGTGCGCGTCGCGGTCAGGGCTTCAATGTCGATCTGGCGAGCGAAGACCGGCCCCCAGCCCAGCCCCTCCAAGACGGTGGGCGTGCGCTGTGTCGGCTTCGCGCCAAGCAAGAAGGCCGAGTAATCGCGGACCATCACGCTACCACAACGCGGGATCGTTAAACGCGTCCACACAGCGGACCGGACCGCTCACGGGCGTCAACGGTGCCTCCGTCAGGGATTGGGCAATCCAGCCTTCGGGATGCTGCAATGCGTGCGGTGCCGGCAGGTCGGCCTCGGAGACGGGTGCGAACCCGACGCGGCCGTAGAAAGCCGGATCGCCATAGGTGACAGCGATGTCCACGCCCTCCTGCCTAAGCACGTCGAGGCCGTGGGTAATCAACTGCTGCCCGATACCCTTGCCCTGATGCTCGGTGGCCACCGCCACGGGTGCCATCATGAAGACCGTGCGCGCGTCGCCTTCGTAAGCCAGACGCGAGAACAGGGTGCAGCCGGTAAGCGCGCCGTCTTCCCATGCGGTGAACACACGAATGTCCTCGGCAGGGGTCTGAGCGATCAGGCGACGCACGAGATCGCCGATCAGCGCGCCTTCTTGCGCACCCTCCGACGCCGTGAAGGTCGCCCCGAAGAGGTCCACGATCCTCTCGGCGTGGGTCTCGTAGTCCGTTGAAAAATCCATCGTAATATCTCCATTGGCAGGGGTAGCCCCGCCGTGTTGTATAAGAATCCAGATCGCGCTGACTTTTCAGGTCTTCTCCAGCACAAACATTGAGGTGCCCAACCACCATTAGTTTCAATAAGAACGATGGCTTCCGCACCGCAAATGAACGGCCTAACGCCATCCATCAATGCTTCATCTGCTGTGGCTTCAAGGGACGCAAAGCCAAAGGTTGTGAATGCGAGTGTGGATACTTTGAGCCACTTAAACACCATCTTATTCCTCAATCACAACAGCAGTTCCACTTGCTACCAGCATCACCATAGACCCTGCTGACGACAACTCCACATAATCTAGATCTACCCCCACCACAGCGTTAGCACCCACCTCATACGCCTCTCGTTTAAGCTCGTAGAGGGCAGTCCTGCGGCTATCGCGCATAGTCTTCTGCACAGCCTCTGAGCGGCCACCAACGATGTCTCTGACGCCAGCAAACAAGTCTTTGAAGATGTTCATGCCAAAAGCACATTCAGCCGTAATAATCTCAATGCGCTTGGTGATGTTGAGGTTAGGTACTGTTTCTGTGGTGAGTAAGATGGCTTCTATTTCGGCAAGTTGCACAAAGGCGCCTCCCCCAAAGGCCTTCCCATCACTGTCACACTTCTTGCAAAAACCAAGCCTTCCACGGTTAAGTAAGCCCAAGTCTATCCCACAACTTTGACATTTCGCCATCCAAGGTCTCCCTAAATATTCGACCTGAGCCTAACGCCACATGCCCTAATGGCAAGTTGAAACCTAATCTGGTCGGCGGATCGTTA
>NZ_CBFHKW010000042.1:0-23090 GCF_965656515.1 Celeribacter marinus
CGATTTCGAAACCTTGTGGCAGTCGTTGCCCGTCCCATCGGTCATTGTTGGTGAGGGGGATTTGATCCTAGAGATTAACCCTGCGGCGGAATCCTTTCTCAATGCCTCTGCAAAGTCGCTGCGCGGCGTGCCTGTGCTCGATAAACTTGCGATCGACGCGCCTTTGGAAGAGGCGTTCGAGCGGGTGCGCCGAGATACCTCGCCGATGTTTATCAACAACGTTGATGTGTCTGGCGGCAATGCTGCCCCCATTCAATGCAATATCCAGATTGCTCCGATGCAGGGCGATAGCGGCGCGATTTTGCTCCTGATGGAGCCGCGCCAGATTGCAGACCGGCTTGGCCGTTCGCATCAGGTCAAAAAGTCCGCCCGCTCGGCCATTGGCATGGCGGAAATGCTGGCCCATGAGATCAAAAACCCGCTTGCGGGGATCACCGGCGCGGCGCAGTTGCTGTCGATGAATCTGGCGCCTGAGGATTTGGAGCTGACCGATTTGATCGTGGCTGAAAGCCGGCGCATCGTGGCGTTGTTGGAGCAGGTCGAACAATTCGGCAATCTGCGCCCCCCCGCTAAATCGGCCGTCAATGTCCATGACCTGATTGATCGCGCGCGCAAATCGGCGCAGGTGTCCTACGGGGCGGCGATGACGTTTGTTGAGGAATTCGACCCCTCGTTGCCGCCGACCTTTGTCGATGGGGACCAGATTTTGCAAATCTTTTTGAACTTGTTCAAGAATGCGTCTGAGGCGGCAGGACGCGAGGGCGGGACAATCCGCATTCGCACGTTCTACGACATTTCCCTGCGCCTGCGCCGTGCCGATGGATCAGGTGCGGCCTTGCCATTGCAGGTCGAGATTATCGACGATGGACCGGGTTTGCCGCCCGAAATTTCGTCCGATATTTTCGAGCCGTTTGTGTCTGGACGCGAGAACGGGACGGGGCTTGGCCTCGCCTTGGTCTCAAAAATTATTTCCGATCACGAAGGATGGATTTCTGTGGAGTCAGTACCCGGCAAGACCGTGTTCAGGCTTTCCCTTCCGGTCGCGCCGCGCGTGGCGTGACCAGCTTTTGACGACAGATGAACGCGCGGCGCGTCTAATGCGTGGCGCAAAAAGGAGACGATACGATGGACGGCACAATTCTCGTCGCAGATGACGACCGCACGATCCGCACGGTTCTCACTCAGGCGTTGACGCGCGCAGGATGTAAGGTGCACGCGACCTCATCCTTGGTCACGTTGATGCGTTGGGTCGAAGAGGGCAAAGGCGATCTGGTGATCTCCGATGTGATGATGCCGGACGGAAACGGCCTTGAGGCGCTCCCAAAAATCGCCGAATTGCGCCCCGGCTTGCCCGTGATCGTGATCTCTGCCCAAAACACCATCATGACCGCGATTCAGGCCGCTGAGGCCGAGGCCTTTGACTATCTACCCAAACCCTTTGATTTGCCCGACCTGATGAAACGCTCCGCCAAGGCGTTGGAGATCAAGCGGCGTGCAAATCCGGCGCCATCCAACGCCAAAGCGCCCTCTGACAACCCCCAAGACGATCTGCCGCTGATCGGGCGCACGCCCGCGATGCAGACGTTGTACCGCCTTGTGGCGCGGGTGATGAATACCGATCTTCCGGTGTTGGTGACGGGCGAGAGCGGGACGGGAAAAAGTTTGATCGCGCGCGCTATTCATGACTTTTCCGACCGGCGCAGTTTGCCGTTTGTTGTGGTCTCGACTGCCGATCTGGCGGTGATGGAGGGGCCGGCGTCGATCATCTCTAAGGCGCGCAATGGCTCGATCTTGTTTGATGAGGTCGGTGATCTGGACGAAGAGGCGCAAGCGCGCGTGGTGCGGATGCTCGACAGCTTCACCGATAATGCGCCGCGCATCATGGCCACATCCCAAGCCAATTTGAGCCTGAAAATGGAAAACGGCGCATTTCGCCAAGATTTGTTCTACCGTTTGGGCGGCGTCACTGTATCTGTGCCGTCTTTGCGCGAACGGGTTGATGATATTCCGCTATTGGCCGAGCATTTCTTTGCCAAGGCCGAGCGCGAGGGACTTAATCGGCGCCGCTTTGCGCCAAATGCCCTTGATCTTGTGCGCACGTATAGTTGGCCTGGAAACGTGCGACAGTTGGAAAACACCATTCGCCGCCTGATTGTGACTGCGCCCGAGGACGAAATCTCGCGGGCTGATGTCGAGATTGTCTTGGGCAACCAACCCGCAATGGAGCCATTACAAGGGGGCGGGGATGGCGAAAAACTGTCTGCCTCCGTGAATAAACATCTGCGCCGTTACTTTGATTTGCACGGCGGCGTTTTACCGTCACCGGGTCTATATCAGCGGATTTTGCGTGAAGTTGAGACACCATTGATCGAAATCGCCCTTGATGCCGTTGGAGGAAACCAAGCTAAATGTGCTGATTTACTTGGGATCAACCGCAATACCTTGCGTAAAAAGATCAATGATCTCGATATTCAGGTGACACGCCGCCGCAAACTGATGTAAAACCGCCACAACCGTGCCTTTCAGGGCGCAGTGACAGAATCAACACATTCTGACGCCGTCTCCTGAGCGTGGTGCACGCATAGTATAAGTGGTGGTGCAACCTGTGCCGCTTGAGGAAAGGCGGACAGTGGGGGCGGTCTTGCGCAGGTCTATCGGCAAAGACAGTTGGAACAGAGTTTTGCGCGCGCGGCGGGCTCGGCGGTGGCAAAATGCGGGGACCATAACGGTGTTCGTGCTTGGTCCATTGTTGGCGATTGCCACGTTTTTGGTGCTTGGCCCGCTTGATCAGGCGACTGCGAGCGGATCGCTGCGATTTATTCTCCTTTGTGATTTGATTTACGTGCTGGTGGTGGCGGGTCTTGTGGCCTCGCGCATTGCTCGCATGGTGGCGGCGCGGCGCAATCATTCGGCGGGGTCGCGTCTGCACCTGCGCCTGACGGGTGTGTTTGTTCTTTTGGCTTTGATCCCGACGGTTACCGTGGCGGTGTTTGCGGTTGTGACGGTGAATTTCGGCCTTGAGGGGTGGTTTTCCGAGCGGGTGCGCAACGTGGTCGGCTCGTCGCTTGCGGCGGCTGAGGCCTATGAGACCGAGCACCGCGAGGGGTTGGCCGAGGATACCTTTGCCCTTGCCAATTACATCACCGAGGTGCGCCAACAGGTGACGATCCTACCCGATGGCGCGCTACGTGTCGCGCTCAATCAAGGGCAGGGTTTGGTCCAACGCGGCCTTGAAGAGGCCTATGTGATTGACCGTTCAGGGGCGCTCAAGGTGCGGGGTGAGCGGTCCTACATGTTCGATTACGAACAGCCCGTTGAGGCCGATCTGGCGCGCGCTGAAACGGGTGTTTTGGTGTTGATCAACGATTGGGACCACAATGAAAGTCGCGCACTTAAACGGCTGTCGGGCTTTTCGGACCGATATCTGTATGTGACCCGCGATGTGGATGGCGGGATTTTGAGCTTGCTCGATGAGACGCAAGAAACCATCGCGCTCTACACCCAACTGGAAAGTGAGCGCGGGCGGTTGTTGTTCGAATTTGGTCTGTTGTACCTCGGGTTTGCGATCATCCTTATTCTCGCGGCCACGTGGGTTGGCCTATGGTTCGCCGAGCGATTGGCGCGGCCTGTCGGGCGCTTGGCCGAGGCTGCGCAACAGGTGGGTGCGGGCGATCTCGATGTGCAGGTCGTTGAGGGCGATGGTGATGATGAGATTTCGATGTTGGGCCGTGTTTTCAACCAGATGACGGGACAATTGAAGGTTCAGCGTGACACGCTTTTGGAGGCCAACGCCCAGATCGAACAACGCCGCCGCCTGTTTGATAGCGTGCTTGGATCGGTGACGGCGGGGGTGATCGCGCTTGATCCCGAGGGACGTGTGACGCTTGCTAATACCTCTGCCATTGCGCTTTTGAGCCTAGGGGCGCGTGATGTATCGGGTGAGCCACTTGCAATGGTTGCGCCCGAATTTGGCGCGCTCTTTGATAGCTTGCGCGCGCAGAGCCGCGATGTGGCCCAAGACGAGGTGCGGCTGATCCGTGCCGGTGTCCAAGAAAGCCTGTTGGTGCGCATCGCCACACGGCGCACAGCGCAAGGTGCGCATGAGGGGTTTGTGGTCGTGTTTGATGATGTGACCGACCTTGTGAGTGCGCAACGTATGGCCGCGTGGGGCGATGTCGCGCGCCGTATCGCCCATGAGATCAAGAACCCGTTGACCCCGATCCAGCTCTCCGCAGAGCGTATCAAACGCAAGTTTGGCAAGGGCATGGATGATGCCGCGCGGGCCGATCTAGAGCAATACACAGATGTCATTGTGCGCCAGACGGGCGATTTGCGCCGTATTGTCGACGAGTTTTCCAAATTTGCGCGCATGCCCACGCCCGAGCGGCGCGAATACGATATGGTTGATCTGGTGAAAGGCGCTGTGCTGCTTCAGCAAAACGCACAGGTCGGCGTCGAGATTACACCACAGATCCATGCACAGGCCGCAATTGCCGAAGTGGATGCGACGATGATTGGTCAAGCTTTGACCAATCTGATCAAGAACGCCGGCGAAGCGATTGAAAGCCTCTATGAGATTGAGCGCCCCAAAGATCACAAGGCGCGTGTGCGTGTCGCACTTGATCTTGAGGACGGGGACGTTGTGGTGCGGATCACCGACAACGGTATCGGGTTGCCCGAAGATCGCTCGCGGTTGTTCGAGCCATATGTGACAACGCGCGAAAAGGGCACCGGACTGGGTTTGCCTATCGTGAAAAAGATTATCGAGGAGCATGGCGGCTCCTTGACGCTCACCGATGGTGAGCCACTCGACGAGACCGGTCGTATCGGCGCTTGCGCCACGATGCGCCTGTCATTGCTTGGCGGCGCTGAGGCGCGCGGGCAAAAAGATAAATTGAAACAAAAGCTTGAAATGTGAAACTGATGTTGGAGGTTGAACATGTCTGATATTCTTATCGTAGACGATGAACGTGATATTCGCGAATTGGTTGGAGATATTTTGCGTGACGAAGGGTTTGAGACCCGTCTTGCGGGAGGCTCCGACGAATGTTTGAGCGCGATTGCGCAGGCGGTGCCCTCCCTGATGGTGCTCGATATCTGGCTCAAAGATAGCGCGATGGACGGGATCGACATTCTTAAACATGTCAAACGCGAGCATCCGCAGGTGCCGATCATTATCATTTCGGGACACGGCAATATCGAGATCGCGGTGGCGGCGATCAAACAGGGCGCTTACGATTTCATCGAAAAGCCGTTCAACATCGATCAGTTGATGGTGGTTGTGCGCCGCGCGATGGAGACATCCCGATTGCGCCGCGAGAACGCGACCCTCAAACGCTCTGGCGGGGCCGAGGTCGAAATGTACGGCGTGTCACCGGCGTTCAAGCAACTCAAAAGCAACCTTGAGAAAGTCACCAAATCCAACGGACGCGTGATGCTCACGGGGCCTGCGGGCGTTGGCAAAGAGGTCGCCGCGCGGTGGATACACGACAATTCGGACCGCAAAGATGCGCCGTTTGTCACGGTGTCCTCGGCCACGGTCGAGCCTGAGCGCATGGAAGAGGTGTTGTTCGGGCGCGAAAGCGCAGAGCGCGGCATTGAAAAGGGTCTGTTGGAAGAGGCGAGTGGCGGCGTGATCTTCTTTGACGAAGTGGCCGACATGCCGTCTGGCACTCAATCCAAAATTCTGCGGGTTTTGGTCGATCAACAATTCGCACGCGTGGGCGGCACGACCCAAGTGTCGGTCGATTTGCGCGTCATCTCCTCGACGAGCCGCGATCTACAAGCCGAGATTGCAGCGGGGCGGTTTCGTGAGGAGTTGTACCACCGGCTCAACGTGGTGCCGATTGATGTGCCGAGCTTGGAAAAGCGGCGCGAGGATATCCCTGCCTTGGCCGAGAAATTCATCGCGGCGTTCAATCGCACCCAAGGGCTGCCCCTGCGCAAGTTGACTGATGATGCCGCCGCGTTGTTGCAAACGATGCAATGGCCCGGCAACGTCCGCCAACTCAAAAACGTGGTCGAACGGGTGTTGATTTTGGGAGAGGGAGCGGGCGACATCGACGCGTCCGAGCTTCCAGAGCAAGACGTAAGTGGCGATGACGAGGCCCGCGCGGTATTGTCGCCTGCCATTGCGACATTACCGTTGCGCGAGGCGCGCGAGTTGTTCGAACGCGAGTATTTGCTCACCCAGATCAACCGCTTTGGCGGCAATATCTCACGCACGGCAACCTTTGTCGGCATGGAGCGTTCGGCGCTGCACCGTAAGTTGAAATCGCTTGGTGTTGTGACCGGAAACAAATCGGGCGGACGCGTGGCATATGTCGCTGAGGATGACGAATAGGGTCCGGGGCAGGCGAGGGGGCGCGTGCGTGGCCGCTTGCGAAGTCAGTCGAATAATGCGATGCCAATCGTGAAACAGGTAAGGCTGATGGCATGAAAGTTATCATTTGCGGTGCGGGTCAGGTCGGTTGGCAAATTGCGCGTCAATTGTCGGGCGAAAAGAACGATGTGACGGTGGTCGACAACAACCCCGCCCTTGTGCGCCGCGCGACAGATACGCTTGATGTTCAGGGGATCGAGGGGCACGCCTCCTATCCTGATGTCCTTGAAAAGGCCGGTGCGCGCGACGCCGATATGATCATTGCCGCGACCCATTCCGATGAGGTTAACATGGTGACCTGTCAGGTGGCCCATTCGGTGTTTAACGTGCCGCGTAAAATTGCGCGTCTGCGGGCGCAAAGCTATCTCACGGCCATTTATTCCGATCTGTACCGCCGCGATCACATGCCGATTGATGTGGTGATATCGCCCGAACGCGAAGTGGCCGAGGCGGCGATGCGCCGATTGGCGGCTCCTGCGGCGTTCGACACCCAAGTCTTTTTGGCGGGACAGGTCCATTTGATGGGCATCCTTCTTGCAGAGGATTGTCCTGTTCTCAATGCCGCGCTGCGTGAGTTGACCGAGCTGTTTTCGACGTTGCGGGTGACGGTTGTGGGGGTGCGCCGTGAGGGGCGCCTGTTTGCCCCAGAGCCTGATGATCAGTTGTTTGCGGGCGACGAAGTGTATTGCTTCGTCCATTCGCAAGACGTCAATCGCACCATGGAAGTGTTCGGGAAAGTCCAGGCCAAGCAAGACCGAGTGGTGATTTTAGGCGGCGGCAACGTGGGTCTGGGTGTTGCACAAGCCTTGGAGGCGCGCACCGAGCGGGTACGTGTCAAAATCATTGAAAAAGATCGCCGAGTGGCCGAACGCGCCGCTGACAGTCTTGAGCGGACCATTGTGTTGCACGGTGACGCGCTTGACGCCGACCTCTTACAAGAGTCAGGCGTGTCGCGCGCCAATGCAGTGTTGTGTGTGACGGATGACGATAAGGTCAATATGCTGTCGGCCGTGCGCGCCAAACAGGCGGGCTGTGCCATGGCGATTTGTTTGGTCAACGATCCGTCTTTGGTGCCGATCCTCAATGCGCTCGACATTGATGCCCATATCAATCCGCGTGCCACAACCGTCTCGTCGATCTTGCGCCATATCCGCCATGGTCGGGTGCGCAACGTCTATTCTGTCGGGGACGGTGAGGCCGAGGTGATCGAGGCGCAAGTTTTGTCCACATCACCGATTTCGGGCAATAAAATCCGCGATATCGAGTTTCCCGAAGGGGTGCTTGTCGGCGCGATTATGAAAGGCGAGACCTATATCAAACCGTCGGGCGATACCCGTATCGACGAGGGCGATGTCATCACCATATTCTCACTTGCGGCAGATGTGCCTGAGGTGGAGCGGCTCCTTCAGGTGTCGATCGACTACTTCTAATGAACCGCTTTTCGCGCATGCCTTTTTTCGTCCAGCTGATGCTGGTGGCGGGTGCGGCGATGATGGTGCCGGCGATTTACGGCCTTGTTATCCGCCAGCACGACGATGCACGCGCGTTTTTCTACGCGGGTGTGTTGTTGATGAGCCTTGCGGGGATGATCGCGATTGCGCGCGCGCGCCCTGAGGCGACCGCTGACCGTGATACCCGCCGCGACCGTGATCGCGAGGGGCGAAATCAGTTGATGACGCTTTTGCTCACCTACACGGTCTTACCTGTCTTTTTGGCCGTTCCATTCGTGGAAGCCACACAGAACACCACGTTTTTTAATGCCTATTTCGAGATGGTATCGTCGTTGACCACAACGGGGGCCACGCTCTTTGATGATCCCGAGCGCTTGTCGCGCACGGTGCATTTGTGGCGCGCATTGGTCGGCTGGCTTGGCGGGTTGTTCGCGTGGGTCACCGCGATTGCGGTTCTGGCCCCGCTCAATCTGGGCGGGTTCGAGGTGCTATCGGCGCGGCAAGTCGGCCAAGGCTCATCGAGCGCCACACAGATCATTCGCGTGGCCGCAGGGCCGGAACGCTTGGCGCGCTACACCGCGCGGCTATTTCCGGTCTATTTTGGCCTCACGGTCGGGCTGTGGTTCGCGTTGGCGATGGTGGGCGGCGCGCCGTATGTGGCGCTTTGCCATGCGATGTCGGTTCTTGCGACCTCGGGAATTTCTCCCGTTGGTGGTTTGACAGGGTCAAGTGCGGGGATATTGGGCGAGGGATTGGTCTTTGCCTTTTTGTTTCTCGCCTTGTCGCGCAAAACGTTTTCGGTCGACGATGTACGCAAAGACGCGCCACCGCTTTACCGCGACCCCGAGATGAAAATCGGATTGGTGCTATTGGTGGTCTTGCCGGGCTTGCTGTTTATGCGCCACTGGGGTGGGGCCCTCGAGGTTGAGCGGGTCTGGGACGTGCCTGCGGCGCTCTCGTCGCTTTGGGGGGGCATCTTTATGGTTATGTCGTTCCTCACCACGGCAGGGTTCGAGAGTGCATCATGGGACGAGGCGCGGATGTGGTCGGGCCTACAAGCGCCGGGTGTCTTGCTCATGGGGCTCGCGATTTTTGGCGGCGGTGTGGCGACAACGGCGGGCGGGGTCAAATTGCTGCGGCTGTATGCCCTTGTGCGCCACGGCGAGCGCGAAATTGAAAAGATGATTTCACCAAACTCCGTAGGGGGCGCAGGCGCATTGGCGCGGCGTCTTCGCCGCCAAGGGGCCTATGTGGCGTGGGTGTATTTCATGTTCTTTGCCTTTACCATTGCCGCCGTGATGATGATCTTGTCGCTGTTTGGCATCCATTTTGAAGAGGCCGCCGTCTATACGGTTGCCGCCTTGACCACGACTGGGCCGTTGGTCCATGTCGCCGCCGAAGTGCCCTATTCCTTTGCCGATCTGGAGACATGGCCCAAGGCGGTCTTGGCCGCAACGATGGTTTTGGGGCGTTTGGAATTGCTGGCTATGATTGCCTTGATCAACCCCGATTTCTGGCGTCGCTAACCCTCGGGTGACGCGCATTTGCACCGATCGGGAATGAACCCTGTCTCAAGGCTCTGAAATAGCTTTGCAAATCTTGACATTCACGGGGATTAACTGTGAGGATATGCCCAAGCGCTGTCCGCGCAAGGCAGCTCGCAATATAAGCGCAAGAAAAAAGGCAACTATAATGGCCGGTGACAAACAAAATCTCCAAGACGCGTTCCTCAATCACGTTCGCAAAACCAAAGTTCCAGTGACGATCTTTTTGATCAATGGTGTGAAGCTGCAAGGCGTCATCACATGGTTTGACAACTTTTGTGTTTTGCTGCGCCGCGATGGACAATCGCAACTCGTATACAAGCACGCGATTTCCACGATTATGCCCGCACAGCCTATCAGCCTTTATGACGGTGAAGACGCGCAGTAACGCTTTGCTTTTGTGATGTTGTATCGGCCTGCACGGGATATGACCCGCGCGGGCCACTTGTCTTTGCTCAAGGCGGGGATTACGTGAGTCCGGTGTGAAATACACAGTTCAGCGCGCTGTGATACAAAGTGGTCGCGGCGACATCCGCACACGCGATGAATAAACCAAAGGACCAAACGATTTGGGCGACTATTACGATCACGAGGTGGAACCAACGCGCGCGTGGGTGATCCATCCAGACATTACCTCAGACCGTGGACGGCGCGATGCGCAGCCGCGCTTGGATGAGGCTGTGGCCCTCGCGGCCGCTTTGCCCAATATCGAGGTACAAGGCGCGGAGATTGTGCGCTTGCCAAAAACGCACCCCGCCGCCTTGTTCGGCAAGGGCAAGATCCAGGAACTCAAAGAGCGTATCCAAGCCAGTGACGTTGAGCTGGTTTTGGTGGACGGTCCGGTGACGCCCGTTCAGCAACGCAATCTGGAAAAGGAATGGAAGGTCAAACTTCTGGACCGCACGGGCCTGATTTTAGAGATCTTTTCGGATCGCGCACGGACCCGTGAGGGCGTGTTGCAGGTCGAAATGGCAGCCCTGAGCTATCAACGTACCCGTCTTGTACGGGCATGGACCCACCTTGAACGCCAGCGTGGTGGTTTGGGCTTTGTCGGTGGTCCGGGTGAGACCCAGATCGAGGCTGACCGCCGCGCCATTGATGATCACCTGAACCGTCTGCGCAAACAATTGGCCCGTGTGATCAAAACCCGCGAATTGCACCGTGCCTCGCGCGCAAAAATTCCGTTCCCGATTGTGGCTCTTGTGGGCTATACGAACGCCGGAAAATCGACGTTTTTCAATACGGTCACGGGCGCAGATGTGTTTGTGAAAGACATGTTGTTTGCCACGCTCGATCCGACCATGCGTCAACTGAGACTTGAGACGGCCCACGGCGGGGACCGCGATATTATCTTGTCGGACACCGTGGGGTTTATCTCGAACTTGCCCACGCAACTTGTCGCCTCGTTTCGTGCCACGTTGGAGGAGGTGCTTGACGCCGATCTGATTTTGCATGTGCGCGACATCTCGGCCGATGAGACCGAAGATCAAAAGACCGATGTGCTCAAAATCCTCTCCGATCTGGGGATCAAAGAAAACGCGCCTATGATTGAAGTCTGGAACAAAATCGACAAGCTCGATGATGAGGCACGGCTTGCGCGATTGGAGCGCGCTGAAACCGACGATAACGTGTTCGCGATTTCCGCCGTGACCGGTGAGGGCGTTAAATCGCTGCTTGATGCCGTGTCTGCGTATTTCGAAGAGGACAAGATCGAGCGCGAAATAGTCGTGCCGTTCTCTGAGGGCAAGAAACGCGCATGGCTCTTTGCCGAAGGCGTGGTTTTGGGCGAGGCGGCGAGCGAGGAGGGCTACGTTCTCACCGTGCTCTGGACACCGCGTCAGGAAAAACAGTTTCGGGAGATGTAACGATGGACAATCACCTTTATCTCATGCTGATCGAAGCAGATGCAGGCTCAAACGCGCATTTGGTTGCGGGGCGGCGCTATATCATAAATTGCTTTGCCGTGGCCGAGAGTGTCGAGGGGGCAAAAGCGCCCGTGAACTCGTTTTTCTCCCGCTACGGTTGGAGCAATATCGAGATCCAAAAGATCAAACAGGTTCCGCTGCGCCTCTCGGCCTTTCCGACACCGGAACTCAAAGCGGCGGCACGTAAAGCGGCGGACAAGGGCGTGGGCTATGTCGTCTATGACAAGCCGGACACGCCGCCCGTCGTCACCACACACTAAGCACGCGCATCGCCCTTAGACGATGATGCCTTTGGTGAGGATGATATTGCCGTAAGGGCGCGGTTCGCCCGTTTGAATAATCGCAAAAGCGGCGCGGGCACGGTCGTAGAACGCGAACCTTTCGACGGAGACGATCGGGGCGGGATTGTCGCCCTTGGCGTCGATGATGGCCTGAAACTCGGCCACGGCGGGCGGGATTGTGTCGGGTGCGCCAACAACTTGCATAGTGACCGCGCGGTCCTCGACAAAGGTGTCGAGCGGGAAGAGCGTCACGACAGCGTCCAGAATTTGCGAGGCATTCGAGCCCTCGCAGCGGATCACACGTTGCCCCATGCTTTGCGCGGGGAAATTGCTGTCCCCAATCACAAGCATGTCACCGTGACCCATTTGAGCCATGTAAAAAAGCGCCTCTGGCGGCAAGATGGCGGGGATATTGTGCAACATGTTGGCGTCCTTTCGGGAGCGTGGCCTATTGGGCGGTGGAGGGCGTGAGGTGTGTTATGCCAACGCCTGCAGCGCGGGCCAGTTCGGGATCGAGTGACATCGGCACGTATTCACCGCGCCGCCACAACTCGCCCAGATCGTCATAGTGACGCGAAAGCGGATGACCCGATTGACCCGTGGCGGTGATGAATACAGAGCTGTCGGGGTCGGCAAAGTCATAGACCCCGCGGTAAGCGGCGCCGTGGACATTGGCAAAGGGCATAGGCCCGTCACCAGCTGTTACACCGCGCATTAATGTGTTGTCGCCGCCCGATGTGGTTTGGCGAATGTTCACGATCCATTTGAGAAACGGAACCTCTCCCAAAACGGGATGTTTGTGGATCGCCATATGCGCATCGCCCCACCGCACAGATTCCAACGCGGATCCATAGGTTTGCTCAATCCACAAAATGGCATCGTCGAGCGAAAGGCGCGCAATATCGTTACAGGTTTCTATGGCGGCGGATTGCAAGACATCGCACCATTTTGATGCCCCGCCGATGTCGCGAAAGACCCGTTCGATGAAAATGGGTTCGACGTGGTTGAAGGCGTGCGACAAGGGGCCAAGGTCGTCGCGGATCAATCGGTTTTGCAACTCGCGCATCCATGCGTAATAAATCAGTGGCTCTGGCATGTGCTCGTTCATCTCGCCGTTCCATTCGGCCAACAGTGTCAGCGCTTTTTGGCGTTGTGCCTCGGGTGTGCCGTCCAAAGCGGCTTCGCCGGTGAACCATAGATCTGCGCCCACGAGCGGTAGGAGCGAGCGTGCAGAGTAGGACACGATATCGTTTTGCACCTCGATGAAGCTGTCACGGGTGTGCACCTCGCGGCTTTGCATCAAACGGCGCCAGCGCTGAATCCGTTGGGTGTCGCCCCAGTGGTAGGACAGATGGTCGGGGAACGCGGCCTCAACGGTTTTGTTGTTGGTATTGCCGACAATGCCCGTACGGTCGCTTTCGAAGAGTGGAAGGGCATCGTAATCGCGCCACCCTTGCCATCTGTTTGTAGCGATCCATCCAGGTGAGGGGATGCGGCCCTGACTTTGGTGTTGTGCGTCACGTTTTGGGGCGCGGCCAATGACTTTGAGTGCCACGCTGTCGTGTTGGGCCAAGGTCAGGTTGAGGGCAGGGGCGACAAAGCCGCGTGCCGCCTCGACGCCGTCCGCAATGGTATCTGCGCGCATTAGGGCAATCACGGCACTCATGGAGGTGTCATCAGGGGCCAATGCCGTCCACGACAACGCCATGACGTGATTGGGTGGGGTCACGGTATTGGCGTTATACGCCCCCGCAGGAAGCACAGGTCCATTATCCGTCCATTGCAATTCCAACGTGACGGGCGGCGCATCTTTGATCCGCACGATCGAGGGCTGTGTGCGCATGGCCTTGTACCCGTTCGGGGTTTCCACCTCGTTGGGATTGGCGGGATTGAGGCGCTCCACATACAAATCAGCGTCATCGATATAGGCGGAGGTGATGCCCCAGCCAAAGGTGTCTTTGCGTCCGGCCACAATGGCGGGAATGCCTGCAATACTCGCGCCGATCACATCGCCGGTCGAGAGTTGCAGGCGCGCCAGATACCATGCTCCGGGTGCTGAAAAGTTCAAATGCGGGTCATTGGCCATAAGAGCCGCGCCAGAGGTCGAGCGCTTGGGGGCTGCGGCCCAGACGTTTGACGCCCCACCAAAGGGGGAGGTCGGCGGGGTCGCAAAGGCAAAGGTGATGTCACTGTTAGGCGTATAGGCCGGCAAGGTCGGAAACAGGCTTGCGTATTCGGACAAAAGGGCTGTGCCCGTCCCCGGTGCATCTGGTAAAATGTCGCGAAGACGCTCAGGCCCGATCATAAGCGATGTGCGCGCGCGCAGGACTTCCGATGAGGCTTGGTCCGACAATTGAAAGGCCACGAGCTTCATCAAGGCGATGCTATCCACAGGCCGCCAATAGGAGATTTGCGCAGGGAACATAAAGAATTCTGGCGCGCCGCGCCCCATTGCGCCGGTGTTCACGGCCGTGATCCATGCATTTACGCCGCGCGCGTAGGCCTCCAGTGCGACCATGGCATCGGGTGTTTGCGCGGCGACAGAGGCATCAGCTGCGGCGTAAATCCCCAAGCGGCGCATCAAGCTATCGGTGGGTAGGGTCGTGTCGCCAAAGACCTCCGATAATTTGCCCTGTGCCGTGCGGCGCATCAGCATCATCTGGAACAATCGGTCTTGGGCGTGTGCAAATCCCATCCCGTAAAACACATCGGCATCCGTGGTGCCAAAGATATGCGGCACGTTGGCGGTGTCTCGTACAATCTCGACGGGGGCAGTGATCCCCGCGACCTCATGTGTTGCGTTGTAATCGGGAAGAGAGCGTGAGGCGAGCCAATAGGCGAGCCATCCACCCAAAAGGGTCACAATAACAAGGCCCGTTACGAGCTTGAGAAGAATAGAAAAAATACGCGCCATAGATACTGTGCCGTTCATAGCCATTATGCGGAATCGTGAGTTGACGCGGCCGCGACAATCCCTACCGTCTTGTCATCGTGTTAAAGCACACCTGTGTGCAATGGAAAAGGACGGGATGAGCATGGCGAAGGTCGCATTTTTGGGGTTAGGCGTAATGGGGTACCCGATGGCGGGTCACTTGGAGGCCGCGGGTCACGAGGTGACGGTGTTTAACCGCACGGCGGCCAAGGCGGCAACATGGGCGCAGGATCATAAGGGCGGACATGCCCTGACCCCGCGCGAGGCTGCAGCGGGCTGTGATTTCGTCATGGCCTGTGTGGGCAATGACGACGATTTGCGCGCTGTGTGTTTGGGCGCGGACGGCGCGTTTGCGGGCATGTCCGAGGGAGCGATCTTTGTCGATCACACCACGGTGTCGGCCATCGTCACCCGTGAATTGGCGCAACTGGCGCAGGACGCGGGGCTTGGCTATGTCGATGCGCCTGTGTCTGGCGGTCAGGCAGGGGCCGAAAACGGCGCTTTGTCCGTGATGTGTGGCGGCGCTGAGGCGCAGTATGCAGCGGCCGAGCCGATCATGGCGGCCTACGGCAAAACGGTTAAGCGTCTGGGTGAGGTCGGCATGGGTCAGACGGCCAAGATGTGCAATCAGATCTGTATTGCGGGACTGGTTCAGGGTTTGTCCGAGGCGCTGCATCTGGCGGAAAAATCCGGTTTGGACGGTGAGGCTTTGGTCGAGGTGATTTCGGGCGGGGCCGCGGGCTCGTGGCAAATGGCCAACCGTCACAAGACAATGTTGGCGGATGAGTACGAGCACGGGTTTGCCGTGGACTGGATGCGCAAAGATCTCGCGATTTGTTTGCAAGCGGGCGATGACGTGGGCGCAAGCCTGCCCGTGACGGCGCTTGTCGATCAGTTCTACAAAGACGTGCAAAAGATGGGCGGCGGGCGTTGGGACACCTCAAGCCTGATGAAGCGCCTTAAATCCTTTGGATAAGGTCTAAACAGCGAGAAAGGGCTTGCCTGAGGTAAGCCCTTTCATCCTTTCGCATGGACCTGCTATAAGCGCCCTTAAGCAAAAGGGACCACGTTCATGCCACCCAAGAATACATCAGGTCGCGGCGCGCGCGATTTGCGCGTCAAAGTCAAAACAGCGCGCGGGCGCAAACTCTCCTCCACATTGTGGTTGGAGCGCCAACTCAACGACCCTTACGTGAAACGCGCCAAGGCCGAGGGCTATCGCGGGCGCGCTGCGTTCAAGATCCTTGAGCTGGATGACAAGTTCCGCTTTTTGGTGCCCGGTGCGCGCGTGGTTGATTTGGGCTGTGCCCCTGGCGGGTGGTGTCAGGTGGCTGTGCGCCGTGTAAATGCGTTGGGCGAAAAGTCGGGCAAAAAGATTGGGACTGTGCTTGGTGTCGATCTTCAGGATATTGAGCCGATTGCGGGGGCTGATGTTCATACCCTTGATTTCATGGAAGATGGCGCAGACGATCAGGTCAAACACTGGCTTGGCGGCGAGGCGGACGTGGTGATGTCGGACATGGCGGCCTCGGCCTCAGGTCACAAACAGACCGACCACAACCGTATCATGGCGCTGTGCGAAGCGGCGGCGTATCTGGCGTTTGACGTGCTCAGCCCCGGTGGGACATTCGTGGCCAAAGTTTTGGCGGGTGGCGCAGAGGGTGATTTGCAAAAGTTGCTCAAGCAGAATTTCGAGAAAGTTCTGCACATCAAACCTCCTGCCTCGCGCTCGGACAGTTCGGAAAAATTTGTGGTTGCCACGGGGTTTCGCGGGCATACGCGTGGCGCTGATGACGACGACGAGGCGTAATGCCGATGAGCGACTGGGCGCGGATCACTTGTGGGGCGTGCGAGGTCGCGGTTGATCCCGCGCTGGGCAATATCCGCCGCTTTTTGGTCGATGGACGTGAGGTGTTTCACACGGCGCATTGGGTCGGTACGGAGCGCGCACCGCTTGCGGGTGCGCCCGTTGATCAACATCTCTCTGGTGATTTCTTTGCCGCGCCGTTTGGGGCGTCCGATCTGATTGATGCGCCCAATCACGGGTGGAGCGCGAATGCGCCATGGACAGGGTTGGCGCGCGCCCAAGACACAGATGACGCCCAGATGCAGTTTGTGCTGAAGCGTGATGTGATGGGCGCGCGGTTGACCAAGACCCTCGCTTTGCGGGGCGGCCACCGCGTGCTCTATCAAACCCATGAGATTTCCGGCGGGCAGGGCGATCTGACCTTTGCCCACCATCCGATGTTTCACATGGCGGCAGGGGGGCATCTGGCCTTTTCACCCAAGCGCGCCGCCCTTACCACCGCGCCTGCGTTGGAGCCCGAACACGTTTTGGCCTATCCTGCGCGCAGCACGGATCTAGCCGCCTTTCCGGCGCAGGATGGTGGCACATTCGATTTGACGCAGTATTCAAGCACAACAGGCCATGAGGATTTCGTGACCCTGATTGAGGCGCAGGGGGCCGCGATCGGGTGGACCGCACTGACGCGAGCCGCCGAGGGCGATATCATTATCGTGCTCAAAGACGCGCGTGTTGCCCCCGTAACGATGCTCTGGCTGTCTAATGGGGGCCGTGGATATGCGCCATGGGACGGGCGGCATACGGGCGTTTTGGGCATTGAGGACGGGTGTGCGGCAGGGGCGCAGGGACACCGTGCCGCTACGGGCGATAACGCAATTGCGCGCGAGGGGGTCGCAACTGCTCTGCATCTTGGCGCGGATGTGACCCACATTGTGCGCCATGCCATTGCGGTGTGTGATCCACCACACGGGTTCGGGCGCGTGGCACATGTCCGCGTTGAGGGGGCGACACTCCAGATTGCCGATACAGATGGCACAGTGATTGACATGGCGTTTGATCCGGCGTTTTTCGCCGTTTAGCCGCGTGCGTCTCTCAAACGTGCATCTGATATAGATCAAGGCCACGCACAGGCAGGCAGGGTAGGCGTGAGGCCATCCTTATAAGAAAGCCCTGAGCCATGCGCGTCACAATCCGGACCAACCTTGCCATTCGCGTGCTTATGGCCTGTGGCGTCAATGCAGATCACATGGTGCGGCGCGCCGAGATTGCACATGCGACGAACGCGTCGGAAAACCATCTCGCCCAAGTGGTGCACCTGTTGGCCTCCGAAGGGTATATTAAGACCGTGCGCGGGCGCTCTGGCGGGTTGGCGTTGGCGCGTCCTGCATCCGAGATTTCGGTGGGTCAGGTGTTTCGCCACTTTGAGGCAGCAACCCCCTTTGCCGAATGTTTTGAAGGGGCGCAAAATACCTGTCCGCTCAAGGACGTTTGCAGACTGCGAGATGCCCTCGTTGCGGGTCTGGCAGCATTCTACGGCGTTTTGGATCAGATCACGATTGAGGATCTGGTGCATGATAACGCCGGTTTGGAGGGGCTTTTGAGCATGCCAAACCCTGCGTCGACCATGGCGGCGTCATGCGGCGCACAGGGCGCTACGGCGCATTAACCCGCGCGCCGGCCTGTGGTAACGTGCCTACTGCTCTTCGGCGGCTTTGGCCTTATACGCCTTCAAATAGGCCAAAAGGTCTTTCTTTCTCGCGGGCTTGGTAATTCTGCCCACTTCGCCCATTCCGATGGGGATAATGCCCGTCGACGGAGTATAGCCGCTCAAAAACACAAAAGGCACGTCTAATTCGGCTAGTCGTGTGGCCACACATTGGCTGGTTTGGGATTGACCCAAGTTGTAGTCGAGAAACCCGAACTGGATGTGATGGCTCTCAATTGCCGCAAGGGCGTCCTCTTTTGTGCTACATAGGCACACTGTGCCGTAGCCCTCCGCCAGTAAGGTCTGTTCAATCGTCAAGCCGACCAAGGCGTTGTCCTCAAGTACCAAGATTGCAGAGTCTTTCATGCTCGTTTTCGCTCCTCTTGTTGCCTCGCACCTGTGGGGGCGGGGGGGTAGGGCTATTCGCCCCGTTGCAACGGCTCAAACTCAAACATCGTCCGTTGGAATGAGCGCGCTGTCGTCTTCAATCTTGGCCAACTCGAAATCCAGTTCGAAAAACAAACCGTCTTTTCGATAGTCGCATGTGACATCGGCGGCCAAGTCCGTTTTTAGGACGCGCTCCAAAACCAAACTGCCAAATCCAGTGTGTTTGGGGGCTTTGGTGATTTTCGGTCCATTGTGTTCGGTCCACGTCAAATGCGCATAGGCGACACCGTCTTTTTTATGGATGCGTGTGACAACTTCCACAAACCCCTTTGGCCGCGAGAGCGCGCCGTATTTTGCCGCGTTGGTGACCAGCTCGTGAAGCGCCATCCCGACCGACAAGGCCTGTTCTGCGGTCAACTGGATATCCGGCCCCGACAATTTGACGCGGGCGTGGCTATTCGTCTCGAACGGTTTGGCCTCATTTGCGACAATGTTGGACAGCGCAGTGGTGGTCCAATTTGCATCGGTCAACAAATCGTGGGTGCGCGATATGGCACTCAAACGATCCTGTAAGCGGGCGTGATATACGGCCGGATCGTCGACGCCGACCAGTAAAAGTTGTGAAATGGAACTGATCACAGACAGGGTGTTTTTTACGCGGTGCTGTAACTCTCCCATCAACAACTGTTGTTGCGAGTTTTGCGCGCGCACGCGTGTGACCATCTTTGTTTGTTCGGTGACTTCGCGCACGCATGAGCCAACCGCAAACACCTGTCCCTCTTGCCACACAGGGTAGAAGTCAGCGATGAAATGACGGTGCTCCCCCGGCGCAGCAGGGGTTTTACCGTCAATGTTCACACCCAAAACCGGCTCACCGGTCTCAAAAACTTTCTCATAAATGGGGATCGTGAAATCTTCGATGTCGGGCAGTAGATCGCGGAATGTCCGCCCGATATGCTCCTCGACGCTAAAGCCGTTCATTTCCGCAAGACTGGAGTTGATGCGCACCCATCTCAACTCACGGTCCATCAAAGACAATCCAACGGGGATGGTGTCGTACAATTGCTCAAGCTCGGCATATTGCCGTGCGATCGCTCTTTCGTTCTCTTTGAGACTGTTTTCGTAGGCCTTGCGCTGTGTGATGTCGATAAACGACAACACATATCCGTCGATACGGTTGTCGGTGGTTCGGTACGGTTTCATCCGCAACATGTAGGTTTTCTGAACGTCCTCAATGTAAAACTCGCGCTCAAGCACTTGAAGGGTGTCGTCCACCTGTTGCGCATCGCTTTTGAGGTCTGGGTAATCGATGCGCGACGATAGATCATCGATCGGACGACCGATATCGCGTGATTTGATCCCGAAAATGTCGGAGGTGGCGGGGGTGAAGTTCCGGACGCAAAATGCGCGGTCGATGAACAACACCGCCAGATCAGTCGATTCAAACAGGTTTTTGAGGTCCGAATTGGCACGCGTGAGCAGACGGTTGTTTTCTTTGAGTTCGGCGTTAACGGTTTCGAGTTCCTCGTTGATCGCCTCAAGTTCTTCGCGGGAGGTTTCCAGCTCCTCGTTTGTGGATTGCAACTCCTCGTTCATACTCATCAATTCTTCGTTGCCGCTTTTGAGTTCTTGGCCCGAGGTGTCGAATTGTTGCAAGGTCATGGCGAGTTGCCGGCGCAGCTGAACGTTCTCGGCTTCAAGAATGTTACGGCTTTCAGTATCGCGCTCTGACATCATATCCTTCAGGTCGACCCCATCCATCGCGCGCACTTGCGTCATGATCAAGATGAAGTCGGTCCCACTTGGCGCCACTTCGATATCAAAGATACGTCTGCGTTGATCGTCCAGCAGGATCACGTTCTCAATGCGCGCAGAGTCTCCAGTATCGACCGCTTGGGCCAAGGCCGTGCGCACGGGAAAGCGCAGTTCCCGCATCAGATAAGAATCGATCATGGTCGATGGCGCGCCACCCGACGGCTGAACAAAACCTGTCATATTCTGGGACAAGTAAAGGATTTCGCCTGTCTTTGAGACCAGCGCAAAGGGGGACGCGAAGTGGCGCAAATAAGTGCGTTCTACTGTGCTTTCACGAGAGCTTTCGACAGATTGTGAAACGCGGTTGGGCGGCAACGTTTGATAGGGCTGTGGCGGTTTGTGTTGGCGAGGCGTCTCGTCAATGGATGAATAGCTGGCGCGCATGTCCGTGTTCTTACAAAAAATCCGCCAGTTTTTGTCGAGCGTTTCAAAGAGCTTTTCTTCGCCCACCAGCGTTTCAGATGGACCAAGAAACAAATTCCCACGTCCGCGCAACGCAAAGTGAAAACGCGGGATGACCTGCTTTTGCAGGCTGGCCGAGAGATAAATCATCAAGTTGCGACATGAGATCAGGTCAAGACGTGAAAACGGCGGATCCTGAAGCAAGTTGTGAGGCGCAAAAACACAGCATTCGCGTAGACGCGGGATGACGCGGTATTGACCGTTCTCAGGTTGGAAAAAGGTGTTGCGACGCTCCTCTGTCAGGGAGTCAACTGAGCGTTGGGAGTAGAGCCCGTAGCGGGCGGCCATCAGGGCAGGGGTGTCGATATCCGTGCCAAAGACCTGAAGCGGGCGGCGGTCGCCCACAGATTCCATCTCTTCGATGAAGAGCATCGCGAGGGAATACACCTCTTCGCCGCTCGAGCATCCAGGCACCCAAACCCGGATCGTTTTTTCATCGTGCTGCAAAATGGGCTGAACCGCCAGAACACGCAGAGCCTCGAATGCCTCTGGATCACGAAAGAAATGTGTGACTCCAATCAAGAAATCTTGGGCCAACAGCTTTGCTTCGTCGTCATCTTCCAGGACCGCGAGAAAGTCGTCGACATCCTTCAGGCGCAAGACCGCCATGCGCCGCTCTATCCGTCGCACCAAAGTGCCGGGTTTATAGTCGCCAAAGTCGTGACCGGCCGCCTGTTCCAAGCGCTCGGAAAACCGTGGGAGGGCGCTGTGAATCTCGGCCTGAAGACGAGATGATCCTTCTTTACTCGGTACGTGGGCACGGCGCTTGATCACGTCGTCGATGCGCACAGGGATTTGTGCAGCGGTTAAAATGAAATCCACTAAACCCGTTTCTATGGCGCTGTCAGGCATGCCCGCAAACCGCGCGCCCTTGCGGTCTTGGACAAAGGCCACACCACCGACCGCCTTAACCTCACGCAATCCCTTTGTCCCGTCAGAGCCTGTCCCCGATAAGATCACGCAAAAGGCATCGCGCCCGCGCTCGCGCGCCAACGCTTTGAAAAACGAGTCAATCGGCCTGTGTTGGGTTTCGGTGTGATCGCGCGCCGTCAGGTGTAGGGTGTCGCCGTCAATGTCAGCGACGTTGCCCGGCGGGACAATATAGATGTGATTTGGCTCGACTGTTTGGTTGTTTTTGATTTGCGCGACGGGCAGCTCGGTCTCGGTTTGCAAAAGCTCGTGGAGAACGGATTTTTGGGTCGGCGCAAAGTGTTGGACAATCACATAGGCCGCACCTGTGTCGATGGGGGTGCTGCTGATCATCACTTGGAGCGCTTCTAGGCCACCTGCGGATGCGCCGATGCCAACGATTGGAACAACTGTCATGTTAGGCTGTGCCTCTTGTTCTGGAGTACGTTGACGCCGGTTTTTTTTCCACAGATGCGCCAGCCAAGCAGCGCAGCATCAATTATGCAATTTTGCACCCAATTGCGTTGAGAATGTCGCATCCACCAGTCGGTGCGTTGTGGACCAAGGCACATCGTGATCGTATGTGTCGTCATTGGGAATGCCTCCTCAGTCAACCAATGCGCAGCGGTGGTTTCGCTGACCAGCGCGCATCAAAATGTTGAACTGTACAAGAGGTGCGCAGTGTCTACAAAAACTACCAATGTTTTATGAGTTAGCACACTTAGGGTTGTATTTCCACCAAATGGTACAATTTGAAGTGCTTTAGGGTGCTTGACGTCACGCAATGTAGCCGCGATGGTATTTCATGTGACATAAAGTGACCGCCGCTGTGAGCCGAATTTTGATGCAAACGCTCAATGCGAATGGCCTTGGGCCGCTCAGAGGAGCCTGAAATGGTGACGCGACCAGACATCCAGGCGCTGCGTGACCAAATGGCGGCGTTGAACGCCACGCGTGACGCGATTTCCATCGGTTGGTGGGGCGGTGGGTACAGTTATATGAACGCAAGTCACCGCCAAATGTTCGGGTTTACGCCTGATGAGGATGTATCGGGCATGACGTGGCGCGATTGCTTTGGTCCCGCGATGACGCCCCCGCAAGAGGCGCAGATCATGCATGTGGTGATGACGACAGGTGCGTGGCGCGGTGAGATGCGCGCACGGCGCCGTTCGGGTGAGGTCTTCCACGTCGAGGTCTCTTTGTCTGGGCTCGGGGGGGACAAGTTTGTCAGTATCATCCACGAGATATCGGCGCGCAAAGACGTCGACGATCGGCGCGCGCGCCAACGTGGGCTCATGGAAAAAGCACATCGCCAAGATGCTATTGCGCAAGTGGTGCAAAAGGTTCGTCACGATTTTGGGAATGTGATCGCGGTTGTGTCGGGAACTGCGCAGTTGATGGAGACCGCCGTGGCAGGCAATGAGCCACTGACGCAGGGCGTGGCGCGGATCGGGCTGGCCATGGACGCCGCGATGGAGATTTTGGACGATCTC
>NZ_CBFHKW010000043.1:0-10612 GCF_965656515.1 Celeribacter marinus
GCCAGTGAGAACACAACGTGCATGTCGTGTTCGATAATGGCAATTGTGATATCGCGTTCTTCCTTAATCTGCTTGAGCAGAGCGATGGTGTTGTTGGTATCCGCGCGCGCCATGCCCGCCGTTGGTTCGTCGAGCAACAGCAGTTTTGGCTCTTGGACCAGACACATCGCAATCTCGAGACGCCGCTTGTCGCCGCGCGACATGGCCGAGGCGAGCATATTGGTCTTTTCCAACATACCGACTTCGCTCAACATTTTTTCTGCCTTTTCAATCAGATCGCGCTCAGATGCCATGTTAATCATGGCGTGCATCCGAAAGGCGCCGTCTCGTTTGGCAAAACACGGGATCATCATGTTTTCCATCACCGACAGATCCGCAAAGATCTCCGGGGTTTGGAACACACGACTAATGCCCATTTGGTTAATTTCGTGCGGGCTACGTCCCAGAACGGATTGGCCGTCAAACATGACCGAACCCGTATCAGGGATGAGTTTGCCCACAAGGCAGTTGAGCAAGGTGGATTTGCCTGCACCGTTTGGGCCGATGATGGCGTGAACAGTGTTTTCCTGGACGGAGAGATTGACGTCTCCGAGGGCTTGTAGACCCCCGAACCGTTTCCCCACGCCTTTGACTTCAAGAATTCCCATGGTGAGCGCTCCTTAAACGACGTGTTTGCTAGGGTCGGGGTGATGTTCGGGATCGGGATCATCGTATTTGTCCCGCTTCTTATTGCCCCTTTTGAGGCGGTCGGAGATGCGTTTGAGGCCTTCGACCAGACCACCGGGAAGGAAGGTCACAACCAGCATGAACGTCACGCCGAGGGTGAGGTGCCAGCCCTCGCCAGTGAAGCGGGCAAAGACCCAGACCACGACCTCTTCGATACCGTCAGGCAACCAGTGGAACCAAGAGTGCAACACGCTCTCGTTGATTTTGGAGAAGATGTTTTCAAGATATTTGATCACACCTGCGCCAAGAACCGGACCCATCAATGTGCCAGCACCACCAAGAATGGTCATAATGACAACCTCACCAGAGGCGGTCCACAGCATACGGTCGGCACCGGCAAGCGGGTCCATCGCAGCCAGCAGGCCACCGGCGAGACCGGCGTACATGCCAGAGATGACAAAGGCCGCAAGCGTATAGGGTTTGGGATCAAGGCCCGTGAACTTCATCCGGTTCTGGTTGGATTTCACGGCCCGCAGCATCATGCCAAAGGGCGAGCGGAAAATGCGGATCGCCATGTAAAAGGCGATGATCGCGATGACCGCACAGAAATAGTAGCCCACGGAAAAGGTAAAGACGCGGCCGAGTGCTTCGAGTTTGTAGGACGAATTCATCGCCAAACCGAACAGGTTGGTCACGGGCAACGAGCCAGATTGAGCCGCGCTGTCTAGAATGCGTGGATCGTCGAGCGCCAGTTGTAGACCCGTTTCACCGTTGGTGATGGGGGTCAGCACCGAGTAGGCCATTTTGTAGCACATCTGTGCAAAGGCCAGTGTGAGGATCGAAAAGTAGATGCCCGAGCGGCGCAAGGAGACATATCCAATGGCCAGAGCAAACAGGCCCGATACAAACATGGCAAGCAAGATGCCGGGGATGACGTTCATGGTGAGCAGTTTGAACATCCAGACCGCAGAGTAGGATCCTATGCCGAGAAACGCGGCGTGGCCAAAGCTGAGGTAACCGGTGAGGCCGAACAGGATGTTGAACCCTACGGCAAAGATGCCGAAAATGGCGACCTTTTGCATGAGATCAGGATAGCCGCCGTTAAACTGGGCGAGGCCCGATCCTTCGGCGAAGGGCTGCATCAAGAACGGCGTGAGCATGGTCAACGCAATTACAATCAGCAGGAACTTTGAGTCAGTTTTATTGAGTCCGAGCATTTGATTAGTCCTCCATCACGCCTTTTTTGCCCATTAGACCGCGCGGACGGGTCAACAGGATGACAATGGCGACGACGTAGATGATGATCTGGTCGATACCGGGGATGATCGATTTAACCTCGTTCATCGAGGCAAAGCTTTCGAGTACGCCGAGCAAAAAGCCCGCAGCAACAGCACCAGGCAACGAGCCCATGCCACCCACAACCACCACAACAAACGACAACACGAGGAAGTCCATTCCCATGTGGTAGTTGGGCGACAACACAGGCGCATACATTACGCCCGCTGTGCCTGCTACGGCGGCGGCAAGGCCGAACATAAAGGTAAAACGGCGGTCGATGTTGATACCCAAAAGGCCGACAGTTTCGCGGTCTGCCATGCCTGCGCGCACAACCATCCCGAAGGTGGTGAACCGCAGGAATGAGAACACCGCGCTGATGACGACAGCGGCAAACATAAAGTAGACCAGACGCCAGTAGGGGTAGACGATGCGGTTGGCTTCGAACCCGAGCAGCGCGCCGAAATCATATGAGCCTTTGAAGGCTTCGGGGGCGGGGGTCGAGATCGGGTTGGCCCCGTAAAAATACTTGATCACTTCTTGAAGCACGATAGCCAAACCAAAGGTCACGAGGATCTGGTCGGCGTGGGGGCGCTTGTAGAAGTGTTTGATGAGACCGCGCTCCATGATGTAGCCCACGGCAATCATGATCGGGATGGAGAACAAAATCGCCAGCGGCACCGACCAATCAATGAGCCAAGCCCCTGTTTCGGGACCAAACCACGCCTCAACGTAGGGTGTTTTGATCACGGCGGGATTGCCAAGAAAGTCGGTCTTTGTCGGGTCAATCGTCTCGAACGAGATTGAGAAAATGCGCGACAGTGTAACAGCACAAAAGGCGCCGATCATGAAAATTGCCCCGTGGGCAAAGTTCACAACACCGAGCGTGCCGAAAATGAGGGTAAGCCCAAGTGCTATGAGCGCGTAAGCCGAGCCCTTATCAAGCCCGTTGAGCAATTGCGAAAGGATCGTCTCCATTGTCCCACCTTAGGTTGTGGTTATGCTTTGGCATGCGACCCCCGTGGTCCGCGATCCGGTGAGATGCGCGGGGAGGGGGAACCGAAGACGCCAATGCGGCGCCCTCGATCGTTTCATGTGCGTGAAATGGCGCGCCAGTCACCCGTGTGGTGACATGGGCGCGCCGCAGTGTTGGCAGATCAGCCTGCGTTACACTCGCCCAATGCGCCACCGGCGAACATGGGGTGGTCGACATCGTATGTGACCTGAGCTGCTGGTGTGACTTCGACCACTTCGAGAAGGTCGAACTCGGACGTTGGGTTCTCTTTCCCGCGCACAACCAGAACGTCTTTGAAGCACTGGTGATCGCCTGCACGGTAGAGGGTTGGACCGTTGCCCAAGCCGTCGAACTGGAAGTCCTCAAGCGCTTCGCCAACCGCACATGGGTTGAACGATCCAGCACGTGCCACGGCATCTGCGTACAGAAGCGTCTGACAGTATACGGTGTGTGCCGCCTGTGAGGGTGGGAAGCCGTATTTGGTGCCGAAGGATTTAACGAAGGCTTTGGAGCCCTCATCCTGAAGCGACCAGTGCCAGTTTGTCGAGCCGTGAATGCCCTTAACGTTTGCACCAGCACCACGTGCCATAAGGCGCGAGTAGAGCGGAACAACGATTTCGAAGTTCTTGCCGTTGACCATTTTGTCACGCAAGCCGAACTGAACGGCGTTGGTGAGCGAGTTGACCATGTCCCCACCGTAGTGGTTGAGCACGAGCACGTCTGCGTCTGTTTGCAGAACGGGCGTGATGTAGGACGAGAAGTCACCAGCGCCAAGCGGGGTGCGGACCTTGTTGACGGTCTCCCAACCCATGGCTTCGGTTGCGGCGGCGATCGACTCTTCTTGTGTCCAACCCCATGAGTAGTCAGCAGTCAGGTGGTACGCCTTACGGTCGGTGCCGTAGAGGTTTTTGAGCACAGGTGCCAGAGCAGCTGCGGACATGTACGCGTTAAAGAAGTGACGGAAGCCGTTGGCTTTCTTATCTTTACCCGTGGTGTCGTTGGAGTGGGTAAGGCCGGCCATAAAGATCACGCCAGCTTCCTGACATAGACCCTGAACAGCAATCGCCACGCCCGAGGACGAGCCGCCCGTGATCATCACGGCGCCGTCTTTTTCGATCATGGATTTTGCGGATGCGCGGGCAGCGTCAGATTTAGTCTGTGTATCGCCTGTGACGAACTCGACCTTCTTGCCCATGATGCCGTTACCTTCGAGCACTTTGGAGCTGAAAGTATTCATCATGCCGCCGTCGCCGCCACCGTTGAGGTGCTCAACAGCAAGCTCGTATGCGCGCAGCTCGTCCGCACCCTCATCGGCGTAAGCGCCAGACTGGGGAACGTTAAAGCCGAGCGTGACGGAGCCGCCAGTCGGTTCGTTGGTGAACGCCATCGCGCCAGAGGTAAAGATCGTCGGCAAAGCGAGACCTGCACCTGTGACGGCGCCGGTCTTGAGCAGACCGCGACGTGTGAAGTTGGATGTGGACATATTTATCCTCCCTATAAGTTTATTCCGACCTGATCGCCTCCTCCGCGCTCAGATCGTCGCCTGTCTTTGTTCGCACAAGACGCGTTAACAGGATGTTGTGATTATTGGGGGGTGAACGATAATTTCTCAACAAGTCACTCTTGCTAAATGATTTTTTTGTTAACGTTTACACAATACGGTGGTATGCAGTGTAAAGAATTTATCGGCGGGGTGCGGCATTCTCTGGATGCAGTCGCAGAAAGGCGCTGAAAACGTTGGGAATAATGAGGGACTAAAATGCCGCGTTCGACACTGACAGGCAGCCGCATCCGCGAGCGCCGCACCCTTAAGGGGCTCAAGCAAGCCGATTTGGCGCGCAGTGTGGGGATTTCACCCGCCTATCTCAATTTGATCGAGCATAACCGCCGTAGAATCGGTGGAAAACTCCTTGTTGATTTGGCGCGTGAGCTGGACGCTGATCTGGTTGCCCTGTCGCAAGGGGCGCAGGCGCCCTTGGTTGAGGGGTTGCGCGCGGCGGCGGGTGAGGCGGGCGATGGGCGTGATGTGGTTGAGGTCGACCGTGTTGAGGATTTCGCGGACCGCTTTCCGGGTTGGGCGGGTTTGGTGACGCAGCAACGCGACCACATCGGCGCATTGGAGCGCCGTGTCGAGGCGCTCAATGACCGTTTGGCCCATGATCCCTATCTGAGTGATGCCCTGCATGATTTGTTGTCGTCTGTGACGGCGGTGCGCTCAACTGCGGGTATTCTCAACGCGGGCGATGATATCGATCCTGAATGGCGCGCACGTTTTCACCGTAATCTGTACGAGGACAGTCAGCGTCTCGCGGATGGCGCACAGTCGCTTGTCACTTATCTGGACACGATTGGATCGGCCCAAGAGGGGCTATCAACGCCGCTTGATGAGGTGGAGGCATGGCTCGCCGCGCGGTCCTATGCGCTTGGCGACGAGACGGATGCAGATGCGCAAGCCCGCGCACAGTCTGCGCCGCTCAAAACCCTTGCGGCCCAGACCCTAGCACAAGATTGGCAGGCCAAGGCCACCCGCGATGCCCAAGCAATGCCTTTGGCGCAAGTAGATGCGGTTTTGGCGCAGCACGGCCCTGATCCGTCGGCGTTGGCACGCGCGGCCAATGTGCCGCTTGATGCTGCGATGCGCCGCCTTGCGGCATTGCCACCCGCAGATCATCGTCCACCTGTTGGGTTGGCGCGCTGCGATGGCTCGGGGACGCTCACCTTTCGCAAGCCGCTTGACGGATTTGCCTTGCCGCGCTTTGGGGCGGCCTGTCCGCTATGGCCGCTTTATCAGGCACTTTTGCGGCCAACCGTGCCAGTTCGGCGTGTGATAGAGGCACAAGGGCAACCGGCCCGCCGCTTTGTCGCTTATGCCATTTGTCAGCCGGTTCAGGCGCTAGAGTTCGACGCGCCGCAAATTGTCGAGGCCACTATGATGATTGTGCCTTTGGAACACGCGGGGCGCAGGCTGCCGTCCGCTGAGGCATCAGGGGGCGCATTGGGGATTGGGTCAACCTGTCGCGTATGTGCGCGCGCCGCCTGTGCTGCGCGCCGTGAACCGTCCTTGGTCATGGTTGACCAAACGTAAAGGTGTGAGTTTGCCCGTAAAAACGGCCAAGCCTTTTGACTCGCGCCGTTTGAGCGGTGATAAGGAAGGGGACCAAGGGGAGAGGGTTACAGCATGGGCAAACGCGTCCTGCTCATTGAAGACGAGCCGAACATCATCGAAGCTATCCGATTCATCTTGTCGCGAGACGGATGGACCGTCGAGACGCATTCCGATGGTGGCACGGCCGTGGCCGCGGTTGAGGCCAAGCGGCCCGACATTATCATTCTCGACGTTATGCTCCCCAATAAATCAGGCTTTGAGATCCTGCGCGAGTTGCGGGGCATGGACGATCATAAAACCCGCCCCATTTTGATGCTCACCGCGCGCGGTCAGAAAAAGGACCGTGAGTTGGCCGAGGCCTCGGGCGTGTCGGTCTTTATGACCAAGCCGTTTTCAAACGCCGACATGTTGGATGCCGTTCGGACTTTAGCCGCAGATGCACAGGGTCAGGCGGTCGAGGCGATTGAGCATGGCGCGATCAGACATGGCGATGCCTGACACCCGCCTGTCCGATCTCGCGCCGCGTGAACGCCACACGCCGCTCTATCTGGCGCGCGCGTCCTACCGACAGCGGCGTTGGATCGATGCGCAACGGCTTTTGCCTGTTTTGCTTTTTGCGCTGTATCTGTTGCCCCTGCTTTGGGGCGGTGGCGATACGGGGGAACCTGTCGGCCACGGGGGGCGTTCCGTTGTCTATGTCTTTGCCATTTGGGGATTGGCGATCGTTGGCAGTGTCGCGTTCGCAATCGCGATGCAGCGCAAAGTGCCCCGTGAGGGACGCGGGGCAGCGCCGCTTAATCCCGATCACAGCGCGGAGGGGTAGCGGTGCTCTCGTTCAACCTTCTGGTTCTGGTCTGTCTCGCCTATGCGTCGCTGTTGTTTTTTGTTGCATTTTGGGCGGAAAAACGCGCTGAGCGTGGCCGTTTGGGATGGTTGCGCTCTCCCGTGGTCTACACGCTTTCACTGTCGATCTATTGTACCGCGTGGACGTTTTACGGCGCGGTGGGCTATGCGGCGCGATCCGGCCTTGAGTTTGTGACGATCTATGTGGGTCCGAGCCTTGTGATGATCGGATGGTGGTGGGTGCTGCGCAAATTGGTGCGCATTGGCCGTACACAGCGTATCACGTCGATTGCCGATCTCATTTCCTCACGCTTTGGCAAGTCCAATACGCTTGGTGTGCTTGTCACCTTGCTCGCGGTGATCGGCACCACGCCTTATATTGCGCTGCAACTTCAATCTGTTGCGCTGTCATTTGCGGTCTTTGGCATCAATGATCCTCAGGCGATGGTCGTCCCCGATTTGAACAAAACAGCAGTTTGGGTGGCGGGTGGTCTGACGTTGTTCACAATCTTGTTCGGCACGCGCAACCTAGATGCCAACGAGCGTCACCACGGTGTTGTCACCGCCATTGCGTTGGAGGCCGTGGTGAAATTTGTGGCCTTGGTCGCGGTGGGGGTGTTCGTTGTGTGGGGTGTGGGCGGCGGTCTGGGGGAGACACTCGCGCGCATTGACGCCTCGCCGATTGCGCAACAATCGATAAACGGCACGCGGTGGGTGACGCTCACGCTGTTGGCTGCGGCTGCGTTTTTGACCCTGCCGCGCATGTTTCAGGTTCTGGTTGTCGAGAACTCTGAAGAAAGCCATTTGTTCACCGCTGGGTGGGCCTTTCCGCTCTATCTGTTTGGTATGTCGCTGTTCGTGATCCCGATTGCGGTGACGGGGCTTGCCGTGCTACCCGAGGGGGCGAATCCCGATATGTTCGTGCTCACGATCCCTCTTAACTATGACAAGCAAGCCCTTGCAGCACTTAGCTTTTTAGGTGGGTTTTCGTCGGCGACATCGATGGTTATTGTCGCCGCAATCGCCCTGTCGACGATGGTGTCCAACCACATCGTTATGCCGATTTGGCTGTCGAGCCGCAAAGACGGTGCGACCGTTTCGGGGGATGTGCGTTCGGTCGTGTTGCTGGCGCGGCGCATCTCCATCGCGGGCGTGCTTGGCCTTGGCTATTTGTATTTCCATATCTCGGGCGGCTCGGAGGCCTTGGCCGCGATTGGTATGATCTCGTTCACCGGCGTAGCACAAGTGTTACCGGCTTTAATCGGCGGCGTGTTTTGGCGCGGGGCCACGCGGGTCGGCGCGATTGCGGGCATTGTGACGGGATTTGTGATCTGGGCCTACACGATGTTTTTGCCCTCATTTGGGGCAGCGGCCGGATTTACCGAGGCCTTTATGGCCAGTGGGCCGTTCGATCTGGCGTGGTTGCGCCCGCAAGCGTTGTTTGGCGTCACGGGGGCCGATCCGGTTGTACATGCTGTTGTGTGGTCGATTGCGCTCAACGCACTTGCGTTTGTGATCGGCTCTTTGGTGTCGTTCCCGCGTCCCGTCGAGCGCTTGCAAGGCGCGCAATTCGTCAATGTGTTCGAGCATACAGGTGCGGCGCGGCGCTGGTCTGAGGGGGTTGCCGAGGCCGAGGATCTCTTGATGATGGCGCAACGCATCGTTGGGTCGGCAGAGGCGCAAAAGCTGTTTCAGATCGAGGCCGAGGCCCAAGGAAAACAGGGGTATCTGCCCGATGTGACGCCCGCATTCCTGGAGCGGTTGGAGCGCGAACTTGCGGGCTCGGTTGGCGCGGCCACGGCGCACGCCATGCTTGGTCAGTTGGTGGGCGGCTCGATCGTGTCGGTTGAGGATTTGATGGCGGTGGCGGATGAAGCGGCGCAGATCATGGAGTACTCAAGTCAGTTAGAGGCCAAGTCCTCCGAACTCGCCCGCACCGCGCGCCAATTGCGTGAAGCCAACGAGAAACTCACGGCGCTCTCGATCCAAAAGGACGCGTTTTTGAGCCAGATTAGCCACGAATTGCGCACGCCCATGACGTCGATCCGCGCGTTTTCCGAGATTTTGCGCGACAGCGGTGATGTGGGGACCGCAGATGTCGGCACAGATGTCGGAATGGACGCCGAAAGTCTAAAGCGGTTTTCGGGAATCATTCATGACGAGGCCCAACGTCTGACGCGGCTGCTTGATGACCTGTTGGACCTATCGGTACTAGAAAACGGACAGGTGACCTTGAACTGGGCGCGCACCAATTTGCACGATGTGATCGCGCGCGCGGTTCAGGCGACCACGCATGGCGGTCTGAATACGGGGCTGATCGTGCACCGCGGCGAGTTAAGCGAGCATATCGCGATTGAGACCGATCCCGACCGCCTCGCACAGGTGTTTATCAACTTGATCACCAATGCGCGCAAATATTGCGACGCGCGCAACCCCGCCTTGCATATCACCGCGACACGGGTGGGGCGCGACCAGTTGCAAATCGACTTTGTCGACAACGGCTCAGGCATTCCGAGTGACAAACAGGCGATGATTTTTGAAAAGTTTTCACGGCTGACGGATCATGCCAAAGCGGGCGGTGCGGGCCTTGGCTTGGCAATTTGTCGTGAGATTATGCACAATCTTGGCGGTACGATCAGCTATTTGCCCGGACAGGGTGGGGCGGCGTTTCGGCTAAAGCTGCCACGGGCGCGGCGCGGCGCGGGACACGCACCGTAGCAATTGATTAATCTTATTTCGCGAGACTGGCGGAATTCGTATCTGAATCAAGGTTTTGTTTACCTCGATAGGGCAAAATCAAGATCAATCAGGAATGAAGTACGCATGTCAGACGAGGACGTCATTACAGCTCTTAGGCGGAAAACCGGTGCGGGACGCCCCCCGCCGGAAGTTCAACCTATGTCTGCGACAAAGGCATTGCGCGTAGGATTTGCCAAAGCCGCCGAAGAGGCGATGGAGTTGGTGTTTCAGGTTCAACACGTCGAGGAACGGCGCCAAACGGTGTCGGCGCTGACGCAAAGCCTACCCGAGAATGCGCTTTTGGCCCTGTTGGAGGGGCCAGCCGATCAGTTCGGGTTGATGGTGTTCGATCATGTGACCACAGCCTCGGTTGTCGAGCAAATGACAACGGGATCTGTTTTGCCCATGGCCCCTGAGGAGCGACAGCCCTCAACCACGGATGCGGTAATGTGCTCTGACTTGATCGACCGGATGATCGAGGAATTCGAGGAACAGATCGCGCAGGCTCCCAATCCGCCAAAGGTGGACGGATTTCGTTATGCCGCACGCCTCCAAGAGAAACGATCCATCGCCCTTGCCTTTGACGATGTGCCGTACAGGTGCTTCTACATCACCGTGACCGTTGGCCGTGTGGCGCGCGAAAGCACCATTGTCTTGATCTTCCCCTTTGATGCGCCACCGCCCAAACGGGTGAAAGGCGAGGAAAGCGCGTGGGGCAAAGAGTTCAAAGATGTGGTGATGGGCACCCATGTCACCCTTGATACCGTGTTGCACGAAATAACGCTTTCACTCAGCGAGGTGGCATCATGGGACGTAGGCACATTGATCCCGATCCCGCGAGAGGCGCTGTCACGTGTTGAAATCCGTGCCCAAGATGGCCGCAAGGTGAGCCGTGGCCGTATTGGCCAAATTGGCGGTGCACGCGCGGTGCGCATTGATTTGACGCCCGAGGATACGTCTGACGGCGT
>NZ_CBFHKW010000043.1:10708-22213 GCF_965656515.1 Celeribacter marinus
AGTTCTTGACGGGCGGGCCCTTGATCTTGGTGGTGCGGGCCTTGGCTCTATGGAGGGGCTTGCAGGAATGGCCTTAGGTGGCGGATCAGATTTGCCGCCACTGGGTGATTTGGGCGGCATGGCTGATTTGGGCAGCAGGGGGGATTTGGACTTTCCTGACCTGCCTGATCTGCCTGATTTAGACGGGTTCCCCGCGATGGGAGATCTGCCGCCACTCGAGAGTGGGGATGACTTTGACGGATTAGGCGATTTGCCGCCACTGGGTGATTTTGCCGATTTAGGTGATTTGCCAGATATTTAACGGGTTCTGCCTCGCTGGATATGCCTAGGCCCGTGTGTGCCACGCGGCCCTGTTGATGTGAATCAAGGCTCAAACTGCCGTTTTGTGCTATTGTGTTTTCCATAGGAGGACAGCGCATGAAAAGCCTAAATCAAAGACGTGAGCAACTGCTCATGCGGCGCGCCGAACTTGACACACGTCTGCACGAGATTGATGACGAATTGGAGACCCACCAATCCAAAGATTGGGCGGAGTTGGCGACCGAGCGCGAGAGCGACGAAGTTCTCGAGGGCATGGGGCGCGCCGGACAGACCGAGCTTGTGCTGATTGCTGCCGCTCTCGCGCGCCTTGATGCGGGGGACTACGGATTTTGTGGCAAATGCGGCGAGGCGATTGGCGAAGAGCGCCTAGATCTGTTGCCCTACACGCCCTTTTGCCGCAGTTGCGCCTCCTGATCTGAGGGGCGTGCGATCACTTCGCCGTGCGTCGCACTGATCGGGACGCCACACCTTAAAGATGGAGGATAATCATGACCAAGCGAACAGATGCCGAAATCGACAAGATTGTTGATGACCTCGTAGGCGACCACGATGTGGCCGAAAAACTCAAAACCAAACTTCATGGCGGGCCGGATGTCGCGCGCGTTGTGCCTGTAGAGACGCGTGAAAACGCTAAGGACGGGGACGACGACATGTGGGACAACATGCCGGTTTAATCTGGCCTGCGTGGCGCGAGATCCGTTGACATAGGCACGCGGAGACCCTCGTGCAAAAAGGAGCTTAACATGGCCTTTGAAGCCCTCAAAATCCAAATCTATATGATCCTCGACGAGATTGCGCAGCGCCCTGCGGATCGTCACATCTTGCAAGAGCAATTGCGCGAAAAGCTGTCTGAGCTGTCCAACCTTGGCCTGCCATTGCCCGCCGATCTTGTGCGTTTGGAGGCTGATCTGGAAAAATCGAGTGCGGATAGCGTGTATCCCAAGCCTGCTCAAAACGAGATATAAAGCCCTTTATCAACACAACCTTGCCTTTAGCGTGCCCAACGGGCAAAACGAGGGGGCAAGTTTTGTTGGGGGTCGACGCAGGTATGACGACAAATGCACAGGCGGCAAGCGCGGTATTGCGTGTAGACGGCTCGATTGCCACAATTGTTTTATCGAATCCCCCCGCAAACGCGTTAGGCGATGCGATGCGCGCCGAGATATTCGCCCACATCGAAGCCGCCGAAGCGGACCCGTCCGTGACGGCGATCGTGTTGGCCGCGCGCGGGCGCGCCTTTTCCAAGGGGTTGAGTGTCGCCGATCTTGATCGACCGCAATCTTTCCCTGATATCAATGTCTTGTGCGACCGTGTTGAGAGCTGTGCAAAGCCCGTGGTGGCGGCCCTTTCGGGGGCTGTTGTGTCCGAAGGGGTCGCGTTGGCCTTGGCCGCGCATTACCGCGTCATGGCCGAGACTGCGCGCATTGCCGTGCCCGATGTGACCTTTGCCCTCGTGCCCTCCGGAGGCCTCACACAACGCTTGCCGCGTTTGGTTGGGGTCGAGGCGGGTTTGGCCATTTTGCTGTCTGGGCGCGTGATTGGCCCGCAAGCGGCGCTCAAAATGGGGCTTGTCGATAAAATCGAGATGAATCGAGTGCGCGTGGCGGCGATGAAACTCGCGTCTGAAAAGGCACAGACGGGGGATGCGCCGCGCCAGACCCGCGCCATAGAGACCATTTTTGACCATGGGGCCGCGGGCCGTGCGGCGATTGCGGCGGCGCGCGCACAGACCAGCGGGCGCACGTTTGCAGGCAAACGGATTATTGACTGTGTCGAGGCCGCGATGTTGTTGCCGTTCGAGGGAGGCGTGTGGCGCGAAGAGACCGAGCGCGCCGATACCTTGGCCGCCCCACAAAGTGCCGCCTTGCGTCATGCACATATGAGCGAACGCCGTGCTGTGCGCCCGCGCGGGTTCGTGACCGATGATGCGCGCGATGTCAAAACGCTTGGCCTGTCGGGGGCGTCGACGCTTGCGCTTGGTCTGTCCCTGATTGCGCTTGATCATGGGGTGTCTGTCCGCTTTTTGGCACCAACGGCCGAGGTTGCCAAAGCCATGCTTGCAACGGTGAACAAGGCTTACGAGGCCGCCGAGGCAAAAGGACAGGTGACAGCCGATCAAAAACATGACCGACTTGAGGCGTTTTTTGTCAGCGCGGATCCTGCCTGTTTCGACGATTGCGATGCGGTGATTGAGGCCACAACGGGGTCTTTGGATGCGCGCGTGGCGGCGTTGATCGCGGTCGAGGCCGCCCTTGCACCGGATACTCCATTGGCCACGGTATCAGATCGCGCACTGGCGCAAATGGCGGGGCGATTAACGCATCCGCAGCGGTTTTGCGCCGCGCATGTCTTTGCCCCTGCACAGGTGATCCGTTTGGTGGAACTGGGCCGCGCACCGCTCTCAGCATCTGCGAGCCTTGCGACATTTCACGCGCTGTTTACGCGTTTGGGCAAACGGGTTGTGACGGTTGAGGCCGAGGACGGGTTTGTGGCCAATAGGCTCGAAGACGCGGGGCTTCAGGCCGTTGATATCTGTTTGCTGCTCGGGGCGCGCCCCGCGCAAATTGATGCGGCATTGCGCCGTTTCGGGTTCTCTATCGGTCCATGTGCCATGATGGACCGCATTGGTCTGCGCCACTTTGGCGGCACGGTGGCGCAGGCGTTGGATGCGGCGGGCCTTGCGCAGAGCTCGGGACACGGGTTCTTTGACGCGGATGGATCGGATGCGCAGGCCGTTGAGGTGCTTGAGATGTTGCGCGAGGCGGGCGATATCGAGGCCGCGACAGTCACAGAGGCCGAGATCGTCAAGCGTGTCGTGTTGGCGCAAGCGAATGCGGGCGCGCAGGCGTTGGAGCGCGGTGTGGTGGCGCGGCCACTGGAGATCGACGTTATCATGATGCTTGGCAAAGGCTTCCCGCGTCATCACGGCGGGCCGATGCAATGGGCGGGTCAAATGACAGCGCTACAGGCCGAGACCACGCTCAAGCAGTATGCGCAATTCGCGCCGCAGATTTGGACCCCTGCGTCACTTTGGCATGATTTGGTCAAAACTGGCGAGACGTTCGAAACGCTCAATAAATCCGGCTAAAACACAGCGTTTTTGACGGTTTTTTCACGACGATTGCGCGCTTTGGCGGATGTCTCTCGTATGGCGGTCCCATATCAATTTAACTTTCGTGACGCCCCTTGATCGAAATCAAGGTTGGCGTCTGGCGCGTGGCCTATCCATGAGATCGAGCGCAGGGGCCACGTCAACAGTCAGACGGCGGATCTTGCATTCCTCCCGCGAACGTTCCTTCCGATTGTTCGCGTCGTATTCAGTCCTTTGTGCGTGGGCTGTTTACTGTACTGGCGCCCGAGGGTTTATGCGTTTCTCCCCGGGCGCCATTTTTTTATCACCAGATCTGACAAAGCTGTGCAGCGTTGCGAACGGGGCTTGCCGCCGCGCCCATTGCCGCCGCCTGTTTGTGCGCTAAAGTGATCGGTAAGGGAGATTTTGCCGTGACACATCATGCGACCGAGACGTTTGATCCGAATGCCATTTGCGAAACCGCGTTGGCGTGGCACCGCGCGGGGACAGGGGCCGTCCTTGCCACTGTGATCGAAACATGGGGCAGCGCGCCGCGCCCCGTGGGGAGTCAATTGGCAATCTCGGGTGCGGGCGACATGGTGGGCTCGGTGTCAGGCGGCTGTGTCGAGGGGGCGGTGATCACCGAGGCTCTTGACCTGATCGCGGCACCCGCGATGAAGATTTTGGAATTTGGCGTGGCGGACGAGGATGCGTTTGCGGTCGGTCTGGCATGTGGCGGCACCATCCGTGTGCTGTTGGAGCCTGTCGGTGCGATTATGCCCGAGGATGTATTGGCGCAGATTGTGGCGGCTCGCGCGGCGCGTGATCCGGTCGCCTATGTGGTGAACCTGTCGACGGGGGCGCGCCATGTTGCGGGGGCGGACGCATTTGCCCAACGCTTTGCCACCGATCGTTCCGGCGTGGAGCCGGACGGCGAGACATTTGTGGCGGTGCACAACCCGCCCGTCCGTCTGGCGGTGATCGGTGCGGTGCATATTGCCCAAGCCTTGCTTCCGATGGCGAGAATAGCAGGGTTTGACGTGCATTTGATCGATCCGCGCGGCGCATTTGCGTCCGGATTGCGGTTTCCCGGCGAAGAGATCAGCGATGAGTGGCCCGATGCGGCGCTTGACGCATATGGGTTGGACGCGCGCACGGCGGTGGTAACGCTGAGCCATGATCCCAAACTGGACGACCCTGCGGTGATACGTGCGCTGACGTCCGAGGCGTTTTATGTAGGCGCGCTCGGATCGACGCGCACCCATGCCAAACGTGTGGCGCGATTGCATGAGGCGGGGCTGAGTTCGGATGACATTGCGCGTTTGCACGCGCCGGTCGGGCTAAAGATCAAGGCGCAATCGCCCGCAGAAATCGCCGTGTCGATCCTTGCGCAGATCATTGCGGTGATGCGCGGCGCATAAACGCGTGGTGAAACGCTTTACGGAACAGGCCAATTCGTGGTCTGCTCCATTCGAGATATAAGGGAGGGCGCGGCATGGTGATGCTCACGCTAAAGATTAACGGACACGACAGAACACAAGAGGTCGAGGGGCGCACGCTTTTGGTCGACTTTTTACGCGGTGGCGGCTTAACCGGCACGCATGTCGGATGTGAAACGAGCCAGTGCGGGGCGTGCACCGTCCATATGAACGGCGCCCCTGTGAAAGCCTGTTCGGTCTTTGCGCTTGAGGCCGAGGGCGCGGATGTCACAACGATTGAGGGCATGGCGGAGCAGGGTGAGGCGGGCGACGATCTGTCCGTGATCCAAGCTGCGTTCAAGGAACACCACGGGTTGCAGTGCGGGTTTTGCACGCCGGGCATGATTATGTCGGCCGCAGCGCTTCTCAAAGACGTGGCACAACCGACCGAGGCGCAGATTCGCAGCCATCTTGAGGGCAATATCTGCCGCTGTACCGGCTATCATAACATCGTCAAGGCGATCATGGCCGCAAGTGGTCAAGATGTGTCCGGCGTCGCGGCACAGTAGGAAGGGCGCACTATGTATAACTTTGATTTGATCCGGCCCGCCTCGTTGAAGGATGCGATTGCAGCACTCCAGGAAGAAGACGCACAGGCGTTGGGCGGGGGGCAAACCTTGATTCCAACTCTCAAAGCGCGACTGGCGATGCCGTCTACGTTGGTCTGTTTGTCCGGCCTGTCCGAAATAGTGGGCATTTGCGAGGGTGATGACGGGCGGGTGTGCATTGGCGGCGCAACCACACATGCGCAGATCGCGCGAGACGCAACACAGGTTCCGGCATTGGCTGCTCTAGCCGGCCAGATCGGTGATGCGGCGGTCCGCACGCGCGGCACCATTGGTGGTTCGATCGCCAACAATGACCCGTCCGCATGCTATCCTGCCGCTGTTTTGGCCTGTGGGGCCGAGGTCTGTACACCGACACGCGGCATTGCCGCCGATGATTTCTTTCAAGGTTTGTTCGAGACGGCGTTAGAGGATGGCGAGATTATCACCGAGGTACGGTTCCCTGTGCCGATCCGCGCGGCCTATGCCAAGTTTGAACAACCGGCCTCGCGTTTTGCGCTTGTCGGGGTGTTTGTGGCCGATTTTGACGGCGATGTCCGTGTGGCGGTTACGGGGGCGAGTGGCAACGGCGTGTTCCGGTGGTCCGAGGCCGAAGCGGCCTTGTCTCGCACGTTTTCACCCAACGCGCTTGATGGCTTGCAGGTTGATCCTGATGGCATGTTGTCGGACCCGCATGGCGCCGCAGATTACCGCGCACATTTGATCGGTGTGATGACACGGCGCGCGGTCGAGATGGCGCGCGCATAACGCGACGTGCCTCTCGGTTGATGAGGGCGATTCTCCCACAGCACCAATGAAAAACCCCCGAAACCGTGAGGCTTCGGGGGTACCCTGTCAGACTCGGCGTCTGGTGCTGCGGCCCGTTTGTCGGGCCTGCGGCGTGTTTATTTGGGAAGAGGGCCGATCATCATGATCATCTGACGACCTTCCATTTTCGGCATGTTTTCGATTTTTCCGATTGTTTTGGTGTCTTCTGCAACGCGTTCAAGCAGGTTGCGACCCAAATCCTGGTGCGCCATTTCGCGGCCACGAAAACGCATGGTGACTTTCACCTTGTCGCCATTTTCCAAGAACTTGATGACACTGCGCATCTTCACACCGTAATCGTGAGTGTCCGTGTTGGGACGGAACTTTACCTCTTTGATTTCAATGATCTTTTGGTTCTTGCGAGCTTCGGATTCACGCTTTTGCTGTTCATACTTGAACTTGCCGTAATCCATGATTTTACACACGGGTGGCTCGGCATTTGGTGAAATTTCGACAAGGTCGAGATCTGCATCAGCGGCCATTTCCATGGCACGTTGTGGCGTTACAACGCCTACATTCTCTCCATCTGCGCCGATAAGGCGAATTTCCGGTGACCGAATAAGTTCATTGATACGAGGACCGGTTTCTCTGGTCGGCGGGGCTCTGTGTGGACGGCGGGCTATGACACGCTCCTATGTGTGGTTTCTTGTGATATCGCGCGAAACTAGGGCGAATGGGCGCGGCTTACAACCGTAATTTCCCAGATGGGGTGAGCGGGGTCATGCGGGGCGGTAAACTTGCCACAAAGTCCTCTTTTCTTTGCGGGTGCAGCATGGCATAGCATGGTTAAGAAAGAGACACTTTCTTGTAGTTCTACACGTCTATTAGTTTCTGGGGATCAGACATGACCAATCGTTTCGTTACTGGTGCACTTATTACGGGCCTCGCGTTCGGCCTTTCCGCATGTAAAGAGGACGTCAAAGACGCCGCTGACGCAGCAACATCCGCCGTTCAAACGGCTACGGATGCCGCGACAGACGCCGCTACCGATGTTGCTGGCGCTGTTTCAGAGGTTGCAACAGATACAGTTGATGCCGCAGCTAACGTTGTTGAAGAGGCCGTTGAGGCAGCGGGTGAGGCCGCTGATGCAGCAGCTGACGCCGCGACATCCGTCGTTGAGGGCGCCGTTGAGGCCGTTGAAGGTGCCGCAGATGCAGCAACCGATATGGCAACTGACGCGGTTGATGCCGCCACCGATGCTGCAACTGCAGTGACCGAGGGCGCAACTGACGCCGCCGCCGACATGACCGAAGCTGCCACCGATATGGCAACTGAGGCTGCGGATGCAGCGACAGACGCGACCGACGCCGCAACAGATGCAACGGACGCCGCAGCAGACGCCGCAACAGATGCGACAGACGCCGCGACAGACGCCGCAACAGCTGCAACAGACGCCGCGACACAAGCAACAGACGCTGCCACCGATATGGCAACTGACGCTGTAGAGGCTGCGCAAGAGGCGATGCCTGCGATGTCCATGGACGCGATGAAAGAGCTTTTGACGGTTGACGGGTTCGACCTTGATAAAGTCACATCGATGCTTCAGGCCGCTCCCCTTGCGGAAGATGCAAAAGCGACCGTGATCAACGCACTTGGCCGTGCCAAAGATAGCCCCGAGCTTCTTGGTGCCGTGCTTGAGCGTGTTCGTGGCCTGTTGGGCATGTAAGCCAAGTCACTGATGTGACTTTGATACGACAAGTCACTGATGTGACATAGATCTAGGCCGCGCAAGGGAGACTTTGCGCGGCCTTTTTCGTGGGCGGCGCGACTGGAGACGGCTGGCTGTATGAATGAGCGCAAAGAAAAGCCCCGCCAAAGCGGGGCCGTTTCAAATCGTAGATTGTTGATGCGCCTTAATCGACAAAGGCCTTTTCAACCACATATTCCTTAGGTTCGGAATTGGCACCCTCGCGTAGGCCAAAGCCGTCAAGGATAACCATAATGTCTTTGTTGAACGCGAGGTTGCCGCACACCATGCCACGGTCGGTTTCGGGGTTGATCGGTGCGATTCCGAGATCTTCGAAGACTTTGCCCGAGGACAGGTTATCGGTCACGCGGCCCATGTGGTGGAACTCTTCGCGTGTGGTGGTCGGGTAATAGCGCAGCTTGCCCTGTTCGATCTCGGACAGCATTTCGTCGGATTTGATGAACTCCACCAACTGACGCCCGTATTCCAGTTCAGAGACCTGACGACAGGTGTGCATCAAGATCACTTCGTCAAACTTTTCAAATACTTCCGGTTCGCGCATGAGAGAGGCAAAGGGCGCGATGCCCGTGCCTGTGGCAAACATCCATAACCGTTTTCCGGGCAAAAGCGCATCCACAACCAACGTGCCGACAGGTTTGGGGCGCAAGATGATCTCATCGCCTACTTCGATATGCTGCAAACGCGAGGTGAGCGGGCCGTCCTGCACCTTGATCGAATAGAATTCGAGGTGTTCCTCCCACGACGGGGAGGCGATGGAATAGGCGCGCAGCAGTGGTTTTTGCTTGCCGGTCGTCGGGTTCACATCACCCATCAGGCCAATCATCACAAACTCGCCCGAGCGAAAGCGCAAGGTCTGTGGGCGCTCCACCTTGAAGGAGAACAGGCGATCATCCCAATGCGTGACTTCCAAAACTTTGGCGGCGTCAGGCAGGGTGGGGACGGGTTTTGTTTTCACTTCGGTCACTTGGCTCTGCTCGGTCATTTTCAGTTGGGCACTTTCTAAATGCGTATGTCGAATGTAGCTTTGATCCAGATCAGTCTGGCTCACCGCATGGGGGCGCACGCGGTCGATGTGGCGCTCTTTTCGCTGCTTATGCGCGTTTGCGCAAGCGGCTCTGGTAATCGTTGGCGGTCCAATCCGCGCGAAACACCCATTGCTGTGCGGGTTGGCGGGCGGCAAGATCGGGAGAGATTTCGACCTCGTCAAACCCTGCGCGGCGCGCCATGGCGTATTGATCGGCGATCACATGCCCCTCGGCGCGCAACCGTCCCTTGTAACCCGCAAGGCGCAACATACGCGCCAATGTGAAGCCCCGCCCGTCAGAAAAGGACGCAACGGTAACGCGAATGCCCTCGGCGTTGCCGTATTGGCTGAGCGTTGCGGGGTCGGTGTCGGCGGGCATATCGATCCAGATGCCGTCAAAGTCGTCAGTGGTAAATCCGGTGTCTTGGACGATCACGCTCATTGCGGTGTCTCCCGTGTCTTGTGTGTTGGGGGTCTGTGCCTCGGTGACGATCGCTGCGGGCAGGGGGCCACGCACCATTTTGCCGTCCACGAAATGGATGCCGCACTCTTCTTTTTGACTGCCGCGCCAGCGCCCCGCACGGGGATCTTCGCCCGCTTTGACGGGAGAGGTGCACGGCGCGCAGCCGATGGATGGATAGCCCTTGGCTACGAGCGGGTGACGCGCCAAGCGGTTGTTGATCATGTAATCTTGGACATCCGTAGGGGCCCAATGCGCCAACGGATTGATTTTAATACGTGTATCCAGCTCGTTCTCAAAGAACTCGAGGGTCTGACGTGTGCTGCCCTGAAACCGTTTGCGCCCTGAGATCCACGCGTCAAACTCCGAAATGGCGGTTTGCAGCGGCACGGTTTTGCGCAGATCACAGCAACGATCCGTATCGCTTTGGTGCAGCAATCCATCGGGGTCATGGGCGGCAATTTTGGTCGGATTGGGCCGAATGCGGCGCACATCGCGCAGATCGAGCGTCTTCACAATCTCAAGTTGATACTCGATCGTCTCGGGGAACAGCATCTCGGTGTCGATAAAGACCACGGGCGTGTCGGGTTTCATCACCGAAATCATGTGCAACAACACGACACTTTCGGCGCCAAAGGAGGACACAAGGGCGATGCGCCCCAATTCCGCATCGCGCAACGCCAGCTCAAGCACCGAGGTGGCCGAGTGATTGCGATAGCGGTCATTGAGCCGTGCAACACGGTCGTCGACCGTGCCGAACTCTGCGCGTAACAGGTCTGCCTCATGCGGCATGTGCACTATCCTCTTTGGGGGGATAGAGCGCCGCTTTGAACGGATCCATTCCGAGGCGGCGGTAGGTCGCAAGGAACGTCTCATCCGCGTGATCGCGCACCTCAAGATAGGCGGAAATCAACCGCTCAATCGCAGGCACGATTTCATCATAGGCAAAGCCAGGTCCGGTCCGCTCCCCGATCACAGTCGTCTCGGTGCCGTCACCGCCGAGCGTGATCTGGTAGTTTTCCACACCCGCACGGTCGAGGCCCAAAATGCCGATGTGACCGACATGGTGGTGTCCACAGGCGTTGATGCAGCCCGAGATTTTGATCTTGAGCGCGCCAATGTCGTGCTCCAGTTTTAGCTCGTCAAACCGTGTGGCGATGCCTTGGGCCACGGGAATGGCGCGTGCGGTCGCCAGTGCGCAATAGTCCATACCTGGGCAGGCAATGATATCGGAGATGAGGCCGATATTCGCGGTGGCCAGATCAACCGCCTTTAGCGCGGCATGAAGCGCCGGAAGGTTCGATTTGTGTACGTGGGGCAAGATGACGTTTTGCTCGTGCGAGATGCGCAATTCGTCGTGACCCCAATCGCGTGCCGCCTGTGCAAGCACACGCATTTGCGCTGATGTGGCGTCCCCTGGTGTTTTGCCGTGGGCCTTGGTGGAGACAGTCACAATGGCGTATCCGTCATCTTTGTGGGCGGCGAGATTGGTGTCGGCCCACGCGCGGAACATACGGTCGTTTTCATAGGCGCGGGTGTAGGCGTCCACGGGCTTGTTTGCGAAGACGGGCGGTGCAAAGAAATGTTCGATTTGTGCAAGTGCGTCGAGGGCGCTTTCGTCAAAATCCGGACGGATGAGTGCAAAGCGTTCCTCAACACGTGCCGCGATATCGTCGATCCCGTGCTCGTGCACCGTGATCTTGATCCGCGCTTTATACTTGTTGTCGCGCCGCCCCAAGAGGTTCCACACGGACACAACCGCCTCAAGATAGGGCAGAAGGTCGCCAAAGGAGATGAAGTCTTTGAGCACTTTACCCACCATCGGCGTGCGCCCCAAACCGCCACCGACGATCACTTGCGCGCCAAGCTCACCATTGTGGCGTTTGAGGACCAGCCCGATATCATGGGCGCGTACCACGGCGCGGTCGGCCTCGGCACCCGTCACGGCCACCTTGAACTTGCGCGGCAAGAACTGAAACTCGGGGTGATCGGTCGACCACTGACGGATCAACTCGGCCACGGGGCGCGGATCGGCGATCTCATCAGCGGCAGCCCCCGCGAAATGGTCGGC
>NZ_CBFHKW010000044.1:0-21386 GCF_965656515.1 Celeribacter marinus
CACTCGACGCATGGCTTGTTGACCCCAGATGAAGCCTATGCAAGCAAAACAGAACCGATGAGATTAGCAGCCTGAAATGAAACCGTGATCCATCTTAACAAGGCTGCAAAATGGTCTAAAATCTAGGACCTCCTCTAGCGGCTTGGCCGGTGTCTTCTGAGTTTTATCTTGTTGTTTGTTATCTTATAATGTAACAAATTATCTAGTTTGGCGAGGATAAAACAAATGCGCAAACAAGCCGCGACACGACAAGCTGATGTTTTGAGTGTCTTACATGACCATGACAGGCCGATGACGGCCTATGCGATCCTCGATCAGATGAAGCTGGACGAGCCCGATCTTGCCGCGCCCACTGTCTACCGCGCCCTTGCTGCTTTGACAGATCAGGGGCGGGCACACAGGCTTGAATCAATAAAATCATTCGTGCCGTGTCGGTGCGATCATCATGCGGCTGTTCCTGTATTGGCGATCTGCGAAGATTGCGGCATCGTCGAGGAACATGATGGGACGCCGCTGTTGCCCAAGCTTGCTGCAATCTCGGCCAAGTCCGAGTTCACGGCCACAAGGCATATCGTTGAAATTCACGGGTTGTGCGGAAAATGTGCTGCCTAACCTCTTCATTCACACATCGGAAAAATAACATGAAAATTTTCTCTCTTCTTGCCCTTTCTGCCATCGCTGCGTCACCCGTTCTCGCGCAAGACACACGCGAAGCAGGTGCCCACGAACATGGCGTAAGTACCCTTGAACTTGCAATTGAAGGCGGTGCGGTGGAGTTGAACCTGACGTCGCCTGGTTCGGACATCGTCGGGTTCGAATACGAGGCCAGAACTGCAGAGGACAAAGATGCTGTGGAGGCTGCTATTCGCGTCATGCTGACCCCCGAGAACCTTGTTATTTTGCCAAATGCAGCAGGGTGTCGTTTGACCGAAGTATTGGCGCACCTTCACGGTCACGAGGACGAGGAGCATGATGCTCATGAGGGCGAGATGGACCATGGTGACCACGACGATGCCGACCATGCCGAGGGCGAGGATCATGCCAAACACGAGGCCGTAGAGCACAGCGAATTCCATCTGCGTTATAAATACGCATGTGAGGCACCTGATGCTTTGACAGAAGTTGCCTTGCCGTTCTTTAGTGTTTTTGAGTACGCAAAAGAGATAGAAGCGGCGTTTATTACAGAGGCTGGAGCGGGATCCGCGGAGATCGCGCGCGAGACCGCGATCCTTGATCTGACTGCCCTTAACTAAACGGAGTAATCTGTGCCCACGCCAGATCAGATCCTTACATTGAGCGATGTCCGTTACCGTTGGTCGGGGCGGGCGTCGTTCGAGTTGACGGTGCCCGATTTCCGGCTTGCCACTGGCGATACCGTCCTGTTGCTTGGCGAAAGCGGGTCGGGGAAATCGACATTGTTGTCCTTGATTTGTGGCACAATTCTTGCCCAATCCGGTTCGGTTTGCGTAGCCGGAACCGACATCGCATCCCTGTCGTCAGGCATGCGCGACAGATTTCGAGCCGAACAGATCGGGTTGATATTTCAGCAGTTCAACCTGCTGCCGTTTGCCAGTGTCCGCGACAACATTATGCTCCCGCTGCGGTTTGCCCCAGACCGCGCCAAACGTGTGCCGTCTGCCACTGAAAATGCAAAACGGCTATGTCACGACTTGGGGCTGCCAAGTGGCGTCATGGATACAAGGGCCGGCTCGCTGAGCGTCGGTCAGCAACAGCGCGTGGCGGCAGCCCGCGCGCTGATCGGCACACCGCCCCTTATCGTTGCAGACGAACCAACGTCGTCTTTGGACGCCGCAACACAATCAACGTTTCTGGATCTGCTGTTCACCCAGGCCCGCGCCCACAACGCAACGCTTTTAATGGTCAGTCATGACGCGCGCCTCGTAAGCCAGTTCGACCGTGTGGTCCATATGTCAGACATCGCCACCACCATAAGAGGTGCAGCATGATCTTTCGCTTGGCCTTTGGGTCCCTATTGGCGCGATCGTTGACCGTCACGATGACGATCTTAGCAATCGCGCTCTCGGTTATGCTTTTTGTTGGTGTCGAAAAGGTCCGAACTGGCGCCAAGGCCAGCTTTTCCGATACGATATCTGGGACTGACCTGATCGTTGGTGCGCGGTCGGGATCTGTCCAATTGCTTCTCTATTCTGTGTTCCGCATTGGCAATGCGACGAACAATCTGACGTGGGAAAGCTACCAAGATATTGCCGCACGCGACGATGTTGATTGGATCGTGCCGATCTCGCTTGGAGACAGCCACCGCCAATTCCGCGTGATGGGGACGACGACCGAATTCTTTGACCGCTACAAATATCGCTCCGAGCAGTCACTCACGGTGCAAGACGGCGCAATCATGAATGATTTGTTTGACGCGACCATCGGGGCGGATGTGGCCGAAACACTGGGTTACAGCATCGGCGATCCCATCGTGGTTGCGCATGGGCTAGCATCGTTTGCAGAACACGAAGACCAGCCGTTTCGCGTGTCCGGCATCCTCGCAAAAACCGGAACACCCGTAGATCGCACCGTCATTGTCAGCCTTGAGGCAATTGAAGCCATCCATGTCGATTGGCAAAGTGGCGCGCAAATCCCTGGTCAATCGACGCCGGCGGATGTGATCCGCGAAATGGACCTACACCCCCAAGCGGTCACCGCCGCCTTGGTGGGAGTCAAAAGCCGTCTTAAAGTTTTCGGTCTGCAACGGGCTATAAATGAATACCCTCAAGAACCACTGCTCGCCATTCTGCCCGGTGTTGCACTCCAAGAGCTTTGGCAAATTGTCGGCATCGCGGAAACTGCGTTGATTGCGGTGTCGGGCATGGTGATCGTTACAGCGATGATCGGAATGATGGCAACAATCTTTTCCAGTCTCAGTGAACGCCGCCGTGAGATGGCGATTTTCAGAGCAATGGGGGCGAGGCCGCGTGTCATCCTAAGCCTGCTTGTGCTTGAAGCGGCGTTGATGGCCGCACTCGGCGCGCTCTTGGGGCTTGTGCTGCTGTATCTTGGACTCTGGATCACGCAACCGCTAATCGATAGCGCCTTTGGCCTGTGGCTGCCGATTGACGCCCCCAGCATGCGCGAGTTTTGGGTGCTGGTTGGCGTGGTCGGTGCTGGCGTGATTGTGAGCATGTTTCCCGCGATCAGAGCTTATAGACTCTCGCTTGCTGATGGTATGATGGTCAGGATTTAGACCGACGAGGTGTTACACATGATCGTTTCGCGCAGAAAACTACTAACAATCGCAGCCGCAGGTGCTGTCTTGCCTCGTGCGGCATTAGCCGAAAAAGCTAGGGAAATTACATGGGATGATCTTATCCCGCCTGGCGTGCCATATTCGGAAATAATTGGCGAAGGCGAGATGGACGAACGCAACGACATCTGGCGGCCAATATTCGATTCCAATGCCACCAAACTCAACCCCGCACTCGATGGCGCCTATATCAAGATGCCGGGGTTCATCATCCCGATTGATCTGACGTCCGCCGGCGTCAACAGCTTTGTATTGGTGCCATATACGGGTGCCTGCATTCACACACCGCCCCCGCCCCCCAATCAGTTGGTCTTCGTCACGACCATTACACCATGGCCGTCCGATAATTTGTGGGATGCCGTTTGGGTCACGGGACGGATGCAACATGACCTACAAACGACTGAGGTCGCGCAAACAGGCTATGTTCTCGAAGCGGCATTTATGGAGGTCTATGTATGGTAATGTGTGCCACCAACCGTCGAATATTTCTTGCCGGACTTGGTGCGACATCGCTCGTGCCGCACGCAGCCCTAGCCGACAATGTTATTAAGTTGCAATGGCGCGATCTCCTGCCAGACCCACACAACGCAATTCCCCCGTCGCTGCAAGGTTTACTCGACCACGACGAAACCGCGTTGCCATCAAGCCAACAGCCGCAATCCAGCGGTGTGCGAACAGAATGGAACGGTCTGGTCGTGAGCCTTCCCGGTTTCATTGTGCCAATCGACTATTCTGGCACAGGGGTTACGGCCTTCATTCTGGTGCCATTTGTCGGAGCCTGTGTGCATGTTCCGCCGCCACCTGCCAACCAACTTGTGTTCGTTACCACACCCACGCCCTTTGAAAGCTCAGGGCTGTTTGAGCCCGTCACGGTGACCGGAATGTTTGGCATAGCATCCACATCAACGCAACTGGCCGATATCGCCTATGCCTTGAGCGCCGAATTAATCGAGCCATATCGCAACTGATATCCGTTCAATGCTGGTTCAGGGTGGTGATCCCGCCTATCCAACCTGCCGAAACAACAGCTTGCCCATTTTACCCCCCCCGAGCCTTAACGCCTCTCACGGGAGAGCGTTTTTCGCTCTGCCTCGGCTAGCGCCGAAATTGCGCCGTTCATGCATAGGCCCTGGCTTCTTGCTTTGTCCCAAATACGTTTACATGACCTGGGCGACCATGGAAGGGCCGCGCCTGCGAGCCAAAGTCGCAACGGCTGAGGAAGCGCATCATATGTTGCCATCGGGTTGCCCGCCCGACGCCTTTTCTTAAGTGTGGTATGTCCAAGATTGTCTGTCATGCGTTATCCTCGGGACCGACGTCAGGATTTAAGGCAAAGATTAACTGCGCTCGTGGCGCGCTGCGCCAGTCCATTATAAAAGATCCGGGTGCCACAAGATCACACATATCACCGCCGCCAGTTTGGAAACGGATCCGAAAAGTGGGGCAACGTATCTAAAGATGCGGCCAAGTCTTCGGAAACCAACGCGGCATCCAGCCGCGCTTTGATTTCTGTCCAGTCAATACCCGCACCAATGAAAACGATCTCTTGACGGCGATCACCCCATGGCTCTTGCCAATGCTGCGTCATGTAAGCGTGGCCACTTTCATTATCTGGCCACCGATCCTTGGGAACGGACGCCCACCATGTCCCAAGTGGCTTTATCGACGATAACGCACCCGCGAGCGAAAACTCCGCAACCCACTCAGGGCGCGTCGCAATCCAGAAATGCCCCTTGGCGCGGATCACGCCAGCGAGATCACCGTTCAGAACTGCCATGATTTTCGCGGGCTCAAAGGGCCTGCGAGCGCGGTAGACAAATGAGGCGACACCGTATTCTTCGGTTTCGGGCACATGATCGGCAAAACCGTATAGCTCCTTGGCCCACATCGGGTGCTCATGCGCCTTGTCGAAATCAAACAATCCTGTGTTCAAAATGGCATCCGCTGGCACGTCGGATTGGTTGGTCTCAATGATCCGCGCGTCCGCGTTCAGGCTACGGATGATTTGGCGCGCGGCGTTGACCTGAGCGGGCTGCGCATCCCCAACCTTGTTCAACACCACGACATCTGCGAATTCGATCTGCTCGACCAGCAGATTGACCAAAGTGCGCTCGTCCTCGTCGCCAAGGGTCTCGCCCCGATCACGCAGGAAATCACTGCTGGAATAGTCGCGCAGCAGGTTCACGGCGTCCACAACCGTGACCATCGTATCAAGCCGCGCAACATCCGATAGGCTTTCGCCATATTCATCGCGAAAATCGAAGGTCGCCGCAACGGGTAGTGGCTCTGAGATGCCAGTCGATTCAATCAGCAGATAATCAAATCTACCCTCGCCTGCCAAGCGACGTACCTCGGCCAAGAGATCATCGCGCAGCGTGCAGCAGATACAACCGTTCGACATTTCAACCAGTGTTTCATTGGTGCGACTAAGTTCGGTTTCCGCGCGCACAAGGTCGGCGTCGATGTTCACCTCTGACATGTCGTTGACGATCACCGCAACGCGGCGACCATCGCGATTATTCAAAACGCGGTTCAAAAGCGTGGTTTTGCCTGCGCCAAGAAAGCCGGACAGAACAGTAACGGGGAGTTTTTCAATCATGGGGAAAGGGGCTTTCGTTTAAGCGGCTTCGGAAATGGGGGGATGGTGGATGCGCAGGATATCAAGGCTGCTCAAAAGCTCTGGCTGCGCCATGTCGCGCGCGATGACGACAATCCGCGATTTGCGGTCGTCTGAGGGCCAGCCATACAGTGGCACGGGCGGATCAAAAAGTTGCTGTACTCCGCGAAAAACAAGAGGTGTTTCAATGCCTTCAAGATGAACGATGCCTTTGACACGCAAAATAATCGGCCCGCGCAACATGATCAGCGTATCATGCGTTTTTGCGGCCTGCTGGATGGCCACTGTTGGTGCAAATCCCGACATATTTTCCGACGTATCGGCGGGCGTGGCTGGTGTCACCCAAGCGACAGCTTTCTCGCGGCTTTTCGTGTTGTGCATCACGCTCAAATCCCAAAGCACGGCATTGGGAACGGCGTCATGGTTTGCGCGCATAACCTGCGACGTCGGGCTGAGGGATCGAAGACGCGTCACGAAAGCGGTCGCCGCGTCTTCGGTGACCAGATCGGATTTAGTCAGAACGATTAAATCCGACATCGCGATCTGTGACACTGCTTCGAACTGGCTGTCCAATGTGTCTGGCGCTGGTGCTGCATCCGTCATTGTCGCCACCCCATTAGTCCGAAAGGTTTGTGCGATATATGGATCAACCAGCAATGTCTTCAAAATCGGCGCGGGATCTGCAAGGCATGTCGTTTCGATCACGACGTGGTCAAAGGTGACGATCCCCTCCTGTCTGCGCGAAATCAAGTCCTGCAAAGTGCGCGATAGGTCGCCGTTAATAGAGCAACACGGGCAACCTGATTGCATCAGGACAATCACTTCATCCACGGCCGCGATCAGGTCATGGTCGACCTCGCCGAATTCGTTCACGATCACCGCGACCCTTGGTCCCGCCGTTATGGGAAAAATCGCGTTGAGTAGTGTTGTTTTCCCCGCGCCGAGAAAGCCTGTGAGTAATCTAACTGGGAGGCTTGGATCGGTTTCGAGCATGATACTGGTTCTACTCCTTGCAGGTTATGTAATGTTATTACATACTTTAACGGGTGGAGCAAGATTCATTTTGTTGGGTCGGGCGACAATATGCCGAGACGAGCGGCGATGCGCCAGAAAAGGCGGGCCGGTCAGGGAATTGAATAAACCGCCGTTGGCGTGTTTCGGGGATAGACAGAGCTGTTGATGTGCCTTGGCTGGATCACCAAGGCACATCAAAACACCGATTTGGGTTCGATCAGAGTGACGACACGATTGCGGATCCGCTGCGGATAGAGCGCCGCAGCAAGCTCCAGATGGGTGCCCAGTGGATCCATATTGCCCGTTTTCGCGTCTGTGCCATCCAGAACGGTCGCAACGATGCCAAGGTTGAACTACGGCTCTGTAAGCACGCAATCAATGCCCTCGTCAGCAATACTTGTCTGAATTTCCACGATTTGTGCGAGGCTTGGATCAGATGTATCGCTCAGTGAAATTGCACCACCGGCATAGAAGTCAAAATCGTTCTCGAAATACTGATAGGCATCGTGGAAAACGATGAGCTGACCACCGCGCCCCTCGATCGCCTCACCCACCGCTGCCACCTTCTGGATACCTGTAATGACAATGACCGCTTCACGGCCAGCTCCGACATTGCAAAACAGAAACGAAAGGAAACGTCGGTATTGACCACATCATAACGAGGAAAGCATACCGACTGTGCGGGTCAAATCTCGGTAACAATACCGCGTCACCTTCAAGTGACATTCAACATGCAAGACCTGTCAGGTGGTGATTGTGCGGTTCTAACACGCCCTCAATCGACAAACCAAAACAGCCGCCCCAATCCGAGCGGCTGCTTCAATTTCTAACTCAGGCTAAACTCAGTCGCGGTATTTCGACATGATCATCGACCCGTTGGTGCCGCCAAACCCGAACGAGTTGGTCATGACGCTATCAAGTCCTGCGTTGTCCACGCGGGTGGTGGCGATTTCGCCTTCGTTGATCGCGGGGTCGAGGATTTCGACGTTGATCGACGGCGCGATGAAGTCATGTTCCAACATCAGCAAACAGTAGGCGGCTTCTTGTGCGCCTGTGGCCCCTTGGCTGTGCCCCGTCATGGATTTGGTCGATGAGATCAGCGGCGTTGTGCCCTCGCCAAAGACGCGGCGCACGGCCTCAACCTCGCCGACATCGCCCACGGGGGTCGATGTGCCGTGGGCGTTGATATAGCCAACCTTGCGCTCCTCGCCCAAAGTGGACAGGGCCACGCGCATCGCGCGCTCGCCGCCCTCGCCAGACGGCGCTACCATGTCGGCCCCATCGGATGTCGCGCCGTAGCCTGTGACTTCGGCGTAGATTTTCGCACCGCGCGCAATCGCGTGGGACAATTCCTCAAGCACGAGGATCGCCCCGCCGCCACCGATGACAAAGCCGTCACGGTTGGCATCAAAGGCGCGCGAGGCCTTCTCGGGGGTGTCGTTATACTTGGACGACATCGCACCCATCGCGTCGAACAGGCACGACAGGGTCCAATCCAACTCTTCGCCGCCGCCCGCGAACATCACGTCCTGCTTGCCCATCATGATCTGCTCTGACGCAGACCCGATGCAGTGCAGGGATGTAGAGCACGCGGAGGTGATCGAGTAGTTGATACCCTTGATCTGATAGGCGGTCGCCAAGTTGGCGGAGATGGTCGAACCCATGCACTTGGGCACCGCGAACGGCCCGATGCGCTTGGTGGCACCCGACGAGAGCGCAGTTTGGTGTGCGGCGAACATGGCGGAGGTGGACGGGCCACCCGAACCTGCGATCAGACCCGTGCGCGGGTTGATGATGTCGCTCTCTTCCAGACCGGAATCCGTGATCGCTTGTTGCATCGCGATATAGGCATAGGCGGCACCTGGACCCATGAACCGCAGAGCGCGTTTGTCCACGTGGTCCTTGATGTCGAGTTTGACGTTGCCCGCGATCTGGCTGCGGAACCCGTGCTCGATCATATCCTCATTAGCGGTGATGCCCGATGTGCCTGCTTTTAGCGAGGCGAGAACTTCCTCGGCATTGTTGCCGATGCTCGAGACGACCCCGAGACCTGTGATGACGACGCGGCGCATGGGCACCTCCCTTTGGAATTTGGTCTTTGAAAACTTGGGGCTGTTGTACGGCGTCAGGGGGGGCAGGGGCAAGGGGGGAGGGCTTGCGTAATTGTTGCTCGTTTCTTTAGTTCAATCATCTTCACTTTTCAGTTCATCCAAAGTGAAGACTAGGTCAGGTGAAGGCTTAACGACAAACTCACCTTCACCCAAAGATGGAAAAAAGGCGACAATTTGTTCCTTTTGGAAAATGCTTTTTGCAATGTAGGCCGTTCCGCTTTCTCCACGCGGATTTCGTTTGGAAAACCAATCGGCCTTTTTCTTGTCCAATGTCCAGCTTAATCCACTTCGTATCGCTTCTTCCGCAAGGTTTCTCGATGTCGCATGGATGCCGCGCCAACCCGTGATCGGTTCTGACATCCTTTTAAATTCAGCGTCGTCTTTGCCATTCAAGCCTTCTTGTTTGCGAGACCGACCTGAAGACAAGGCTTTAATGATATCCGGATTGTTTTCTTCTCGCTCGAAGTCGTAGTGAGTGCAGTTATTGCGAAGAGACTTTCGCAACAATTTCCAGTACTTAATATCCCCTTTAGGTGAACTTGGTAATTTTGGCTCAATGTCTCGAATTAAGAATTGAAAGGCGTAATTTTTACTCTCGATTAGATCTAACGCCTTTGACCATTTTTTGTCGGCGACAAGGGAATCAAATTTGGATTGCTCCATGCTTAACTCGGTGATGATGTCCGGATCGCTTTCGAATTCAAACATTTCTCTTCGAAAAGGATGAACAAAATAGGTCTGTCCTCCCATGTCTTGGCAAAAGGAGTGAAGGTCTTTTGGCAGGTCAGATGGTGTGCAGTAAGTTGTCATATTAAATCCACTGAATTTGGTGCGAATCCGATTAGCTCCAAGGTACTTTTGGTGGAAACGCAAACCCCCACGATCTTCCAAAACGAAAACGGCGAGGCTTTCGCCCCGCCGTTCCCATCTCAAATAGCGCCACTACTTAGCTCTCGGACAACGCCACCTTCATGTCCTTGACCATATAGATCACTTCGCCGTCTGCCTCGACGATGCCATCGGCCACGCCCATGGTCAGGCGGCGGGTTTGGATCGCTTTGGTGAAGTCGATCTTATAGGTCAGCATTTTGCGATCAGGGCGCACCATGCCTGTCAGTTTCACTTCGCCAACGCCAAGCGCGTAGCCGCGGCCAAGCCAACCGCGCCAGCCGAGGTTAAACCCTGTGAGCTGCCATAGACCATCAAGACCCAGACAGCCGGGCATGATCGGGTTGCCGGGGAAGTGGCAGTCAAAGAACCACAGGTCGGGCGTGATATCGAACTCGGCCACGATGTGGCCCTTGCCGTGCGCGCCGCCATCGGCCGACACTTCGGTGATGCGGTCCATCATCAACATGGGCGGTGCGGGGAGTTGGGCATTGCCCTCACCGAACAACTCGCCGCGGGCGCATTTCAACAGGTCTTCTTTGTCAAAGCTCGTAGGATAGTCGGCCATTTATCATGCCTTTTCTGTCGTTTTTAAAAGTCCATTAGCGTTTATCATTGCAAATGCGGAGCACGCAAGGGCGCACCATTTGGCGTTTGATCGGGTGTGCCTTTGGAAACTCATTGAAAAAGGACGCTGATCCCCCTTATATTGGAGGGCAACATGAAAGAGTGCGAGCCACGATGACCGAGATAATTGATCCTCAAGCCCAACGCGGCGAAGCATGGCTGTCCAAGGCTGATGTGCGCCCCACGCGCCAACGTATTGCCTTGGCCACGTTATTGGTGGGCGATGGGTATGACCGACATGTGACGGCGGAAAGTCTATTTTCAGCCGTGTGCGATGCGGGTGAAAAGGTGTCTCTTGCGACCGTCTACAATACCTTGCGCGTGTTTTGTGCGGCCGGCTTAATGCAGGAAGTCACTGTGGACGGCTCGCGATCGTATTTCGACACCAATATGGCCGAACACCCTCATTTCTTTTGGGAAAAGTCCGGCGAATTGACCGATGCGCCTGCGACCGAACTCGAAATTACACGGCTGCCAGAGCCACCTGCGGGGATGGAGATTGCATCCGTAGATGTGGTTATCCGTTTGCGTGCAAAATCAAACTGACAGCTTGTCTATATGCGGCGGCACTTAGCGTCTTTGGGCTCGTAGGTTCAGCCTGTGCACAAGGGGCAATCCCGTTGTACTTTATCGGCGGGCCCGATCCGGACGCGTTTTCTGTTTCATTTACCGACCGCCAATTCAATGCCGATGAAGTTTGGTTTGTGACAGGGGCGTGCAGCAAGATTGCGAATCCCGCGCCGATTTATGTGACTCCGTTGGAATTGGATGCTGAACTGAAAGTATTTTTGACGCGATACCGGTTCTCAGCAAAGCGCACGGTGTGCATCGTGAACCAACAGGATGCACCGCCTGCGTTCTGGTCCGCCTATGATGCAACACGTAAGGACCGATGATGGATGTCTTTGATGCTGAGGACGGTGTGACGCGTTGTGCGTGGTGCGCGGCTCATCCCGAGTATATCCGCTATCACGACGAGGAATGGGGTTACCCAGTGGCCGAAGATCAACGTTTGTTCGAAAAAATCAGCCTCGAGGGATTTCAGGCAGGGTTGTCGTGGTGGACCATTTTGCAAAAGCGCGACAATTTTCGCGCCGGATTTGCAGGGTTCGATTTTTATAAGGTCGCGGCGCTCAAGGACGATGATATCGAACGGCTCGTTCAGGACGCGGGCATCGTGCGGCATCGCGGAAAAATCGAGGCAGTGATCAACAACGCCGCCCGAGCAATCGAGATGACGGAAGAATTCGGGTCGCTTGCGTCCTATTTTTGGTCTTTTGAGCCCAGTGCGCAGCAACAAGCCCTAGAAAAGGGCGCAGAGATTTTTGTCGCACAGACGCAAACGTCCAGACGCCTGTCCAAAGACCTTAAAGCGCGCGGTTGGAAATTCGTTGGCCCGACCACGTGTTATGCGTTCATGCAGGCAATGGGGATGGTCAACGACCATTTGGCCGGATGTGCGAGCCATACAAAATCCGAACGGGACCGCGCGAATTTTAAGCGGCCATACCGTCTTTAGCGCGGCAGATACGCGGCCAATCCGCGCAACCACATGCGGATAGATGCGGATGTCCGGTTGCGATCAAACTGATCAAGACTTTCGCGGGTCCATTGCCCACTCAAAGCGTCGAGCCAAGCCGTGCGCTCCCCTAACTGAATTGCGGGAAGCGAAAGTGACGCGCTCGCCTCAAGAAGTTGCCGCAATTCTTGGATGTCTTTCATCGTGCGAAAGGCGTTTATGATGGGGGCTGTCAGCTTTGGTTGATCCTGCCAAGACTGACCGAACATTGCCGTGACTCTTTGCCCCGCACCCAAACAGGTATATGCGTTGCAGCCGCTATACCCCCGTTTGTCCAGATCAGCATGAATCGAACATTGGTGACGATTTAGATTTTTGCACGGCTCACCGGCATCTTTGTCATGGGCAAAATGCTCACCCTTGTCGAACGCGAACGCGATACAACATAGGGCGGCGCAATTGGAACAATCTGGGATGAAGTCTGCGGAGCTCATGATAGAGTTGTCGTCTTCTCAGGGGGCCGTGTCAAAGTAAAAGGCGGCCCACATTTATGTGCGCCGCCTCGTTATAACGGACTGATGCGAAACGCGGTCTTAGGCCACGATCTCAACAAGCTCGATATCAAATGTCAGATCTTCGCCAGCCAACCGATGGTTTGCGTCCAAAACAACCTCGTCATCAGAAACGCTGACGACAGTTACAGGGACAACCTGACCTTCTGGGGATTGCATCTGGAGCTGTAGGCCGACCTCAAGGGGGATTTCAGCAGGGATTTGCGTGCGTGGCACGGCCTGCTGTGCTTCCTCGTGGCGCGGACCGTAGGCCTCATTTGATTCTGCGAGAATGGTTTTCTTTTCACCGACGGTCATGCCCGGAAGGTGTTTGTCCATGCCTGGGATGATCTGGCCAGACCCAACTTCGAACTCAAGCGGGTCGCGGCCCTGCGAGCTGTCAAAAACAGTGCCGTCTTTAAGGGTGCCGGTGTAGTGGATGCGAACTTTGTCGCCCGATTTTACTTCGGTCATTAGGAATTCTTTCGTGTCGAGGTGGATTTTGAGGCTGCCGTTGGCAAGCACTCTACGATTGGTACTAAGATAGGGACTGAGGCCATGATGTAAAGGTGTGCGGCTTTTGGAGCGTTTTCACGCTACGGCCTGTTCGTGCACAAGCAAGTTTACCGCGAGGCGAAGGGCACAATTAAAACCACTGGCCTGGCTCCATCAGGCCCAATGAGAGCAGTTGTTGACTGTGCCATTTGAACTCGGTCGAGTTGTGCCACATGAATGTGTCGATATCGAACGTTGACCCTGCATTGGCTTTGAGGGCTTTGGCGGTGCGAAACGATCCAATAGCCGCAGTCAGGTTGTTGTGCCAGGGGCAGGCAAACGTGTTGTATTCTTCATCGTTGAAAAGGTGGGTTTCGGACAGCTCCAATCCCTTTGCCGCTTTAAAGATCGAAATGCGGTCAATGCGGCGGCGGCTCGGTTCGACGTGTTCCTCAAAACGCCAACGCAGGCCGCCGAAGAAATCGAGTTGTCGTTCTTTTTGGCCTTTAAGGCCGCCGCGTCCCAACGCGTAGTAGCCAGATCGGTCTAAGTGCGCATCTTCCAGGGCGACCGCACTTGGATTGTCCCAAAGGTTCCCCGCATATAGATCGACAACATAGGTCAACATCGCACTACGACGCTCCTCAGAGTGAAACGCGAGCAGATCGCCGATGCTGCGTGTTTCGCAAAACGGGAAAAATAGATATTCGGCGTTGTAGCAGTAGTAGAACCACAGGTTGGGTGCATGAGCTATAACTGCGTTAATGGCATCCGATAGCATTGCGGGGGCGCGTGTGTTGTATCGCACGCGCACGACCTTTGTCATTATGCCACTTGGTAGGTTAATCTCATCCGGAGCGAACAAAACCACCGCTGCGAATCCTTGGGATAGGTGATGGCGCAGGGTTGAGGCAACCTCCACTTCGTCTTCAGCAAAGATCAACGCGACCGGTCCTTTGCCAAAGCGGTCTATGCCATCCTTTAGAAAGATATCGAGGCTTTCGTATCGCATTTGGTCTCCGACTCATGTGGCGTTAAGTGTCCACGATTGCGGTAAAAAGGCCATGAAGATGTGCAGATTGCAAGAGAACGTGCCGCGATGCTCAAGCGAAGTGAAAACGTGGGGCGCAATAGGCGCAGTTGTTGCGGAGCTTGGCGACAGGGTGGGGGCGTCGATGCGCATTTAAAACCCGTTTGCCCCATTCCGCGCCGTCCTATACATAGGCGCCTTGAAGTCTTCACGATACACGGACCCAAAGTCATGGCCGACCCCAAAAAACTGTTCATCAAAACCTACGGGTGCCAAATGAACGTCTATGATAGCGAGCGCATGGCCGAAAGCCTTGGTGGGTCTGGGTATGTCGAGGTGTCTGGCCCTGAAGAGGCGGATATGATCCTCCTCAATACATGCCATATTCGCGAAAAAGCCGCCGAAAAGGTATACTCCGAACTTGGCCGCCTCAAAGAGTATAAGATCGCCAACCCGAATGTGAAAATCGGTGTGGCGGGGTGTGTTGCGCAGGCCGAGGGCGAAGAGATCATGCGGCGACAGCCTATGGTCGACCTCGTGGTCGGACCGCAGTCTTATCACCGATTGCCCGAACTTGAGGCGAAAGCGGGCAATGGCATCAAGGCGCTCGATACTGACTTCCCCGAGGAAGACAAATTTGAGATGCTCAAAGCACGGCCAAAGGCAAAGCGTGCTCCCGCGGCGTTCCTGACGGTTCAGGAAGGATGTGACAAGTTTTGTGCATTCTGTGTTGTGCCGTATACGCGCGGTGCCGAAAGCTCCCGCCCTGTGGACCGTATTTTGCGTGAGGCTGAGGACTTGGTTGAACGTGGCGTGCGTGAAATCACGCTCTTGGGTCAAAACGTGAATGCATACCACGGAAGTGCCTCTAATGCAGATGGTGGCGGGACATGGGGTCTCGCGCGGCTCATCCGTCGATTGTCCAAGGTTGAGGGATTGGAGCGCATTCGCTTTACGACCTCGCACCCCAACGACATGGAAGATGATCTCATCGCGGCGCATGGCGATTGCGAAAAACTGATGCCTTACCTGCACCTGCCGGTTCAGTCCGGCTCCGATCGTATTCTCAAGGCGATGAACCGCAAGCATACGGCTGCAGAGTACCTTGAGGTGCTTGAGCGTATCCGCGCGGCGCGCCCTGATATCGCATTGTCCGGTGACTTTATTGTGGGGTTTCCGGGTGAAACGGATCAGGATTTTGAGGATACTATGAACCTTGTGCGCGAGGTTGGGTATGCCTCCGCATATTCATTCAAGTATTCCGCGCGCCCGGGCACTCCTGCGGCCGAAAAGGGCGACAAAATGGTTGATCCCGATGTTGCCTCGGAACGGCTACAGCGATTGCAGGCCTTAATAACGTCGCAGCAGCGCGCATTCCAAGAGTCTATGGTTGGACGCGAGGTATCGGTTTTGTTCGAGCGCGCTGGGCGCGTGGCGGGCCAAATGGTTGGCAAGTCCGAATATTTGCACGCAGTCTACATCACTGGTGATGTTCAAATAGGTGAGATCCATCGTGTGAGAATCGTAGAAAGTGCGACAAATTCGCTGGGCGGTGTGTTGGTGGCGTAACGTTAGGTCTACGCTTTGAGGCTAAATTTTGGGGTTTTGCGCGACAGTCCATTAAAAGTGCCGCGAAAGTTTACGACTTGGCCACAATATGCGGTAAATGTTTCTTCACAAACCCGTAAAGGTTGCTATCCTTTGACACTAAAGAGTGACTTTTAATCCAAATGAAACTAATGGGTTGGTAAGTGATTTGAAAATTGGATGTGGGGGGCGGAAAGCCGTGTTGAACCAACTAGTGAAAAAAGGCTTCGTCGTGGCCGCGATGGCGGCTCTTGCAGTTTCAGCTGTACCTGCGCAATCGCAAGAGGCGGTCGGAGAGGCGTACGCCCCAACCATATGGATCGATCCAGACGGGTGTGAGCACTGGGTCATGGATGACGGATTTGAGGGCTACATGGATTTGAAAGTAAACCGTCAAGGTTTGCCAACCTGCCATAAAGTTGAGTCCTGCGCCGTCATGAATTCCGATCAACTGTTTTCAACAGATAAATATGGAATTTCTGCCGGCGGACGTCAGCGCCTCGAGCAATTTTTTGCTCAAGCGGGTGCGCGAGCCTACATCATCATCGGGCATACCGATAGCCGTGCGTCTGACGAATACAACATGCGCCTAAGCTATAATCGCGCCAACGCAGTGGCTAAGATCGCCGCGCAAACAGGTGCGCGAATTGCGGATGTTCGCGGCTACGGCGAACGCATGCCGATCGCGTCCAACGGCACATCGAGTGGTATGGCGCAAAACCGTCGCGTTGAAATCATCTGCGTGAAATAAGGAGCTGGACCTATGAAAAGCATAAAAACAGGCGCGCTCCTCATTAGCGTTCTTCTCGTATCCGCATGTTCTGAGGGTACTGTGGCTGGATTGTCCGGAGAGGGTGGTCGCGGCAAGGTTAAAACCGACAAAACCCGCGACTACGGTCAGGGTGATGGGCCAAACGGTTCGCACCTGTCTAACCTGGTCGCCGGAATCTGGGTTGACCCGCAAGGATGTGACCATTGGATAATTGACGATGGTGTTGAGGGCTATTTGTCCTCGCGCGTCGACAAATATGGTAAGCCAATTTGCTCGGGTATTGCGCCGCCGAATATGGCCGTGGGGCCGTTTAAAGGCAGCCAAACGGTTTCAGACCCGCTCTAGTTTCCGGCTAAAGTAATGCACAAAGGCCTCCGTGTTTTCACGGGGGCCTTTTTCGTTTCGGTGCTTGGTGGGTCGACATTGCCAAATCGTGCGCATTTTTGCCAAAAGACTAAGCAGTTCGTCCCCGTCACAGCGCGCCCAATTTGAAGTTTTAGCGAAGATATGGTGTGAGCACTTGCGTTGCGCGCAATCCCTTGGCACCATCATGTTATCATAACTTCGGATACGGAGAGACATTTGGGCTTTAACACGTTGACCCCCCCGAACTCGCAAGACAGCGTCCACGAGACATTGTTGGAATTCAACGACAATAGATTGTTGATCGATCTATGTGGAGAGTTCGATCGCAACCTTGCCCAGATAGAGCATGAAATTGGCGTTCAGATCGTGCGGCGCGGCAACGTGTTGTCGGTTATGGGTACAGGTGTGGAACGAGGCAAAGCCGCAGCAACGCTGCAAGAGCTATACGTCAAACTTGAAGCGGGCCGTGAAATAGATGCGGGCGCAATTGATGGCATGATCCGGATGGGAGAAAGTGTGTCCGAGGTGGGTCTACCTGGGGATCAGATCGAAATGTTCAATGGTGGGCATGTCGAGATCAAAACGCGTAAAAAACTGGTTGAACCGCGTACTGCGGCACAAAAGTCTTATGTTCAAAACCTGTTTGATCATGAAATGGCATTTGGGATTGGCCCTGCAGGAACCGGTAAAACCTATCTCGCAGTTGCCGTTGGTGTGAATATGCTGATCAATGGCAAAGTTGACAAAATTATTCTTTCGCGTCCTGCAGTCGAGGCCGGAGAACGGCTTGGATTTTTGCCGGGTGATTTGGGCGAAAAGGTTGATCCGTATATGCAGCCTCTTTACGATGCACTTAACGATTTTGTCCCAGCCAAGCAGCTTGCTAAAATGCGCGAAGACAAAACGATCGAAATTGCCCCACTCGCGTTTATGCGCGGACGCACGTTGAGCCGTGCCTTTGTCGTGCTCGATGAGGCGCAAAACGCCACGACCATGCAGATGAAGATGTTTTTGACCCGTCTGGGCGAAGGATCGCGCATGGTGATTACAGGCGATCGGTCACAAGTGGACCTACCGCGCGGTCAAACATCGGGTCTGAGAGATGCAGAGCGTATTCTCGCGGGGGTCAAGAAAATCTCGTTCAATTATTTCACATCGAAAGATGTTGTGCGCCACCCGCTTGTCGCGGCAATCATCGAGGCGTATGAGGCCGACGAAGCATAGGCAACGTTGGGCGACGAACAGGTATGACACTTGATACACTCATTGAAGATGCCCGTTGGGATGGTGCGGGGTTAGAAGCTTTGGTCGACGTGGCCGAGCGTGCGACCCTTGCCTATCTAGGCCTCGACCCCGAGGTGTGCGAAGGATCGGTGCTCGGGTGCGATGATAAAAAGATCACAGAGCTGAACACCCAGTTTAGGGAAAAGGCCAAGGCGACGAATGTATTGTCTTGGCCCGCTGCAGAGCGTGCGACACCCAATATGCGTCCTCCGCTGCCTGAGCCTGATTTTGACGGAAGTGTCGAACTTGGCGATATCGCGATTTCCTTTGACACTTGTGCGCGGGAGGCCGAGGCGGCGGGGACGCCGTTTGAGCATCATATTACGCATTTGATCGTTCATGGTCTGTTACATGTGTTGGGTTATGATCACATCACGGACGCCGATGCGGATATAATGGAACGTATTGAGACAGAGATACTTGCATCTTTGGGGGTGCCGGACCCATATTAGGGACTAGCCCGCGAAATTGGGCAAGATAAGTTGGAAAGGGAATATGGGCGACACCGAGCCTGGGTCTTCTACGGCAGCGCAGAGCGCGCCAATGGAGCAGATAGACAGTTTAACAGAGCCACAAAAAGGGTCAGGTTTTTTGACCCGCTTTTGGTCAGGCTTTTCTTCCAACACGTCTGAAGAGACAGAGCAACCGGTGCTTGACCCCGCACCCGCCGAGGCGGAGCGTGCGCGCTTGGGCATGCTCAACCTGCGTCATATGCGGGTGGATGACGTTATGGTGCCAAAGGCGGACATCGTTGCCGTCTCGGCCGATATCAAAAAAGATGATCTTGTCGCCAAGTTTCGCGAAAGTGGCAACACGCGCCTGCCCGTCTTTAAGGGTACGCTTGATACGCCTATTGGTCTTGTGCACCTCAAAGATTTTGCACTGACGCACGGGTTCAACGGGAATGGCGGGCGCTTTAACTTGTCGAAAATGATCCGTCCTTTACTGTTCGCGCCGCCTTCCATGCCAATCGGGGTGCTGTTGCAAAAAATGCAAAGCGACCGGATGCATATGGCGCTGGTGATTGACGAATACGGCGGGGTCGATGGGTTGGTCACGCTCGAAGATCTTGTTGAGCAAGTGATCGGTGAAATTGAAGACGAGCACGATATCGAAGAAGATGTGTTTTGGACCAAAACAGGCCCGGGTGCCTTTATCGCGCAGGCCAAAGCACCGCTCGACGAGTTTGAGCACGCTGCGGGAATGAGTTTCACGGATGATATCGATGACGAAGAAATCGATACGCTCGGTGGCTTGGTCTTTTTGCTATCGGGCCGCGTCCCTGCGCGGGGCGAAATGATCCCGCACCCGTCAGGGGCAGAGTTCGAAATTATTGATGCCGACCCGCGTCGCATCAAACGTGTGCGCGTGCGCTTGCCACAAGCGGCGCAATTTGACGACGCATCGTAAGTTGCGATGTCGCGTCTGATCCGTATTGCCTCGCGTCCGCTCGCTTTTGTTGGTGCGGGCGCAATTGGGGCATTGGGTCAGGCACCTTTTGGGTTGTGGCCTTTTGCGCTCTTGGCCTTTGCTGTGGCCGTGACAATGTGGCAACAAAGCGCTTCCGCGCGCCACGCCGCCTTTCGCGGCTGGGCGTTCGGGCTTGGTTATTTCCTCGTATCCCTGTCTTGGATTGTGAACCCGTTTTTGGTTGATCCCCTGCGGACGGCATGGATGATCCCCTTTGCATTGTTGTCGATGTGTGGAGGATTGTCGCTTTTGTGGGGTGCTGCGTTTTTTGCATCCAAGCGGCTTGGGATTGGGCCCATGGGCCTTGTGGCACTTTGGGGCTTGGCCGAATTGCTACGTGGCTATCTGTTCACCGGTTTTCCATGGGCCCTTCCGGCTTATATCTGGCTCGATACCTCGATCGCACATTTGGCGGCATGGATTGGTCCATATGGCCTCACTGTAGTGACACTTTTTGCGGCGGCCCAGATTTCGCGTGCGGTACTCTCGCGGTCTTTGGTGGCTGGCTTCTCCGCGATTGTGACTTTTGCTCTTTTGTTCGGGGTTGGGATCTGGGCCATGGTGCGGCCTATGCCGGTGGATCTGACCGTGTCTGTGCGCGTGGTCCAACCGAATGCGTCACAAGCGCTGAAATGGGATCCGCGCTACATTCCGATATTTTTTGAGCGTGCATTGGAGATGTCCGACCCCGAGGGTGCTGACCTTGTGATTTGGCCGGAAACGGCTGTTGCACCAATTCTTGACGCGGCGGGAGACGATTTGCGTGCTATCCACGAGCGGATTTCTCCGGCGCAAGCGGTTGTCGGCCTGCGCCGTGTGGACGGGTATCGCGGTTATAATTCCGCCGTTTTACTTTCGCCTCAAGGGGAAGTGGCGCAAGTCTACGACAAGCATCATCTCGTGCCGTTTGGCGAATACATTCCGTTTCCGCGAGTGCTCACCGCCCTTGGATTTCGCACGTTTACCGCAGATGGCGGGTACGGGTTCTCAGCGGGCGATGGGCCTGCGTTGATGGATTTCGGCGCCCTTGGCAAGGCGCTTCCCTTGATCTGTTACGAGGCTATTTTTCCGCGTGATTTGCGTGGGACCGCACGCCCTGACTGGTTGCTCCACATCACAAATGATGCATGGTTCGGGACGTTTTCGGGTCCACAACAAAGCCTTGCACAGTCGCGTTTTCGGGCGATCGAGACAGGGTTGCCCATGGTACGAGCGGCAAACACGGGGATCTCTGCCGTTATTGATGCACGTGGTACAGTTCGCCAGTCGATTGCGCTGGGGCAGGCGGGGGCCTTTACCGCGCCGCTACCTGCGCCGGCACAGCCAACGTTTTACGTGCGTACAAAAGAGATGCCATCTTTACTATTGATTGCGATTTTGTTGCTACTAACTGCTAAAGGTGAATGGCGCCGCAGGTATCGGGAAACTGATTGACGCGGTGTGTGCACGACTATATCGCATTTTAATTATCGGCTCTCACAACGGCTTCCTGACGTGAGGGCGACAACCATTGGAGCACGTCCCCTATGTCTCGCAAAGACTACGTTTTTACTTCGGAATCCGTATCCGAAGGCCATCCCGACAAAGTATGTGACCGAATTTCCGACGCAGTTCTTGATGCGTTCCTCACCGAGGAACCCGAGGCACGCGTAGCCGCTGAAACCTTTGCTACAACTAATCGCGTTGTGATTGGCGGTGAGGTTGGGTTAAGCGACCAAGCCAAGCTTGCCGAATACATGGGCAATATTGATGGCATCGTGCGCGAATGCGTGCGCGATATC
>NZ_CBFHKW010000045.1:0-20658 GCF_965656515.1 Celeribacter marinus
GACGACATCATTGACGCCGGTCTGGGCGATGACATTATCTACGGCGGCACAGGTAACGACACGATCATTGGGGGCCTCGGCGCCGACCAAAACTATGGCGGCAGCGGTCAGGACACACTCGATTATTCCGGCTCGGACGCAGGCGTCAACGTCAATCTCGCCACCAACACCTATTCGGGCGGCTACGCGGCAGGTGACACAGGCAGCGGCATGGACGGCGTCATCGGGTCTGATTTTGACGACACGCTGATCGGCTATGACGGGATGGATCCCGACCCTGTCACGGGTTACACCAATGTCTTTTACGGCGGTGACGGCGACGACTATCTCGATGGTGCGGGCGGCGATGACGACCTATACGGCGAGGCTGGCGAGGACACCATTCTAGGCGGCGCAGGTGACGACTACATTGACGGCGGCACAGGCGATGACACCCTTGACGGTGGTGACGGCGATGATGACATTTATGCAGGCGCAGGCGATGACATCATCACCGGCGGTGCAGGCAACGACAATCTACGCGGCAACGCGGGGAGCGATTGGGTCGACGGTGGCGATGGTGACGACTATATCAACACGCGGACCACGCCCGGCACAGGTCTACCTGACACAGGCTACACCCACCCTGACAATCCCGCACTGAGCTACGGCGCGGACACCGACCCGACCAATGACATGGACACGGTGTACGGCGGCGCCGGCAATGATACGATCCTGACCGGCGATGACAACGATTATATCGAGGGCGGCACAGGCGCCGATAGCGTCGATGCGGGTTTTGACGACGATACAGTTCTGGGCGGCGCAGGCGATGACCTTTTGGAAGGCAACGAAGGCAACGATACGATCTACGGCGGCGATGACGACGATATCATCTACGGCGAACTTGGCCCGACCAACGCGGATTACGCACTAAGCGAGCTGTACAACCTTGATGATGCAGGAGAAACCACTTCTGCCGATACAGACCCGACCAACAATTCCGACACGCTCTATGGCGGCGCGGGCAATGATACGATCTACGGTCAGGACGATGCCGACACGCTTTATGGCGAGGACGGCGACGACACGCTGGATGGCGGTGTCGACGACGACACTCTCTCTGGCGGGGCCGGAAACGATACGCTGATCGGTGGTCAGGGCAACGATACCCTGAACGGTGATGGCGGCTATGACATCCTGAATGGCGGCTTGGGCGACGATATCATCTACGCGGGCAGTGGCGACACGGCCAATGGCGGTGACGGATCGGATACCATCTACATTGACCCTTCCCAGCTTGATGGTACGGCCATTACCATAGACGGTGAGGAAACCAACGACACCGGCGCGGGCGATGTGCTCAACCTCTCCTTGCTTGGTCCGGGGCTTTACACGCCCGGCTCGGCTGTGTTCACCACACCAGACGAAGAAAACGGCTCGGTCACCTTGTCGGATGGCACGGTCATTACTTTTACCAATATCGAGACGATCATTTGTTTCGGGCGCGGCACGCGCATTGAAACGCCCTACGGTCCCCGCCCTGTCGAGAGTCTGCGTGCCGGCGACTTGATCCTCACCATGGACAACGGCCCACAACCGTTGCGGTGGATCGGCTCACGCGAAGTCCCCGCGCTAGGCACCTTTGCCCCTATCGAATTTGCCGTAGGTGCGATGGGTAATACCGAGACCCTCATCGTCTCTCCGCAGCATCGCATGTTGATGCAGGACTGGCGCGCACAAGTCTTGTTTGCCTCAGAGCAAGTGTTCACGGCAGCCACCCATTTGGTCAATGGTGACACCATCCGCCGCATTGAGGGCGGCACAGTGGAGTATTTCCACATGATGTTCGACGGCCATGAAGTCGTGTTTGCCGAAGGCGCCCCGTGCGAAAGCCTCTACCCCTCCGATCACACGCTCGGCGCGCTTGATGACGCAGGGCGCGAGGAACTGTTCCAAATCTTCCCAGAACTGCGCGCCATGCCCTACGCCGCTCACCCAACCGCGCGGAAATGCCTCAAAGGGTACGAGAGCAAGCTATTGATTGCATAGCACAAAACCCCGCCCAATGAGGCGGGGTTTGCATTAAGTGCCATGCGCAGCACCGAAAATCTCTGGACAATGCCGCGCGACTGCTATTTTGGTATACCAAATCAACTAGCATATTAGGCAGCACCATGACCCAGCGTTTTGACCGCACCGCCCTGTTCACCCTCGCCCGCGATCTTTTGACGGATGCCGGTTTGGAAAAAGCCAAAGCCGACGTTGTGGCCGAACTGTTGATCCAGACCGACGAGATCGGCGTGACCACGCACGGCATCTCTATGGTCCCCTATTATGTGCCCGAACTCAAAGCCGGCAACATGACCACGACCGGCAGCCACGATGTGATCGCCGACAATAAGGTGACGATGCTGTGGGATGGGAATTACCTGCCCGGTCACTGGGTGATGACACAAGCGCTAACCACCTGCATGGCGCGGGCGGCTCAATTTGGCATGGCCGCAATGGCGATCCGGCGCAGTCATCACATCGGGTGTCTGTCTGCCCTAACGCGCATCGCCGCGATGCAGGGCTACGTGTGCTACATTGCCACCTCCGATCCATCGGGTGAATGGGTCGCGCCGTTCGGCGGTACCGAGCCGCTTTTGACGCCAAACCCCTGGGCTGTGGGCTATCCTGCCACCGATCACCCCGTGCTGATCGACACCTGCGCCTCCATCACCACCGTGTCCAAAGTGCGCGAGCATATCAACACGGGGGTGCCGTTTGCGCATGAATGGATGCTCGACAACACAGGGCGCGCCACAACCGATCCGACCGTGTTCAACACCACCCCCAAAGGGTCCATCTTGCCCGTGGGTGGCATGGATCACGGCCATAAGGGCTTTGCCATGGGGCTCATGGTCGAAATGCTCACACAAGCGCTCGCCGCTCATGGTCGCGTCGAGGCCCCAACCCGTTGGGGCGCGAACGTCTTTCTCCAAGTACTTGATCCCAAAGCATTTGGCGGACTTGAGGCGTTCAAGGAGCAAACCGACCATCTCAATGCCGCCTGCCGCGCCAATACACCGATTGATGCCGCCCGCCCCGTGCGCGTGCCTGGGGACCGCGCAGCTACCGCACGCGCGGCAAGCGCGTCCAAGGGCGTGGTTGTGGTCGACGAAGTGCTCACACGCGTGGCCGCCTGCGCGACAGACGCAGGGCTCACCATGCCGACACCTCTAAGCTGAGGTACGCACTCACTTAAACACAGCTAAATCTCATCTGAAGCAAATCTTCACGTCCGAACCATATCTTTCCATTTTCCAAACGGCCGATGTTCTCTAGGATCATCGGCCAAGGGAAAGTCGCAATCGCGGTCTTTTTCAAGACATAGGGAGAGCGCCATGAAACTCGGACTAGGCAGTTACGCCTATCGCTGGTCTATCGGGATCAAAGATCAGGTTCCCGCCAAACCCCTCGATGCGTTTGATATTCTGGATCGGGCGGAGGCACTTGGCCTTGAGGTTGTGCAATATGCCGACAATATGCCGCTTGACCGCTATTCAGAGGCCGATCATCACCGCCTGTATGAAGTCGCTCAAGACAAGGGATTGATCCTTGAACTTGGGACGCAATGTTTCGATGCCGACGAAGTGGATCGCTATCTCGACATTGGGCAGCGATTGCACGCAAAAATCATGCGTGTTGCCCTTGATGAGGCCGACAGCCATGTGCCCATCACCGAACTGGCCGAGCAATTGCGCCCGCGCGTGGAAAAAGCCCGCTCCAAAGGCATGAAAATCGCAATCGAGAACCATTTCAACTACCCCTCACCGCGTATGGTCGAATTGCTCGATGCCGTGAACGACGATCACCTTGGAGTGTGTTTGGACGTGGCCAACTCGATCTGTGCCAATGAGTGGCCCGAGCAAACCATTTCCATGCTCGCGCCCTACACAATTAACCTGCACCTCAAGGACTATGAGATCACGCCTGACCCATATGGCGTTGGGTTTCGCATTCACGGCGTGCCACTCGGACAGGGCCGCGCCCCCATCGGGTGGATCCTTGATCAACTCAAACACTGCCCTGCGGATATGAGCGTCATTTTAGAGCACTGGTTGATGTTGGACGAGAATGGCCTCGACGCGGCCATTGCCAAAGAACAACCATGGATCGAGGCGACAACCGCCGCTGCCAAAGATTTTGTAGGGGGACGTTAATATGACCGACGACATTCGCACCAAAAAGCTGATCAACGCGCCTGAGGACATCATTACCCACGCCCTTGAGGGCATGATCGCCGCCCACCCCGACATGCTCACAATCGAGGGCGCAACAGGGCGCGCGGTCGTGGCCAAAGATGGGCCGCGTGACGGCAAAGTCGGCGTCATCATCGGGGGCGGATCGGGACACGAGCCTGCCTTCGCTGGCTATGTCGGGCGTGGACTGGCCGATGCCGCCGCCGTCGGCAACGTGTTTGCCTCTCCCTCTCCCGAACAGATCCTTGACGCGGCCAAAGCCGCTGATGGTGGTGCTGGCGTGTTCTTTCTCTACGGTAATTATACTGGCGATGTGATGAATTTCGACATGGCCGCCGAGGCGTGCGAGCGCTTGGGCATCCCTGCCCGCTCTGTCCAAGTGACCGACGATGTGGCCTCCGCGCCCAAAGGCCGCGAGGATGAGCGGCGCGGTATTGCGGGCGACTTTTTCGTGTTCAAAATCGCGGGAGCTGCCGCCGAGCAGGGCCGCGATCTGGACGCTTGCGTGGCTGCGGCTCAAGCAGCCAACGACAATTGCCGCTCCATGGGTGTGGCGCTCACCGCGTGCTCCATGCCGCAAACGGGCAAGCTGAATTTCGAGATAGGTCACAACGAAATGGAAATCGGCATGGGCGTACACGGCGAGCCGGGGATGCGCCGAGGCCCCCTTGAAACCGCCGACGCCGTGACCGACGAATTAATGGGAATGATCCTCGACGATATGGCGCTTGATACGGGCGACGAGGTGGCGGTTTTGGTCAACGGACTTGGTGCTACGGGCCAGTTGGAGCTCTACATCATCCACCGCCGCGTGGCGCAGATTCTGGCCGAACGCGGTGTGAGCATCCATTACGCATGGGTGGGCGAATACTGCACCTCACTGGAGATGGCCGGCGCATCTGTGACGCTGCTTAAACTCGACGCCGACCTCAAAAACCTGCTCGACACACCATGTCGCACCCCTGCGCTCACGGTCGCAGGCGCGCTTGCCCCCAAAGGGACGCGCACCGCACGCCACCATGAAAGCGCGACTGAAACCACACGTATCGACCGCTCCATCCTCAAAACTGATGGGATCGTCACGCCCGAGCGGTTCCGGACCATGATGCTCGCGGTTGCGGATGCCATTTTTGCCAACCGCGACTGGTTGTCCGAACTGGATGGTGTCATTGGCGATGGCGACCACGGCGTGACGATGGACATCGGGTTTGCCGCCGTACGTCAGGGGTTTGACACACCACGCGACGAGACCATCACGCAGATGTGCGACCGCATGGGCAAGGTGTTTTTGGACGCTGTTGGCGCCTCATCCGGCCCGCTTTATGCCTCGGCCTTCCAATCGGCGGGCGCGGCGGTGTCTGACCGTCTCAATCTTGACGCCGCCGCAATGGTGGCATGGCTCGAGGGGCTAAGTGACGGGATCGTGGCCCGTGGTGGCGCGCGTGTGGGTGAAAAAACCATGGTGGACGCTTATGTGCCTGCGGTCAACGCCGCCAAGGCCGCACTTGATACGGGCGCGGATATCACCGATTGCCTAAACGCCGCGGCCAAAGGCGCAAAAGAGGGCCGCGATTACACAGCCACAATCGAAAGCAAACGCGGGCGTTCAAAAAAGCTTGGGGACAGATCAATCGGCCATATGGACCCCGGCGCGGCCTCAGCACATGTGATCCTTACGGCCCTACAAGAGGCCGTCTCTACGTTCTAAGGCTTGGGAAAGGTGAACACAGCACTCACGCCATCGTGCGCACCAATCGCGGGCGACGACAGCGTGAGCGCCCCACCTATATTTCGGGCCAGCGTGTCAGATATGTATAGCCCAAGACCAAGCCCGCCACCGCGCGCATCGTGGCGGGCAAATCGGGTGGTCAACATAGATAGATCATCGGCGGCAATGACAGGCCCGCGATTTGAGACACTCAGCGCGTGCATTCCAAGCGTAATGACAACGGGCTGTGTCTCGTCGCCGTAGCGCACAGCGTTGTCGATGAGGTTGGATGCAATGATCGCGAAATCATCCGCACTGATCCGCGATATGACAGGCGCGTCCTCGACGCAGACCTCCAATCGCGCCGCCACCAACGGATCGACACCACTGCGCTCATGGACAAGGAGGGCCAAGACGTCCCCCAGATCGGTGGGGATGTTTGACGCACGCGACCCCGCGTCCGCACGCCCCAATTGCAACAATCGCTCGACGAGACGTGTCATGTGCTTCAATGCCTGCTCCACCGCTTCGATCTCACCCACATCGCCATTCCTGTGACGAGATTTTAAATGTTGGGTCTTGGCGAGGGCCACGGCAAGCGGCGTGCGCAATTCATGAGCGGCGTTCGAGGCAAAATGGCGCTCGGCGTCCAATGCTTTCGACAGGCGCCCCATAAATCCGTTTACGGTTATCACAACCGCGCGCAATTCACTCGGCAAGCCCGCGCGTTCGATCGGCTCCAAAAGTCCGTGACCACGTGCCGAAATCTCGTTGCTCACCTCAATAAGTGGGCGCAGCGCACCGCGCGCCACCCAGCGCACCATTAAAAATGCAATCGCAATTAGCGGAATCATCGGACCAGAAAAGGCCAACAGGCTTTCCAATACGGCCTCTTTTCGTTCCGCATTGGCCTCTGCGAGGATCACAACCTCACCGCGCGCATTGGGTGCGCTTATATAGAACCGATGTGTCGCGTCAGCGTAAAACCGTTCGGTGCCAACACGTTGGGGGTCGGGAAACGCGGCATTGCCATGCGATTTCAAAAGGATTCCTGCGTGCGGATCCACAAGCGCAAACACCAAAGACGTCTCATGATCGTCCAGATCGCCTAAACCGTGTTGAGCGATATCGACACCCGCCGTACCGCCCAACGGCACCGCACGCGTCAACAGCGCCATAGCAATCGGTGACATCTCGCGCAAAGCCTCGTCGCGCTGCTCGCTCGTCTCGGATTGAAGCACGGACGCCATGACCAAAATCGACAAGGACACAACTACGCCAAAACCGAGACTGGTGAACACCGCGACACGGCGCGCGAGGCTATGGGGACGCTCGAGGCTCATGTCCGCCCCATTTTATAGCCGATGCCGCGCACCGTCATCACCGCTGTCTTGCCCAACTTTGCGCGCAAACGGCTAACATGGGCCTCGATAGCGTTGCTTTCGACCTCATAGCCGTGCCCATACAACGTGTCTTCCAGATCAGATTTAGAAAAGGTCATATCGGGGCGCGACGACAAGCGATCAATCAGCCCCCATTCGCGGCGCGTAAGATCAACAGTGTGCCCCGCCACCGTTACGGATTTTGTCGAGCAATGCACACAGACGTCACCAAACGCGCGCACCGGTGTCGCCAAAATTGTCTGGCGGCTCAAGTTGGCCTCGATCCGCGCGACCATCTCATCGAGATCAAAGGGCTTCACAAGGTAATCATCTGCCCCCGCCTTTAGCCCCTCGATACGCTCGGAAATGCGGTCGCGCGCCGTGGCAATCAAAACCGGTGGCGTAAACCCATCGCGCCGCAGCGCGCGTAAAAACGTCAGCCCGTCCCCGTCGGGCAAACCAAGATCGAGCAAAAGCAAATCATACATTGTCCCCGCCATACTTGCGCGGGCTGACGCCAGATCAGTGACGTGGTCAGCGGCGTGACTGGCGGCGCGCAAATATGCACACACGGTCTCACCCAAAGCCACCTCGTCCTCAATCACCAACAATCGCATGGTCTGTGCCCCTCGCCGCTCTCTCTTCTGCCCTCTTATAGACCGCCCGTCAGGTTCTCGTAAGGCGCGATCGCCATAGGGCGTCAAAACACATCGCTATCAAAGGACAGCGCGCATGTCGGACGGCTTTTGGATCAGCATCGGGTTTATTGGACAACTGCTCTTTACCTCGCGCTTTTTGGTGCAATGGATCGCCAGTGAACGCAAACGCCAAAGCGTGGTGCCGCATGCGTTTTGGTGGTTCAGCCTTGCAGGCGGCTCAACCCTTTTGATCTACGCGCTCTGGCGCAAAGACCCCGTGTTTATCCTAGGTCAGGGGATGGGTCTGTTTATCTACGTGCGCAACCTGATGCTCTTGTCCAATACGGCAAAAGAGGACGCGACATAATGGGGCATCCAAACCGCTATGCTGCGCTCGTCGTGTTTGCTGTTGTGACCTTGTTCGGGATAGCCTTGCGCCCACTTTTACCGATTGATGAAACCCGTTACGTCGGTGTGGCGTGGGATATGCACCTAACAGGCGACTACTTTGTCCCCACGAAGAACTTTGAGCTTTACACGCATAAACCACCGCTGCTGTTTTGGGTGATGAACCTGCTTTGGGGGGTGTTTGGCGTGAGCGAATATGTCGCGCGCTTGGCCGCCCCCATGTTCTCGCTTGCCACGATATGGCTCACAGGTCGCTTGGCCACACAGCTTTGGCCAGACGACACTGGCGTTGGCGGGCGGGCGATGTGGGCCTTGGCGGGCACATTTTCATTCGCCATTTACGGCGGGGCGACGATGTTCGACACCGCATTGGCCACTGCAACATTGCTTGGCCTGCTGGCACTTTTGGCCGCGCTCAAAACGGGTCGTTGGCGCTATTGGGCGGGCTTTGGTGTGGCGCTGGCCCTTGGCGCATTGGCCAAGGGTCCGGTGATCTTTGTGCATCTGTTGCCCGCCGTCCTCTTTGCACCGGTGTGGGCCAAACACCTTGGCCCCGTCACACCGACCCGATTGGGCGCGGGACTTGGCCTCGCTTTGATCACAGGTCTTGCAGTGGCCGCACTTTGGCTTGTGCCCGCGATCATCTCGGGCGGCGCGCAGTACCGTGACGCCATTTTGTGGAAGCAAAGCGCAGGACGTATTGCCCAATCCTTTGCCCATGCGCGTCCCTTTTATTGGTACGCGGCCCTCACCCCGCTGGTGTTGTTTCCGTGGTTTTTTGTGCCGCAACTTTGGCGCGCGGCGGCTAAAGCCTCATGGGCGGACACAGGTCTACGCCTTGCCGCGATTTGGGGCGGCGCCTCATTAATCCTGTTCAGCTTTATCAGCGGCAAACAATTGCACTACCTTGTCCCTGAACTGCCCGCGATTGCCCTAATTGTTGCCCGCTTAAGCCCCTCTTTTGGCGATGCACGCCCGTGGATTCCTGCTGCCCTTATCGCATTGGCGGGCGCGCTGTTTTGCGCCGCGGGCGTGGGGGTCGTGGACGTGACGCACCTGTCCGAGCTATTAGCGCCCCAGATCACCCTACTCGCAGTGGGCTTCACGCTTTTGGCTGTGAGTGGATTGGCGATGAGCGATAACATAGTGCGCGGCGGGGCGGTTTTATCATTGGGGCTCCTTCTTTGCCTTGGCCTCACGATCCGGTTCACCGATCTGTTTGACGCCTATGATGCGCGCATCATAGGTCAGACCCTCTCGCCCTATGAGGAAGGCGGCGTTGCCGTCTTTACCAACGAATATCATGCGCAGTTCAACTTTGGTGCGCGGGCCACCCGCCATATGACGCCGATCGCAACCGCGGATGCACTTACACACTGGATACATGCGCACCCAAATGGCGTTATTGTCGGCAGACGCGACAAAACACCGCTCACAGATGCGCCCGCCACCTCGATTGTATACGACTCGCACCCCTATGCTATTTGGCCCGTCGACACGTTGACGCGCGAGACATCACAAAAATGACTGGATTGTCTCGTCATTGGGCCCAAAACAGTGTCGCAAACGCCAGCCCACGCAGGTCAAACGACAGCGTGAACGCCACGTAATGAGGCGATCCGAACGCTCTTGTGATGCGAGAAAATCCGCCGAAGGGTAAAATTTGTTACCCGCGTGACGCATGTCACATTTGCGCTAGCGTCATAATCGGCTATGAGGTTGGCCGACACATAGAAAAAAGTAGGCGCATGTCTGATAATTCCAAAATTGCCGCACCCTCACCTGCAATGCCCGAAGCCAAAGAATGGATTCGCATACTCGCCGGATACCGTGACCCAAATGTTATGCGCAGCCTCTTCGAGCTCGCCGTGACCGTGGGTCCATTCCTGCTTTTGTGGGTCTTGGCATGGAAAGCACTTGCGGTCAGCTACTGGCTGACCTTTGCAATTTCGATCGTCAACGCGGCCTTTTTGTTGCGTCTGTTCGCCATTCAACACGATTGCGGCCACGGATCGTTTCTCAAGAATCGCACGGCCAGTGATTGGCTCGGGCGTATCCTTGGCGTTATGACCCTCACGCCCTATGATGTGTGGCGCAGCTCGCATTCGATTCATCATAGCTCGGCCGGTAATCTGGGCCGGCGTGGAATTGGTGATGTCCACACGCTAACCGTTGCAGAGTACACCGCGCTCTCTGCGCGCAAACGCCTAATGTACCGCCTGTACCGCCACCCGATTGTGTTGTTCGGGTTTGGCCCCGGCTATTTGTTCTTTCTCCAAAACCGCCTCCCGCTCGGTTTGATGGCCCGCGCAAAATACTGGGTCAGCGCCATGAGCACCAATGCGGCGATCTTGATCATTTTGGGTCTGATTTGGCATTTCGGCGGCGCAGTTGCGGTCTTCTTGATTTTCTTGCCTTCAACCCTTTTGGCGGCAACGGCAGGTGTCTGGCTGTTCTACGTACAGCATCAGTTTGAAACCACGCACTGGTCCTTTGAAGAGGAATGGCAAGTCCACGAAGCAGCACTTGAGGGCAGTTCCTACTACGTCCTGCCCCCCGTATTGCAGTGGCTGAGCGCCAATATCGGCATTCACCACGTGCATCACCTGTACGCGCGTATTCCGTTTTACCGCCTGCCCGAAGTGCTCAAAGATCACTCGGAATTGTCGCAAATCAACCGTATGACCATTCGCGAAAGCCTGCGTAGCGCGCAATTGCACCTATGGGACAGCAAAACAAAACGCCTCTTGTCGTTCACACAGGCCAAGGCCCTTTATAGCTAAGGCCACGGCACCCAGACATCGACCGCAAGCGCATGAGAATGGCGCTTGCGTTACCAAAGCAGATCATCCACTGGTGTTGACGCGCAATCGCGCCGATTGAGGCTCACACCAAAGGAAACGGCCATGCCACGCCGCGCGCCCTTTACCATTAAAAACACACAGATCGAGGCCGGTGCGCAGCGCACAGTCGCCCTACCCGTCAGCGTGTTATCCGACCACACCCCTGTCGCCATGTCCGTCCACGTCATCCATGGACGTCTAGACGGCCCCACGGTCTTTGTGAGTGCGGGCGTGCACGGTGACGAGGTGATCGGTGTTGAGATTGTGCGGCGGCTATTGCGCACGCCCAACCTTAAATCCTTGCGCGGCACCCTGATTGTGATCCCCATCGTCAATGCTTTTGGGTTTATGAACCACTCACGCTACCTACCCGACAGACGCGACCTCAACCGCTCGTTTCCGGGAAGCTCGGACGGATCACTGGCCTCACGTCTGGCGCATCTGTTTTTGAACGAAATTGTTGCACGGTGTGATTTGGGCATTGATCTGCACTCTGCCGCTATCCACCGCACCAACCTACCGCAAATTCGCATATCACCAGACAATCCGCGCACCGCCAAACTGGCCGAAGTGTTCGGCGCACCTGTTATCTTGCAGTCCCCTTTGCGGGAGGGATCACTGCGCGGGGCGGCAAAAGACATCGGCAAAGATGTGTTGCTGTTCGAGGCGGGCGAAGGGCTAAGGTTCGACGAAATGTCGGTGCGCTCGGGCGTAGCAGGCATCCTACGCGTTCTCCATCATGTCGGCATGGTCTCCGCCAAAGGCATCTCGAAAACCAAAACACCGTCTCAATACTGTAACTCTAGCAAATGGCTGCGCGCGCCCGTGGGCGGCTTGTTGCGGACCTTCAAAGCGGATGGTGATGTTGTGGCCGAGGGCGATGTGATGGCCGCGGTGTCTGACCCGTTTGGACAGGTGGAGCGCGAAATTCTAGCCCCGTTCAGCGGAATCATCGTTGGGCGCGCGGTCATGCCCGTGGTCAACGAAGGTGATGCGGTCTTTCACCTCGCCCGCGTGAAATCCGTGAGCCGCGCCGAAGAAATGATGGTCGAGATGAACGACCAACTCACCGACGATCCACTCTTTGACGAAGACGAAATCATCTAAACCGCGCCGTCTGGTAACAGCATAACGCAAAATCACGTACCACGCGCAATATCGCGTGCGTATCGGTCAACTAAAGGCTGGAAAATGGTGCCCCCACACGGACTCGAACCGCGGACCTACTGATTACAAATCAGTTGCTCTACCAGCTGAGCTATAGGGGCATTGGGGGATCGTTTAGAGCGTCACGCTTTGGGGTGCAAGTCAAAATTTAGCTCAATGTGCGCTTGTTTTATAACTTGTGCCGAAGAGCCTTCGACTGACAGCTCGATCAGGTCGATTTCATCGGTATTTGGGGCTTCTAGCGCCGCAAATTGGCTGTCCAGCAACGTGGGCGGCATGTAGTGGTCGGCGCGTGCGGCCATTCGCGCGTAGATCAGGTCGCGCTCGCCTGTTAGCAACACGAACCGGCATCCGCCCGTTTGGGTACGCAACAAGTCGCGGTAGGCGCGTTTGAGGGCCGAACAGCTAATCACCGCCCCTCCTGATTCTTGGGCCATATCCACGGCACTGCATGCCAATCGGGTCAGCCAAGGCCACCGCATCTCATCCGTGAGGGGGGTTCCTGCGGCCATGGCGGCCACGTTTTCAGCAGGATGATACTCATCGCCCTCAAGGAACGGATAGCCCGCCGTATAGGCGAGCGCTTTGGCGACTGTGGATTTGCCACATCCCGAGACGCCAGCAACGATAATAATGTCGAGTGTTTTCATAGTTTGTAAGTCTCTAGCTCAAATCGGAGGCGCTCTCGGAGCGGGCCATGAGGATCACCGCGACAAGCCCGACAGCGACCACCAAAAGGGCCGCAGGGGAGGCTTGTTCGAGCTGTTCGAGCGATGCTTTTTCGTGCACGCGCGTGGCAAGGGTGTTGTAGTTGAACGGGCGCAACAGCAATGTCGCAGGCAGTTCTTTGACGCAATCCACAAAGACCAGCAAGAGAGCTGTACCCACGGAGCCGCGAATGAGCGGCACGTAGACACGGCGCAATGTGCCCGACAAAGATTGACCAAGCGAACGCGCCGCCATGGGAAGCGAGGGGGCCACACGCCCCATCGCGGCATCGGCGGCCCCTTGGGCAATCGCAAAAAACCGCACAACATAGGCGAGGATGATGGCAAAGGACGATCCAGTGAGCAAAAGGCCGATGTCCTTGCCGCTCAGGCGCTCCCACGTATCCGCGATCACGTGATCAAGCCCCGCCATGGGAATCAAAATCCCGATGCCCAATACAGCGCCCGGAGCGGCGTACCCAAGGGTGGTGAAAGGCAAAAGGAGTTTGGGCAATTTGCGCCCCGTCAGGCGCACACCGTAGACCATGAACAACGCCGCACTCACGGTAATCACGGCGGCGACACCTGCTACGGTGAGTGTGTTTTTTAGGGCTTGGAGCAATCCGGGGGCCGCCCATTGTTCAGGCTCGCCCATCGCATGCACACCGATCACAGCAACGGGGAGCACGAACCCGACGACAAACGGCACGGCACATGCGGCCAAGGCCAGCATACCGCGTGCCCCTGTCAGCCGGATCGGCGTGATCGGGCGCGGATGGCGGGCGCCTGCGTGAAACCGCGCCTTGCCGCGCGATGATTTTTCGAGTGCGACCAACAGAAAGACAACGAGCAAAACGACAGAGGCAATTTGTGCCGCCCCACCCGCATTTCCACCCTCTAGCCATGTCGAAAAGATCCCTGTGGTCAGGGTCTGCACGGCAAAGTAGGACACTGTGCCATAGTCAGAGACGGTTTCCATCATCACAATCGCCGTTCCTGCAGCGATAGCGGGGCGCGTCATCGGCAATCCCACGCGCCAGAACCGTGCAAACGGTCCCGCCCCGAGCGCGCGGGCGGTCTCATAGATCGAGCCGGATTGCTCGCGAAAGGCCGAACGCGCCATCAAAAAGACATAGGGCGTCAAAGCCGCGGCAAGCACGATGATGGCCGAGCCAAGGGAACGGATTTCAGGAAAATAGTAGTCGCGCGAGGTCTGCCAGCCGAACACACTGCGCATGGCCGTTTGCACCGGCCCCGCATACTCAAAGAAATCGACCAAAGCATAGGCACCAACATAGGCCGGAATAGCCAAGGGCAGGAGCAAAAGCCACTCCATCACGCGACTCAAAGGGAAGCGGTACATGGTCACAAGCCACGCCGCGCCTGTCCCGACACAGGCCGCCAAAAGGGCGACGCCAAGCGTTAGAACCGCCGTTGTGTGCACGTATCGCGGCAGTGTCGTCGACAACAAATGCGGCCAAATATTATCTGTGGGATGCAGGGCAATCCAGATGACAGCAATCAATGGCATCAAAACCACGGCGGCAATGACCACCGCGCCCACCGACCACGGCTCGGCCCAGCGCACGCGCCGCAACTTTGGGGCACGATTTGGAGCGGATTTTGGGGTCGCCCGCTGTAATTGAGTGATTTGGTCAGTCATTTCGCCCCACCGCATACGCGAAACATGTTTCCCTGTCCACAAAAGCGCATATGATGGACAAATAAAGTCAGTATTTTTCGACGGTTGGTTCGGAAACGAAACGGGTAAGCGGTCCATGATCATTTCCATACATATCGGCGCGCACGCCACCAACGGCCCTGCGCTTATGCGCGGATTGCTCAAGAACAAGGCACGCTTGTCCGAGTACGGTGTATGTGTGCCCGACCCTGCTGTTGCCCAACCCCTCATCTTGGACGCTATGAAGGCGGGCAAGGCCACGCCCGCCACGAAACAGGCACAGCGCGCGTTGATTGATCACCTCACACAGGGCAAACCCTGTCAGCGCCTGGTGCTCAGCGATGAGAATATCATATGCCACGCGCAGGGTATTTTCGCGGACTCAGCGCTCTATGCCAAAGCACGATTTCGTCTTGCATGGCTGCGAAATGTGTTTGCGGACCATCGCGTGGAGTTCGTGCTGGGCCTACGCAATCCCGCCAGTTTTGTTCCCGCAGCGTTTGCCCAAGATCACAGCAATCGCGGCTATGCGGCCTTCATAGGCGATCTGGACCTTGACCACCTGCGATGGTCGCGCCTGATTGCCACCATTCGCACCATCTGTCCCGATGTCGCTCTTAAGGTTTACGCCTTTGAGGACACGCCCGTGATTTGGGGGCGGCTCATCCGCCGGATTGCTGATGTAAACGGGTCTGTGCCCTTGGCCGGTGCGCTCGACATGATAGCGACCTTGATGAAACCCGAAGGGATCACGCGGTTGCGGTCCTATCTGGAAACGCACAAGCCAAAGACCGAAATCCAGTTTCAACGCATTTTGGGGGCGTTCCTCGAAAAATATGCCGACCCCGCACAGATGGAAGAGGAAATTGACCTGCCCGATTGGGATGACGCATTGATCGAGCGGTTAAGTACGACCTATGACGATGACTTGTATCTGATTGAGGGTCTCAAAGGCGTCGAGTTCATCACTTAGGCGCCGCTAGTCGCCTGCTGTCACATAGGTGCCGATCAATCCGTCAAGACCCGCCTCAGGGTGTTCAACGAGCCACCGAGCTACACGGCACCCTGCGCGCCCATATGCGGAAAAGTCTTGCGCCGAATTGGCCCGCCGCCAGTCTTTGGCGGAGGTTGGCATCGGACCTACGCCCGCATCACATGTCTCAGGATTGAGATCGAACCGGCTGTCTCGTGAGACATAGACAGAAATTCCCTCATCGACCCACGCGGGAAACCCCGCCTGAAGACGTGCACCGAGTTGTTTATGAAGTGTCGAATGTACAAATTCATGCGCAATGATGTCGATGTCGTGGCCGTGCGGCGACAAATAGAAAAGCAACGATCCGTAGGTCATCGCCAAAGGGCCGATATCGCCCATCATCTTATGACATGTATCGGTGTAGCAGACCAGAATACGCGGACGGTGCACCGCGCCAAAGGCAGCCTCGACACGGGATTCGGCCACCTCGACGCGCCGCACCAGTTCGGGTGCCACCATCGGATCGGCGGTTTCGGAATACACCCCGTCCGCGACCTTGACGAAGCCAAAGCACGCAGGACAGGCGGCGGCAAGCGCGGGGGTAAACCCCAAAGCGACCAAGCCAATACCAAACCCCAAAAACAGCGCGATGAACGACAAGATCATGCGCCGCAAAACCCGCCGCGTCATCTCTTTCCTCGCGCGCAGTTTTTCATCCACAGTCCTAATTCATACCCAAAGCTTCTTTGTACATCTCCAAAACAGCCTCTTCTTCGGCGATCTCATCAGACGACTTTTTGCGTAGCGCAATAAGAGTGCGTAGGGCTTTGGTGTCGTAACCACGCCCTTTTGCCTCGGCCATCACTTCCTTTTGTTGGTCCGCAATGTCCTTTTTCTCCATTTCGAGACGCTCATAGCGCTCGACGAAAGAACGCAGCTCATCGGCAGTCACACGGTAGGTCGCATCCGCGCCTGAAGTGGTATCGTCCATCATGCCAGAGACCCTTTTTATCTGGATTGTATCAAGCCGTTTCCTAGCGCGCACCCGCGATCAAGGCAAGCCCCGCGCGCCATGCCGGCGGCGTCGCCAGCATGGTTCGACCGGATGATTGCACCTGTGCGCATGAGCGGATATGAGAGGCGCACCTTCAGAGATCAAAGACACAAGGACGGACACAGCATGGCTTGGATGATTTGGGTAGGCGCTTTGTTGACGCTCTTCGGTTTGGCCTTGTTGGTCTACTGTATCGTTGCCGCACTCAAGGCGAAAAAGCTGGGCGGAACAGACGAAGAGGTTCTCGCGCGGCTGCAAAAAGTCGTGCCGTTGAACATGCTTGCGCTGATGACATCCGCACTCGGTCTGGGTGCTGTGACCATCGGTATTATCCTCACTTAAATGCCCTCAAGGCGCGGATCACGACGCGTCAAGACCGACCTCTTCGTGCAACGCTGAGCCGTGCGCGCGGGGCTTTGCCATGCTCGGATACCAAATATCTGCGCCAATCGTTTCACATAGCGACACAATCATGGCGCGCTCCCATCATTGTTTCCGTCTAGCACACAATGAGCCACATTCCGTGCAAATACACTTTTTATTACCCATAGAACGCCTTAGTTCTTCCTTGGAGCATTAACCATTTTGCGCCAGATATGGGACAGCCCGTCCAATCGGACGCGCATGTTTGACGCAGACAAAATGTGAAGAGTAAAGATGACTGGCGAAACAGCATATACTCCTTTGGTCTTAGCCGACCTTGACGATATTAGCACGTTGCCGCGCAACGCGTGGTGCGCGGCAGTGGACGATACCGCAGAAGAATTAGGCTATTTCGAAGAGCTTGGTCCCGACCACGCCTGTGCATTCATCGAGGGAAACGGCACATTACTCGTGTCATTCGACACCTTCGCACACGCTACCCAAACCTCGCCAAACGGCTACCCTGTCGGGTTCAATATCGCGCTGGCCAACGGATGGTCACACCTATCGCTCATTGCGCACTCAAACGCCGCAACCGCGCCGTGGTTTCGCGCACAACCGGTCTATGACGCCTTTGACCGATACGTTGAAAACGGCTTTTTCGATGATTACGACCGCGTCGTGTTTTATGGCGCGGGACCGTGTGGATATGCGGCCTGTGCGTTTAGTGTGGCGGCTCCCGGGGCGCATGTGATCGCATTGGCCCCGCAGGCCACGCTCGACAGCCGGCTCGCCTGTTGGGACGATCGCTACCCCTCAACGAAGCGCACGGATTTCACGAAACGATACGGATTTGCCCCGCACATGATCGAGGGCGCGCAGGCCGCGTGGATTTTATATGACCCGCACGAAACGGTCGACGCCATGCACGCGAGCTTGTTCAACGCCGCGCATGTCGTCAGGCGGCCCGTGCACCACTTTGGCGCGAACCTCGAGGCGCGGCTGGTGGAGATGGACAGCCTTGAGCCTCTCTTGGCCCATGCGGCGAACGGGACGCTGACCCCTGCCACACTCTCGCACCTGCTCAGGGCGCGCCAAACCAACAAACACTACCTGCACAACCTGCTCACCGCGCTCGAGGCGCACGACAAGCCCGCGCGCATTTTTGCGCTGTGCCAACATGTCTGTGCAATATTTCCAAAGGCCCGCCGGTTCAGACAGGCCCGCAAACGGGCGCGACTAATGCTTGCCGATCCACAATCCACGCCCTCACACCCCGACACGGCCTAGAGAAACGGCAGTGGCCTTATGCCAACCCGCCCTCTTCCTCAACAAAGCGCACAACGACATCGACCCCCATCCCATCGCGCAAAGACGCCATCACATAAGGCAGCGCACCGCGTGCAAATCGCGTATCATGCTCCAACAGGGCGGGATCGACGCCAACATAGGGGGCCAGATCCACTTTATTCACAACCAACATATCCGAGCGCGTCACCCCCGGCCCGCGTTTGCGCGGAATGTCCTGACCCGCGGCCGTGTCGATCACATAGATGGTCAGATCGGCCAGTTCGGGCGAAAAGGTCGCGGCAAGGTTATCACCGCCGCTTTCAATCAAGATCACATCAAGGTCGGGAAAACTCTCGGTCAAATCCGCAATCGCCGCCAGATTGATCGAGGCATCCTCTCGGATCGCCGTATGCGGGCACCCGCCCGTCTCAACCCCGCGAATGCGCTCCATCGGTAGAATTTGTTGGCGCATCAACGCCTCGGCGTCCTCGCGCGTGTAGATATCGTTGGTAATGACCGCGACCGAATAGCGGTGCGACAGCGACTTCGCCAAAGCGCCGGTGAGCGTGGTTTTTCCCGCGCCAACGGGGCCGCCGATGCCGACCCGAAGAGGTCCATTTGGGGATGCCATATCTACGACTCCTACGTCTCTTGCGCCACATAGACAGTATGCGCGCGCCGTTTCAGGTTTTAAAAATGCGAACGTCCATGTCCTCGTGGCGCGCCGATGCCAAATCGGCCGCAAAGGCGCTTGTCGTCAAGGAGGACTGTGTCGCGTACACCGCGCGCTCGGCCAGTGCGTCAATCAGCGGATGCAACCGCGCAAGGATCACTTGACCGTCCGTTTGCCCCAAGGGCACGAACCGCACCCCCGCGCTGACCAGATTGGACATATAACTCGACAGGTATAGCGCAATGACGGTTTTGGGCGCGAGGTCAAGCGTCCGCGCAGCCACGCCTACGGCCACAGGCAAGGCGCGCGCAGGAGACTCAACGCCCGTCATCTGACTCACGGTTTTGGCAAACGCCGTCCCTTGTTGGACCGTTTCCTCCCACCGCTCGCGCGTCCCCGCCACGGCCTGGGCCAACTGGGCCATATCGTCCGCATCGGCACCTTGTAGGGTCATCGACAAAAGCCACGCGTCCACTTTACCGCCACCGATGGTCAGGGTCTGTTCCAACCACGCAAACGCATCATCCGCACTGCGCACATGCCCGTCCGAAACCGCCAATTCCAACCCGTGAGAATAGGCAAACGCCCCCACAGGAAACGCAGGCGAAAGCCACTGTGTGAGCGTTAAAAGAGACGCGTCAGTCATGGGAATGATCGTGCGTGTGCGAATGATCGTGCGAGTGGGCATGATCGTGCGCATGGTCATGTGGCGCGCCGTGGTCATGCCCCATCGTGCGGCCATGTCCGTAAGCGCCGCCCTCTGGAGAAAACGGGGCCACAATCTCCGATACCTGCGCACCAAGCTGTTCCAACATCGCTTTTAGGACAGGATCGCGTTGAATAATCAAGCGGTCAGATGCAATTTCGCACGGGGTGTGCCGATTGCCGATATGCCACGCATAGTGCAACAACATGCGCCCCGACACGGAAAGCAGCGCCTCATCAGCCGCCACAACGGCCACAACGCGTCCATCCTCCAACAAGAACCCCTGCCCCGCCGTGACCGATTGCGTATGGGGCAAATCCACGAAAAACACCTCGCCCGTAGCGCAGGTCAATTTTTTGCGGCGTAACAAGCGCTGATCATAGGTCAATGCCACGCTCAGGTCCGTGTCCTGCGCCGCCGCAATCACTTCAAAACATTTCATTGCTGCCATGACCGTTCTTTTCCGTTTTTGTTTTGGTTTTATTAACCGACTCTGCCGCACATTAGCGTTAAGGAGACTTAACCATGACAGACACTGCTATCGCCCCTAAGACTGATCTCGCCGCCCTTCGTGCCGTTGACGACCTCGCACACATCCGTGCCCAGATGGCCGACCTCAAAGCACGCGAAGCCGAACTTTGCGATGAAATTCGCGCCTGCGCAACCGAACGCGACACCGAACAGGTGTCAGGTGCCACAGTTGATGCGAAAATCGAAACCCGCCGCCCAAGGCGCATTGATATTTCAAAGCTCCCTGCTGAAATTATAAGCGATCCTGAAATGTATCGCCGTGATCCCCTCATCCACGTGCTAATCTGGCCAAAACCGCGCGCGCA
>NZ_CBFHKW010000046.1:0-2560 GCF_965656515.1 Celeribacter marinus
AGTAGAACACTTGGCAATATAATCGTCCATGAGATCCGACGCCCAAATTGCTGGCGTCGTCAATGCCGATGTTCGTGCAGCCGCAGCGAAAGCTCACTTTGTCCGCAAGACTTGTTGAATGTCATTGAGAACTGACCCGGTATTGTCACCGAGATTTGACCCGCCTCTATTGTTTATCAGCAGTTACGTTTTGGTCAATGTTGGCTTCTCCTTGGTGGATTTCTTTGCAGCTTCTGAGCTGGCTTTGAAGCGATAGCTGTCGTTGCCGGTCTCGAGGATGTGGCAGCGGTGGGTGAGCCGGTCGAGGAGTGCTGTTGTCATCTTTGCATCTCCGAAGACCTGCGCCCATTCACTGAAGCTGAGGTTGGTCGTGATAACGACGCTGGTGCGCTCATAGAGCTTGCTCAGAAGGTGGAACAGGAGCGCGCCGCCGGATGGGCTGAACGGCAGGTAGCCAAGCTCATCAAGGATGACCAAGTCGATCTTGGTGAGCATCTCAGCCATCTTTCCAGCCTTCCCAAGGGCCTTCTCCTGTTCCAACGCATTGACCAGTTCGACGGTGGAGTAGAAGCGCACTTTGCGCCTGTAGTGCTCAATGGCTTGAACTCCGATAGCTGTGGCGACATGGCTTTTGCCGGTGCCGGGACCACCGATCAGAACGACATTTTCCGCATTCTCGACGAACTCGCCGCGATGGAGTTGGCGAACTGTGGCCTCGTTGATCTCACTCGATGCGAAGTCAAAGCCTGCGAGATCCTTGTAGGATGGGAAGCGTGCGACCTTGGTGTGGTAAGCAATTGAACGCACTTCCCGTTCGGCCATTTCTGCCTTGAGCAGTTGGGACAACATTGGAGTGGCCGCCTCAAACGCTGGAACACCTTGTGTGACCAGGTCATCGACCGCATGCGCCATGCCATGCAGCTTGAGACTGCGCAGCATGATGATAATGGAAGCCCCTGCAGGATCATGACGCATTGCGGTTCTCCCTTATCTGTCTGAGATTGTCATAGCGATCCACATTTGCCTTCGGGGCCGTTTCCAAGGCGAGAGCATCTGGTGGATCGATCGTCGGATGATCGGTCTGCTTTGGATCAATCAGCCGATGCAGGAGGTTCAGGATATGCGTCTTGGTCGGCACCCCAGCTTCTAGCGCCAGTTCCACAGCACGCAGCACAGCGCTTTCATCGTGGTGTAAAACCAGAGATAGGATATCAACCATTTCCCGGTCGCCGCCATCCTTACGGAGCATGTGATTTTGCAGCTGACGGAAGATGTCAGGCATCTCTGTAAACGGCGCACCATTGCGCAGGGCCCCCGGTTTGCGTTGGATGACCGCCAGATAATGGCGCCAATCATAGATGACTTTGCCGGGCTTGCGGTGGGACCGATCGATGATGCGCTCATGCGTGCAGACAGTCTGCCCCTCCGCGACAATAACCAAACGGTCCGGGTAAACACGAAGACTGACTGGGCGGTTCGCAAAGCTGGCAGGCACGCTGTAACGGTTGCGCTCGAAGGTGATCAAGCATGTTGGCGACACACGCTTGCTGTGTTCAACAAACCCGTCAAAGGCTGGTGGTAGAACCATCAGCACAGGCTTCTCTGCCTCCCAAACATCAGCGATTGAACCAGGCAATTCCCGGTGCGCTGTCTCTGACCAAAGGGCGATGCAACGATCTTCAAGCCACTGGTTCAGCTCTTCTAGATCCTTGAAGACAGGCATGACCTGCCACAACCGGTTCCGGGCATCTCGAACGTTCTTCTCGACTTGGCCCTTCTCCCAGCCTGCGGCTGGATTGCAGAACTCAGGCTCAAAGACGTAGTGGCTTGCCATGGATTGGAAGCGTGCATTTACATCGCGTTGTTTGCCACGGCCAACTCGGTCGACCGCAGTCTTCATATTGTCATAGATGCCGCGCCCGGGGACACCACCGAACACGCGGAAGGCGTTCCAGTGGGCATCGAACAGCATCTCGTGCGTTTGCAACGGATAAGCCCGCACCAGGAATGCCCGACTGTGCGACAGCTTGGTGTGTGCAACTTGCAGTTTAACGCGTTCGCCACCAATCGTGGCCCAGTCTTCGCTCCAATCAAATTGGAACGCCTCGCCGGGTTGGAACACCAAAGGTACAAATGTGCCGCGTCCCGTTGTTTGCTCGGCACGGTGTCGATCAGCCCGCCAAGCGCGCGCAAAGGCTGCCACTCGCTCGTAGGACCCATCATAGCCAAGCTTGACTAGATCCTCATACATTAGCTTAACGTTGCGCCGCTCTTTACGAGACTTCCGCGTCTGCGCCAAAAGCCATGCCGACAAACGATCCGCGTAAGGATCCAGCTTGCTTGGACGCGATGGTGTCTTGAACGTCGGCTCGGCCGCGCCTTCACGCAGGTACTTCTTGATGGTGTTACGAGACAGCCCAGTGCGCCGCGCAATCTCTCGTATCGGCATTTTATCACGCAATGCCCAGCGTCGAATAATACTCAAAAATCCCATATCGATCACTCCAAATCTCCCTGAACAAAAACGTCAGGGCCATGTGTTCACATGGGTCAATTCTCA
>NZ_CBFHKW010000046.1:2658-20400 GCF_965656515.1 Celeribacter marinus
TTAAAAATCCCATATCGATCACTCCAAATCTCCCTGAACAAAAACGTCAGGGCCATGTGTTCACATGGGTCAATTCTCAGTGACAATTTATGGGGCTACCGGGTCAGTTCTCAGTGACATTCAACAGATTCTCCATGTTCTCTCTGTACAGCCGCAAGAAACGTTTCAGACGAGTGTTGATTTCCACTTCAGTTGTCAGGTCCTCGGAAGGGAACCTGATATCGGCGAACGGTATCCGGGGCATTGGGTGTCCTCTCTGAACTGCTCCGCCATCCATAGGCGGTCAGCTTTAGGCAGCAAGTCGCTGTCAAGGGTTTCAGCAAGAGGATCCGGATCCATGAGAACACTATGTGAACATTTGAGCGCGCCGGTCAACCTGGGCACCATGGCGCCCACCCAGAAAGCAAGAATGCCGACCCCTCGGGCCGGCATTCTTCAGATCACACAAAATCAATGACTTACTATGACATGGTCATTTTATACCCAACAAGAGTCCGTTTTTTGAGCCCGGATAGCTCTCAATTGCCCGTCCTCATACTGATATTCATCAACTCACGCGTTTCTCACCCGCACTTCGAATGGCCGCACGATCCGCAGGTCATGCATCCTTCGACCATTCGCAAATCGTATTGACCACACGACGGGCAGGCTTTGCCGCGTGGTTTGTCGCCCATGGAGACCACCTGCGCTTGTGGGTCGGTTTTGAGCCCCATGCCCTCCCCCGCGATGAAGCCGGTCTCGATCAGATGACGCTCGATCACGCCGCCGATCGCCGCCAAAATGGAGGGGATATACTTTCCCTGCATCCATGCACCGCCGCGTGGATCGAACACCGCTTTGAGTTCTTCGACCACAAACGACACATCGCCACCACGGCGGAACACGGCGGAAATCATCCGTGTGAGCGCCACGGTCCACGCAAAATGCTCCATGTTCTTGGAGTTGATGAAAATCTCGAACGGGCGGCGATGGCCACCGTGCACGGTGTCATTGATTGTGATGTAGATCGCATGCTCGCTGTCGGGCCATTTGACTTTATACGTCGCCCCTTCAAGGGTCTGTGGGCGATCAAGCGGTTCGGAGAGATAGACCACATCCGCACCCTCGTCTGTGTCGGGCGTATCCTCGGAGGCTTCAGAGACTGTCAAAACGGACCCCGTCACATCGTTGGGGCGGTAGGTCGTGCAGCCCTTACAGCCTGTGTCCCACGCCGCCATGTAGACCTCTTTGAAGTCGTCAAAGCTAATGTCTACGGGGCAATTGATGGTTTTAGAGATCGAACTATCGACCCATTTTTGCGCTGCCGCCTGCATGCGAACGTGATCGAGCGGGGCAAGCGTTTGGGCGTTGACGAAATGATCGGGTAGGACTGCATCGGCGCCGAATTTGTCGCGGTATAGCTTGACGGCGTAGTCCACCACTTCCTCTTCGGTGCGGGTGCCGTCCTTTTGCAAAACCTTGCGGGTATAGGCGTAGGCGAACACCGGCTCGATGCCCGACGACACATTGCCCGCGTACAGGGAAATGGTGCCTGTAGGAGCAATAGAGGTCAGCAACGCATTGCGAATGCCGTGGGTTGCAATGGCGTCACGCACGTCTTGGTCCATCGCTTCGAGTGAGCCGGACGCGAGGTATTTGTCGGCATCAAATAGCGGGAACGCGCCCTTTTCACGGGCCAGTTCGGTCGAGGCCAGATAGGACGCGCGCGCAATCGCCTTGAGCCATGCCTTACAGGTCGCGGCGGCCTCGTCGGACCCATAACGCTGGCCCACCATCAACAACGCATCGGCAAGACCGGTAACACCTAGACCGATACGGCGCTTTGCCTGCGCCTCGCGGGCCTGCGCCTCTAGAGGGAAACGCGAGGCGTCAACCACATTGTCCATCATGCGCACGGCCGTGGCGACCAGATCGGACAGCTTTTCAATATCTAGGTGCGCCTCATCCTCAAACGGTTGATCTACCAGTCGCGCAAGGTTGATCGAGCCCAGCAAACAAGCGCCATAGGGCGGCAAGGGCTGCTCACCGCACGGGTTGGTCGCCGCAATCGTTTCGCAATACGCGAGGTTGTTCATCTTGTTGATACGGTCGATAAAAATCACACCGGGTTCAGCGTAGTCATACGTCCCCTTCATGATCTTATTCCACAGATCACGAGCCTGAACTGTGTGATAAACCTTACCGCCAAAGGTCAGCTCCCACGGCCCATTCGCCTTAACAGCGTCCATGAACGGGTCCGTAATCAAAACGGACAGGTTGAACATACGCAGGCGTGCGGCGTCTTGTTTGGCGGATATGAAATCTTCGATGTCGGGATGGTCACACCGCATCGTAGCCATCATCGCCCCGCGCCGCGACCCCGCTGACATGATCGTGCGACACATCGAATCCCAGACATCCATGAATGACAATGGGCCAGAGGCGTCTGCGGCGACACCCGACACACCCGCGCCTTTGGGACGTATGGTGGAGAAATCATAGCCGATCCCCCCGCCTTGCTGCATGGTCAAAGCGGCCTCTTTGAGCATGTCGAAAATACCGCCCATCGTGTCGGGCACGGTGCCCATCACGAAACAGTTGAACAGGGTCACTGAACGCTCGGTGCCCGCGCCCGCCAAAATACGCCCCGCGGGCAGGAATTTGAAATCCTCAAGAGCGTGATAGAACCTATCCTCCCAAATCGTCGCATCCGCCTCGACCGAAGCCAAGGCCCGCGCAACGCGCCGCCAGCTATCCTCTACACTCAGATCAAGCGGCGCACCGCCTGCCTCCTTGAAACGGTATTTCATATCCCAGATTTGTTCAGCGATAGGGGCGGCGAAACGGGTCATTGGCAGTGGTCCGATCTTTTGGCGTCACGTGTGGATGGGGAGCGGGATGTAGCGCGCCCGTGGTGCAAAGGCAACTTGATCTCAGGCACAATTGTCATATCTTACCTTACGAAACCTGAGGGGACTATAGTGGCAAATCACGTCAATCTGGTAAAACTTTGCGTTGGCGTCGATAGCGTCGAGGACTTAGCCGCACATATCAAGCATCGCGGTGGGCGCACGACCGCTCATGTGACACGCATGTGGCCCAAACAAGAGGACGCATTGCTCAATGGTGGCTCGCTCTATTGGGTGATCAAGGGCGTTATACAGGCGCGCCAACGCATCGTTTCTCTGGAGGAATATCGCGGCGGCGATGGTGTGCGCAGATGCGCCATCATGCTCGATGCCGATTTGGTACGCACAACAGGCGCACAACGCCGCCCCTTCCAAGGCTGGCGCTACCTCAAGCCTGAGGACGCTCCGAACGATCTGCCCAAAGGGCGCGAAAGCGAGGCCGAACTGCCCGCAGACTTGGCGCAAACCCTCGCCGATATCGGTCTGCTTTAGAGCCGCATCAATCCCCGACTTGCAACATATTCTTGAGCACAGACATCGCCGCGCGGTCGGCATCCGTGCAATGCGCGGTCCGACTTTTGAACAGTGTGGCTTGTGATTTATGAACAGGATCACACGCAAGGATTTTGAGGTGGTTGGCCCGAAGGGTCTCGCCCGTGGATGTAATGTCCGCAACAGCTTCGGCCGTCAGGTTTTTCACTGTGCCTTCCGTGGCTCCCTGACTATCGACGAGCTGGTAATCCGCTACGCCATGCGCCTTGAGATACTCACGCACGAGGTGGTGATACTTGGTCGCGATCCGTAGGCGATACCCGTGGCGCGCGCGAAAAGCAGCGGCAGCCGCGTCAAGATCGTCCAGTGTATCAACATCGACCCACGCCTTTGGCACGGCCAAAATAAGGTCGGCATGACCAAACCCCATGCGCGCCAATTCGACCACTTTAGCGTCCCATTGGCTGAGCTTGTCACGCACCAGATCAGAGCCAGTCACCCCGAGATGAATACGCCCAGCCGCAAGTTCGCGTGGAATTTCAGACGCAGAGAGCAAGACAAGCTCGACACCGTCGACGCCGTCAACAGCGCCCGAATATTCGCGCTCCGCACCCGTTTGGCGCAACGTAATCCCGTGACTTGCAAACCACTCAAACGTCTTGTCCATCAATCGCCCTTTGGAGGGCACACCCAGTTTAATGGTCATTGCGCGTCTCCCTTTAGGGCGAGCATCAAGTCAGGTCGTATGACGCCGCCGACCGCAGGCACGCCAGTGCCCTGCCCCAAAACCGCCGTTAGCGCGTCATAGCGTCCACCGGTGGCCACAGGCGGCAAATCGGGGCGCGCCTCGGCATAAAACCCGAACACGAACCCGTCATAGTATTCCATAGATGTGCGCCCGTAGGAGGCCTCGAACATCAAGTTCTCCACATCAACCCCACGCTTTTCCATTGCCGCGGAGCGACGATCAAGCCGCGTCACCGCCTGCGCGATCGACGGCATATCAACGGCGATATCACGCAGCGCGGACAGCACATTTGGCACGGTTTCCTTGAGTGAGAGAATATCGTCGATCAAGTCGACTTCGGCCGCTGAAATAGGCGGCTCGGCTGCGTCCTCTGCCAGTGCCTGAACGCGGGCGTCGATTTCTGTCTGCGTGCGCACTCCGATAAAGGGGGCCGCCTCTTCAGCGAGGTTCGCCTGAACACGGGCCAAATTGGCAGCGCGCAAATCGCTACCTGCATCGGAAAACCGCGTTAGCAAGGCGCGAAACCTGCGCGGACGCCAAATGTGACGAAGCAATGCACCTCGGCGGCGCTCGGTTGTGTTCAGTCCACGCACCGCATCCACGAGAATACCAATATCACCCGTGGCGGCGCGGAGATCATAATCGGCCAATAGGTCAGAAAACCGTCCGAACACATCTGCATCGGCCTCGGCAATGTTGGCCTCGCCAAACACCTCATACCCCACCTGAAAGTACTCGTTGCTGCGCTCAGGATGGTCATCTTGTTTGCGAAACACCTCACCAAAATACGTATAGCTCGCGGGACGCTCATCACCAGCCATATGCGCTTGGGCAACGGGAACAGTGAAATCGGGACGTAGCATCATCTCACCGTGTTCAGGGTCGGATGTCACATAGGCCCGCGCACGGATATCTTCGCCGTACAGGTCCAAAAGCACCTCTGCGGGCAGCAAGATATCGGTGTCAAACCGCGCCGCGCCACCGCTGGCGAATGCATCGCATAGGCCTTCTGCCATCATCCTTGCACGGGCTTTGTCGGAAACCTGATCGACCATTAGGAATAACTTTCGATAATCTCGCGAACCTTCGCGACCAAATCGCCACGCGGCACTTCAAACTGGTTGGGGCGATCTTTCCATTCCTCAAGCGAGGCACTTTGCGCGAGCTTCGTTCCCAAAATCAGGTCTTTAATCTGCACCACATCGCGCTCCTGTTCGTCACCGCCTTGAATGATGGCCACGGGAGAATTGCGTTTGTCGGCGTATTTCAACTGATTGCCAAAGTTCTTTGGATTGCCCAAGTACACTTCGGCGCGAATACCCGCTTGGCGCAACTCCGTCACCATCTGCATGTAATCCGCCATACGTGACTTATCCATGACAGTCACGACCACTGGCCCCTCGGCCTCACTACCGATGCGGCCCGTTGCGCGCAACGCGGCCAATAGACGATCAACGCCGATGGACATGCCCGTGGCGGGAACGGCCTGTCCGGTGAACCGCTTGACCAGATCATCATACCGCCCGCCGCCTGCGACCGATCCAAACTCGCGCACACGGCCTTTCTCATCGGTGACTTCGAACGTCAACTCAGCCTCATAGACAGGGCCGGTGTAGTATCCAAGACCGCGGACGACAGAAGGATCGATACGAATGCGGTCCGCCGAGTAACCTTGAGCTTTGAGCAATTCATGAATTGCTCGAAGTTCCTGCACCCCTTCAAAGCCAATTGAAGATTCGCCCACGATTTCATTTAAGTAATTTAGGACGTTCTCATTCCAAACAGCGCCCGCGGTCGCTCTAAGGGCGTGTTGGCCTGAGAACACTGGAGATGCATAGTCCCTTGCGGTGTAAAGCAAATCAGCTGCCTTGGGATTAGTGTCCCTAATTGCGGAAGCCTGCTGAGCTAGCCTTGAGTCCACAGCGTTGTGCGCATTGACAAAGCCAAGGATTGCTTTGATTTGCAAATCACCCAGCCCTGCCCCATCCGTGAAATCGCCGCTGTCGTCTTTACGGCCCTCACCCAAGAGCGCGGTGACACCCGCGTCACCGAATTTGTCGTGCTTATCAATGGTGCGCAAAACAATGCCGCGCACGGCGGCGAATTCGTCCGTGTCGTGCAGGCCCGCAGCCTCCAACACACCGTCGAGAACTTTGCGGTTATTGACGCGAATAATGTAGTCTCCCCGCGCAATGCCCACGGCCTCAAGCGTGTCGGACAGCATCGCACAAATTTCTGCATCGGCGGCCACGGACGGCGCTCCTACGGTATCGGCGTCACATTGGTAAAACTGCCGAAACCGCCCCGGACCAGGCTTTTCGTTGCGCCAAACCGGACCCATTGCAAAGCGGCGATACGGGCTTGGTAAATCCTGACGATATTGCGCGGCGACACGCGCAAGCGGCGCCGTCATGTCATAACGCAGGGCAACCCAATCGGCATCATCCTCTTGCCATGCGAACACACCCTCATTGGGGCGATCCACATCAGGTAGGAACTTGCCAAGCGCCTCAACGGTTTCAACGGCGGATGTTTCGAGCGCCTCGAACCCGTAAAGATGATAGACTTCGGCAATGCGATCAAGCATAGCCTTGCGCTCGGTCACTTCGGTGCCGAAATAATCACGAAAGCCTTTTGGCGCAATTGCCTTGGGGCGGGGAGATTTGTTGGGCTTGGCCATCGGGTCGGTTCCTTGACGCTTTGTCGTTCGCGGCATAGCCCAAGGGGGCGCTTGGGGCAAGCGGATGAGCCGCAAAGTGGCGAATGGAGAACGAAGAGATGTCAGACACCGACCGCATAACCTCACTCGAAGAACAAATTTCATATCTGACCAGAACCGTTGACGAGCTATCCGATGTGATCGCTCGTCAAGAAAACGACATCGACAAAATTCATCGTCGTCTGGGCATGCTCATGGAGGCAGAAGTCTCGCGCCAGTCCGATGGCGAAGGCTCAATCGCGCTTGCTGATCAACGCCCACCACATTGGTAGCGGCCGCAAATCCGAGACCGCGCGGCGACACGGCATGCGGATCACCGCACCTCGTCAGAGATCAACTTCCCGTCTGACACCAATAGCTCCAACCAAGCACCAGTGCCACCAAACGTCTCGTAGACCGAGACAAATGCCACATGGCTTTCCAGTTTTGGCAGGTTTTGGGCGGGGCAGTTCACGCCCTTGCCGACACCGCAAGTTTTAGACTTGATCACTTCGTATTCTTTATCGGCAACCGACCAAGGGGCTTTTTTGCGTGCCTTGGAGTAACGATGGACCTCGTGTAAGGCGGCCGACCCGAACATAACCAAGGACGCCGTGATCTGACGCGGGCAATTGTCGTCAAACCCCGTGATGAACTGGGTGCGCGCCTGCGTTGAGGACGCGTCTGTATCATACAGCTTCCAAACTGCCCGACCCTCGCGCGGGAATTTATCAACAAGTTTTGCTTGTGCGGCAGGTTTCGCCTCACATGCGACACCGACCGTCCCAAACGCCACGACCTCACCCGGCTGCACGGTGGAACGTGTCGTAGTGGCAAGTGCCGCACCCGAATCTGTCGAGCGCGCATTCGCGAACAAACCGCCAAACAAGCCGTTCTTTTTGGGAGCAGGTTCGACGTCGGGGGACACACCAACCGTCTCGGGGCGGACATCTGATCCTCCCGTATCAACCGGTTCAAGGGCCAGCGCCGCGAGCTCTACGTTGTCTGTAGCGTCGTCAGCTTCTGTCCCCGTGGTCGCGGACTGTTGATCCTGTGGTTTTGGCTTTAAAAAAGCGAAGATACCGCCACTTCCACGCGCCACCGCCGCGTCCTGCGCACCTTGTGCCACTTGCGCGTCAATCACTTCAATATCCGTACCGTCAAGCGGCGAGGCCACAGGCGCAGGTTTCAAAAACGCAAACAGACCTTTGTGGGGTGAAACAGGCGTTGCCGCATCCTCGAATGCTGTGGAGAGATCTTGTGTTTGCGCTAAATTCACCTCGCTCGGTGCGTCGACCAACACCTGCGACCCTGTGGCGTCCGACATCATTGAGACCAGGGTCAGCTCATCAGGGGTTGAGCGCACCGCATTGAACGCGGGCAACTCCATCTGGCACCCTGTAAGAACCGTAAGAGCAAGAACATCGGCTAAAATCCGCATCAATCATCTTCCACCATTACAACACCGTCTATCGACTTAATTGCACCCTTTACTTCGGGTGAAATCACAAACGGTTGGTCAATTTCTATGTCTACTTCGCCAGGCAAATCAGGGGCCATCAAACAAAACGACAAAACGCCCTTAGGCGGAACTTTTGCCTCTCGCGTCACACGCGTCAACAATTCACTTACAGACAAAATTGCTGCGGTATTATCACAAAAAACCTTGAGACCCGCAGCACCGGCATCAGCCACAACCGTATCCATGGGCGCAACCGCGCGTATCGTAGGATCAAATTGCCCGTCATTGAACCGTCCCTCCAAGGTCACAACGACCTTGTCGGTGCTCTCGAACACTGCGCGCGCGGCATTGAGTTCATCGTCTTTGCGCGCAAACATCGCGATGCCCGCAAGCTGGCCCGTGCTATCCGAGATATTCATGCGGAAATAGCGGTTGCCCTTGGACGACTTCATCTCACGAAAGCCCGACACCATGACGCCGACCTGCATGGTAGCTGAGCCTTCGGCCTCGGCCTTGGCCTGAGCGCCCACAAGGGTACCGATTTTTTTGCGTTTAAGCGCGGAGGCATAATCATCAAGCGGATGACCCGACAAAAAGAACCCGATCGCCTTTTGCTCTTCCATCAACCGCTCGGAGGCGACCCAATCATTCGAGGGCGACAGGCGCGGTTCGGGCAAATCATCACCCGCATCACCAAACAACGACACCTGATTGGAGGCCTTTTGCTCATGGATCGCTGCGGAGTATTGCACGAGCGCATCAAGGCTCTCGAACACACGGCGGCGATTGCTGTCCAACAGATCAAACGCCCCCGCGCGGGCAAGCATCTCAAGGGGGCGTTTACCCACACGTTTGAGGTCCACGCGGCGCGCAAAATCAAACAAGGTCACAAACCCGTTGCCGCCCTCGTCTCGGGCATTGACGATCAATTGCATCGCCTCGCCACCAACGTTTTTGAGCGCCCCAAGCGCATAAACAAGTTTCTGATCGACCACATCGAACGTCGACAGCGACCTGTTCACACACGGCGGAATAATCTCGATATCAAGGCCGCGACGCACCTCTTCTGCATAGACCGACAGTTTGTCCGTGAGGTGAATATCGCAATTCATCACACCGGCCATGAACTCGACAGGGTGGTTCGCCTTGAGCCACCCCGTTTGGTATGACACCACCGCGTAGGCCGCCGCGTGGGATTTGTTAAAGCCGTAGTTGGCGAACTTTTCCAACAGGTCGAATACTTCGGAGGCCTTTTTCGCCGTCACGCCGTTCTTGGCCGCACCGGCCTCGAATTTCGGGCGCTCGGCGTCCATTGCCTCTTTAATCTTTTTACCCATCGCACGGCGCAACAAATCAGCGCCGCCAAGCGAGTAGCCCGCCATGACCTGTGCGATCTGCATCACCTGTTCTTGGTAAACGATGATGCCTTGGGTCTCTTCGAGAATGTGGTCAATCGTGGGATGAACCGATTCCAACTCCTTGCGCCCGTGCTTCACATCACAATAGGTCGGGATGTTTTCCATCGGACCCGGACGGTAAAGCGCCACGAGCGCCACGATGTCCTCGATACAGGTCGGCTTCATCTGGCGTAGCGCGGACATCATGCCCGAGCTTTCCACCTGAAACACCGCGACCGTTTTCGCATCCGAATAAAGCTTGTAGGTTTTATCATCATCAAGTGGGATGAGGTTGATCTGGTTCTTGGCCCCTTCGGGCGGCGTATACAATTGCGCGCCATCGGCGGCGACATGCAAATCTCGCCCAGCCTTGAAAATCAGGTTCATCGCCGACTGGATCACGGTGAGGGTTTTCAGGCCCAAAAAGTCGAACTTAACCAAGCCCGCAGGTTCAACCCATTTCATATTGAATTGGGTCGCGGGCATATCGGAACGCGGATCCTGATACAGCGGGACAAGCTCGTCAATCGGACGATCCCCGATCACCACACCCGCCGCGTGCGTCGACGCGTTGCGCAACAGTCCCTCAACCTTTTGGCCGTGCTTCAGCAAGCGGTCTACGACCTCCTCCGCACGCGCCTCTTCGCGCAATCGCGGCTCGTCTTGCAACGCTTGGTGGATCGACACGGGCTTGACGCCTTCGACGGGGATCAGCTTGGACAGGCGGTCCACCTGACCGTATGGCATCTGCAAAACCCGCCCGATGTCGCGTACCGCCGCCTTGGACAACAGCGCGCCGAATGTGATGATCTGACCGACGCGGTCGCGCCCGTATTTCTCCTGCACATAACGGATCACCTCCTCGCGGCGATCCATACAAAAGTCGATATCGAAGTCGGGCATCGACACGCGTTCAGGGTTCAAAAACCGCTCGAACAGCAACGAATAGCGCAGCGGATCAAGATCGGTAACGGTCAACACATAGGCCACGAGCGACCCCGCTCCGGACCCGCGCCCTGGTCCCACAGGAATGCCCTGTTCCTTGCCCCACTTGATAAAGTCGGCCACGATCAAAAAGTAGCCTGGAAAACCCATCTGCTCGATGATGCCCAACTCGAACTCGAGCCGCTTGTCGTACTCTTCGCGCGGGGCGGCAGGTTCGATCACGGCCAGACGCGCGTCCAATCCCTCCCACGCCTGCTTGCGCAATTCCTCGACCTCATCGTCCGCGAACTTCGGCAGGATCGGATCACGCGTATAGGCCTTGAAGGCACAACGTTTGGCAATTTCGACAGTGTTTTCCAATGCCTCGGGCAAATCGGCAAACAGCGCGGCCATCTCGGCGGGCGTTTTAAAATAATGCTGTGGCGTCAACCGGCGGCGCGGTTCTGATTGATCGACATAGGCGCCCTCGGCAATACAGATCAGCGCGTCATGCGCCTCGTACATATCTGGATCGGGGAAATAAACATCATTGGTCGCAACAAGCGGCAACCCCAAATCATACGCCCATTCCACGAACGGGCGCTCGGTGGTGCGCTCGGCTTCGGTGGCCTGCCCGTCCTCACCACGGTGGCGTTGTAGCTCCACATACAAACGATTGGGATAGATCGCCTTGAGCCGCTCCAATAACGCACGGGCCTTGGGCACTTGTTGTGCTTGGATCAATTTGCCCACGGGACCGTTCGCACCACCTGTCAGACAAATCAGACCTGCCGAATAACGCTCCAACTCGTCCACGGTCACTTGCGGGATGCCGTCGTGTTTATCCACATAGAGACAAGAATTGAGCTTCATGAGGTGCTCATAGCCCTGCTCGGTCTGTGCGAGCAAAACCACGGGAGCAGGACCGCGAGGACGCTCGCCTGTCGCCGCTACGTCATAGGCCAGATCAACCTGACAGCCGATGATCGGCTGCACCCCTGCACCGCTTGCATATTCGGAAAATTCCAAAGCACAAAACAGGTTGTTGGTATCCGTGACCGCCACCGCAGGCATCCCCGCATCGGCCACTATCCCGCTCAGCTTTTTGAGACGCATTGCGCCTTCGAGGAGGGAATATTCGGTGTGGACCCGAAGGTGGATGAAATTGGGGCTGTTCATTGGGCGCACGCTATCCCATGCGCATGGGACGGGCCAACCCAAAAACATGCGCCATCGTCACATTAAGGCACATTCGCGATGCGGCTCTGATCGCCACCCACCCCCCAAAGCAGAACAAACTTTGACCACTTGGGTAATTAAATGGCGCCAATTGACACACAAACCCTTGCCAATGGCGCCCCTTGGATGGTCTTCTAGAATAAATGGACCGCGCTTTCCGCCGCATCGGGCGCGACTCCTTTATAAAAGAAAGCGGCAGGTCCGACAGATGGAAATCACCTTCCGCCTCAATGGCGAGATTGTCCAAACCCCGACAACTCACACCAAAACCCTGCTTGATCACCTGCGTGAAACGCGCGGACTGACAGGCACCAAAGAGGGCTGTAACGAGGGCGATTGTGGCGCGTGCACCGTTATGGTGCACGACGAGCGCGGCACACACGCGCTCAATGCTTGCATTTTGTTCCTGCCGCAGCTGCACGGTAAATCCGTCACCACGGTTGAGGGCTTGTCTCAGGGCGAAACGCTCCATCCCGTCCAAGAGGCAATGATCCAAGAGCATGGAAGCCAATGCGGCTTTTGCACGCCAGGGATCGTGATGTCCCTTGCCACAGCCCACGTAAAGGGCGAGACGAACCACGCCGATGTACTGGCTGGCAACCTATGTCGGTGCACAGGATATGCGCCGATCTTGCGAGCAGCACAGGCGGCGGCAACACAAACCGCCCCCCGCCTGTCGCCCGCGCCTCTTGATGTACCTGCACTGATAGATCGCCCCGAAACCTCTGACGAACTCGCAGCACTTTATGTCCTCAACCCCAAGGCAACCCTGATCGCGGGGGCCACAGATGTCGGACTATGGGTCACCAAGCGTCTCATGGACCTCGACGATGTGATTTTCCTCGGCGGCGTCAAAGACCTCGTGGGGATTACCGAAACCGATACTGAAATCACCATTGGCGCGATGACCCCCATCGCGGATTTGGCACCCGCCCTTGCGCCCCTTTGCCCCTCGCTTTCAGAGATGTTTCGCCGGTTCTCATCAGTTCAGGTGCGCACCGCTGCGACCCTTGGTGGCAATATCGCGAACGGATCGCCCATCGGAGATAGTCCGCCCCCCCTAATCGCGGCGAATGCGACACTGATCCTGCGCCGTGGCGACACTCGCCGCACACTGGCGCTTGAGGATTATTTCCTCGCTTATGGCAAACAGGACCGCCAAGATTCAGAGTTTGTCGAACATATCACCGTGCAAAAATCGGACCTTACCGACCTGCGCGTGTACAAATTGTCCAAACGGTTTGACCAAGATATTTCTGCGGTCTGCGGGGCGTTCAACCTCACCGTTGAGGACGACATCATCACCACCGCGCGCATTGCGTTTGGCGGTATGGCCGCGACCCCCAAACGCGCCACAGCAGTTGAAAACGCTCTAATTGGCAAGCCGTTTGACGCGGCCACCATTGCCGCCGCACGCCCCGCATTTGTCGAGGACTTTGAGCCCTTGTCCGACATGCGCGCCTCCGCCGACTACCGTCTGACAACCGCTCAAAATATGTTGGTGCGCTACCTAATGGAGCGCACAGGCACCCATGCATCCGTCTTGGAGGTGCGCCCATGAGCGTTGGAAAATCCCTCCCGCATGATGCCGCCCGTCTCCACGTCACGGGTGCCGCGCGCTATGTCGATGACATTCCCACGCCCGCGAACACCCTGCATCTAGCCTTTGGCCTCTCTACCGAGGCCCACGCCGACATCACCGCGATCAACCTTGATCAGGTTCGCGCCCTTGCGGGGGTCGTGGCCGTGCTGTCCGCCAATGACTTCGACGAGATGCCCGATTGCTCGCCCTCCGTAGGCGACGAGCCACTATTGGCAACAGGGACAGTCCACTACGTCGGTCAGCCGGTGTTTCTGGTCGTGGCCACATCGCATCTGATCGCCCGCAAGGCCGCGCGTCTTGCCGACATCACCTATGCGCCTAAACCCGCCATCCTGACCTACGAGGAGGCCCTCGCCGCCGATGCCCGTTTCGAGGATGGCCCGCGCATCTACACCAAAGGCGATGCGGCGACCGCCATCGCCGCAGCACCCCATCGCATCGAGGGTGAGTTCGAAATCGGCGGACAAGAGCATTTCTACCTAGAGGGACAAGCCGCCCTCGTGTTCCCCGACGATAACGGCGACATGGTGGTGCATTCCTCGACGCAACACCCCACCGAAATCCAACACAAGGTGGCCCATGCCCTGCACCTGCCGATGAGTGCGGTGCGGGTAGAGACGCGGCGCATGGGCGGCGGGTTTGGCGGCAAGGAAAGCCAAGGCAACGCGCTCGCCATCGCCTGTGCTGTCGCCGCCGCCCGTCTGGGGCGTCCATGCAAAATGCGTTACGACCGCGATGACGACATGATCATTACTGGCAAACGTCACGAGTTTCGCATTCGCTACACCTGTGGCTTTGATGAGACCGGCGCGATTACGGGGCTCGACTTCGTCCACATGACCCGTTGCGGGTGGGCGCAGGATCTCAGCCTGCCCGTGGCCGACCGCGCGATGCTACATGCCGACAATGCCTATCACCTGCGCAATGTGCGCATTGAAAGCCACCGTTTGCGCACCAACACTCAAAGCGCCACCGCCTACCGCGGATTTGGCGGCCCCCAAGGTGTGATTGGCATCGAGCGTGTTATTGACCACATCGCTCATGCGCTGGGCACCGACCCTGCCGAAATTCGCCGCCGAAATTATTACGCGGATATGGCACCAGAAGAGGCACCTGCATCCGCAATCCAAACCACGCCCTATGGCCAAGAGGTCGAGGATTTCATCCTTGGCGCCATGACCTCACAGCTCCTCGACGGTGCACATTACCTAGAACGCCGTACCGCTGTTGAACGATGGAACGCAGAGCATCCGACCCTCAAAAAGGGCCTCGGGATCAGCCCCGTCAAATTCGGCATCTCGTTTACCCTAACCCATCTCAACCAAGCGGGCGCATTAGTGCATATCTACCAAGACGGCTCCATTCGCATGAACCACGGCGGCACCGAAATGGGACAGGGATTGTTCCAAAAGGTCGCCCAAGTGGCCGCAACAGTGTTTGGTGTCGACGCCGCCCGCGTCAAAATCACCGCGACCGACACGGCCAAAGTTCCCAACACCTCGGCCACCGCCGCCTCAAGCGGGTCGGACCTCAATGGCATGGCCGTCAAAGCCGCCTGTGACACTCTGCGCAGTCGATTGGAATCCTTCCTGAGCGATCACTTCGGTGAATCTACATTTGAATGGCGCGACGAACGAGTGACGTTTGGCGCGCATGATATGGCCTTCGCAGAGGTCATTTCCCTCGCCTATCAAAATCGCATCAGCCTTTCGGCAACGGGGTTTTACAAAACCCCCAAAATCGAGTGGGACCGCATCAAGGGTCACGGTCGACCGTTCTTGTATTTCGCCCACGGCATCGCGTTGACCGAGGTCGTGATCGACACGCTAACGGGTGAAAACCGGATGCTGCGCACGGATATTTTGCACGATGCAGGCACGTCCTTGAACCCCGCACTCGATATTGGTCAGGTCGAAGGCGGCTTTGTCCAAGGGGCCGGATGGCTCACCACCGAGGAACTGGTGTGGGACGCACACGGCCACCTCAAAACGCACGCGCCATCCACCTACAAAATCCCCACGGCGTCTGATGCACCCGATATATTTAACGTTGCGCTATGGGATGCACCCAATCGCGAGAACACGATCTACCGCTCAAAGGCCGTAGGCGAACCACCGTTTATGCTTGGGATTTCGGTATTTCTCGCACTTTCCAATGCAGCTGCCGCTTGTGGCCCACACTATCCCGCCCTAGACGCGCCCGCGACACCCGAGGCATTACTCGCCGCGATTGCGCGCGCAAAGGGTGATGGAGCATGAGTTTTGACCGCGTAGCACTTGCACAGGCGCTTGTGCGTCATGGTCGTGTCGCGCGGGTCGTTGTCGCCGATGTAAAAGGCTCGACCCCGCGCGATGTAGGGGCATCTATGTTGGTCTGGCAGGATGAACACGGCCTCGCGCAATCCGGAACTATAGGCGGCGGGGCGCTCGAATTCGAAGCGATGAAAGCCGCGTTCACGTCCCCAAGACTGGCCCGTATCCCACTTGGCCCCGCGATGGGGCAATGTTGCGGGGGCGCGGTGGTTCTACTGACCGAAGTGTTCGAAACCGTGGCCGATATCCCTGAGGATATATTCGCGCGTGGCCCGTCACCGATGCCGTTTCGCGTAACCAAACTGTTGGCTGAGGCGCGCGCGACTGGCACATTGCAGCCGCATTTAATCGACGAATGGATGATTGAGCCGGTGCAGCCCGCCGCGCGCCCGCTTTGGGTTTGGGGGGCGGGACATGTCGGTCGTGCAATTGTGACCACGTTAGCGCCGCTGCCAACCTTTGACATCACTTGGATAGACACCAGTGCGGATCGGTTCCCGACAGATATCGCGACGGGCGTGTCGCCGCTGATGGCCACCAACCCCGCATCTCTTGTGCGCCACGCTCCCGAAATCGCGGAGCATTTGGTGCTCACCTACTCTCACGCACTTGATCTGGAGCTGTGCCATCTCATTTTGTCTCACGGATTTGGTACACTCGGCCTGATCGGGTCGGAAACGAAATGGGCACGCTTTAGAGCTAGATTAAACGATTTAGGTCACACACCTGCACAAATTTCACGCATTCGCTGCCCTATTGGGCAACCCGACCTCGGAAAACATCCGCAAGCCATTGCGATCGGGGTCGCCGCCCGCCTAATGTCATCGACGGAACATAAAGATTCTATTGACCTGAACACGGGTGAGGAACGCACGGGGTGAGTGACCTTCTCAAGATTAACGGGCTAACCAAAGCCTATCCGGGCGTCGTGGCCAATGACTCCGTGTCGTTCACCATTGGCGCGGGTCAAGTCCACGCTTTGCTCGGTGAAAACGGTGCGGGAAAATCCACGCTTGTCAAAATGATCTACGGGTTAGAAAAACCTGACAGCGGCACAATGCAGATGCACGGCACAGCGTACAGTCCGACCAGCCCACAAGCCGCACGCGCATCTGGCGTCGCGATGGTCTTTCAACACTTTTCTCTATTCGAAGCCCTCAACGTGGCTGAAAATGTCGCATTGGGCATGGAGAACCCTCCGAAAATGCGCGAACTGGCGCGCTCAATTCGTGATGTGTCAGAGGCCTACGGTCTTCCGCTTGATCCCGACCGTATTGTTGGTGATCTTTCCGCGGGGGAGCGGCAACGCGTTGAGATTATCCGCTGCCTGCTCCAAGATCCCAAACTGTTGATCATGGACGAGCCAACATCGGTTTTGACTCCGCAAGAAGTCGAGATTCTATTCACGACCCTGCGCAAGCTTCAATCCGAAGGCACCTCAATCCTCTACATTTCTCACAAGCTAGAGGAGATCCGCGCGCTGTGTGATGAGGCCACAATCCTACGCTTGGGCAAGGTCGTGGGCGATTGCGACCCAAAGACGACGACCGCACGCGAAATGGCCGAACTCATGGTCGGCGAAACGCTCCACACCCCAACGCGCGAAGGTGGCGAAACCGGCGAGATTTTGTTGGATGTTCGCACCCTTGATTTCGCGCCTGCGAATCCGTTTGGCACCCGCCTCAAAGACGTGTCGTTTCAGGTGCGCTCTGGCGAGATTTTGGGCATCGGCGGTGTTGCGGGCAATGGTCAGGACGAGCTTTTATCGGTGTTGTCCGGTGAGGCAAAAACTGCAACTGGTCGCGTCTTTTTTGAGGGGCAGGACATCGGCTGCATGGGGCCAAACGCGCGCCGTGGCCTTGGCATTTTAGCGGCTCCTGAGGAACGGCTTGGACATGCTGCGGCCCCGAATATGAGCCTGACAGAGAACGCCCTGTTGACGGCGAATGTACGCAAATCTTTGACCAAAAACGGTTTCA
>NZ_CBFHKW010000047.1:0-14423 GCF_965656515.1 Celeribacter marinus
ATTGGCCGACTTCGAGGGCAATTGGAAACCGCGCATCTATTGTTGGCGCGGGGGGCAGAGGTCCAATTCCTTCGCAACGATCCTGCGTCAAATCGGGTGGCGCGTGGATGTGGTCGAGGGCGGCTATAAGGCGTGGCGGCGGATGGTCGTGCGCGCGCTTTATACCGATCCGTTGCCGCACAAACTTATACTGATTGATGGCAATACAGGCACGGCGAAAACTGACCTGATTGCACGGGTCCGCGCGCAAGGCGGGCAGGTGCTTGATTTGGAGGGGCTTGCCAATCACCGCGGATCGATTTTTGGCGGCCTTGGCACACAGCCCTCGCAAAAGGCATTCGAAAGCGCGCTTGCGGTCGCATTGTCCGAGCTTGACCCGGCAAAGCCCACGCTTGTTGAGGCGGAAAGTTCGCGTATTGGCAATGTCTCGGTGCCTGCGTCCGTTTGGGCGGTGATGTGTGGCGCGCCACGCATTGAGGTCACGGCCCCGCTGTCAAGTCGGGCGGCGTATCTCGCGCAAGCCTACGCTGACATCGTGCAGGATGCGGCGTTGTTGGAAAAGCTGCTCGCAAAGCTTGTGACGTTTCAGGGCTATGATGTTGTTGACGGCTGGCAAGAGTTGGCGCGCACGGGCAATTTCGTTGACTTGGCGGGCGGGCTCATGGCGCAGCATTATGATCCGCGTTACAAACGGTCGCGCGAAAAACACGCCCCGACTGTGAGTGCGACGATTGATCTATGCAATATGGCCGTCGAGGCCCGCGATGTCGCGGCCACGCGCATTATTGACGTTATGGCCTCACTGTAAGGCGGGTGCCTGTCTCGTCTGAGGTCGTGATTTCCCCGATGATCGCCGCACTGTAGCCGGACTTTTTGAGCTTCTTAATCAGGTTTTGTGCGCCACCCGCGCCTACGCAGGCAAGCAATCCGCCAGCGGTTTGAGGGTCGAACAACAGATCCGCCAGCGGTCCGTTTGGTCCCTCGTACTGGGCGCTATAGGCGCGATTGGCGGGCATGATTGTCGAGGCGATCCCAGATTGCGACAGCTCCAACGCGCCGTCGAGCACGGGAATGTTTGACAATGTGAGCGTGGCGCTGACGCCGCTTGCGCGACATATCCCGAGTAAATGACCCGCAAGGCCAAATCCCGTTACATCCGTCATCGCATGCGCACCGCTCAAGATCGTTGCCGCTTCGCCAGATGAGAGCGCCATCGACGCGTAGGCGGCGGCCACATCGCGTCCAGAGGCGAGCATTGCCATTTCAGCGGCCAAAATAACGCCTGTGCCGATGGGTTTGGTCACGATGATTTGGTCGCCGTCCTTCGCGCCGTTGAGCGTAATTGGCGTGTCTGCAAGACCTGTGACCGTAAACCCGATTGAAAACTCGGCCCCCATCGACGTGTGACCGCCGATGATTTGCGCCCCCTCTTTGGCAAACACCGTCCGTGCGGTTGTCATAATTTCTGACAGCCACGCCTCTTGGAGTGGTGGGGCCAAGCGCGGTAGCGTGATCGTGGCGAGGGCGGATTGCGGCTGTGCGCCCATCGACCACACATCGCCCAAGGCATGAATCGCGGTGATCTGTGTCATCATCACGGGGTCGGCCACAAAACTGCGCAGATGATCGACAGAGATCACTTGGCGCGACCCGCCATGCGCTGCCCCATGGGTTAAGACGGCCGCATCGTCCCCCTTTAGGCGCACAACATCGTCGCGTTTGAGGTCCGTGTCGTCGTTTAGAACGCGGGCAAGAATATCTCCGCCAACCTTTGCGCCACATGCGCCACACATCGGGCTTTTGCCCTCAACCTCATCACGTAATCCGGCGGCAATCAGATCGGGTAGAACGGGCGGGCGCATTGGTTTTAGCGTGCTGAGGCGAGCCATGAATGTATGGTCGATACGATCTTTCCACCGCCACATTGCAGCGCCTTTGAGGCGCAGTCCATTTTTGTCCGCGAGGGCGCTCTTGTCGCCAAGAGAGATCAGCTTGAGGTAGTCTTTTTGCGGATGATACAGGCTCTTTTTCGTCGCGCCGCGTTGCTCAGACAGCAAAATGCGCAGGTTGTCGAACAGCACGGGCGCTTGGCGAACGGCAAAGACGCCGGCCTTTGGGCGCGGTGCATGGGCCAGATGGGCGCAATCGCCCACGGCGAAAATATTCGGGTCGGAGGACTGGAGCGTGGGGCCAACCCGCACGTAACCTTGAACGATTGTGAGTCCCGTCTCTTTTAGCCAGTCATAAGGCCGTGCGCCCGCTGCGCCGAGTGTAAAATGCGACGCGATCGTGGTTCCATCGGTGAGGGTGAGGTGGTCCGCCTCGATATTACCAATGGCTGTATTGGGCCGTAGCGCCACGCCCGCATCTGTGAGGGCAGCCAAAAGGGCGCGCCGCGTGGGGGCACGGAACTCTTCGAGGATCTCCCCGCGATCAATCAATGTGACGCTAAGATCGTTCGCGCCCTTGAGGGCATGGGCCATAGCCATCGCGAGTTCCGCCCCCGCAACACCACCACCAATCACACACATTTGTGGTGCGGCGAGGCCCGCGGCGACATCCGCACGGTAGCTGTCCCAGCGGGCGGCGAAGTGTTCAAGGGGTTTGGCAGCAATGCCATGGGGGTGAAATCCCGCAAGATCAGGCATGTCCGAGGTGATGCCAATATCGATGGAGGCCACATCATACCGAAGCGGCGCGCGCCCCTCGACGTGGATCAATTTAGCCTTGCGGTCTATTTTTGTGGCGCGTGCCATCACAACGCGCGCGCCGGCAAACCGTGCCAGACGCACCAGATCCAATTCTAGGTCTGAATGCGTGTAATGTCCCGCTACAAAGCCCGGTAACATGCCGGAATAGGCGGCAACAGGACCGGGATTAATGACCGTGACCCGCACCCCTGCAAGCGGTTTCATACCCCATCGCTTGAGCACAAGCGCGTGGGTATGACCGCCGCCAATCAAGACGAGCTCTCGGGTCAAAGGAAGGTCGTGCATGTCGTTGGCTTTCTGTGAGGCATCGCGCAGGGATGGCGCAGTTATGGCACAAGATTGGTTCGGATGCGTTAACACACGCAGTGTACGCCGTTATGGCGCGCGCCACACGCCGCGCCAGTCGTTGTGGCGCGTGTAAAAGGCGCGCGTATGTGTGGGGCGGTTCAAGGACACCACATCCATCGTCTCCACGGTGAGGCGCAAAATCGCAAAACGTGCGGCATCGGCGCTGCGCGTGTAGGCATCCGCCTGTGTGATCGGCGTGCCGGGTTTTGGGGTCACACCGTAATCTGGTAGGGCGCGATCGCTCAAACCGGCCCATGCCTCTTGGGCCAATGCGCCCTCGATAATATCAATGGTGCCGCGCAACCGAATCTGGAGCAACACATCCTCGCGCCAAAGCGTGAGGGCCGCGCGGGGATCGGCCGCGATCTCGTCGCACTTTTGTGTGGCGGCATCGGTAAAGACATCGACGGTGCAGCGGGCGGGATCTGCCGCGCGCAGCACAACGCCGCGCGCTTGGGGTGCGCCGTCATCGCCAAGGGTGGCCAATGTGGCAAGCCGCGCGTCAACGCGGGCACTCACGGATTGGGGTAAAAGCACCGCCCAACTTGCGTTGAACAATTGGGCAAGATCGTGCGACCAAGTGGGTAAATCTGCATCATTCATGAACAGACCCTGCCGTGTCGGGCGCATAGATGCAAGTGGTCTGGACGCAGCCGCGTCAACCGTTAATGTGTCTGGTATGACTATGCCCCCGGCCCCCCATTCTCCAGATCACGAACCATTGGTTCCTAAAGGTTATGAAATGTCCGATCCGCGCCAACATGCATTGCAAATTTTCCAAGCCGGTGTTGCTCAGGCCGACCCCGCGCAGGCTGTTGTAACGGCCTTGGCTGGGCGCCGTTTTAACAACCCATTGGTTATCGCTATTGGTAAGGCGGCGCGCACGATGGCTGAGGCCGCTATGCAGCACGTCGACGCGGATATGGTTGTTGTTGTGACCAACTATGAAAACGCATCGCCCCTTGAGGGGGCAGAGGTCCATGCGGCCAGCCACCCTGTGCCTGATATCCAAGGGGCGCGGGCGGCGTTGCGCATTGAACAGGTTTTGGCCCATGCCAAGGGCGAGGTATTGGCGCTCATTTCCGGTGGCGGCTCGGCGCTTTTGCCCGCGCCGGTGACGGGGGTGAGCCTTGAGGATAAGGCTGAGGTGAACCGGCTGTTGCTGGCATCGGGTGCCGATATTGTGACGATGAATCTGGTGCGCCAACACTTGTCACGGCTAAAAGGCGGTGGGTTGTTGCGTGCGGCTTACCCGTCCAAGGTGACAACATTGGTGCTGTCCGATGTGGTCAGCGACGATTTTAGAGCCATCGCGTCAGGCCCCACCGTATCGCCAATTGGCTCTCCTCAAGACGCCGTGGCCGCACTTAAGGCGTTTGAGGTTTGGGATCATTTGCCCGCCTCTGTGCGCGCACATCTTGAACAGGTCGTGCCCGACATGGGCGCGTTGCCTGACAGCGATATCGAGTTGATCGGTTCCAATTCACGGTCCGTGGCTGCCATGGCGCGCGCAGCGGGGGGCGGTGTGAGGCACGGCGTTCACGTTTTCCCCATGCCGCTCGAGGGCGATGTGGCGGCGGCCGCCGAGGTCATCGTGGACTGCGTCACGCAGAACGGCATTTACCTGTTCGGTGGTGAAACCACTGTGAAGCTCAAAGGGGACGGCCTTGGTGGGCGCAACCAAGAGCTTGCGCTGCGCGTGGCTCAACTTGCGGATGCGCGCGGATTGACAGACTACGTGTTTCTCTCGGGGGGAACGGACGGGCGTGACGGGCCAACGGACGCGGCAGGCGGACTGGTGGATGATGGAACGCTTGCGCGACTGCGGGCGGCGGGTGTGGACCTTAATGATATCTTGGCCCGTAACGACAGCTACCATGCATTAAAGGCCGCGGGTGATTTGCTTCAGATCGGAGCGACAGGGACCAACGTTGCTGATTTGCAAGTGTTGATCAAAGCGTAGCGCGTCTCTTATCGGGCAAATGAAATTCCGTAAATCAATTGGCGCAACCCGATGGCGGCGCCTGCAACGATAGAGGCCACGGTTACGGGGGCGGCGTAGGCCAGAACCGACATCGCAGACAGGCCTTGTCCAACGGTACATCCAAACGCCACTACTGCGCCGATGCCCATGAGCGCCGCGCCGAGGATTTGACGTTTCAATTCGCGCGGATCTTCGCAGGCTTCCCATCTGAAATGGCCTTTGAACAGCGAACCGATTGCGGCACCCGCAAGCACACCGGCGACCGAGCCGACGCCAAAGTTGAGCGATGTGGCCGAGGAGGTCATCATATAGAACATCGCATCGCCAAGGGGGGCCGCAAAGGTATGGGACACTACAGGTTCTGCTTCGAACGCGGCATGGGACAGCCATGCAGTGCCTGCCCACCCCGTCACGATGGCCAGACCGACAACCACACCCCACACAATCAGTTTACCATCGGCGCGAAAGGCTTTGGACGACATCGATACGGTAATAAACAGCGCTCCCGCAACATAGGGCGACAGGCCCCAGTGCATGAACGTGGGCGGCGCACTCGCAGCGGCTGGCGGGAATAGGGCCACGCGCAAGGCAGCAAGTGGGCCATTGAGGGTGACGTATGTGGCCAACCCCATGACGGTGATGATGACAAAGTTGCGCAAGTCACCGCCGCCCAAACGGGCTAAAGCCCCAAAGCCACAGTTGCCCGAAAGGGCCATGCCATAGCCGAACATCACGCCTCCAGAGATCGAGGCGAGGGGATACCATTTCATGGAAAGATAAGAGGTCATGGTGGGGTTGAACAGGCCAAAGGACATCATTGCGCCTGTTCCAAATAGAGCGACCCCGATAGCGACACCCCATTGACGGGCACGCAAATCCGACCCTTGGTACAGGGCGTCCTCAATCGCACCCATGGAGCAAAAACGCCCCAGTCGAGCGGCAAGGCCGAGCAACAGACCGCCAAAGAGGCCGATCAACGCGGCAATCGTTCCAGGTTCAAACGTCTCGAGCATTGTGTGACCCTCCCCAAGGCACAAGCAAAGACCCGAAGCTTACGAAAGCGGCTTTGCCTTGTCTGTATCTACGGAACAAAACATCTCGTAGATCACTTCGAGAATGCGTTTGGGGCGCTCATCCGTCAAGGAATAGTAGATCGCCTTTCCGTCACGTCGCGGGGTCACCAGACCCTCAAGGCGCAAACGGGCCAGTTGTTGGCTGACCGCAGCTTGGCGCGCCGACAACAATTCTTCGAGTTCCGTGACCGACTTTTCGCCCGTGACCAGATGACACAAGATCATCAGACGCCCCTCATGGCTCAACGCTTTGAGCAGTTGCGAGGCATCACACGCACTGCGCATAATCATGTCCATGTCGTCAGCGGACATGTCAGGTGTGATTGTCGGCAATGTCGACTGTTGCTGATCCATACGCACGTCCTGGGGTCTCACTTTCTTAAAACGCTATTTCATCCAGGATAGCGTCTATTCCGGCCTCGGCGCACACTGCATCCAAATCTGGACCAGGGGCACCAGAGACACCAATTCCCCCTACTATAGAGCCTGCGGCCTCAATCACAAGCCCGCCGCCCAATGCGAGTGGTTCGGACAGGTCACGAATGGCACCCATCATACCGTCAGGCGCGGTTGTCTCGCCCAGTGACATGGTGTCGGTGCGAAAAGATACGGCGGTCCACGCCTTGCGGCGTGCGGTTTCAAACACGTGCAGACCCGCATAGCGATCACGCACATAGGCTTGTGGTAGGCCAAAACGGTCCACCACCATTACGCCCACTTGGTAGCCGGCATCTCGACACGATTCCATGGCTGCGACCGCTGCGGTCAGCGCCACTTCGGGTTTGAGCACCTGAAATGTGACAAAGGCGTTGTCCTCGTCTTGGGCGGTCGCGGGTGTAAATGTCGGAACCGCGAGGGCGAGTGCGACGAGCGCGGCGGATGTGAAGCGTTTCATAGGGTGTCCTCCGGGTGTCATATTGAAATGCGCCAGTGTTGGAGGCGCGGGTTATTTGGTCGGCGTTGCGCCTATCAGGTCTGTATCAGGCGTGGTTTCGATCTGCGCGTCAACGTCGAAGTCGGTGTAATCGCGCAAGATGACACTGAGCATCGACCAGAACAAATCGTCGCCCCCATAGCCCTCAATGCGCATCAACTCTCTGCCCTCATCCACCAGCACGAACGTTGGCGTTAGAACAGGGCGTGACGAAAACTCAATATCATCAGGGCGCTCTTTGACATCCATACGGCGCAGTGGCGCAAACGCCCCTTCGGGTGTTTTGGGGTAAATCGGCGCAATCTCGTCGTTCCAGCGGTCGCAATAGGCGCAGCCATCGCGCTCGATCATGACCAACTCCACCGCCTGCGCGGGCAGGGGCGCGGTGAGCATCAAAGCCGCTGACGCAAGGATCACTATTTTAGTCCACATCGGAATGTCCAATTGACGTGCTTGATACAAACAACCTAATTTGAATATGTGCATGACACAAGGTGCGGGTCAACCGCACTGTTTGGGGACACATGTCCCGTTTCGGGAGGAAATCAATGTTAGACGTCAGTTTTATTTCGGCGTTCTTGGGTGGGCTTGTGGTGTTCTTTTCACCCTGCATCCTGCCTATCGTACCGTTTTACTTATCTTATATGGCCGGTGTTGGCATGGGGGAGATAAACTCGGACGGCGAATTGGCCCCTGGGGTGCGCAAGCGCGCGATTGCCTCATCCATCATGTTTTCGCTTGGTATTATTACCGTTTTTGTTCTGCTTGGCGCGGCGGCTTTTTCATTGTCGCAGGCGTTTCGATCGTATCAGGACGCGTTTCGTATCGGAGCGGCGCTTATTGTGTTCGTCATGGGCCTGCACTTTTTAGGCGTGCTCAAAATCGGATTGTTGAACCGCCAGTTCCAAGTGAGCGGTGGAGATGTCACCAAAATGAATGTGTGGTCGTCCTACCTGATCGGATTGGCGTTTGCCGCTGGGTGGACGCCATGTGTGGGTGGCATTCTGACCGCAGTCGTGTTCACGGCCTCGGTTGAAGAAACCGCGACACAGGGTTTGATTTTGATGTTGGTGTTTGGCATCGGCATGACCTTGCCGTTTGTGATCGCTGCGGTATTCATCAAGCCGTTTTTGGCGTTCGCGAGCAAGTTCCGCCGCCATTTGCCAAAGGTTGAAAAGCTGATGGGGGTCTTTCTCATTTTGTTTGCGCTGTTGATCGCGACAAATTCGGTCAACCTGATTGCGGCATGGATGTTGGAGACCTTCCCCGCCTTCACAAAAATTGGATCATCGGGCACGCTTTGACGCTCATCGTTACTTGGGAGACCTAAACTATGCTTAAATTCGCACGACGCACATTTATCGCCGCCAGCGTAGCAATGCTCACCGTTGGTCCGGCTGTGGCCCAAGAGATGGGCGATGACGGGCTACATAAGGCGTCATGGCAGCGCGACACGTTCAAAGACCTGCGTGATGATCTCGCGGAGGCCAATGCCGAGGGCAAGCGGCTCTTGGTGATGATCGAACAACGTGGCTGTATCTATTGTAAAAAGATGCACGAAGAGGTCTACCCCGACCTCGAGATTACCCAGATGATCGAGGACAATTTCTTTGTCGTGCAGATCAACATGTTCGGTGATGTCGAAGTGACGGATTTTGACGGCGAGACGTTGTCGGAGAAAGATATGGTCTCGAAATGGAACGTGCTGTTCACGCCAACGAATCTCTACCTCCCCGAAGAGGTGGGTGAGGGCCTGTCCGCGACCCAAGCGGCCGTGGCCAGCGTCCCTGGTGCCTTTGGTCGCCTCACAACTTACAACATGATGCGTTGGGTGCTTGATCATGGTTACGATGGGGAGGAGCCGTTCCAAAAGTTCCACGCCCGTAACATTCCGGCACAACAAGATGCGGGGAAACTGAACGTTTACGAATAGCTGTAACAGTGGGCGCGCGGGACATAATGTGCCGCAAAATTCTATTTTTTGAATTTGTTCTTGCGCGTCTGCGAAATGGTGCGCTACGGTATGCACAATAAGAAGTGCACTCAAAAGCACTACCGAAACAAGTCTTAGGGAGGAGACATGAAACGCATTGCAACCACATTCGCTGCACTTTGCCTCACAGCAACCGCAGCTACGGCCGAGGTCGCCCCAACTGATGTCGCGTTCGAGGATGGTGCTGTCGCGCTGTCGTTGACAGGCTCAGCAGGGAACGCCGACGAAGGTCGTAAGATCATGACCAACAAATCCAGCGGCAACTGCGTGTCGTGTCACTCCGCTGACGCATACGCCGAAGTTCCGTTTCATGGTGAAGTTGGTCCGATCCTTGATGGCGCAGGATCACGTTGGACCCAAGCAGAATTGCGCGGTCTCGTCGTGAACCCAAAAATGATGTTTGAAGGCACCGTTATGCCTGCCTTCTACAAGGTTGATGGCTACACCCGTCCTGGGGATGCCTTCACGGGCAAGGCTGCTCCGGCTGATCTGCCGCCGCTATTGACTGCGGCTCAGGTCGAGGACGTGGTCGCCTATCTGATGACGCTTACGGACGAATGATCGTCTGAATTTTACGAAAACGAGGACTAATCCATGAAACTCACACGACGTGACGCTCTGGCTCTCGGCCTTGGTGCTACGGCAGCTTCTTTGCTCCCGTTCAGCGCTTTTGCCGCAGCCGACGAAGCTATCGCCGCATTCACTGGCGGTGCTGACGCAGGCGAGGGTGGAATCACCCTTACTGCCCCCGAGATTGCTGAAAACGGCAACACTGTGCCTGTATCTGTAGATGCACCCGGCGCTGTTTCCATCATTGTCTTGGCCGCTGGAAACCCGACACCTGGTGTTGCGACCTTTAACTTTGGTCCGCTCGCCGGATCGCAAACGGCATCTACCCGTATTCGCCTCGCAGGAACCCAAGACGTTGTCGCAGTTGCGAAAATGGCTGACGGATCCTTCGTCAAGGCTGCATCCACCGTTAAAGTGACCATCGGCGGCTGTGGCGGCTGATCGGTTAACCGACTTATTTAGGAGACATCTATAATGGCATCTGGTGTAAAACCCCGCGTTAAAGTCCCGAAGTCGGCTGCTGCTGGCGACGTGATTACAATTAAAACACTGATCTCTCACCCAATGGAGTCAGGTCAGCGCAAAGACGGCGACGGAAATATCATTCCGCGTTCGATCATCAATCGCTTCACCTGCGATTTCAACGGCCAGTCTGTCGTCGATGTGACGCTTGAGGCCGCGATTTCGACAAACCCGTATGTGGAGTTCGACGCGACTGTTCCCGAAGCCGGTGAATTCAAATTCACTTGGTATGACGATGACGGTTCCGTTTACGAAGATAGCAAGCCGATCGAAATCGGCTAAGGCTTCACGCTCAGGGAGGAGAAACGCATGAAAATCAAAACAATAAGCACTGCGGCTGTATTTGCAGCCCTGGCGTTCGCGGCACCTGTTGTCGCGGACGAGGACGCAGAATTGGTGATCAATGGCGATATTGAAATTGTCACCAAAACGGCTGCGCCAGCGCATTTGTCCGATGCAATGGACGAGGTGTTGTCGGGTTGGCGTTTTCGCTCCGACGATACGCAGGCCATGCAGATGGACGATTTCGATAACCCCGCTATGCTAGGCGCCGAAGAGGGCATGGCCCTTTTTGAAGCCTCATGGGGATCAGAGGGCAAGGCTTGTGCCGATTGCCACAACGGCCCTGAAAGTCTGTCAGAGGTACGCGCAACCTATCCAAAATGGAACGAGGGCGCCGGCGAAGTACGCACGATCCAAATGCAGGTCAACGACTGTCTCACCACGAAAATGGGTGCGGACGCAGAAAAGTATGACAGCGGCAAAATGCTCAACCTCGAAGCGATGTTGGCCTCTGTCGCACGCGGCAAACCGGTCAACGTGACGATCGATGGCCCGGCAGCCGCGACATGGGAGCAAGGTAAAGAGATTTACTACACCCGTTATGGTCAGCTCGATTTGTCCTGTGCAAACTGCCACGAAGACAACTACGGCAATCTGATCCGTGCGGACCACCTGTCCCAAGGTCAGATCAACGGCTTTCCGACATACCGTCTGAAAAACGCGAAACTCAACGGTACGCACTCCCGCTTTAAGGGGTGTATTCGTGATACACGTGCCGAAACGTTCAACGCTGGTTCGCCAGAGTTTGTCGCACTTGAGCTATACGTTGCATCACGCGGTAACGGTCTTTCCGTCGAAGGTCCGTCCGTCCGCAACTAAACAGTTTTGATGACCCCGCCGTTCCATTTGGAAGCGGCGGGGTTTTCTTCACCTATATACATTCAAAATTCGGCATAGGTTTGTAGAACACCGTGCCGCCGCATTGGAGCACTGCGCATGATTTCCCGTCGCGATTTCCTACAGGTTTCTATGGCTGCCTCGGCAATGGTCGGGGCGTCTGGCTTTGGCAACTGGTCGCGTCTTGCGGCGCAACAGTCCCTCACACAAGATCAATTGCTTGATTTTGACACCTACGGCAACGTGTCGCTGATCCACGTGACAGACATCCACGCGCAGCTCAAACCGATCTATTTTCGTGAGCCGTCGATCAATATCGGCGTTGGCGGCAACAAGGGCGCGGTTCCCCATGTGACGGGCGCAGATTTCCGCAAACTCTACGGCATTGAGGATGGATCGCCCTCGCACTACGCGCTGTCGTCGGGTGACTTTTCCGCACTGGCTCAGGGCTATGGCAAGGTCGGCGGTCTCGACCGTGTGGCCACCGTAATCAACTCGATCCGTGCTGCCCGCCCCGATGCGCTTTTGCTCGATGGCGGCGACACATGGCACGGCTCCTACACCTGCTACCACACGGAAGGCCAAGATATGGTCAACGTGATGAACGCGCTCAAACCTGATGCGATGACCTTCCACTGGGAATTTACGCTCGGTTCTGACCGCGTCCGCGAAGTGGTGGCTGATCTCCCGTTCGCCGCTTTGGGCGCCAACATCTATGACGCCGAATGGGACGAACCCGCCGCAGATTTCGCGCCGTATAAGTTCTTTGAACGCGGTGGCGTGAAAATCGCCGTCATCGGTCAGGCTTTCCCGTATATGCCAATTGCCAACCCCGGTTGGATGTTCCCCGAATACTCTTTCGGCATTCGCACCGAGCGGATGCAAGAGGTCGTGGATGAGGTCAAAGGGTTGGGTGCCGGCCTCGTTGTTTTGTTGTCGCACAACGGATTTGACGTCGACAAAAAGATGGCGTCTCTCGTGACGGGCATCGACGTGATCCTGACGGGCCACACCCATGACGCACTTCCCGAACCTGTGCTTGTGGGCGAGACGATCCTGATCGCCTCCGGCTCCAACGGCAAATTCGTCTCCCGCGTCGATTTGGACGTGCGCGATGGCCAGATGATGGGGTTCCGCCACAAACTGATCCCGATTTTCTCGGATGTGATCGAACCCGACAAAGAGGTCGCCGCACTCATCGACGAGCAACGCGCGCCGTATCTCGAGGATATGTCCACCGTAGTGGGCGAGACCGATAGCCTGTTGTATCGCCGTGGCAACTTTAACGGCACATGGGACAACCTGATTTGTGATGCGCTGATCGAGCAACGCGAGGCAGACATTGCCATGTCGCCCGGCGTCCGGTGGGGTCCGTCCTTGATCCCCGGTGATAAAATCACCCGTGAGGACATTTGGAACGCAACGTCCATGACCTACGGTAAGGCGTACCGCTCTGAAATGACGGGTGAATTTATTCATACCATTATGGAAGATGTGGCTGACAACATCTTTAACCCCGATCCCTACTACCAACAGGGTGGCGACATGGTTCGTATGGGTGGCCTTGGCTACACCGTAGATATCAACAAGCCGCAAGGGTCACGGATCACCGACATCACCATGCTTAAAACGGGCGAGAAACTCGACCCCGCAAAGACGTACATCGTTGCAGGGTGGGCATCCGTGAACGAGGGCACCGAAGGTCCGCAAATCTGGGATCTCGTCGAAGATCACATCCGTGCCAAAGGCACAGTGACGGTTGAGGAAAATACCTCTGTCAACGTGATTGGCGCTTAAATCCAACGTGCCGCCTTGCCCGTTGGGCTGGGCGGTTTTTTCGCAAACAAATCATTCACATAGTCGAATGATCGCATTCAACTCAGGGAGACACGCGCAATGAGCGACACCCCCCAAAGTCTAAAACCCACAGGGTCCGCATCTGGCCCCAACCGCCGCGCCTTTTTGCGCGGGGCGGCGGCCACAGGTGTCGGTCTTGCCGCCACTGCCAAGGCATCGGCACAAGACACCCCCGATCCGCTGATCACCGAGATGCAGGATTGGGCCAGCTCAACCGGTGAGGGCGTTGACGCCTCGCCCTACGGGATGCCTATCCAGTTTGAGGGCGATGTGGTCCGCCGCAACGTGCCGTGGCTCACCGCGGATGTGATCTCCTCGATCAACTTCACGCCGATCCACGCGCTTGACGGCACGATCACGCCACAAGGGTGCGCGTTTGAACGCCACCACTCGGGCGCGATTGAGTTGAAAAAGGAAGATTACCGTTTGATGATCAACGGTCTCGTTGATCGTCCTTTGGTCTTTTCCTACGCCGATCTGGAACGCTTCCCGCGCGAAAATCGCACCTATTTCCTTGAGTGCGCGGCAAACACGGGCATGGAGTGGGCAGGTGCCCAGCTCAACGGTTCGCAATTCACGCACGGCATGATCCACAACATGGAATACTCGGGTGTCACGCTGCGCACGCTTCTCGAAGAGGCGGGGCTGGATGCTGCTGGCGATCTTGCGGACAAATGGGTTTACGTCGAAGGGGCGGATGCCTCGTCGAACGGACGGTCTATCCCGATGGAAAAAGCGCTTGATGATGTGCTTGTCGCGTTCAAGGCCAACGGGGAGGCGCTTCGGATGGAGCATGGCTACCCCGTGCGCCTCGTCGTTCCCGGTTGGGAAGGCAATATGTGGGTCAAATGGTTGCGCCGGATCGAGGTGACGGACCACCCAATCGAGAGCCGCGAAGAGACGTCGAAATACACCGATACTCTGGCAGATGGGACATCGCGCAAATGGACGTGGATCATGGATGCGAAATCCGTTGTCACATCACCAAGCCCGCAAATGCCCATCACCCATGGCAAAGGTCCGCTTGTGATTACCGGTCTTGCATGGTCGGGTCGCGGTGCGATTTCGGGCGTTGATGTCTCCATTGATGGCGGCAAAACGTGGCAAAAAGCGCGTTTGGCCAAAGAGGGCGAGAAAATGGCTCTCACCCGTTTCTATCTCGATATCAATTGGGATGGATCGGAGATGTTCCTGCAATCGCGCGCCCATGATGACACGGGCTACGTTCAGCCGACCAAAGCGCAATTGCGCG
>NZ_CBFHKW010000047.1:14522-20205 GCF_965656515.1 Celeribacter marinus
CCAGACCTGGTGGGTCAAAGAAAACGGGGAGTCGGAAAATGTCGAAGTTTCTTCCTAAACTGATCGCAAGCACGGCGCTCATCGCGGCGCTCGCAACACCGTCATTCGCGGAAAAATTGGGCCTGGGCCGTGTGGCTCTTCCCGATGAAATTGCGGCATGGGATCGCGACATTGGCCCGCAAGGCCAAGGCCTGCCCATGGGGTCTGGCTCTGTTGAAGATGGCGAAATGATCTTTTCGGAAAATTGCGCCTCATGTCACGGCGAGTTTGCCGAGGGCGTGGACAACTGGCCCAAACTGGCGGGCGGTGATGGTACATTGGCCGACAAAGATCCGCTTAAGACCGTTGGGTCCTACTGGCCATATCTGTCGACCGTTTATGACTATGTGCGGCGCTCCATGCCATTTGGTGCGGCACAAACGATGTCGGACGACGATGTTTACGCCATCACTGCGTATATTCTCTATTCCAACTATCTCGTGGACGATGATTTTGTTTTGACACACGAGAACTTTATGGATGTCGAGATGCCCAATGCGAACGGGTTTATCATTGATGACCGCGCGCAGACGGAGTTGACGATCTTTACCGCAGCCAACGCGTGCTATGAAAACTGCAAAGAGACGGTCGAAGTGACCAAGCGCGCGGCGGTGTTGGATGTGACTCCTGAGGAAGAGGGAGCCAAGGCTGAACCTGAGGCCGCTCCTGTTGAAGAGGCTGCAGCTGTCGCACCTGTTGAGGCCGCACCTGTCGAGGAGGCGGTGACAGCGCCCGTAATGGCTGCGTTTGACGCCGATCTGGCCGCTGCGGGTGAGAAGGTCTTTAAGAAATGCTCGGCCTGTCACCAAGTGGGCGAGGGCGCCAAGAATAAGGTTGGTCCAATCCTGAATGGTGTTGTCGGTGCGCCGGTGGCGCATATCGATGACTTCAAGTACTCCAAGGACCTGACTGCCGCCCATGATGAGGGTGTGGTTTGGGACGAGGCGCATTTGGCCGAATTCCTAGCAAAGCCAAAAGGCGTCTATAAAAAGACCAAGATGTCGTTTGCTGGCTTAAAGAAAGACGACGATATCAACGCGGTGATCGAATATTTGAAATCGGTCTCACAGTAAGAGTTATTAAAAAGGGCGGTCTTGTTTGGGACCGCCCTTTTTCGTGGTATACTCGGGTTGAAGGGAGACTCTCATGACCCAGTTTTTAAAAGTCTGCGCGATTATTGCGACCATCGGTGGAGCGCCAGCTATGGCCAATGATGCCGCGATTATGTTTGATTATGATGGCACGTTCGACGATGCGACATTTGCCATTGAGGACGCGATTATATCCAAAGGCCTCGTGATTGATTACCGCAGTCACACGGGCGAAATGTTGGAACGCACACGTGAGGATGTTGGATCGGACGTGGTGATTTTCGATGCGGCTGACGTATTTTTGTTCTGTTCGGCCGCCGTTTCACGTCAGGTGATGGAAGCCGACCCAATGAATATTGTGCACTGTCCGTACTCCATTTTTGTCGCTGACCAAGCCGGAAAAGTGACCATTGGATTTCGCGATTATCCCGATGGCGCCATGCAAGCCGTCGAGGATTTGCTGACAGAGATTGTAGAAGAGGCCACAAGCTTCTAACTATGGTGCCTGAAACGATGCTCTGTCTGGACAAAGCATCCCCCGCGTAAAGGGAAACGGCATGGATGTTCGCGTTGATTGGATTGATCGGTTTGTTGGGCTTTCGAGCCTAGATGAAAAGCTGCGTGATCGTTTGATTACGCAGTCGCAAGTGATCACGGTGCCAAAGGGAACCATTCTCTTTGGTCCAGGAAAAAATCCCGAAAACCTGTTGCTCCTGCTTGGTGGCACTGTGCGCGTTCAACAAACATCCGAGGGTGGGCGTGAGATGGTGTTGTACCGTGTCCATGCGGGTGAAAGTTGTGTTCTAACAACGGCTTGTATGTTGGCCTATGAGGATTATTCAGCCGAAGGTGTCGCAGAAACCGAGGTTCAGGCGGCGGCAATACCGCGCCGTGTGTTCGACGATCTGGTCGCCACCTCAAAGAGCTTTCGCACATTCGTATTCTCGGCCTATTCACGCCGGATTACAGATCTGTTTCATGTGATCGAAGAGATTGCGTTCCAAAAGGTCGACATTCGTTTGGCGCAAAAGCTGGTCGAACTGGCAGACAATCACGCAATGCTAAAAGCGACTCACGCACAATTGGCGGCGGAGCTGGGAACGGCGCGGGAAGTCATTTCGCGCCAACTCCAAGAATTTCAGCGGCGCGGGTGGGTTGCCACAGCGCGCGGTGAGGTCAAATTACTTGATATTGGCGCGTTAAAATCCCTTTCAGAGTCGATCTGAAAGGGATGCGTGTTTTAGCGCTTGTTCATCGGGCAGGTGTTAATCCCGAAGAGTGAATAGACCAAGCACGAGCTGAACAGGCCTGTGGCCAAAGGCACAATCCCGATCAAGAAGAGCGGATTGCCGTAGACGAAGAAGCCGGCAATGAGCGCGACGCCTACGACGATACGGAGGATGCGATCGAGACCGCCGACATTTTTCTGAAACATGTTACACCTTTCTCGTTTAACGTTAGTTTTAGATTAACCATAAATTTACAGTGAGTCTGTGACTAACTCACCAAACGGTGGACACCTCGCGCTTTGATGTCTTGTTTTGCTGCGGTCTGTTTTTAGTCGTAGTGGGGCGATTTTTCAGGCGCGTACGAGCGCAGACCCCACCGCTCTCCAATGTTCGAATTGTGTAATTTGAGGGGAAAAATGGCGTATTTGACGCTCAAATATGTCGCAAATTGACTGTTTTGATCACGTTGTGGGAGGGTGCATCTCTGTCAATCGTTGCGTAAGTATGTCGCGCAACTTGACAGGAGGGCCATCAAAGGAGGACGCTACAGGTAGGGAAATGTGCATATGTGTAAAACGGAGGATATCGCATGATCGTTGGACAGATTTTAAAGGGAAAAGCCATCACCGAAACCGCAGGGGTCGCGCCCGATGCGACTGTTGGGGATGCGGTGGCGATCCTGTCGCAAAAGCGGATCGGCGCGTTGGTTGTCGGGTCCGATCTTTCGCATCCAGACGGGATATTGTCCGAGCGGGACGTGGTGCGCGAATTGGGGCGTCAGGGACCATCGGTGTTGGATCTGCCGGTGAGCGATCTCATGACGCGCAAGCTTATCACCTGTCGCCCCGATCACACCGCTCTTGAGGTGTTGGAACAGATGACACAAGGGCGGTTTCGCCACATGCCTGTCATGGATGGTGACAAGATGATCGGCCTCGTGTCGATCGGAGATGTCGTCAAGGCGCGCCTCGAAGAGTTGGCGATGGAGCGTAACGCGCTTGAGGGCATGATTATGGGGCACTGACCCCAGTTACATTACGCAAAGGCCAAGGCAGAGAGGGTGAGACGGTGATGTTGAGCAACACTCGCGCCTTGGCATCGTTGTTTCGCTTGCCTTCGGGCGCGCAATATTGTTGCTTGCCATAAGAGCAAGGAGAGCTGTATGCGCACTGGACTATACCCTGGCACATTTGATCCCGTAACCCACGGGCATGGCGATATTATTCGCCGTGCCTGTGCATTGGTCGACCGATTGGTAATCGGGGTCGCCATCAACCGCGACAAGTCACCGATGTTCTCCCTTGAGGAGCGCGTGGCGATGTTGGAAACCTACACCAAGGGGCTCTCGCTAGAGACGGGGTGTGAGATTGTGGTGCACCCCTTTGAGAACCTGTTGATCCATTGTGCGCGCGATGTAAATGCGTCGATCATCATCCGTGGCCTGCGTGCCGTGGCTGATTTTGAATACGAATACCAAATGGTTGGTATGAACCGCGCCTTGGACAATTCGATCGAGACGGTGTTTTTAATGGCCGAAGCGCGTCACCAAGCGATTGCCTCCAAACTGGTCAAGGAAATCGCACGGCTTGGCGGCGATGTGTCGAAATTTGTTACGGCTGAGGTCGAGGCAAACCTCAAGGGCAAACGCGCTCCGTGAGTTCGTGTTGAACGCCCGTTATTACCTCTAAATTATCTCTAACTGAAAAAAACACCCCAAAGCGTGAGGCTTTGGGGTGTTTTGTCTCGCTTGCGCGGGAAATCTATGTGGGGGTTTCTCGACTTAGAGGAACTTACCCATGGCCACGGCTGTGTCGGACATACGGTTGGAAAAGCCCCATTCGTTGTCATACCATGTAAGGATGCGGACCATTGTGCCTTCCATGACCTTTGTCTGGTCGCAATGGAAGATCGACGAATGCGGATCGTGGTTGAAATCCGAGGAGACCAGCGGCGCGTCTGTGTAGCCAAGAACGCCCTTGAGCGGGCCGTCTGCCGCGTCACGGATCAACTGGTTGATTTCTTCGACAGTGGTGTCGCGAGCAGCCTCAAATGTCAGGTCAACAACCGATACGTTTGGTGTGGGCACGCGGATGGCGACGCCGTCAAGTTTGCCGTTCAATTCGGGCAACACAAGACCCACGGCTTTAGCCGCGCCTGTCGAGGTCGGGATCATCGACAAAGCCGCCGCACGGGCGCGATACAGATCGCTGTGCATGGTGTCGAGTGTCGGCTGATCCCCCGTGTAGGAGTGGATCGTGGTCATAAAGCCTTTTATGATTCCGATGTTGTCGTTGAGCACTTTGACAACGGGAGACAGGCAGTTGGTTGTGCACGAGGCGTTTGACACGATGATGTCGTCAGCCGTCAGTTCGCTGTCGTTCACGCCAAACACGATGGTTTTGTCGGCGTCTTTCCCAGGTGCGGAAATCAGCACGCGCGAGGAACCGTTGTCGAGGTGTGCTTGGCACTTCTCTTTGGATGCGAAAATACCTGTGCATTCCATCACCACATCAACGTCAGACCATGGCAAATCGGCAGGGTTGCGGATCGCGGTCACTTTGATCGGGCCGCGACCCACGTCAATTGTGTCCTCTGTATGTGACACCGTCACGGGGAAACGGCCATGGACGCTATCGTATTGTAGCAGGTGGGCGTTGGTTGCCACGGGACCAAGATCGTTGATTGCGATCACTTCGATATCGGTACGGCCCGATTCAATAATCGCACGCAAAACGTTACGACCAATTCGACCAAATCCGTTGATTGCCACTTTTACAGCCATGTCAGCACTCCTTGACGCTTGTTCGGCAGGGCGGGCCGTTCAGTGGTCCGTCCTTCACTCATCCGCCGACGCCTCATGACGTCGGGTCCAGTTATCGCTAACATCGCGATCATAGCGAAAAGGTCAACCGCGAAAGCGCGCGCCTCAGCGCCAGAAAGCAATGTAGTGGAGTACGCCAAGCATTTTGCGCGCCAAAAACAGCGAGGCTGTTCCATCATTCACGCCAAAGTCGAGGCCAAGCGCGACCAGGATGACGATGGCAAGTCCTAAGGCGATGGAGTTGGTCATGCAAAGGCCCGTTCGAGTTCCAATTGGCATATTGTGTCACTGGTGCGCGACGAAGGGAAGGGGGATGAGCATTGAGCACACAACGACACACGCGCCCGACAGGGATGTCAGGCGCGCATATGTGGTCGTGCGGTGGCGGTGTGTGATCTTAGTGGGACAAGCGCCCCATGGCGGCTGCGACATCGGCCATACGGGCCGAAAATCCCCATTCGTTATCATACCATGCCAAGACGCGCACGGTGCGCCCGATCACT
>NZ_CBFHKW010000048.1:0-8385 GCF_965656515.1 Celeribacter marinus
TCAGAGTACAATGTCGAGCGCGCACAGCGCGGTATCGTCTACATCGACGAAGTTGATAAAATTACGCGCAAGTCGGACAATCCATCGATCACCCGTGACGTATCGGGCGAGGGCGTCCAACAAGCGCTGTTGAAAATCATGGAAGGCACCGTGGCCTCCGTTCCCCCACAAGGCGGGCGCAAGCATCCCCAACAAGAGTTCTTGCAAGTCGACACGACGAACATCTTGTTCGTATGTGGTGGCGCGTTTGCGGGTCTGGACAAGATCATCGCACAACGCGGCAAAGGCTCCGCCATCGGGTTTGGCGCGGATGTGAAAGAGGAAAACGCCAAGGGTATTGGTGAGTTGTTCTCCGAGTTGGAGCCTGAAGATCTGTTGAAATTCGGCCTCATCCCTGAGTTCGTCGGCCGTCTTCCGGTTCTTGCAACCCTCGAAGACCTCGACGAAGATGCGCTTGTCACGATCCTGTCCGAGCCGAAAAACGCGCTCGTCAAACAGTATCAGCGCCTGTTCGAGATCGAGGATGTTGTGCTCACCTTCACCGATGAGGCCCTCACCGCCATCGCCAAACGCGCGATCAAGCGCAAAACAGGGGCACGCGGCTTGCGTTCGATCCTTGAGGATATCCTGCTCGACACCATGTTCGAATTGCCTGGCACCGCAAACGTGACCGAGGTCGTGGTGAACGAAGAGGCGGTAAATTCCGATGCCAAGCCATTGATTATCTACGGCGAAGCGGAAAAAGAAGCGTCAGCGTCTTAATCCATCCGCCTCGGTTGAGTTCCATGTCAAACGCCGCTCCATTGGGGCGGCGTTTTTCGGTGATGTGCGGTGTGCTGGTGCAACTGATTTGTCTTGCGCAGGCCGCAAAACGCGTCAAAAGAGATCAACACATATTTGGCACGAAAGGCCGCATGCTATGACTCGCACACTCATTTCCTCCGGTTCTCCGTTCGAAGAGAAGATCGCCTACTCGCGGGCTGTTGTCGTGGATGGTTGGGTGTTTGTGTCGGGCACCACGGGCTACGACTACGCGACAATGACCATGCCCGATGATGTGGCCGATCAGTGTCGCAACGCGCTTTCGACCATTGCCAAGGCGGTGGGCGAGGCGGGCGGTCAGATGTCTGATGTCGTGCAGGTACGCTACATCTTGCCAGACGGGGCGGATTTTGAGGCGTGCTGGCCGGTGCTCCAAGAGGTGTTTGGCGCGGTGCGCCCCGCCGCGACGATGATCGAGGCGCGTCTGCTTGATCCTGCGATGAAAATCGAGATCGAAGTGGCGGCAAAAATCACACCGCCTGCCGCCCCCGCATAATCGCCGCGTGTGGCGGACCCCCGCCGCGCACACCGATTTGACCCGATTTGCACAGGTACACTCTGGACCTTGCACGCACATTAGGTCATATCAGGAAGTAACATTTTCGGAGGTTGTCCTATGGGTATCTTGAACACAGCGTTGCGCGCTTTGGTGTGGTGGAATGGTCAAACGATCGGCACACAGCTTTTCACATGGCGCAACGGCATAAAATTGGGTGAAGATAGCCAAGGCAACATCTTTTACCGCAACAAAGACGACTCGCGCCGTTGGGTGATTTACAATGGCGAGATCGAAGCCTCGCGCATCGATCCCGCGTGGCACGGCTGGTTGCACCGGACGTTCGACAACCACCCCGGTCACCTGCCGCTTGAGCATAAAGAGTGGGAAAAGCCGCACGTTGAAAACCTGACAGGCACGGCTGCGGCCTATGCGCCCGCAGGCTCTATTCGTCAGGCAAAGCCCGTTGCGCGCACCGACTATGAGGCGTGGCAGCCCGAGTAAACCGCCCAAACGGGACGCGCCACGCGCGCCACTGAGGATTAGGATATGGCTGAAAACACCACAGAAATCGCCGTGGGCGCGGGCGTTTTGGCCCTCGCTGTCGGATTTCTCATCTACGCAGGCCAAGCGACCGGATTCGCGGGCGGAGCCTCTGATACCTATTATCTCACCGCGTCCTTTCGCTCCGCTGAGGGCGTGTCTGTCGGGAGCGATGTGCGCCTTGCCGGTGTTAAGGTAGGCACTGTCACCGATCTGGAATTGAACAAACAAAGCTACCGCGCCGAGGCCAAATTGACCTTGGAGGGGGACGTTGTGTTGCCCGATGATACCGCCGCTCTGATCACCTCTGAGGGTCTGTTGGGGGGGAGTTTCGTCGAGTTGGTTCCGGGCGGCTCGATGTTCGAATTCGAGGACGGACAAGTTATCGCGGACACCCAAGGGGCCGTGAGCCTCATCAACCTTATGCTCAAATTCGTGACCGGAAACGGAAGCGCGGAATGATCTCGCGCGCGCTCATGATGTCTGTGGCGCTGATTGCAAGCACTGGTGCGGCGTGGGCGCAGGACACGGGGTTTACCGACGATTTGCAAACCGGAATCGGCTCGATCGTTGAGACGCCCCTAGATGATAGCGCAATCGGCTTTGGCGGGTTGTCGCTAGAGCAATTACAAGCGCTGCCTGACGAGGGATTTCAACGCGAATTGTTCGATATTACAACCGAGACGCAAGAGAGTGTTGCGAGCGGCACAGGGGCCGTTATCCGTGTTCTGGATAAACTCACGGGCCGCGTCGAAGACATTTCCATCGCACGCGGACAAACGGCCACATGGGGGTTCGTCTCCATGCGACTTGACGATTGTCGCTATCCCGTTGGCAACCCGTCCGGTGATGCCTACGCCTATTTGGACGTAAGCGTCGATGGCATTGATTTACCAGTGTTTCAAGGATGGATGATCTCATCCAGTCCGGCCCTGAATGCGATGGATCATCCCCGCTATGACGCGTGGGTTCTCAACTGTAGCACGTCCTGAACGGACGGCGGCGTTACAAACTCCCGAAACTCTGCCTCGCGCTCAAGTGCGCCATCCAACAGGGTGTGATACTGTGCACGCGGGATCTCAATGGCACCAAGGGACGCCAGATGTGGCGTGATAAACTGTGTGTCGAGTAGGGTGAAGCCCGTACGTTTCAGGTGCGTGACCAAATAGGCCAGTGCAATTTTTGACGCATCGGTTTTGCGCGAAAACATGCTCTCGCCGAAAAACGCCGTGCCAAGGGTGATGCCATAGGCCCCGCCGACCAACTCCGTGCCGTCCCAAACCTCGATCGACTGCGCATAGCCAAGAGCGTGAACTTTGGCGTACAGATCAAAGATTGTGGCGTTGATCCATGTCTCATCGCGCGCCGCACAGCCCGTTACGACCTCTTCAAACGCGTGGTTGAGGGTGACGGTGACGCGCGCGCGGCGGATCGTGCGGGCGAGGGAGTGCGACAGGTGGAACTGATCCAGAGGCACAATCCCGCGCTGTTCAGGGTCCACCCAAAATATCGTGGGATCATCGGCACTTTCGGCCATCGGAAACACCCCGTTGGCGTAGGCATTGAGCAACATCTCGGGCGTGAGTTCGGTGTGGTCCATCGGCGCAAAATGACGTGTCTTTGAGCAAAAGAAAAGGCCCGCATGATACCTGCGGGCCTTTGAAACACAGCGCGGGATGGCGCGATTAGGTCGGCATATTCACGGCAAGCCATTTCTCAAGCCAGTGAATGTTGTAGTTGCCGGACAACACATCGGGCTCTTCGAGCAGCGCATGGAACAGCGGTACGGTGGTGTCCACGCCGTCCACAATCAACTCGCCAAGAGCGCGTTTGAGACGGGCCAACGCCTCGGGACGGTCACGACCGTGCACGATCAATTTTCCGATCAAGCTGTCGTAATAGGGCGGGATCGAATAGCCATCATAAAGCGCGCTATCCATCCGTACACCATATCCACCCGGCGCGTGGTACTGTGTAATCTTACCGGGGCATGGGGCAAAATTCGGCAGACGTTCGGCGTTGATCCGGACCTCGATCGAGTGACCGTCAATCACCAAGTCATCTTGTGTGAACGATAGCTTTTGACCAGCCGCGACACGAATTTGCTCGCGCACCAGATCTTGACGGAAAATCGCCTCGGTCACAGGGTGTTCCACCTGCAAACGTGTGTTCATTTCAATGAAAAAGAACTGACCATCCTCGTAGAGGAATTCGATTGTCCCCGCGCCGCGATAGCCCATTTCGGCAATCGCGCGTGCACAGATGCCACCGATTTCGGCGCGCTCTTCGGGGGAGATCGATGGGCCTGGAGCCTCCTCGAAGACCTTTTGGTGACGCCGTTGCAACGAGCAATCGCGTTCGCCCAAATGAACGCCGCCGCCTTGTCCGTCGCCGAACACTTGGACTTCGATGTGGCGCGGCTTTTGGAGATATTTCTCCATATACACTTCGTCATTGCCGAATGCGGCTTTGGATTCGGAGCGCGCGGTGCGAAAGGCAGTCTCGATAACCTCTTCGCTTTCGGCGACTTTCATGCCGCGTCCACCGCCACCTGCGGTGGCTTTGATGATGACGGGGTAGCCCATTTCGGCGGCGAGTTTTTTGGCCGTTTCCACGTCAGGCACGCCACCCGGAGAGCCGGGAACCACGGGAATGCCGAGGATTTTAGCGGTCTCTTTTGCGGTGATCTTGTCGCCCATCTGGCGGATATGCTCCGCCGATGGTCCGATAAAGGCCAGCCCATGATCCTCTACGATCTGAACAAAGGCCGCGTTTTCGGACAAGAACCCGTATCCGGGGTGGATGGCCTGCGCGCCCGTAATCTCGCACGCGGCAATGATCGCGGGGAATGACAGGTAGGACAGCGTTGACGAATTCGGGCCAATGCAGACGGCCTCGTCGGCCATGCGCACGTGCATCGCGTCCGAGTCTGCCTCGGAATGGACCGCCACCGAGGCGATACCCATTTCACGACACGCACGGATCACGCGCAGCGCAATTTCGCCACGGTTGGCAATGAGAATTTTATCGAACATCAGGAACCCGTCCTTATTCGATGATCATCAAAGGCGCACCGAATTCGACGGGGGTGCCGTCGTCAACCAGAATGCGTTTGATCGTGCCGGATTTGGGCGAGGGGATGTGGTTCATCGTTTTCATGGCTTCGATGATCAATACGGTCTGACCCTCTTCGACACTATCGCCGATCTTTACAAACGCGGCGGCGCCCGGTTCGGCCGACAGGTAGGCGGTGCCAACCATCGGGGAGGGCACACAGTTAGGATCTTGGCGTGGATCGGCGGGTGCGGCGTCTGCTGGCGCGGCTTGTGCTGCGGCAACGGGTGCGGCGGCGACAGGTGCGGCATAGGCGGCGGGTGCGGCATGCACGATCTCTTGTGCTTTGGAAACGCGCACATTGAGGCGGTCATTTTCGCCATACTCGCGTTTGACTTCAACCTCGGTGAGGTCATTGGAGTTGAGCAATTCGGCAAGTGCCTGAATGAAGGCCACATCGGCGTCATTTTGTTTTGTCATGTTATCCAACTTATTATACCGCCCGTCTATTGCGAGCTCATGTCAATCTGCTTTTAACGCTTATACGTCACGTCAGGGTCCGTGAAAACCCGCGAAAAACGCGATTGGCCACGCGTATGTCTGCAAAATGCACATGAATTAGGCGGATGCGACCTAATATTTGTCTACTTGGGCCGTAAAAGAGCGATTATTTCGCCCTAAATAAAATTTACCACTTGATCAAAAATGGGTTTGTCGTCCACGCTGTCGCTCAACGACCCACAGACGTTACGACAAACACGCGCAACTATGCAGGATCACATCACATGCCAAACACCTTGTTTACATCAGGGATTGCCGCAGGACGTCTCGATCCTGATGCGTATTCAGATAATTTTTCCGATCTTCATCCGCCACTGGACGCCCATGAGGCGCTCGTTGCCGCCGACCGATGCTATTTTTGCCATGATGCGCCGTGTATGACGGCCTGTCCAACATCAATCGACGTGCCGCTGTTCATTCGCCAGATTGCCACGGGCACGCCTGAGGCGGCGGCAAAAACCATCTTTGACGCCAATATCTTGGGCGGGATGTGCGCGCGGGTCTGTCCCACGGAAACCCTATGCGAAGAGGTCTGTGTGCGCGAAGTTGCCGAGGGCAAGCCTGTCGAAATCGGGCGTTTGCAACGCTACGCCACAGATACATTGATGGCAAAGGGCACGCATCCCTTCACCCGTGCGGCCGACACGGGCAAGCGCGTTGCGGTTGTTGGCGCGGGGCCCGCGGGGCTGGCGGCGGCGCACCGGTTGGCGCGCTATGGCCACAGCGTCACGATGTATGACGGGCGCGCCAAAGCGGGCGGCCTGAACGAATTTGGCATCGCATCTTATAAATCGCCCGACAATTTTGCACAGGCCGAGGTGGATTGGTTGGTCAAGATCGGCGGAATCACAATCGAGACGGGCCATGTGCTTGGCGATGATCTTAGCCTAACCGCGTTGATATCCGATTTTGATGCGGTGTTTTTGGCCATCGGGCTTGGTGGCGTCAATGCGCTCAAGATCGAGGGTGTCGACAAATCCGGCGTCCTTGATGCTGTTGATTTCATTTCTGATTTGCGCCAGTCCACCGATGTATCCACGCTGCCTATCGGGCGCAATGTCGTGGTGATCGGGGGCGGTATGACGGCCGTTGACGCCGCAGTGCAGGCCAAACTTTTGGGCGCACAAAACGTCACAATCGCCTACCGTGGCGGACGTGATCGCATGAGCGCCTCCCCGTTCGAGCAAGACCTCGCCACATCTAAGGGCGTGCAAATCTTGTATAACGCGCAACCCGTGGCCGTGCATGGCAACGGGACATGCGCCGAGGTCGAGTTTGAATATACCACGGACGCGGACGGACGCCTGACGGGGACGGGTGAGACGGTGCGGATCGCGGCTGATCACGTCTTTATGGCCATTGGTCAGTCTCTCAAAGGGGCGCCAGACGGCCTTGAGTTGGAGCGCGGCAAAATCGCCGTCGATACACGTGGACGCACCTCCATCGACGGGGTTTGGGCGGGGGGCGACTGTGCCCTTGGCGGTGAGGATCTCACCGTGACGGCTGTGGCCGAAGGTCGAGATGGTGCTGAAAACATGCATAAATTTCTTATGGGCGAGGGCTAAGACATGGCTGATCTAACAACAACATTTTGCGGCATCACCTCTCCCAATCCGTTCTGGCTGGCCTCCGCGCCGCCAACGGACAAAGAGTACAACGTGCGCCGCGCGTTTGAGGCGGGGTGGGGCGGTGTCGTGTGGAAAACACTCGGCGAGGAAGGCCCGCCCGTGGTCAACGTCAACGGGCCACGCTATGGCGCGATTTTCGGCGCGGATCGTCGTTTGTTGGGCCTCAACAACATCGAACTCATCACCGACCGCTCGTTGGAGGTGAACCTCGAGGAAATGACCCGCGTGAAAAAGGACTATCCAGACCGTGCGCTGATTGCTTCTGTGATGGTGCCGTGTGATGCGGAAAGTTGGAAATCGATCATTCCGCGCATCGCCGAGACGGGGTGCGACGGGTTCGAGCTAAACTTTGGCTGTCCGCATGGCATGGCCGAGCGGGGAATGGGCGCCGCCGTTGGGCAGGTGCCTGAATACATTGAGATGGTGACGCGGTGGTGCAAGGAGTCGACGGGTCTTCCCGTCATCGTCAAATTGACGCCGAACATCACCAATATCCTTGCACCCGCCGAGGCGGCGTTGCGCGGTGGGGCGGATGCCGTATCGCTGATCAACACGATCAATTCCATTACCTCCGTGAATTTGGATGCGTTTTCGCCCGAGCCGATGATTGACGGCAAGGGCACGCATGGCGGCTATTGCGGTCCTGCGGTCAAACCGATTGCGCTCAACATGGTGGCCGAAATTGCGCGCAACCCGGCCACCGCGGGCTTGCCGATTTCGGGCATTGGCGGCGTGACCACATGGCGCGATGCGGCGGAATTCATGGCGCTTGGCGCGGGCAATGTTCAAGTCTGCACGGCGGTGATGACCTATGGGTTCAAGATCGTCGAAGAGATGATTTCGGGGCTGAGCCAGTACCTTGACGAGAAAAATATGACGGTGGATGAGTTGGTTGGCAAGGCCACGCCCAACGTCACTGACTGGCAATACCTCAACCTCAACCACGTCACCAAAGCGGTCATCAACCAAGACGATTGCATCAGTTGCGGACGCTGTTACGCCGCGTGCGAAGATACCTCGCACCAAGCGATCGAGATGACCGCCGATCGTGTGTTCACCGTGAAAGACGATGAATGCGTTGCCTGCAATCTATGTGTGAATGTTTGCCCTGTGGAGAACTGTATCACCATGAAAACGCTCGACAAAGGCGATATAGACGCGCGCACGGGTCAGGTGGTTGGCGATTACGCGAACTGGACCACGCATCCCAATAATGTGGCGGCGGTCGCGGGCGAATAGCGCGCGGCGGCCCATGACAAAACACCCCCTTCGCCTGTGTGT
>NZ_CBFHKW010000048.1:8395-19489 GCF_965656515.1 Celeribacter marinus
GAGGTGAGGCATACGACCCTTTTGCCCCCGTGTCCTGTTTCAGGCGCGGGGGTTTGGGTTGGTGGGGCACGGCGTCTTGCGCCATGTGATGGAGGTCGGATCAAAACGGGATCCGCACATCCGTGAGACCGGCGCCATCCTGACACCGGTACAAATCCTACGCGCCGCTTAGGACGGCGGCGAGTAAGGCGTGCTTTGGGTTGCGGCAGGTCCACTATGTGCGGCCTCGGGATCACCCGATTGAGACGGTGCAGGCACAGTCTGAGGCGCAGGCGCATCACGCACCTGTTCAGGGGCCTCTCCACGATCAACGGACCCCGCCTTCGATACATCAGCCACGCCTTTGGCCGCGCCATCGTGCGATGCCTCGGGACTATCCGTTTTTTGCGCGGCTTGCACGTCACTTTGGGCGGCGCGCGGGGCAATTGCGGCTTCGTCAGACTGCTGCGTCCGCTTGGCCTCAACCCGTGCAATAACATTGCGCAGATCTTTTTCGACCTCGAGAATACTGGCCTGAAAGGCCGGCGTTGGCCCCGTCAAAACAGTTTCGTCGCGCACAGCATCTTTGCGCTGCTGCTCGGAGACAACAGAGTCACGTTTGGTTTGAGAATACGCGCCATTCTGGTCGCTCGAGGTATCACCCCGTTTGCTTGTCGCAGACCCGTCTGTCGCAGTTTTTGCAACTTCGGGCACCGCTTGCTTTGAAGTTTCGGGCGGGTGCCGCATGGCAAGCCCCCCAACTCCGAAAGCTGGCATACCGTTGAAATCGGACATGCTCGTGCTCCCTTTCAAAAGGAGCCCCCACCACCTGATAGATAACGACGCAAATCCTTACCACCCGATCAATATCCACAGGTTTCACATGTGTTGGTTAACGCGTGCGCGGATCGCCGCGTGGCGTCTACGGCGTCAACATGCGCCGATACATCGTGTCCAAAAAGAGCCGCGCATCATCGAAATGTGTCTCGCCAACAGGTGTGATGATCCCGCGAATTTGTGCATCAAAATCAGCATAGTGCTGGGTTGTGGCCCAGATCGAAAAGATCAGATGATAGGGATCGGTAGGGCGCAAATGTCCGGCGTCGATCCACTGTGTAATCACGGCGGCTTTTTCTTCGACTAGCGTTTTTAGCTCATCTTCGATCTTATCCATGATGTTCGGCGCGCCTTGTACAATCTCGTTGGCAAACAGCCGGCTCTCACGGGGATATTCGCGCGCCATGTCGAGTTTGCGCAAAACATAGGCGACAATTTCCTCAACGGGATCGCCATCCGCATCGATTTCGCGCAGCGGATCCAGCCAGTTGGCCATCAACGTATCGATCAAGCCACGGTGAATCGCGACCTTTGACGGAAAATAATACAGCAGATTCGGCTTGGACAATCCCGCCTCTTTGGCGATCTGGTCGAGCGTGGCCCCACGAAAGCCATTGCGTGAAAAGACATCCAGCGCGGCATCCAGAATGGTTTCGGAGTTTCGCTTTTGAATTCTGGTACGCGGTTTATTTTCAGGCATGGACCTCTGATTCCTTCACATATCTCGTGTGGTTTACGATCGCTCGTCGATCCTCGCCAAAAAAAGCGCCAAACCGAAGTTAGAATCGCCTTAAAACCAACCTTATCAGTAAAGTGCCCAGTTTTTTTGCATCTTTATACCTGAGACGCGTGCATGCGCGGACCCGCTATTGTTACGCTTCTCTTGACCAAATGGTCAAACCCGTCGCAGGGTGATGCGAGGCATTTTAAATATGTCCAAACCAATTAGGGATAAGAGGGAAATCATGGCGATGGATGGCGACACACGGCCGAACGACCTATCTGCGTTCTGGATGCCGTTTACGGCGAACCGTCAATTTAAAAAAGAGCCACGGATGTTCGTATCTGCGGACCGAATGCATTATCGCACCTCGGACGGGCGCGCGGTTCTGGACGGCACGGCGGGGCTGTGGTGCTGTAATGCCGGTCACAATCGCCCCAAGATTGTCGAAGCGATACAAAAACAAGTGGCCGAGCTTGATTATGCGCCCGCATTTCAGATGGGCCACCCAAAGGCGTTTGAACTGGCCACAAAGCTGGTTGATATGGCACCCGCGCCATTCGAGCATGTGTTTTTCACCAACTCCGGATCTGAATCCGTCGAGACGGCGCTCAAAATCGCATTGGCCTATCACCGTGCAAAGGGGCAGGGCGAGCGCACCCGTTTGATTGGCCGCGAACGTGGGTATCACGGTGTGAACTTTGGCGGCATTTCGGTGGGCGGCATTGTCACCAACCGTAAGATGTTCGGCACGCTGTTGAACGGTGTTGACCATCTCCCACACACCCATTTGCCGGATCGCAACCGCTTTGTACGTGGACAGCCGGAGCATGGCGCGGAATTGGCCGACGAGTTGGAACGCATCGTGGCGTTGCACGGCGGCGAAACCATCGCGGCGGTGATCGTCGAGCCGATGGCGGGATCAACGGGCGTGTTGTTGCCGCCCAAGGGCTATCTCAAACGTCTGCGCGACATCTGTACGAAACACGGAATTTTGCTGATCTTTGACGAGGTGATCACCGGCTTTGGCCGCCTTGGGTCATCCTTTGCCGCCGAACATTACGGTGTGATGCCTGATTTGATCACCTGCGCCAAGGGATTGACCAACGGCGTTATTCCGATGGGCGCGGTGTTGGCGACCAAAGAGATCCATGATGCCTTTATGAATGGTCCCGAGCATGTGATCGAGTTGTTCCACGGCTACACCTATTCGGGCAATCCGATTGCGGCGGCGGCAGGACTGGCCACTCTGGAAACCTATGCCGAGGAGGGTCTGTTCGCGCGTGCTGCCGGACTGGCGGATTACTGGGCTGATGCGCTTCATAGCCTCAAGGGCTTGCCGCATGTGGTGGATATTCGCAATGAGGGATTGATTGGCGCAGTTGAGTTGGAACCGATTGAGGGCGCGCCGACAAAACGCGCTTTCTCTGCCTTTCTCAAGGCCTACGATAAGGGGATTTTGGTGCGCACAACGGGCGATATCATCGCGATGTCACCGCCGCTTATCATTGAAAAGGAACACATCGACACATTGGTGGGAACTCTGGCCGATGTGCTCCGTGAGATCGACTAAGCCTATTCGATCGCAATGACCAAAAGGGCGGGTGCGCCGACCATGAGCGCCATGATGATGGCTAGTGAACGTGTTAGACCTTTGAACATGGGATCCTCCTGTGTTGCTATTGAAATGGAGTTAGGGCGCGCACCTGTCCTGACGAGTGAAAAAAGAACGTGATCACGAGAGCGTGATTGTCGTCGCGAAAAGGAGCATATCATGAGTGGATCATCAGGCGTCTTGGCCGATCGTACCAACCTCAAGATCAACCCAGCCCGCCTTTGGGACAGTCTCATGGAGATGGCCAAAATCGGACCGGGTGTGGCGGGGGGCAACAACCGCCAAACCGTCACGGATGCGGATGGCGAGGGGCGCGCGTTGTTCCAGTCATGGTGTGAAGCCGCGGGGATGAGCATGGGCGTCGACACCATGGGCAATATGTTTGCCACCCGCGCAGGAACCGATCCCGATGCGTTGCCGGTCTACATCGGCAGCCACCTTGATACCCAACCTACGGGCGGCAAATATGATGGCGTTTTGGGCGTGCTTGGCGGATTGGAAGCGGTGCGCACCATGAATGACCTTGGCATCAAGACCAAGCACCCGATTGTGGTGACCAACTGGACCAATGAGGAGGGGACGCGCTTTGCCCCCGCCATGCTCGCCTCTGGTGTCTTTACGGGCCGCCACACGCAAGAGTGGGCTTACGGCCTCACGGACGCCGAGGGCAAAACATTCGGCGATGAGTTGAAGCGCATCGGCTGGGTCGGTGACGAACAGGTCGGCGCACGCAAAATGCACGCGATGTTTGAGCTGCACATCGAGCAAGGTCCTATTTTGGAGGCCGAGGGGCGAGATATCGGTGTTGTCACCCACGGTCAGGGGCTGCGGTGGATCGAATGCACGGTGACGGGCAAGGACAGCCACACAGGGTCCACGCCAATGACCATGCGCAAGAACGCAGGTCGCGGTTTGGCGTTGATCACCGAGTTGGTCCATGAGATCGCCATGGCCAACCAACCGGGCGCGGTGGGCGCGATTGGCCACATCGACGTCTACCCCAATTCGCGCAATGTGATCCCCGGAAAGGTGGTGTTCACCGTCGATATCCGCTCTCATCTCCCCGAAAAGCTGCACGCGATGCAGGCGGAATTGATGGAGCGCGCGCCCAAGCTGTGCGAGGAGATCGGTGTCACGTTCGAGGCCAAAATCTCGGGCCAGTTCGAGCCACCCGCGTTTAACGAGACACTGGTGGGCGCGGTGCGCTCCGCCGCTGAACGGTTGGGGTATAGCCACATGGACATCATTTCCGGCGCGGGCCACGATGCCTGTTGGATCAACGATGTCGCCCCCACGGCGATGATCATGTGCCCCTGCGTGGACGGGTTAAGCCACAACGAGGCCGAGGACATCAGCCCCGAATGGGCCGCCGCAGGGACAGACGTGTTGTTGCACGCGGTGTTGGAGACGGCGCAAATTGTAGACTAAGAGAGTTCAGATGCGGGCAGGGGCACGACAGATGCGCCGCCCCCGACAAGGAGAGACAAGATGACCAAAGTGATCAAAGGCGGCACCGTTGTCACCGCTGACCTGACCTATAAAGCGGACGTGAAAATCGACGGTGGCGTCATCGTCGAGATCGGCCCTGATTTGACGGGTGATGAGGTGTTGGACGCAACGGGATGTTACGTGATGCCGGGCGGGATCGACCCGCATACGCACCTCGAGATGCCGTTTATGGGCACGTATAGCGCCGATGATTTCGCCTCTGGCACCCGCGCGGCACTTGCGGGTGGCACCACGATGGTGGTCGATTTTTGTCTGCCCGCCCCTGGTGAGAGCCTCTTGGATGCGCTCAAGGTGTGGGACAATAAATCGGCGCGCGCCGCTTGCGATTATTCGTTTCACATGGCGATTACATGGTGGGGCGAACAGGTCTTTGATGAGATGAAAATCATCACGCAAGAAAAAGGGATCAACAGTTTCAAACACTTCCTCGCTTACAAAGGCGCGTTGATGGTGAATGACGACGAGCTTTATGCCTCGTTCAAACGCTGTGCCGAACTTGGTGCGACCCCGCTTGTGCACGCCGAAAATGGCGATGTGGTGGCCGAACTCACCGCGCAACTTTTGGCCGAGGGCAACACCGGCCCCGAAGCGCACGCCTATTCGCGCCCGCCTCAGGTAGAGGGTGAGGCCACGAACCGCGCCATTATGATTGCCGATATGGCCGGCGCGCCGCTTTATGTTGTGCATACGTCCTGCGAGGAAAGCCACGAGGCGATCCGGCGCGCAAAAATGCAGGGCAAACGGGTCTGGGGCGAGCCGCTCATTCAGCACCTTGTGCTCGACGAGAGCGAGTATTTCCATGAGGATTGGGACCACGCGGCGCGCCGTGTGATGTCACCGCCATTTCGCAATAAACACCACCAAGACAGCCTGTGGGCGGGTCTGGCCTCTGGCACGTTGTCGTGTGTCGCGACCGATCACTGTGCCTTTACGACCGAGCAAAAGCGCAATGGCATCGGCGATTTTTCCAAGATCCCGAACGGGACAGGCGGCCTTGAGGATCGCTTGCCCGTGTTGTGGACCACGGGGGTTGAAACGGGTCGGATCACGATGAACGAATTCGTCGCTGTGACCTCAACGAACATCGCCAAGATATTGAATTGTTATCCGAAAAAGGGCGCAGTCCTTGTGGGGGCAGATGCCGATATCATCGTTCTCGATCCCAACAAGACCAAGGTGATCAGCGCCGACACCCAAGCCTCGGCGATTGATTATAATGTGTTCGAGGGGATCGAAGTTTCAGGTTTGCCACGCTACGTTTTGAGCCGTGGCTATGTCGCCGTCACAGACGGTGAATTGACCACCAAAGAGGGACATGGTGAATTCGTGGCGCGCGATCCGAATGCGACCGTGAACACGGCGTTGTCGAAGTGGAAAGAGTTGACCGCACCGCAGCCCGTGCTGCGTTCGGGCATTCCGGCGACCGGCGTTTAAGACAAAAAGGGGCGGCGGTGTGGGGTCATCCCATGCCGCTTGAGGGGACGACAAAACTTATGAATAAACCAGTGATCGACGCGCAAAATGTGGACCTGACATTTGAGACAAATGACGGACCTATTCAGGCGCTAAAAGGTGTTAATCTCGAGATTAACAAGGGTGATTTTGTCTCCTTCATCGGGCCATCCGGTTGCGGGAAAACCACATTTCTACGCTGTATCGCGGGGTTGGAGACGCCCACGGGCGGGGCGCTCTCGGTCAATGGCATGACGCCTGAGGAGGCGCGGCGCGCGCGGGCTTATGGCTATGTGTTTCAGGCGGCGGGGCTGTACCCGTGGCGGACAATTGCAGGAAATGTGAAACTTCCACTCGAAATTATGGGCTATTCCAAGGCGGATCAGGCCGAACATGTTCGAAAAGTGCTAGAACTTGTGGACCTTGTCGGGTTCGATAAAAAGTTCCCTTGGCAGCTTTCGGGCGGGATGCAACAACGCGCGTCCATCGCCCGTGCGCTTGCGTTTGACGCGGATATCTTACTGATGGATGAGCCGTTCGGCGCGCTGGACGAGATCGTGCGTGATCACCTCAACGAGCAGCTTTTGGCACTTTGGGCGCGCACCGAGAAAACCATTGGATTTGTGACCCACTCCATCCCCGAAGCCGTCTATTTGTCGACCAAAATTGTGGTCATGTCACCGCGACCTGGGCGCATTACGGACGTGATTGAAAGCCCGCTGCCCAAGGAACGCCCCCTCGATATTCGCGACAGCAAAGAGTTTATCGAGATTGCGCACCGTGTGCGCGAGGGGTTGCGCGCGGGGCATGAGCAATGAGGTTTTGCTCAAACATAGCGCGCGGGTGTGCGTGCGCGCATGACGCGGCGCCCACGGCAGGGAGGCGTGCATGAAACACATCCGTCCTGTCCTCGCTGTCGTCGCCGTTTTGCTCATCGTGTGGTACGCCGCAGCGATCAAAATGAATGCCACATGGACCTATGACCAAGCCGCGCGTGCGGGCACAACCCCCAGCTTTTCCGAGGTGGTCCGCGACACGATGCAACAGGCCCGCCCGCTCTTGCCCGTCCCGCATCAGGTCGCCGCAGAGTTGTGGAAAACCACCGCGTTGAAAAAGATCACGTCAAAGAGGTCAATGGTCTACCAAGGTATAATTACATTAAAAACAACGCTTTGGGGCTTTGCCTTGGGCATTGTTGTTGGCGTCTCACTGGCCGCGATCATTGTGTTGAGCCGCATCGGACGGTTGAGTTTGATGCCGTGGGCGATCATCTCGCAAACCGTCCCTATTGTGGCATTGGCCCCGATGATTGTGGTGCTGAGCAACGCCATTGGCGCAGGATCGCTCTTGGTCCCCAAGGCAATCATCGCCGCATACCTGAGCTTTTTCCCCGTGATGGTCAGCATGGTCAAAGGGCTGTCGAGCCCTGATCATATGCAATTGGATTTGCTGCGCACCTACGGCGCGAAACCCACGGCCGTGTTTTGGAAACTACGCGTTCCTGCCTCGATGCCGTATTTCTTTGCCTCGCTCAAGGTGAGCGTGGCGGCGGCATTTGTCGGCGCGGTTGTGGGCGAATTGTCGACCAGTGCCATCTCGGGCCTTGGCGCGCGGATGTTGATCGGATCGCAGTTTGGTGAGCCGATGATCATGTGGGCGGCGTTGTTTGCCGCGGCGATTTTGGCCGCCGTTTTGATATTCACAGTGGGCGCGATTGAGAAAATCATGCGCCGCGCCATGGGAGGGCGACCCGCATGAGACGCGCCGATACGCAGGTCGAACGCGTTGCCTACCCCGCGGGATTTGGCCTTTTGGTGTTGCTCCTTTGGGAAATCGCCGTGTGGCTCTTCGAGATTTCTCCGGCGCTCTTGCCGCCACCAACCGCCATAGGCGCGGCCATCATGGGGTCGTTGCCGATCTTGTGGGAGGACTGGGTACAAACCGTGGTCAAAGGCGCGTTGAACGGGCTTTGGATGGGCAGCGCCGCAGGGATTGCCGTGGCCTTAGTCATTGATCGCTATGACTTTCTCAAGCGCGGTCTTTTACCCGTGGCGAACTTTATGGCCGCTCTGCCGATTGTCGGATTGGCCCCGATCATGGTCATGTGGTTCGGGTTCGATTGGCAGTCCAAAGCGGCGGTGGTGGCCATCATGGTGTTCTTCCCGATGTTGGTAAACACGCTTGGCGGGTTGGCGTCGACAGATACGATGCAGCGCGATTTGATGCGCACCTATGCGGCGGGGCATATGGCCACGCTTGTGAAATTGCGGATCCCTGCGGCGCTTCCATTTGTGTTCAACGGGCTTAAAATTTCGACAACTTTGGCCCTTATTGGCGCTATTGTTGCCGAATATTTCGGCTCCCCCATTCGCGGTATGGGATTTCGGATCACAACCGAGATGGGGCGCTTGGCAACGGACATGGTTTGGGCTGAAATCACCATATCAGCGCTGACTGGCACGGCTCTTTACGGGCTTGTCGCCTTGATTGAAAAGAGGGTCACCTTTTGGCACCCCTCACAACGCGGGTGACCGCATATAAACTGCACGAGGAAAACCTCGGCAGTCACAACTTGGAGGTTGTTAGATATGAAAAAGCTACTCACAAGCGCGATTGCGTTGACGGCGATGACGGCGGGGGCGCAGGCCGCCGACGAGCTGACGCTGCAACTCAAATGGGTCACGCAAGCACAGTTCGGCGGCTACTATGTGGCCCTTGAAAAGGGGTTCTACGAGGCGGCGGATCTCGATGTGACGATCAAACCGGGTGGACCCGATGTGGCCCCTGTTCAGGTGTTGCTCGGTGGCGGCGCGGATGTGATGGTTGACTGGATGCCATCCGCCTTGGCCGCACGTGAAAATGGTGCGCCCGTGGTGAATATTGCGCAACCGTTCAAGTCGTCCGGCATGATGCTGACCTGTCTCAAGGAAAGCGGTATCACCGGCCCAGAGGATTTCGCGGGCAAGACGCTTGGTGTTTGGTTCTACGGCAACGAATATCCGTTTTTGTCATGGATGAGCCAATTGGGTCTGTCCACTGAGGGTGGCGACGATGGCGTCGAGGTGCTCAAACAGGGCTTTAACGTTGATCCGCTGCTGCAAAAACAGGCGGCGTGCATCTCGACCATGACTTATAATGAATACTGGCAGGTCATCGATGCGGGCATTTCCGCCGACGATCTGATCACGTTCAAATATGAGGATCAGGGTGTTGCGACACTTGAGGACGGACTTTACGTGCTTGAATCCACACTCGAAGATGCCGCGATGAAGGACAAACTGGCGCGCTTCGTCTCCGCGTCGATGGAAGGGTGGAAATGGGCCGAGCAAAACCCCGAAGAGGCGGCGATGATCGTGCTTGAATACGACGAGACGGGTGCGCAAACCGAAGGTCATCAAATCCGTATGATGGGCGAAGTGGCCAAGCTCACCGCTGGCTCCAATGGCGCGCTCGATCCCGCCGATTACGCCCGCACCGTGGCCTCGTTGATGTCGGGCGGGTCCGATCCCGTGATCACGGCAGAACCCACAGGCGCGTTTACGACAGACATCACCGACATGGCGATGAAGTAAGCAATTTCAAAGCATTACAGGAAAGCCCCGCCCATTGTGGTGGGGCTTTTCCTTTGTGCGTTCACATCAATTGCGCGGGGGCCCAAACCACTTGTGCGCCGCCCGTGCGCAGTTTGAACCGCGCCAGATCGGGGGCTTTGAGCGCATCAAAAGTGCCAAGGTCCAAACGCTCCACGCCTTCGGCGCGCAGGCGCATCATCGCCTCCCACAAGATCAGGTTATGGGCGTTGTGTGCGCGCCCATGTGCGTTGGTTTGACCCATTTGATAGGTCGCGGTGTTGCCGTGGCGCAAGAACAGCATTTGGGCGTCTGCCGCCTCATACAGGCGAAAGGCACGCGGCGTTGTGGACAAAAGCGCAAGCGTGAATTCGGGCGGCACGGCGCGGTATTGCGCGTGCGATTGACGCAGCTTTTCAGCCTGTAAGAGCGGCGTGAGGGCGGCCTTGGTTGCAGTGATCTGCGCGACTTTGATGCGGTGAGTTTGCGCCACTTTCAACGCGTTGCGCCATTTGGCGTTGAGGCCTGCGCGCAGTGCCTCCTCGTTTTGGGTGAGGTCCAGAACCAGAGTGGCGGTGGGCGCGGACAATGACAGGCGGCGCATCTGTGTGCTTGGGGTCATTACCGTGAGACGGGGGAGGGCGCGGCGCAAGGCACGCACGGCGCGGCGCGGATCACACGGCGCGATAAACAACGGACCTTGGGTGACGAGGCCCATCGGGAGCGGGCCGATCTTGCGACACACGGCTTGGGCCACGGCGATGGCGCGGTCCCCGTCCAGAACCAAAACACGGTGCACATTGCGCCCCACGGCTTGCGCGCCAGCCCCATAGAGCCACCGCTGGGCCAAGGGCGCATGGGCGCGGTCGGTGAGCGCGCACCAGTCGGATTCGTCAGTGATGTGTTCAACATGCATGACGCGACTATGCGCAGGCTTGGTTAACGGCTGTTAAACATCGCGGATCATTTGGGCGATTTATCCGTTTTGGTCAAAAGAAAACCGCCCCGAAGGGCGGCATTCCGTCATATGTGGTTTTGGGTGCGATCTAGCTTTGGTTGTAGATGCTGTTTCCAATCAAATCCTCGACAACGGATGGGTCTGCGAGGGTTGAGATGTCGCCCATGCTGCCGGTGTCGTTTTCGGCGATTTTGCGTAGGATGCGGCGCATGATTTTGCCGGAGCGGGTTTTGGGCAGGCCCGGTGCCCACTGGATAAAATCAGGCTTTGCAATCGGGCCGATTTCGGTGCGCACCCAAACCTCGAGTTCCTTTTTGAGCGCATCACTCGGCTCTTGGTCATTCATCAAAGTGACATAGGCGTAGATGCCTTGACCTTTGATTTCATGAGGATATCCGACCACGGCGGCTTCGGCCACGGCGGCGTGGGCGACGAGTGCGCTTTCGACTTCGGC
>NZ_CBFHKW010000049.1:0-18751 GCF_965656515.1 Celeribacter marinus
CACGACATAAACACAGCCCTTTTCAAGGACAGCGCCGTCCGTAAGGTCGATCTGATGCATTTCGAATTCAGAAAGCCGGTCATGGACCGTGCGTTGGTCGCCAGTGAGGAACGAGGCGCGTACCCGCCATGCGCGGTTGCCCAATCGCAAATCAAGAGACGCAGGTTGCACCTGAGCGTCGATCACCGGCACAGTGGCGCGAATGGCCCCGCTGTCGATCATCTCGCGAATTGCACTATCAGCCAAAACACCCATGTCACGTCCCCCGATACGGTTTTACACCGCTTAACGCAAAACCGCCCGCAAGCAAAGGCTTAGAGCCATGCTGACGGGCGGTTTTGAGGGTTTAGTGGTCGGGCTAGCAGGACTCGAACCTGCGACCTTCCGTCCCCCAGACGGACGCGCTACCAGGCTGCGCTATAGCCCGAACTGGGACTTTCATAAGGATTTTGGCGACAGGAGCAAGGGTGAAATGCCCGAATTCTCAGGTGAGGCAAAGATTTATCGGCTCGGCGTTACTCAGCGTGATCAAGGCGCGCGCGTAACGCCTGTGCGCGCTCCAACAGGGATGCCAAAACGGTAGGATCGACGGCACCAAGGGCTACGCGCGAGCGGTGCACCGCTGCATGCGTGACACCCTCGGAGTCCAACAGATCGTCGGGCAAATCAATTGGCGGTTCTATCAATGATGGGACGTCAACGGGATCTATTGGCGCAAAGGCGTCAGGGGCATCCACTGGCGTGGCATCTGCCGCGTCAGTATTGGGCGCGATCGGATCGGTTTCTGGCTCAAAATCTGCGAGAGGCGTGGGGGCGTCTGGCGCAATCGCCGGTTCATTGCGGTCCGCGCGGTCTGTGCGATAGGGGTCCGCTTTCTCCAACACGGCTGAAATTGCGGATAGAGGCTCATGTGTTGGCGCGTGTGTCGGCGCGGGCGGGCGCGGCTCGGATGCTATGACATCCTCTTTGGCCACGGGCACGGCATCCGTTGGCTCAAATACTGCGGGCGTTTCGATCTCGTCGTGATCAACCTCGGGCGCAGGATCTAGAACAGGGTCTGGCTCACTGACCAAGGAGATTTCATCCTCAATGTCATCCGCCACGGGATCAAAGTCAAACAGGCTGATTTGATTGTCTATGGGCGCGACTGCGTCGACTTCACCCTGCTCGGCCTCGTCACTCTCGGCAGGGCTGTCAGCGGGCGCATCGGTGATGGCCGCGTCCTCGTCGTCGCCAATGGCCTCACCCTGTGTATCAGACACGCTCATCGGTGCGCCGAGCAGGGTCTCGATCGGGGCCGTAGTGGACGTGTCTGGCGCTAAAATTGGATCGTTTGCGCGCGAAAAGGGCACCACTGTTGGGGTCGTCTCGGTATTTTCGGGGGCTTGTGGCACATCAAGCGCCATTGGCGCGGGCGCAATCACATCAGATTCGGACGCGTCAACGGCGTCTGGTGTGTAGCCTTCGATCTCCGGCGACATCGCGGAGATATGTTTAACACCATGTTCACGCAGCAGCTTTTGCACGCCACGAATGGTCATTCCATCGTCATGCAACAGCTTTTTGATACCGCCAAGCAGGGACATGTCGGCAGGCCGATAATACCGCCGCCCACCTGCACGTTTCACGGGTTTAATCTGTGTGAACCGACTTTCCCAGAACCGCAAGACATGCGCGGGCGTGTCAAGCCAATCTGCGACTTCGCTAATCGTGCGAAAGGCGTCAGGCGATTTTTGCATGGGAATTCCGAGCCTTAGCGCTTGTTGCCTGCGGCGACGCGATCTTTCATCAGATGCGAGGGACGAAAGGTCAACACGCGGCGCGCAGGGATCGGTGCCTCATCGCCAGTCTTTGGGTTGCGGCCAATGCGCTCGGATTTTGCACGCACGGAAAAGGTTCCAAACGACGAAATTTTGACAGATTGGCCTTTGACCAATGCATCGGACATGTGTTGCAACACGCTCTCGACCAGTTGCGCAGATTCGTTGCGGCTCAGGCCAACTTCGCGAAAGACAGCTTCGCTCAGATCCATACGTGTCAAAGTTTTGCTCATAACTCTCCCCCGAGGTTGTTTTCCTGACACTGGCAGGTCACGAACCGTCCGTCAATATCAATGACTTGCGCAGTGCAGCGCAGGCGATGTTTTGCGAATATTTTAGACGCTGCGGCTGATGTGTTGGTGGTGGTGTGCTACCAGCGCAACACGACAGCGCCCCACGCGAGGCCGCCACCGATGGCTTCGGCCACACACAAATCACCCTGTTTGATCTGACCGCGGGCTTTGCCAACGGACATGGCAAGCGGGATCGAGGCGGCGGAGGTATTGCCGTGATCTTGGACCGTCACCACGACTTTTTCCATCGGCAGGCCAAGCTTTTTCGCCGTGCCTTCGATGATGCGGATATTGGCCTGATGCGGGACGACCCAATCGACGTCTTGGGGGGCGATGCCCGCACGATCCAAGGCCGTTTCGGCGGTCGAGGCCAGTTTCTGCACGGCTTGGCGGAACAAGGCGTTGCCCTGCATCCGCAATTTTCCGGAGGTGCCTGTGGTGGATACACCGCCATCAACGAACAACATCTCGCGGTAGGCGCCATCTGAATTGAGGTCGGTCGACAAAATACCGCGATCCGCACTTGTACCCGTGCCCTCTTGGGCCTCGAGAACCAAGGCGCCCGCACCATCACCGAACAACACGCAGGTGCCGCGATCCTCCCAGTCCATGATGCGCGAAAAGGTTTCGGCACCAATCACAAGGATGCGTTTGGCCTGACCCGAAACGATCTGAGCGTTGGCATTGGACAGCGCAAAGATGAAACCGGCACAGACCGCTTGAACGTCAAAGGCAAAACCTTGTCGCATGCCCAATTCGTTTTGGACCATCGTGGCCACCGAGGGAAAGGTGAGGTCGGGGGTGGACGTGGCGACGATCACCGCGTCAATGTCCGCAACCGTGAGCCCCGCATCGATGAGCGCGTTTTTCGCCGCTTCGGCCCCCATCATAGATGTGGTTTCGCCCTCGGCGGCAAAATGGCGGCGTTCAATGCCGCTGCGCGTGCGAATCCATTCGTCTGTGGTGTCGAGCGTTCTTTCGAACTCGGCGTTTTCCACAACGCGTGTCGGAAGATAGTGGCCAACGCCTTTTACAACTGCCCGAACCGTCATGCGCGCTACTCTCGTTCTTGTTTTTATGGTTGGTCGTCAGTTTGCGTTGAGGCTGCAGCAGATGCAACCCGTGCGGCCAATCGATCGGTAAATCCGGTCGCGGCCAATTCATACGCAAGTTTGATTGCGGCAGACACGCCTGTGGCATCCGCCGACCCGTGAGATTTCACAACCGCGCCTTTGAGGCCCAAAAACACACCGCCGTTCACGCGGCGCGGGTCGATTCGCTTTTGCAAACGGCGCAGCGAGGTGAGCGCGAGCAGGGCGGCAATCCGTGACAACGGCGTGGCTTTGAATGCGGTTTTGAGTGAGTCGCCGACGAATTTCGCGGTGCCTTCGCCCGTTTTAAGTGCCACATTGCCCGTGAACCCGTCCGTGACGATCACATCAACCTTATCGGACGGAATATCGCCACCTTCAACGAATCCCACGTATTCGTAAGACCCGATGCCCGCAGCTTTTTCGATCATCTCGTGGGCCACTTTGAGTTCTGCGCGGCCTTTGTGCTCTTCGGTGCCAACGTTCAACAGGCCCACGCGCGGACGCTCAAGGCCAAGACCATTGCGCGCGTAGGATGCGCCCATCATGGCATATTGGAGCAAATCTTGTTGATCGGCGCGAATATCGGCACCCACATCAAGCATGACGTTGAACCCGCCCGCATTGCGAGAGGGCCAAAGACAGGCAATCGCGGGGCGATTTACCCCCTCCAACTTACGCAGTCGGATCATAGATGTCGCCATGAGCGCACCGGTATTGCCGCACGAGACAACCGCCTGAGCCTCGCCATCGCGCACAGCATCAATGGCCGAGCGCATGGAGGTATCCGTACGCCGCATCGCCATGGAGGGTTTTTCACCCATCGTCACAACGCCCGTGGTGGCGCGGATTTCAACGCGATTTTTTAGGTTTTTTCGCTTTTTGAGCAGTTTGGTCAGCTCCGCCTCGTCGCCGTGAACGATAAAGTTCAGGTTCGCATTCTTGGCGGCAGAACGCGAAATACCGGCGACTACTGCCGCCGGTCCGCTATCCCCTCCCATCGCATCGATGGAGAGCGTGACTTTTGTCCCGATGAGAACACCCAAACGTCCTTTGGCTTCGCCATCAGCTGCCGCAAGGGCCGGTGAGGAGGAGGGAAGGGGCGATGTGGGTTGGTCGCTCATCGGGTCGGCACCAAAAGGTGCTTATGCTGCGTCGTCGTCGAGATCGATCTCGTCGGCTTGTGCAATTACTTCACGGTCTGCGTAAGTGCCACATGCGCCACACACGTGGTGGGGACGCTTGAGCTCGCCGCAAGACGGACATTCGGTGGGGTTACTTGCAACCAGTGCATCATGCGAACGACGCATGCCGCGACGGGAACCAGTAATCTTACTTTTGGGGACAGCCATGTCACAACCTCGGTAGATGGGGGCGATTGCCCCGATTTGCGGACCATTCGGCCCCTCATGAGCGGACCAAAAGGCCCAGTGTTCGCGGGCCAGTTGGCCCAGTTCGCGATCCTCGCGGGCGCTGCGCATTGGCTGCGCCGCAAGCGAAAATCGTTCACGTAAACGAGGCCGGGAACATACTCGGAATCGTGTATGTTGCAACCCCTTTGTTCACGGGACTTTCTTTGGTCCTTCTAGTCGTCTTTTTCCAGCTTGTCACGCAGTGCTTTGAGGCCGGCAAAGGGCTTTACGTCATCATCCGTCAGGGCGTCTTTGCCGCTTTCGGTGAATTGGGTACGGACAAGTTGTGCACCTTCTGCACGCGGATATGCGGGCAATGCAAGAGCCAGCGCCTCAATCGCCACGTCCGTGAGAGACAACTCCGCCGGTAGGGCTTCGCGGGTGTCATCCTCGGGCATTTCGATTTCTGAATCGCCCTCGGCGGTCTCGTCGCCCTCCATCTCGGTGAGGTGCGACAGGTAGCTGCGCTCCACAGGCTCGTCGAGGCGCGTCACCACGGGATGCAATGTGGCCACACAGGGTTGGGTGACGGTTGCGCCGATCTCGCCCGTGAGATGCCAATCGCTTTTGCCAATCGGGGTGAGGGTGCCGCTAAAGCGCAGCTTTCGCAATCCGTCAAGCCCAAGCGTATCCGCCACGCTTTGCATATGCTCCGCCGTGGGGTCCAGTTTGAATTTATGGGGCCGTGAAGCACTCAGATCGCTCAGGCGCACAGGCACCCCCCAATGTGTCAGTCCGGTTTTAGACATGTGAAGCCTCCTTGATCGTTCGGCGGTGTTTCTATAAGCCGAATATGAGGCGCGTTCGCGCATTACAAGAGCGAAGAGGCACGAGGGCATATGTATAAGCGTCCAGATCACATTTCCATGACACGTCTGATCCGCGCATGTGTTGCGGTCGCGGCCATTGCCGTATTGAGCGCCTGTGTGGCCCAGACCCGCAATCACGGCTATGTGCCATCAGAGGCCGAGTTGGACCAGGTCACGGTTGGGACAGACACGATGCAGACGGTGGCAAGTTCTATTGGTCGCCCAAGTGCCGAAGGGCTTTTGGATGCCACAGGGTGGTATTACGTGCGCTCACAGTTTCAGACCCTTGGTGCGTTTGCGCCAAAAGAAATTGACCGTCAGGTCGTAGCAATCTCATTCGACGCAAAAGGTGTCGTGAGCAATGTTGAACGGTTTGGCCTGTCTGACGGCCGTGTCGTGGCCTTGTCGCGGCGTGTGACAACCGCGAATACGCGCGGTGTGACGTTCCTTCAGCAGTTGTTCGGCAACCTTGGCCGGATCGATACCAGCTCATTGCTGCAATAGCGCTCCAAATTGATCCTGAAAAAGATCGCGGCCCTCATGTGGCCGCGATCTTTTTTATTTAGGCTTTCGCGGTGTTGTCACTGGGATGAAAGCGGATCGATACGCCGTTGATGCAATAGCGTTGTCCCGTGGGCTGTGGGCCGTCATCGAACACATGGCCCAGATGGGCGCCACAATCGTCGCAATGCACCTCGGTGCGGATCATGCCGTGGGTGGTGTCGCGCGTCTCGCCAATGGGCGCATCGCTTTTGGGGGCGTAAAACGCGGGCCAGCCACAATGGCTTTCATATTTGGTCTCTTGGGTGAACAGGGCCGCACCGCAACAGGCACAGGTGAATATCCCCGGCTCTTTTGGGAAGCCTTCGTGAGAGTATGGGCGTTCGGTTCCGTGTTCGCGGGTGACGCGGTAGGTCTCTGCATCCAACTCTTCACGCCATTGTGCGGCGGTTTTGGTGACTTTAGTCATATTCGTCTCCCTCATGTGGTTGGTCTAAAGATATGGCGCGCGGTCTGGCGGGCAAGGGGCATTTCACCTAAGTGGTGTCATATGAACGTGACACTTGCGTGTGATAGTGTGCGGGCACATAGTGATCCATGCCGCGCGCGTGCCGTGCGTGCCAATCAGTGAGGGCGTGTTTCGCCATGTTTGCGGCCGTATTTCCAGCAATCTCTGCGCGCAAAGGGCGTTTCACTGTGCGCTTTGCCGCCACGTCTGCGGATGTCGAGGCCGCACAGCGCTTGAGATACCTCGCGTTTGTAACGGCGCGCGGGCAACGCGGGTCAGGTAGCGGATTGGACCGCGACGATTTTGATACCCTGTGCCGTCATGTTCTGATCGAAGAGCGCAAAACGGGGCAGCTTGTGTGTACTTACCGCTTTCAGGACTTTCAGTGCGGTGGTGATCTGTCGCGCAGTTACTGCGCCCAGTATTATGACCTAGACGCCCTTGCGCGCTATGAGGGTCGTATGATGGAGGTGGGGCGTTTTTGCATTCACCCCGACTGGCAAGACGCCGATGTGTTGCGCATCGCATGGGCCGCGATGACCGCCTATGTCGACGCAAGCGGTATTGATCTTCTGTTCGGGTGCTCGAGCTTTGAGGGGACGGATTGGATGGTGCACGGCGATGCCTTGGCCATGCTCAAACACCGCCATATCGGCCCCAAACACTGGTTGCCAAAGATCAAAGCTCCCAATGTGTTCAAATTCGCCGCCCGTTTGCGCCGCAAGCCGAATGCCAAACGTGCGGCGCGGGCCATGCCGCCCTTGCTCAAAACCTACCTGATGATGGGCGGCTGGGTATCCGATCACGCGGTGGTGGATCGTCAGTTGGGCACGATGCATGTGTTTACGGGCGTTGAAATCGCGTCGATTCCCGATGCCCGCAAAAGACTGCTGCGCGCGGTCGCTATGTGATTATTTGCGTCCCATCGGCGTTATGCGTGTCGTGGCAGGTTGACCTTTCTCGCGGGCGCGGCTAGCGGTTTGCGCATGGCACGTGCACCCCTTCTCCAGATCTCCGACATCTCGCTGACATTCGGCGGTGATCCCGTATTTGCGGGGCTTAGCCTCGTTGTCCAAGAGGGCGACCGTGTCGCGCTTGTTGGCCGGAATGGCTCGGGCAAGTCCACCTTGATGAAGGTGATGGCGGGTCTGGTTGAGGCCGATAGCGGCTCACGCGTCCTTGGGCCTGCGACTTCCGTGGGCTACATGGACCAAGACCCGAAAATGGACGGGTTCGAAACCTTGGGTGAATTTGCCGCTTCGGGGTTGGACCCCGCCGAGACTTATAAGGTCGACATGGTCGCCGAAGGGTTGAAATTCAATCCGGATGGCTTGATCGCGACCGCATCGGGTGGGGAGCGCCGCCGCGCTGCTCTGGCCAAGCTTTTGGCCGAAGCGCCTGAACTCATGTTACTCGACGAGCCGACCAACCACCTCGATATCGAGGCGATTGCGTGGCTTGAAAACGAGCTAAAGACGACAAAGACTGCGTATGTTCTGATTTCGCACGACCGTGCCTTTCTCAATGCGCTAACCCGTGCCACATTGTGGATCGACCGTGGTGCCGTGCGCCGCCAAGAACAGGGATTTTCCCAGTTCGAGGAATGGCGCGACAAGATTTGGGACGAAGAGGACCAAGAGCGCCACAAGCTAAACCGCAAGATCAAGGCCGAGGCCCGTTGGGCCGTCGAGGGTATTTCCGCCCGCCGCAAACGCAACCAAGGCCGCGTGCGCGCCCTCGCTGAATTGCGCGAGACCAAGGCGGGCCAGATCAAACGCCAAGGGACGGCGGCGATGGAATTGGAAGTGTCTGAGACCTCTGGCAAGCGCGTCATTGAGGCCGAAGGGATTTCAAAAGCCTTTGGCGAGCGCACGTTGCTGCGCGATTTCTCGATCAAGGTTGGCCGAGGGGATCGCATTGCCTTTGTCGGTCCAAATGGCATCGGCAAAACAACCCTGCTCAAAATGTTGACGGGCGAATTGGAACCGGATTCTGGTACGATCAAGCGCGGCACCAAACTGGATATGGCAGTGTTTGATCAGACCCGTTCAAACCTGCGCGAAGATTTGTCTTTGTGGGAGGCGATGACCTCAGACAAGGATATGCGGGTTTCGGGCAAAGCCGATCAGATCATGGTGCGCGGCACGCCCAAGCATGTTGTGGGCTACCTCAAAGAGTTCTTGTTCAATGAGGCCCAAGCGCGCGCGCCCGTGGCGTCCTTATCCGGGGGTGAAAAAGCCCGCTTGCTCTTGGCCAAAATCATGGCTGCGCCGTCGAACCTTTTGGTTCTCGATGAGCCGACCAACGATCTCGACATTGAAACGCTCGATCTGTTGCAAGAGTTGCTCACCGATTTTGAGGGCACGGTTTTGTTGGTCTCGCACGACCGTGACTTTATCGACCGCGTGGCGACCCAAACCATTGCGATGGAGGGCAATGGCGAGGCGACTGTCTATCCGGGTGGGTGGTCCGACTACATTCGCCAACGCGGCGATCGCAGCGTGGCAAAGGCCGAGACAAAATCCGCATCGAAATCATCGTCCAAAGCGAACGCGGCCCCATCGTCCAAGGACGCGGGCCTTTCATTTACCGAAAAGCATCGCCTAGAGGTCTTGCCCGCTGAAATCGCACGGATTGAGGCGGAAATTGCCAAGCTGGGCGAGCTGATGTCTGACGCCGATTTGTTTACGCGCGAACCGGTGAAGTTTGCCAAAGCCTCCGACATGCTGATCGAACGTCACAACGCGCTATCGGATGCCGAAGAGGAATGGTTGGCCCTTGAGGAAAAGGCTGCGCAGGCCTAACGCGCTGTTCGTGTGGACCTTTGGGTGCGCCTGTGCGAGCCTGACGCGCAACGATAGGAGCGTAACATGAAATTGTTGCTATTAAGCGGCCTTGGAGCTTTAGCGTTGCTTGTCGGTTACATTCGATTGGCGCCCACAGATGCGGCGCGGTGGCACATTGATCCGTTTGTGGCCGCCGACCCTGCGCCGGGCGGTGCACGGGATGCTTTTCAAGCCGATATAGCCCCCTCGCAGGTGCTCACGCGTTTGGCGCGTGTGGCCGAGGCGACCGCGCGCACACGTTTGATCGCCGGATCGATTGAAGAGGGGCGCATGACCTACATGACGCGCTCCAAACTCTGGGGATTTCCCGATTTCACCACCTTTGAGGCGCGCGCAGGGCAAGACGGGCAGGGTGCCGATGTTGCAATCCTTGCGCGACTGCGCTTTGGCTCTAGCGACATGGGCGTGAACGCGGCACGGATCGCCGCATGGCGCGCGGCGGCGGGCTTATGATAGTGTTTAGGGTGAAACCACTTGACCGCACAGGCGTTCGCAGGCAACACATCTCGCCATGATACCACAAGACAGATTATACCAGATCATCCAGCGTTTCGAATACCTTGAGGCCGCGATGTCACAAGGCGAGGGCGATATTGCCGCCCTTGGCCGCGAATATTCCGAATTGCGCCCCGTTGTCGAACAGGTCCGCGCCTACCAAGGGCTGTTGGCCGATCTTGACGAGGCACAGGTCATGCTGGCCGATCCCGATATGAAAGAGTTGGCGGAGGAGGAAATCCCCGCGCTCAAAGAGCAGATTCCAGCCGCCGAAGAGGCGCTTCAACTTGCGCTTTTGCCCAAAGATGCGGCGGACAACGGATCGGCGATCTTGGAAATCCGACCTGGGACAGGTGGTGATGAGGCCGCACTGTTCGCGGGGGATTTGTTGCGGATGTATCAACGCTACGCCGAGGCGCAGCGCTGGACATTTGAGATCATCGAGATGCAGGAGGGCGAGGTTGGCGGCATTAAATCCGTCACCGCCAACGTGCAAGGGGCCGGCGTCTTCGCTCGCCTCAAATTCGAGAGCGGCGTTCACCGTGTGCAGCGTGTTCCAGAAACCGAAAGTCAGGGGCGCGTGCATACATCTGCGGCGACAGTCGCGGTTTTGCCCGAGGCCAAAGACGTCGATATCGATATCCAAGCCAATGACATTCGCATTGATACCATGCGTGCGTCTGGGGCGGGCGGACAACACGTCAACACCACGGATTCGGCGGTTCGGATCACGCACTTGCCCACGGGTATTATCGTGGTGTCGGCTGAAAAGTCGCAACACCGCAACCGCGAGATTGCGATGAATGTGCTCAAGGCGCGGCTCTATGATATGGAGCGCCAAAAGCTCCATGACGAACGCTCGGCGACACGCAAAAGCCAAGTCGGCTCTGGCGATCGCTCCGAGCGCATTCGCACCTACAATTTCCCGCAGGGACGCATGACCGATCACCGGATCAACCTGACGCTCTACAAGTTGGACGCGGTGATGAACGGCGATCTTGACGAGCTGATCGAGGCACTGATTTCGGATCATCAATCCACTCTTCTGGCGGAGATGGAAGGGTGACACACCCTCCTGCGCGCACCGTACAAGCGGCTCTTATTGCGGGGACAAAGCGGCTCGTGCAGGCGCAGATAGACGGCGCGCCGCGCGATGCGCGGGTGATTATGGCGCATGTGCTTGGCATTGCTTCGGACCGCCTCACGCTTGTTATGCCCGACGAGATATCAGGTGCGGTTGATCTGGCATTCGAGGCGGCGATTGATCGCCGGATTTTGCGGGAACCTGTGTCGCATATTCTTGGGCGGCGCAATTTTTACGGGCGTGATTTTATCGTGACGCCTGACGTGCTAGATCCGCGTCCCGAAACCGAAATCCTTGTACAAGAGGCGCTCGCACTGCCGTTCACTTCGGTGCTTGATCTTGGTGTAGGGTCGGGGGCTATCTTATTGACATTGCTACTTGAACAGCCGTTGGCAAAAGGGGTCGGGACCGATGCCTCACCCGCAGCACTTGAGGTTGCCGCGCGCAATGCGCAGGCGCTTGGCGTGGCGACAAAGGCGCGGTTTTTGCATGCGGACTGGTTTGCGGGGGTCACGGGGACATTTGATCTGATCGTCTCCAACCCGCCGTATATTGCCCACGACGAGATGTCAGGACTTGCGCCCGAATTGGGGCATGAGCCCCGCATGGCGTTGACCGATGAGGCGGATGGATTGACGGCCTACCGCGCCTTGGCCGCAGGTGCGCGCGCCCACCTCGGGCCGCGCGGACGCCTTGTGATGGAGATCGGCCCGACACAGGGCAGCGCGGTGTGTGATCTGTTGCTGGCACAAGGGTTCAAAGGCGTGCGGGTCATCCGCGATCTCGACGGGCGCGACCGTGTGGTGCGCGCACAGGTGCCAAACCCACATCCGCGCAATTTTGAGAAATAACGCGGATTTCCCCCTAAATCGTTGCGAAATACCGCGCATTTAAACATAAATTATGGCTTTGGTGGAAAAACGTCTTGTAAAGTCAGGCGGTATGTGGTGATTGAAAGAGTGTTCAGTGGGCCGTTTGACCCCGATCACACCTACCCGAATAGTGTAGCCTCGCACCGCTCTTTTCCGAGCGCTTGAGACGCACCAAGTGTATGGCAAGCGCCACCGATCATAATCGGCGCATTTAGGCTCAAAAGGCAGATACATGAGATCTACGAAAAATCGCTCGCGGTCAAAAAACAACCGTACCCGTTCCAATACTGTTGGTAATGTTGTAAACCGTGTGTTCGATAGCTCCGGACCTGAGAGCCGTGTGCGCGGCACGCCGCAGCAAATCATTGATAAATACAATCAGTTGGCAGGCGATGCTCATTTGAGCAATGACCGTGTTGCCGCTGAAAACTTCCAACAACACGCAGAGCATTACGTGCGCATGTTGGGTGAGGCTCAAAAAGAGCTGGATATCCAACGTGAACAGCAAGAGCGCGAACGCGAAGAACGTCAAAAGCGTCACGACGACGAGCGTGCGGAGCGCGAAGAGCGTCAAAAGCGCCATGATGAAGAGCGTGCAGAGCGCCAACGCAAGCAAGATGAGCGCAACGCCGCAGCCCCTGTGGCGGGCGAAGGGGATCAACCTGATGTCGGGTTCGATGCACCCGCGCGCGAGACGCAAGACGGTGAGGCCAAAGACAGCGGCTTGGTGGCGACCCCTGAGCAAGAGGCAAAGCCGAAACGCCCACGCGCGCCGCGCAAACCGCGCGCACCACGTCAACCTAAGCCTGAGCAATCCACAGAAGAGTCGCAAACACCGACACCACGTGGAGATTCCTCGGAAGCTGCTGAATAGCTTTAACGTGATCGCGATGCACCATGGGTGTGTCTGACATAACAAAACGCCCGCGCCCCTTTGGAGGCGCGGGCGTTTTTGATTGTTCACGTGTAGCACAGGGTGTGGCGCACGCGCGGGACGCGCGCGTTTACCCCTTGGCCACTTCGCGGGCCAAGGCGCACCATCCTTCAATGGGGACTTGTTCGGCGCGGTCGGTGGGTTTGATCCCTGCTGCCACAAGGCGGTCTTGGATATCTGCACCAACGCCTTTGAGGGACGCGCGTAGCATCTTGCGGCGCTGATTGAAGCCTGCGGCCACAATACGTTCCAACACCTGCGGGTCGGCGTCAAAACGGGGGGCGGCAAGCGCCTCGAAATGGACCACGGCAGAGTGCACTTTGGGCGGTGGGCTAAAGGCCTCGGGGGGCAGTTCCATCACAATATGCGGGGTGGCCCGCCATTGGCTCAGAATTGCGAGGCGGCCATATTTCTTTGATCCTGGCTCGGCGACGATCCGTTCGGCCACTTCCTTTTGGAACATCAGCGTGAGCGAGGTCCAATAGGGGGGCCACTCTTTGGGCGTCAACCACCGCACCAGCAACTCGGTGCCGATGTTATAGGGCAGGTTGGAGACAACGCGCACAGGCGGCGTCAAACGGTCCAGCGGGTTGAGCGTTAGCGCGTCGGCGTTGATCACCTCAAGGCGGTTCGGATAATGCGCGGAAATCTCGGCAAGTGCGCCCATCACGCGGCGGTCTTTCTCTACGGCAAGGACTTTGCGCGCGCCCTCCGCCAAAAGTCCACGCGTCAAACCACCCGGACCGGGACCGATTTCAAGCACATCACACTTGCTCAAATCTCCCGCTTGTCGCGCGATCTTTGCCGTCAGATTGAGGTCGAGCAAAAAGTTTTGCCCCATGGATTTCTTCGCAACAAGGTCGTGTTGCTCAATCACATCGCGCAGGGTTGGTAGTCCATCAAGGGCACTCATTTGGTTGGGCCTTTCGCGCTTGCATGCGCCATGTGCCACGCCATGTCGAGCGCCGCGATTAGGGACGTGGGATCGGCCACGCCGGTGCCTGCGATATCAAACGCGGTGCCGTGGTCGGGAGAGGTGCGGATAAACGGCAGGCCAAGCGTCACGTTGACACCGCCCGCAAAGTCGATGGTCTTGATCGGGATCAGCGCTTGGTCATGGTAGGCGCAAATCGCAACATCGTAGCCGTCACGGGCTTTGGCGTGAAACATCGTGTCGGGGGGCATCGGACCTTTGAGCGCGTAGCCTTCTGCCTTGAGGCTTGTGATCAAGGGGATCATCCAATCGCCTTCTTCGTGGCCCATGGCCCCACCTTCGCCCGCGTGCGGATTGAGCCCCGCAATGGCGATGCGCGGGTTGGAAATGCCCCAAAACCGTTTGAGATCGGCGGCGGTGATGCGGATGGTTGCGTCCAAAAGATCGGGTGTAAACGCGTCCGGCACATCTTTGAGGGCGATATGGATCGTCGTTGGCACCACGCGCAATTGTGGACAGGCGAGCATCATCACCACGCGGTCAACCCCGCCCAGATGTGCGAGAAATTCGGTATGACCCGGATAGGCAAAGCCAGCCCCATCTTGGAGGACTTTCTTGTTGATCGGTGCGGTGCACACGGCGGAGGCTTTACCAGATCGTACAAGAGACACGGCGCGGCCAATCACATCGACAACCCCTTGTGCGTTGGCGTGATCGGGAGTTCCGGCCTGTGTTGGGCGCGCAAAGTCGTGGCGCAAAACGGCAAGGCGCCCCGTGGGGACATGCATGGCCTCGGCGGGATCATCGATCTCCACAATGTCGGTGGTGCGGGGCAGGTGGCGCGGATCGCCGATCCAAAAGAACGGCACGCGCCCCTCTAGGTTGGCGGCCGCTTTGAGCGCCAGTTCGGGGCCAACGCCCGCGGGTTCGCCGCAGGTTAATGCGATCGGTGCAGGCACGCCCGTCATGGCAAGTGCTCCTTATTTGTAGGTGATGACCGCGTCAGCCTTCAACTCGGACAGGTAGCTGTCTGCGAGGGCTGTCAGGCGTTTTCCCTGAAGGGTGTTGCGAACAGTCTCGCGGTCGGCGGTGCCCGTTTCGGCAAAATTACGACCGCACATCATCAAGAATACCAAGGTTTGTCCATTGGCGCGGGTGAGGGCGGTCGAAATTTCGCCTGTGTCCAGTTTGGCAAGCTCGACCGCAACATCGGTTGGAATATCCGCAAAGGCAAGCGTGTCAATCTCGAGCGTGCTTTCTGGCTCGCCCTTGGCTATGCCGTAGAGATCATCACAGGTGTCGACTTGCGCCGCGACTTTTGCCGCGCGTGTTGTCGCCGCCTCTGAGCGTCCGCCCGCAATGTAATAGGCCGCGTATTCAATCGATGTGGGGGTCGGTGTTGCAACGTCGACCTCTTGCAGGCCGCGCAGCTGAAACAGGCCGATGGCGTTGGCGGTTTGTAGCGGGGCCGTGATGCCGCCCGTGGTCAGCGATGATATGGATGATTGCAACGCGGGGGGGAGATTGCCCAGCGGCACCCAATCAAGGCGGCCACTTTTGTCTTTGCTTGGTGCCACGGAATAGGCGCGCGCGGCGGCGGCAAAGGCCGCTACTGTGGGCTTGGCCGTGATGTTGGCCGCAAGGCGTTCAGAGGCTGCGCGCTCGGTGGCATCGCGGGCGGGCAAGAAGATTTCAGACAACAAAACCCGCAAGCCGCCAGATGGCCCGTTTTGTTGCAGCGCGCGGTCAATTTCCGCTTCGGAGATCGTAACTTTGGAGGCAAAACGCGCGCGGGCATAATCGCGCCACACGATACCAACCGTGACAAAGTCGCGAAAGCTTTCATAGGCCACGCCGCTCTTGGCGAGAAAGGCGAGCAATTCGTCACCCGACAGGTTACCGCGTGCGGCGAACTCTTCGATGCCCGCTTTGATCCCTGCATCTGTGGCGACAAGGCCATCACGGCGCGCTGCCGCGATTTGTAAGCGCTCGTTGATCAGAGCCTCGCGTGCAACGCTCTGCGTGGCGCCCCCGCCAATCGCGGTCATCAACTTGATCCGCTGATCAACCTCATAGCGTGTAATAATCTGGTCATTGACCTGCACAACGGGGGCAAACAAGTTTTGGGCCTCAGCCGTGCGCGGTGCCAACGTTGCGGTCATAAGAGAAACGGCCAGTGTGGCGCATATCACCATGCGTGAAAAACGGCGCTGTGTGTGGCTCTCGCGGTCGTGCACTGTGCGTGTCATACTCACCCTCATGTCTTTGCTCTGGTCGTTCGGTCGGTTCTTCTTAGTGCGTTTCGCCTTTCGGGCCAAGCGGATTGCGCGGCTCATTATGGCATCACGCCACAGCTGCGGCGCGCACGTTTACCCGTATCGCCAAAGGCGCCAAACCCGATCTTTAGCGAATAGGTCGTATCGGGGTCTAAGGCCGCAGTATCGGTGTAGCGATGCGACACACCCAGTACCACCTTTGTGCATTCATTCTGGAAAGTGAGGCCAAGACCCGCCGAGTTCGTCAGATTATCAATAAGATCGTGGCGCAGGTCGGCCTCGGCACTCCAATAGGAGGACAGCTTAACGCCGCTTTCGAGGCGCAGCTCGTTGATATCGGCCTCACGTCCGGCACCTGTATCCGCTACGCCATAGGCATGCGTGCCCGACACAGAGTAGCCGTCACGCGATAGCCCGAACCGCGTCTCCCATGAGGATAACTCAAGAGACGCATCAAAAATACCGCGCGACACCACGTCAATGCCGGTATCAAATGTCGCAAAGCCGCCCACCACCCAGTTGACGCCAGACCCGAGCAAGGATGTGGTGTCCGAGGGGTTGATCTCTTCGACGCGTCCCAAGGTCAGGCCATACTGCGCTGTGGTGGCCATAGATGTGAAGCGCAGACCCACTGCGGAACTTGCCCCCGATCCCGAGCGGTCATATCCCGGAAAGCGGGTCAGATTGAGCATGTTTCCCTCATCAAGCTCCAACAGGGTGCTGTCGGAGTTGGGAATATCGCCGCCGTAGGTTTGGGCCCACCCAAGCTGTGCAAACGGCTCGACGATTTGGCGCGCGCCACCTGCCGTAGTGCGGACCATCGGATAGCTGATCAGGGCCGATGTCTGCGGCGTCACCCGTGCCGTTGCCGTCTCGTAATCACTGTTTTGGCGAATGGTATAAAGATTGAGGTCAAGGCCCGCGTCCGCCTTTAGCCGTACACCCGATTGGGTGGTGAGGCTATGCGCCCACCCCAAAGACCCGCCCAAGCGCAACACATCCATGCCGCCCGCCGTTGTTGACAGGGCCGTGTCCACGTCCGAGCGGCGCAAAAATCCCGAGGCCGATAAGCCATAGGTCAAGGTGCCTGGTAGCCGGTCAAACTCGGTACTTTTGGTATAGGTGGCCTCCCCCAAGACAAAGGGGATTGTATCCTTGATCGCGATCTCGGATTCGCGCAAGCTGCGCGATGTGATAACAGCTGCATCAAACCCGCTGTCGGCGTCAAACCGTGACACTGTGACGTTGGATCTCAACCTGTCCCCTGAATATATATCATAATCAATAAGGTAGGTGATATCTGAGGTCAGGCGTAGATCCACGCCAAGCGTATACCCGCCCGCAACGTCCCATGCGCCATTGGCGAATATATACCCGCGCAGCCCGTCCGATATCGCGTCCGATGTCACAGCACTCTGGACTGTCAAATCGCCGGTGACAAAGGCTTGGCGGTAGCCGAGTTTGAGTGTGCGGGTCTTGGAGGACACGAACGGAGCAAGTGTCAGATCGCGGTGGTCGCCAAGTTTGATAAAATAAGGGATTTCAGCCCCCCAACCGAGCGTGGTGGAGTTGTGCAAGCTTGGAATCATAAACCCTGTCGCGCGTTTGAGTGTCGGGTCGGGAAGGCGCAGTTGCGGAAGATATGCGATCGGAACACCTGCCACGCGAAACTGTGCATCCGTGAAATAGACTTGCCTGTCTTGATTGTCGTGAATGACCTTGCGTGCGCGAATTTCCCATAGCGGGGTAGGATTTGTCGCGCACACCTTGCACGCGGATGTGACGGTATTGCTCAGCTGGGTGTAGCGCCCGTCCACGACATCAATCTGTGTACTGGCCAGTTGTAGCTGTTGATCAATGACCAAGCGAGCCGAGGTCAAAATCCCGTTGCGCAGATCGGCGTCCAATTGCGCCGCTTGGGCATAGATGACGGTTTTCCCCTCAGGATCGCTCAGACGGATCGGCCCCTCAATCGACAAGGCCCCGCTGGCGCGGTCATAGCGGATCGCACCAGATGTGAGATGCACATCGCCATAGAATATTTCGACATGTCCGACAGCGCGCAGCGATGTCCCGTCAAACGCAACCGAGTCTGCGACAAGTGTGGCTGTGGGGGCCGTTTGGGCGTAGGCCACTGATCCGTGTGGCGCCAAAATGTTAACGGCCGCGCCAGATATCCCGATCAAGGATAGACAGGCCGCACGTAAAACCCTGCGCGACACCATTACCCGTCCTCCAAATGCAATAACAACGCCGTTGCGGCAAGGATGACGGCCACAGGCGCACCCCACGCCGCCAAGCCAATCGGAACCTCTCCGCTTTGCCCAAGGATACTAGCGAAGTTGCGCAGAAAGAAAAACAGGAAGGCGAGCAATATTGCGATCAACACCCGCTTGGCCGTGCCCCCCAGACGCGTGTGCCGCATCGTCAGCCCCGCAGCAATCAAAACCATGGCGACGAAAGATAGCGGTAGCGCAAGTTCACTTTGCAGCCACATCTTATAAGAGCGCGCCGAAAAACCGGAGGCTTCAAGTTTAGAGATATAAGCGGGTAGATCCCAAATATTGACTTCTTTGGGCTTGCCAAACCGGTCGCGTATTTCATCGGTCGATAGCTGTGTGGGCAAGGTCATCGTCGCGTGTAGGGTCGCGCCCGCTTCGGGGTTTTGCGTCCCTGCATCGAGCGCCCAGTGCTTTGCATCGGTGAGCATCCAATTGCCCTGTTCGATTTGCGCCTGATCGGCCTCAATGCGAAATTTCAACTTGCCACTGGTCTCAAACCCCAAAAACGTCACATCTCTCAGGATCGAGGCGTCGAAATTGGAACGTGATGCACGGATGACCGTTTGGCCGCTATCGTCCCCCTCGCGCAGCCAA
>NZ_CBFHKW010000050.1:0-18224 GCF_965656515.1 Celeribacter marinus
CATAACTTTCCCAACCTCACTTTGGTGGGGGTGATCGACGCCGATCTGGGGTTGCAAGGCTCGGATTTGCGCGCCGCCGAGCGCACCTTTCAATTGATGCGCCAAGTTGCGGGACGGGCAGGGCGGTCGGAGAAAAAGGGCGTGGCGCTGTTGCAAACCTATCAGCCCGAACACCCTGTGATCCGCGCGATTATTGCAGGCGACGAGGAGGGGTTTTGGCGCGCCGAGGCGGCCGAGCGCAAAATGGCGGGGGTGCCGCCCTACGGGCGTATGGCGGGGATTATCCTGTCGGGGCCGGATTTGGCACAGGTGATGGACATCGGCAACGCGCTTGCGCGGCGCGCGGGGCCATTGCAACAGGTCGGTGCGCAACTATTCGGCCCTGCGCCCGCACCGATTGCACGGGTGCGCGGGCGTCATCGTATCCGTCTGTTGGTGAAGGCCGAGAAATCCGCGCCGATACAGCGCGCTTTGAGCGCGTGGGTGGGGCAAATCAAGTTGCCCGGTTCCGTGCGGCTTCAAATCGACATCGACCCGCAAAGCTTTTGGTGAGAGCGCCGTCTCGAAAACGCCACGGGGTGGCGTTTTAGGCGCGAGCGGGCGGAGCCCTAAAAGCCGATCTGTAATCGCCGTGGTGCGGCGATTAAGGTGAGATTGGTTGGAGACCCAGAGCCGATCCGTAACCGCCGTGGGTTGGCGTCTCAGGCGGTCTCGGGTAGGGGTATTTGGTCCAGTATATATGTCGTCGCCATGCCGCCGATCCACATGCAAAACAGTGCAAGCCACGCGGTGGCCGCGAACACCGATCCCCCCGTGACGCCCGCGCCAATAGCGCAGCCGCCCGCAAGCATCGCGCCAAAGCCCATGAGAACCGCCCCGATCATGGAGCGGCGCATGACAGGTACACTATCAAAGCTTTGCCATTTGAATTCGCCTGACCATAGGGAGGCCAAAAAGGCACCAATCACGACGCCAGGGATTAGGCCCACGTCAAATTCGAGCACGGCGTTGCGGTCCAAAAAGAACATGAGGGTATTGGCTGATGGGCCAGAAAACGTAGCCGATGAGACGGGCACAGGATCAAACGCCACTTGGGCCAAAGACCACGTGAGAACCCAGCCCACGGCCACGGCAAAGCCGACACCGGAGGCGAAAATCCAGATGCGCGGGCCGATCTGGTTTTTGATGGCCAGATAAAGCGCAAGTGCCGCAATCGCGAGGCCAAGCAGCAATCCAGTTTGCTCGGGCAGGTGTAGCGCTTTCAACAGGTGGACATTTTCACCCCCTGGTGTGACCCAAAGTGCCGCAAGTTTATCGCGGTAAGGGGACAATATCCCGTGCAGGCTCATTTGCGCTGTGACCGCAAAAATGAGCCCTGCCACAACCGAACGCAGGTTGCCCGACGATGCCATGACCAACAAACGCCCCGAACATCCGCGCGCTAAAATCATGCCAACGCCAAACATCAGCCCGCCGATAATTGCCCCCGACCAAGACCCCGGAACGGCCATAACGCGGGCATCTGCGGCGCGAAATAGCCCGAGCATTTGCGCGCCTTGGACCCATACGACCGCCGTTGAAAAGGTCAAAAACCATACGGCGACTTTTTTGCCCAACTGTCCGTGGGCAAATTCAATGGTCGCGGCGCGCAGGCAAAAATGAGAGCGCTGTGCCGATATGCCAAAAATAAGGCCGGTGATCATGCCAAACAACGCGGCACTGGGTGCCTCGCCGATACGTTCAACCAGTCCAAGAATGTCCATGTGTGATCCTCCGCGCGCACAGTTCGTGCGCTTATGGCGGTAAAGCGTGATGCGCGCTTTGATCTATATCACACGATTGCACATATGCGCATATGAAAAGGTCCGCGCGACCGGCGGTGCGTGCGCCTCGTCGGCAGGCCGCTGTACCGTGTATCCCACCCGCGCGCCTGTCGGGTGGGGTGTGCACACCTTGACGCTACCCAAGTCTGATATTTGCGCCTAAAGGTTTGACCTATGAAACATGCACTCTTTCCCATTTCGCGTGCGCGCGAGTTGCCGTTGTGGCGCCGCCCTGAAAGCCTTCTCTTCTTAATGGCCTTTGCGATGCCGATCGCGTTCAACACATGGTCGGCTTTGCTCAATAACTTTGTGATTGAGGCGGCGGGGTTTACGGGCGTCGAAATTGGCTGGCTTCATACCGTGCGTGAGATCCCCGGTTTTCTGGCCGTGGGTGTCATCGCGCTTTTGATGTTCATGCGCGAGCAGGTGTTGGGGCTTGTGGCCTTGCTGCTCTTGGGTGCGGCTACGGCCGTTACGGCATTCTTTCCGTCTCTTGGTGGCATTTTGGTTGTCACGATGTTGTCGTCGATCGGGTTCCACTATTTCGAGACGGTCAATCAGTCGCTTCAGTTGCAATGGTTGTCCAAAGAACGTGCCCCGATTGTGATCGGTCGCCTGATGGCGGCGGGCAGTGCCGCGTCCTTGATCGCTTATGGCGCGCTGGTGTTGACGTGGAAGAGTTTCGATTTGTCTTATGCATTTGTGTATATGGTGAGCGGTGGGTTCACGGCACTCGCAGCCCTCTTTGCGATGTATGCCTACCCGCAGTTCGAAGAGCCAAGCCCGCAAAGGCGCTCGATTGTTTTGAAGCGCCGTTATGGTCTTTATTATGCGCTACAATTCATGGCCGGTGCGCGGCGTCAGATTTTCGTGGTCTTTGCCGCCTTTATGATGGTCGAAAAATTCGGCTTTGAGGTGCATCAGGTCACGGGGCTGTTTTTGATCAACTTTATGGTCAACATGATCGTCGCTCCGTTGATGGGTAAACTGGTGGCGGTGCGCGGCGAGCGTTTTGTCCTTGTTATTGAATACATCGGGTTGATTATCGTGTTCTTGTTGTATGGTGGTATCTACTGGCTCGGGTGGGGCGTGGTTCTGGCCGCGACGCTGTATGTGATTGACCACATGCTGTTTGGTTTGGCCTTCGCACTTAAAACCTATTTTCAAAAGATTGCAGACCCCGAAGACATTGCGCCGACCGCAGCGGTTGCGTTCACGATCAACCATATTGCGGCTGTGTTCTTACCGGCCTCGCTCGGGTATCTTTGGATCGTCTCTCCGGGCGGTGTCTTTATCTTGGCCGCGTCAATGGCGTTTGTCTCGCTGCTATTGGCGCTCTTGATTCCGCGCCATCCGGTAAAGGGCTATGAGTGGCGGGTGTTTAAAACGGTCGTCGCCGCACCGGCTGAGTGACGCGCAGGTAACCCAACTGTGCACGATTAAGCCTTGGCGCGCGGACGATCTGCGCTAAATTCGCACATGAACGCGCATGCGACTGCGCGACTGACATTGCAAACTGAGGAGGCCGCCATGATGGGCGTGTTTACAAAGAAACTAACATTGCCAACGCCCGACGAGGCATTGGTTGGACGCCCAGACCCGATTGCAACAGCAGCAGAACACTACGTGTTTCATTGCCCGCTCACCGCGCCCGCCGCCGACACGCACGAAGAGGCCGTGTTTGCGATGGGATGTTTTTGGGGTGTTGAGCGCCTGTTTTGGGAATTGCCGGGTGTTGTGAATACTGCGGCGGGTTATGCGGGGGGATATACCCCAAACCCGACTTATAAAGAGGTGTGTTCTGGCCAAACCGGCCACACGGAAGTTGTGCGGGTTGTTTATGATCCGGCTGTGATCAGCTACGTAGATTTGTTGCGCGTGTTTTGGGAAAACCATGATCCGACCCAAGGGATGCGCCAAGGCAACGACACAGGCACGCAATACCGGTCCGCAATCTATTACGACAACGGGCGCAAGCAATTGGAAGCGGAGCAGTCGAACCAACAGTTCAATGCCCAGCTTCAAGAAAAGGGATTTGGGTCCACGACCACCGAATTGTTGCCCGCAGGTGCGTTCTATTTTGCCGAAGAAGAGCACCAGCAGTATCTTGCGAAAAACCCGAACGGCTATTGCGGTCTAAAGGGCACGGGCGTGAGTTGTCCGATCAATTTTGGTGTTGGTGTCGCATAGCGGCGTGACACGGCTTATGACGAAACACCGGACCCGCGCTTGAGTAAGGCGCGGGTTCTCTTTATGGCCAAGGCAACAACAATTCGGGAGCGCTGTTATGCCGACCTTTACCGCAGTTACGCAGATTACTGGAAAATCCCTCGCAGAGGCGCTTGGTGAGCAGCTCGAAACGCTGATCCCTGAGCCGACAGGCGTAGGTGTGTTTGAGGTTGGCGATGACTCTGATCTTTGGGAGGTTGGCGCGTATTTTTCCGAGTATCCCGATCAGATCGAATTGGCACTATTGGCCAAAGCCAGTGGTATAGCCGATTTTGTGATTTCCGAGCTGCCGGAAACCGATTGGGTTGCAAAGGTTCGCCGTGATTTGGCCCCTGTCGAGGCTGGACGCTTCTTTGTCTACGGGGCACATGATGCCGATAAACTGCCTGCCGCTAAAATCGGGCTTTTGATCGAGGCAGCGATGGCGTTTGGGACGGGTCACCACGGGACAACGCTTGGATGTTTGCGAGCCTTTGACCGTCTGTTATCCGAAGGTCAGACGTTTGATCGTGTCGCAGATATCGGATGTGGCACCGCAGTTCTTGGCATGGCCGCCGCGAAAGTGTCCGATCATATTGTGTATGCCTCCGATATTGATGAGGTCGCGGTAGATGTGGCGCAAACCAACGTCGACGCCAACGCGCTAAACGGTCAGGTGATCTGTCTTGAGGCGGCGGGATTTTCCCATGAGGTTCTCGCGGAAAACGCCCCCTATGATTTGATCTTTGCTAATATCCTGAAAGGTCCGCTGATCGGCTTGGCGCCCGAAATGGCCGCACAGATCAAAACCGGTGGCGTGGCGATTCTGTCGGGGATGTTGCACGCACAAGCCGACGACGTGATTGCGGTTTATACACGCAATGGGTTCAATCTAACCCAGCGAGACGAGATTGTTGACTGGACGTCACTAACGCTTGTGAGAGCTTAAGCAATATAGGCCAAAACAGGACCGTTTTGATGTAGTTGCCCCATTTTTGACACAATTTGCCGCAATATTGTCATGGTCGGTGGGGGCCGATATCTACGAGGTCTGCCATGGCTTATGCTGGGGCTAAATCATTTGAGCAACGTCTGACGCGGATCGAGGTCCAGCGCCGTAAATTGGAACACGGCGCGGTCTATTCGGTCAACCAAGACGGTCTAATCATCGCGCGGCCACGTCGCCACGCGTCACGCAATCCTCTGCGTCTCGTCTTTTTTTCGTTGTTGGGTGTTTTGTTATTTAAGGCGCTGGTTTTCGCGTCACTTGGTGCCGTGTCTTACAATGCGCGTGTCGCGACATTGAAAGAGGGTACGATTGTTGAACGTGTGGGGGCGTGGGCCATGACGGCCGACCCTGCGACGATATGGGTGGCGCGCCGCTCTAAATTGCTTCTCTCCGGTCTGTAACAGGGCTTCATACATCAGATCGTGCGGCGTGTTTCCCTCATAGCTCCGTCTGATGCCACGTTAAGGGCCGCACCTCATTTGGGGTGCGGTCTTTTTCCTTTTTGGCGTCCATGCGCGCGTGGTGTCATAAAAGCCCTTGGTCAATGTTCTTGTTTCGTGCTATCCGTTGATCAACGATAAAAATAGAGCAGGGCAGAGATATGCGTGTGTTGGGCATCGACCCCGGATTGCGCAATATGGGTTGGGGCATCATTGATGTCGCGGGCCCGCGCATGACCCATGTGGCCAATGGTGTATGCCATTCTTTGGCCTCCGACGATCTGGCCACGCGCCTTTTGTCGTTGTTTGATCAAATGACGCATGTTGTGCGGACCTATGCGCCCGATTGCGCGGCTGTTGAGCAAACCTTTGTGAACAAGGATGCGGTTGCCACATTGAAATTGGGCCAAGCGCGCGCTGTTGCGCTTTTGGTGCCTGCACAAGCCGGGCTGCCGATTGGCGAATATGCCCCCAATGCGGTGAAAAAGACCGTTGTCGGGGTGGGGCATGCGGCCAAGCAGCAGGTTGAGCATATGATCAAGTTACAGTTGCCAGGTGCGAAGCTGGCCGGACCTGACGCGGTTGACGCCCTCGCGATTGCCATTACACATTCCTACCATGCGCAGTCGTCGTCGCGGCTTGCGGATGCTATCAAGAAAGCGGCCTCATGATCGGTAAACTCACAGGTATCATTGACTATATTGGCGCAGATCATGCGATGATCGACGTGCGCGGGGTCGGCTATATTGTCTACGTGTCCGAGCGCACACGCATGGCGTTGCCACCGCGTGGCGAAGCGATTTCGCTCTATACCGATTTGCTCGTGCGTGAGGATCTGATGCAGCTGTTCGGCTTTGCATCGCTATTGGAGAAAGAGTGGTACAGGCTGTTGATTTCCGTCCAAGGCATCGGGGCCAAAGCGGCGATGGCCATTCTTGGTACGCTAGGCGCACAGGCCACCGGTCGCGCAATTGCCTTGGGTGATTGGTCCGCGATCAAGGCCGCTCCGGGCGTCGGGCCAAAAACGGCACAGCGCGTCATTATGGAACTCAAAGACAAAGCCCCTGCCGCGATGGCGTTGGGCGGATCACTGGCCGAGGCGGTTTTGGACACGAGCGAGCGCGACGAGGTGATTGAGAGCGACAGGCCGCCCGCCCGCAAAGCGGCCCCAAAAGCAGCACCCACTGCACATGCGAATGCCGAGGCCGAGGCGTTGTCCGCGCTGCAAAATCTGGGGTATTCACCGACCGATGCGTTGGGGGCGGTGGCGCAATCGGCGCAGGACGCGCCAGACGCGGACACCTCGACGTTGATCCGTGCCGCCCTAAAATTGCTCGCGCCGAAAGGGTAATCGCGCATGTCCGACGATCATCAACCCGACCCGACACTGCGCCCTGAAGCGCGCGCCGAGGATGCCGACCGCGCGCTGAGGCCACAGGTTTTGGGCGAATTTATCGGCCAAGAGGAAGCGCGCGCCAACCTTCGTATTTTCATCGAGAGCGCGAAACAGCGCGAGGAGGCAATGGACCACGTGTTGTTCCATGGTCCTCCAGGGCTTGGTAAAACCACCCTTGCACAGATCATGGCGCGTGAGCTTGGTGTGAATTTCAAGATGACCTCTGGGCCTGTTTTGGCGCGGGCGGGTGATTTGGCGGCGATCCTGACCAATCTTGAGGCCCGCGATGTGTTGTTTATCGATGAAATACACCGCATGAATCCGGTGGTCGAAGAGGTGCTTTACCCCGCGATGGAGGATTTCGAGTTGGACCTCGTGATCGGAGAGGGGCCAGCCGCGCGCACGGTGCGGATCGAATTACAGCCCTTTACGTTGGTGGGTGCGACCACGCGTTTGGGTCTATTGACCACGCCGCTGCGTGACCGCTTTGGCATCCCGACACGGTTGCAGTTTTACACGATTGCGGAGCTGCACGAAATCGTCACGCGCGGTGCGCGGCTTTTGGGTATTCCGACAGATCCCGAGGGCGCATACGAGATTGCCAAACGCGCGCGCGGAACGCCGCGGATCGCCGGACGTCTGTTGCGCCGTGTGGTGGATTTTGCAGTTGTTGAAGGCGGCGGAAAGATCTCAAAGGCGCTTGCAGATAATGCGCTAACGCGGCTTGGTGTTGATCTATTGGGCCTTGATGGCGCGGACCGTCGGTATCTGTCGATGATTGCCGAAAACTTTAACGGTGGTCCCGTTGGGGTTGAGACAATGGCGGCGGCTTTGTCGGAAAGTCGCGATGCGATTGAGGATGTGATCGAGCCGTATTTGTTGCAACAAGGTCTTATTCAACGCACGCCGCGTGGGCGTATGATCACACAAAAAACATGGGCGCATCTGGGATTGAATGCGCCTTTGCCCCCGGACCAGTCGGACATGTTCGGCAAGTGAGGAATTGCGCAGGTGACACGGAGACGTTAAACGCGGCGCCATGACCCAAGATCAGCCACATACAAGCCCCGAAATCGTCGAGACATTTTTCACCCGTGCCTCTGGAGACTATGCGTTTTCGCGTTGGGGTCGCCCGATTGCACCGGTGTGTTTCGGTGTCGAGGACGCGACATTGCAGATTGTCAAAGGCGCGATTGAAGCCTGTGTTGCAATCGCTGGCCATGAGATTGCCGAGACCGATCCCGAGTTGGGATCGAACCTGATGATATTCTTTTTCTCGGAGTGGGACGAGTTGCGCGATGTGCCGCGCTTGGGCGATATGATCCCCGATCTCGATTCAAAAGTAACGACATTGAAAACACGTGATGCGCATCAGTACCGCGCCTTTCGGTTCGACGATGATGGCGCGATCAAGGCGTGTTTTACCTTTGTGCGCATGAGTGACGCGATGCAAGAGGTGCCCGCCGATGTGATTGCGCTGAGCCAAGCCGTCCAAGCGATGCTGGTGTGGTCGGACACCGCGTTTAGCCAAGATAGCCCGCTTGCCCTGGCCTCTGAGGGCACAGTTGTGCGGCCTGACGTGGCGAACCTGTTGCGTGCGGCGTATGATCCGATCTTGCCCGTGGCGGCACGTGACGCCTCGCATGCGCTACGGCTTTATGCGCGTTTGATTGCCGCGCAATAGGGTGGATTGAGGTGTGATATCCGCCTCTTGCCCGTCTGACATCTGCATCATAGGGTTGGGCTAATCCTAAACGAGGCCGCGCATATGACCCATACATTTTCCGTCCATGTGTACTATGAGGATACCGACCTTGCGGGCATCGTCTATTACGCCAACTATCTAAAATTCGTTGAGCGTGCGCGCACCGAGTGGGTGCGGGATATGGGCGTCGATCAGGTGGCTCTCAAACAAAACGAAGGCGTTGTATTCGCCGTGCGCCGTGTCGAGGCTGATTATCTCAGTCCCGCTAAATTCGACGATGAATTGACCGTTGAGACCCGTGTTGATGCCATGACGGGCGCACGTATTGTCCTTACCCAAGACGTCAAACGTGCCGAAGAGATCTTGTTTTCCGCCGTTGTGACGATTGTGGCGATCACTCAAACCGGTCATCCCGCGCGACTTCCGGCAATTATCCGCCGAAATCTACACTAAATCGGCGTTTATCAGGGCCGTTTCGGCCCTTTTGTCGCGCGCTTCACAGGTAAGTGTTGGCGTGAGGGCTGCCGGTATAGTAAACAATAGGCTAACTATAGAGCCGTCAAAAGGCGGCCACAGGCGGAAAAAGAGCAGTACATGGAACACACCACCCTTGCGATGGCATCGGAGATCGATTTCTCCTTGCTTGCGTTGTTTATGCGCGCAACTTTCATTGTGAAAGTTGTGATGTTGATGCTGATTGTGGCCTCGTTTTGGTCGTGGTCGATTATTATCCAAAAACACCTGACATACCGGACGGCGCGCGGCGCATCCGATAGCTTTGATCGCGCGTTCTGGTCGGGTGAGCCATTGGACGAGCTTTACGACCAATTGCGCGGCAATCCGACGACAGCCTCTGAGCGGGTGTTCTTTGCGGGGATGACCGAATGGCGCCGTTCGCACCGCGATGACGGGCGTTTGATTGCGGGTGCTGGTGCGCGGATCGACCGCTCAATGGATGTCGCGATTTCCAAAGAGGCGGAAGCGATGAATAGCGGTCTTTCGTTGTTGGCCACTGTCGGTTCAACGGGGCCATTTATTGGCCTGTTCGGAACTGTTTGGGGGATCAAAACCGCGTTTGAAGATATCGCAATGGCGCAGTCGACCAACCTCGCGGTTGTAGCGCCGGGGATCGCCGAGGCGCTTCTTGCGACTGCACTGGGCCTTTTGGCAGCTATTCCGGCGGTGGTGTTTTACAACAAATTGTCCGCTGATAGTGACCGCATTTTGGGCGGCTATGAAGCGTTTGCAGATGAGTTTTCAACCATCTTGTCGCGCGAATTGGACGCCTGAGCCATGAGTGCGGGTGTAATGCAAAAATCAGGTGGACGCGGCGGGCGTAGATCGCGCCGCCGCGGTCAATCTGCTGCAATGAGTGAGATCAACGTCACGCCGTTCGTGGATGTGATGCTGGTTTTGTTGATCATCTTTATGGTCGCGGCCCCAATGATGACTGTTGGCGTGCCGGTCGAGTTGCCTGAAACGGCCGCCACGGCGTTGTCGCAAGAGGAAGAGGAGCCGTTGTCAATCACCCTGACGGCGGACGGTCGTGTCCTTTTGATGACCAACGAAGAACCTGTTGAGGAGCTCGTGACCAAGTTGCGCGCGATTGCCGCCGAGCGCACGAATGACAAAGTGTTTTTGCGCGCGGACGGGTCCATTCCCTATGCGGATGTCGTCCAAGTTATGGGCGCGCTCAATGCCGGCGGGTTTCGCAATATCGGTCTTGTGACCGAAACAGGCGGACCTACGCTTGACGGTTCGGGAAACTAGAGGCGTTTTTCGGTGAACACGGGCCAGTACATATCTGCGGCGGGCCATTTCGGTCTGATCGCCTATGCGCTTTTGGGGGGTCTGTTTTTGACTCCAGAGGCCAGCCAACCCGTGGCCACACAAGAGGTCGCGTTGATCTCTGAGGCTGAATTCGCGGCGATGACCGGAAATTCAGCTCCCGAAGTTGTCCAAGACGCCCCAGAGCAGGCAGCCCCACAAGCCGAAATCGCCCCACAGGCAGCGCCAAGCGCGGACGCGGTTCCACAAGCGCGCCCCCAGTTGGAGCCACAAACGCCTGTGCAAGATACTGCGCCGCAACCGCCACAGCCCCTGACACCGCAAGCGCAAGTGAGCGAGCAAACGCCGCCACAAGCCGATCCGCAGGTGTCGTTTGAGGATCCCGGTGCGGGCCTGCCTGATGTTCCGAACCAAGAGCCAACACCGCGCCCTGTGCCACGGATTGCGCCCGAAGCCGTGACAACGCCAGAGCCGCAACCGGACATTGCGGATGCGCCAACACCGCAGGTATCACCCGATGCGGACAGCGCGCAGGTGGTCGAAGAGGACACACCCGAGGCCGCACCCGAAGAGGCCACAACCGAGATTGTGACAGAGGCCGAGACGCCATCAGGCATGTCGACCTCACCGCGCCCTAAATCGCGCCCCGCCAATCTGGCAGCACGCGCCGCAGAGGCGCGCGAGACTGATAGGCCTGCGCCCGTACAACAGACCGCGCCGAATGATGCGGCCGCAGATGCCGCGGCGGATGCGGCGTCTGCATTGATTGCGGCGGCGGCGGCGTCAGACACGGCACAAGCGCCCACACGCCCTGTTGGTCCGCCCTTGACGGGTGGTGAGCGTGAGGGGCTTCGTGTGGCGGTGTCACAATGTTGGAATGTCGGCGCGCTATCGTCGGATGCGATGCGCACAACCATTACCGTTGGCGTTTCGATGAACCAAGATGGCACGCCTAATAGCGGCTCGTTAAGGTTGATCGGCTTTTCGGGCGGATCACAATCAGCAGCTGATGCGGCCTATGAGGTGGCGCGGCGCGCAATTTTACGCTGTGGCGCGCGCGGATTTGATTTGCCAGTGGAAAAGTATGACCAATGGCGTGATATTGAAATGACGTTCGATCCCGAACAGATGAGGTTTAAATGATACGCTTGATTTCTGGTGCCGCAACTTTGACCTGTTCGTTCGCGACAGCGATCATGCTCAGCCTCTCGGTTCCTGCCGTGGCGCAAGACACCGGTCCCTTGAAAATCGACATCACCCAAGGTGTGATTGAACCTGTCCCGTTGGCGATCCCCGATTTCATTGCGGAAACAGCCGATGCGGCCGCGTTCGCCCGCCAGATCAGCGATGTCATTGCCGCCGATCTTGTCGGAACGGGGTTGTTTCGTGAAATCCCACCCTCGGCCCATATCAGTCAGGTGTCGTCGTTTAGCGCGCCTGTCCAATATGCCGATTGGAAAGCAATAAATGCACAAGGCTTGGTCACCGGTGCCGTTTCGACCGATGCGGATGGAAATCTAAGCGTCAAATTCCGCGTCTTTGATGTGTTTGCCGATGTGCCGTTGGGAGACGGGTTGCAACTTGGCGGCACGACTCGCTCATGGCGCCGTATTGCCCATAAAGTGGCCGATGTTGTCTATTCCCGCATCACGGGCGAGGGGCCGTATTTTGACAGCCGTGTTGTTTTTGTGAGCCAAACAGGCCCGAAAAATGACCGCAAAAAACGTCTGGCCGTGATGGATTATGATGGCGAGAACATGCAGTTTTTGACGGATGACAGTTCGTTGGTTTTAGCTCCGCGCTTTTCACCGACAGGCGACCGTGTGCTGTATACATCATATGAAAGTGGCTTTCCTCAGATCACCATGCTGGATGTCGGCACCGTTACGCGCCGCACATTGCCCGTACAGGCCGAGAGCATGTCGTTCGCGCCGCGCTTTTCGCCTGATGGGGGATCGGTTGTGTATTCGGTGGCAACAGGGGCCAATACCGATCTGTACCGGATGACGATTGCAAACGGTCAGGCCGAGCGTTTGACCTCGACCCCTGCGATTGAAACCGCGCCCAGTTTTTCACCCGATGGATCGCAGATTGTGTTCGAGAGTGATCGCTCTGGCACACAACAGCTTTATATCATGTCGGCCAGTGGCGGCGAAGCGAAACGGATTTCGTTTGGACAAGGGCGCTACGGCACGCCCGTTTGGTCGCCACGTGGGGATCTCATCGCCTTTACGAAGCAAGCCAACGGACGGTTCCATATCGGTGTGATGCGCACGGACGGCTCTGAGGAGCGTCTGCTTACCGCATCGTTTTTGGACGAGGGGCCAAGCTGGTCTCCGAACGGTCGCGTGATCATGTTTACCCGCGAAAGCCAAGGGGCGGGGGGCGAGACTGCGCTCTATACGGTCGACATATCGGGACGCAACCTGAAGCGTCTGCCAACCAATGCGGGGGCCTCTGATCCCGCTTGGTCGCCTCTATTGAGATAGGACTATAACGGCCCTCTCCCCAAAGCGAGGTGAGGGTGTTATGGTTCACATAAGCAACGCGACATACACATGCGCAAAGGATGACGGATATGACAACATTTTTCAAAGCACCTGCCACACGAGCAGTTCTTTTAATCGCCGCATTGGGCCTTTCGGCTTGTACCAATCCGGGTCGTTTTGGCGCCGGTGGTGCGGGTGCGGACGGGTTTGGCGCAAATGGTGCGAACGGGGGCATTGTTGAGGGATCTTTGAATGACCCAACCTCCGTTGCCTATTTCAACCAGACCATTGGGGATCGCGTCTTGTTCCTTGTGGATCAATCCACATTGACCGACACGGGGCGTGAAACGCTACGCGGTCAGGCCCAGTGGTTGTTGGACAATCCCGATTACACGACGATTATTGAGGGCCACGCCGACGAGCAAGGTACGCGCGAGTACAACCTTGCCCTCGGATCACGCCGTGCTGCGGCTGTTCAGGCGTTCTTGATCTCGCAAGGGATTAACCCTGCGCGCCTTAAGACCGTGACCTACGGCAAAGAGCGCCCCTTGGCGGTGTGTTCGGATGAAAGCTGTTACGCGCAAAACCGGCGCGCGGTGACGGTTTTGGCTGCGGGCGCAGGTATTAGCTAATCCAAGGTACGACACAAACAAAGTGAGGCGCACGCGATGAAACGGGTGATCTTTGGGGCGGTATCTGCCCTTTGTATACTGACGGCACAGGGCGGTTTCGCCCAAGACACGCAAACTCTTGCCGATATCCGGCAAGAGGCGGCGGTGTTGTCGGTGGAGATTACCAAGCTGACACGCGAGTTGAGCACAACGGGTGCGCCGAACACCGCCTTTGCGGGCGAAAGTACGCTTGAACGTGTGGACTTGATGGAGGCGGCTTTGTCGCGCCTGACGGCAAAAGTCGAAGAGTTGGAATACCGCATTGGCCAAGTGGTCAAGGACGGAACGAACCAGCTCGATGACCTAAATTTCCGTCTATGCGAGTTAGAGACGGGGTGCGATATCGGCGCTCTTCCGCCCCTTGAACCACTCGGTGGCGTGGCCGAGACGGCACCTGCCGTGGCCTCGGGGCCGGGTGCAGACGCCCCTATGGATGGGGTAGGTTCAATGGCCATGACGGAGCAGTCTGATTTCGATCATGCAATGGGCCTTTATGAAGAGGCACAGTTTGAGGATGCGGCCTCAGCGTTTGAGATGTTTTCAATGACGTATACGGGTGGCCCGCTCACGGGGGAAAGCCAGTTTATGCGCGGCGAGGCCCTCACACAATTGGGTCAGACATCGGAGGCGGCGCGCGCCTATCTCGACAGTTTTTCGACAGCACCCGAGGGGGACCGCGCCCCGTCAGCGCTCTTGCGTTTGGGCATGTCGTTGGCGGCTTTGGGGCAAACGGATCGTGGTTGTGTGATGCTCACCGAGGTTGGAAACCGCTTCCCCGGTGCGCCTGAGGACGCTGAGGCGCAGTCCGCGCGTCAGACTATCGGCTGTCCGTAACCGAACAGAATAGAGATACACACAATGACAGACGACACAGGGCCGCGCGCGGCAGGGTTGGCCATGTTGCGCCACCAACTTGCCTCTGCGTTTGCCTATGACAAGCCCACAAAACTTGGCGTGGCCGTCTCCGGTGGGGGCGACAGTATTGCGCTTTTGCGTCTTTTGGCGGACTGGGCGCAGGGCGAGGGGGTTGCCCTAGAGGTTGTCACAGTGAATCACGCATTGCGCCCTGAGGCCGCGAGCGAAGCGCGCTTTGTGGCGCAGACCTGTGACGCACTCGAACTCAAACACGATACGTTGACATGGACCGATTGGGATGGGCACGGCAATGTCCAAGATGCGGCACGCCGTGCGCGCTATAGTTTGATGGCGCAGTGGGCCAAAGACCGAGGGATCGATACGATCGCCCTTGGCCATACCGCTGATGATCAGGCCGAGACGTTTTTTATGCGACTTGCGCGGGCGTCGGGCATAGATGGCCTTACAGGCATGCAGCGGCGCCGCACATCTGAGGGCATCACATGGGTGCGCCCGTTATTGATGCAAGAGCGCTCTGAGCTGCGCGATTATTTGCGCCGCCTGAAACAGGTGTGGATTGATGATCCGACCAATGAGGATGAAACCTATGACCGCGTGAAGGCCCGCAAAGCCATGGAGCAGTTAAAGCCTCTTGGCCTTGATATGCATGTTGTGGGGCGTGTGATGGATCATCTTGGACAGGTGCGCTCTGCCTTGGATTTCGCCACGCATGACCACGCCCTCGATTGTATTTCGGTCGAGGGTGGGGATTTGATCCTCAATCGACGGGGCTTTATGGACGCGGCGCCAGAGATAAATCGTCGTTTGGTGGCGCATGCCCTGCGGTGGATTGCCTCGGCTGACTACGGACCGCGTGGTGTAAAGCTACAAGAATTCTTAGCGGCGATTTCTCGCGGACGCGATGCCACACTGCACGGGGTGCGCTTATTGGGGGGGAGTGACACCTTGCGCATGACCCGTGAACATAGCGCGGTCGCAGGGGCTACTTGTGGCGTAGGTCAGGTCTGGGATGGGCGTTGGCGCGTGCAAGGGTCTGAAAATGAAAAAGAAATTGTTCGCGCTCTTGGCGATGATGGATTGGCGCAACTCGGTGAGCGCCAACAAAACTGGCCGCCACGCGAAAGTCTCAAATCGTCACCCGCGATATTTCGCGGCCCTATTCTCGTGTCTGCACCGGCCGCAAGCTTTGGTACGGCGCGTGCAGAATTGATTTTTCCGAGCGGTCACTTCTATACTTCGCTTTTATCGCATTGAACTTATGCGTTCGATCCCTATTTTAAGGAAAAGCCCCGCGTTCGTCTGTGCGGGTAAGGTATTTTGAGGAGACCACCCTTGGGTAACGCACGTAATCTCGCCTTCTGGCTTGTGCTTTTGATGCTCGTTGTGGCTTTGTTTAATGTCATTGGGGGCAATCAGGCGTCCATGGCATCAAACGAGATCGCATATTCCGACCTAATGCAGCGCGTTGACGATGGGGAGGTATCCTCTGTCGAGATCGATGGTGAACGGCTTATCTTCACCGGGTCCGACAATCGTCGCAGCTACGCCATCAATCCCGGTGATCGTGATATCGCGCGCGAGTTGGTGTCCAAAGGCGTCGCCGTCAAAGGCACGCCACAAGAAGAAAGCGGGTTCGTGACAGTTCTCATGACCTTCTTGCCATTCGTTTTGATCATCGGTGTCTGGATTTATTTCATGAACCGGATGCAGGGCGGCGGCAAAGGTGGCGCGATGGGCTTTGGCAAATCCAAGGCCAAGTTGCTCACAGAGAAACATGGTCGTGTGACCTTTGATGATGTGGCAGGCATCGACGAGGCCAAAGAAGAGCTTGAAGAGATTGTCGAGTTCCTTCGCAATCCACAAAAGTTCTCAGCGCTTGGCGGTAAAATTCCCAAAGGCGCATTGCTTGTCGGCCCTCCCGGTACAGGTAAAACCTTGCTTGCACGCGCGATTGCGGGCGAGGCCGGTGTGCCGTTCTTCACCATCTCTGGTTCCGACTTTGTCGAGATGTTCGTGGGTGTTGGTGCAAGCCGTGTGCGCGACATGTTCGAACAGGGCAAAAAGAACGCGCCGTGCATCATCTTTATCGACGAGATCGACGCGGTCGGTCGCTCACGCGGCGCAGGCTACGGCGGCGGTAACGACGAGCGCGAACAAACGCTCAACCAGTTGCTTGTCGAGATGGACGGCTTTGACGCCAATGAGGGTATCATCATCGTTGCGGCGACCAACCGCCCCGATGTGCTTGACCCCGCGCTGTTGCGCCCTGGTCGTTTTGACCGTCAGGTTCAAGTCCCAAATCCCGACATCAAAGGCCGTGAGAAAATCTTGGGCGTTCATGCGCGCAAAGTGCCGCTTGGTCCTAATGTTGATCTGCGCATCATTGCACGCGGAACACCGGGGTTCTCGGGTGCGGATCTTGCAAACCTTGTCAACGAGGCGGCTTTGACCGCGGCGCGTATCGGTCGTCGTTTCGTGACGATGGAAGACTTTGAGAACGCCAAGGACAAAGTGATGATGGGCGCGGAACGTCGCTCAATGGTCATGACCGAGGACGAGAAAAAGCTGACCGCCTACCACGAAGCGGGTCACGCCGTTGTGGGCCTCAACGTGCCGCAGCACGATCCGATCCATAAGGCGACGATCATTCCACGTGGCCGTGCATTGGGTCTGGTTCTCTCATTGCCCGAGCGGGATCAGTTGTCTGTCAGCTGGACCAAATACACCTCGAAAATCGCCATGGCGATGGGCGGGCGTGTCGCAGAAGAATTGATTTTCGGCAAGGAAAACATCACATCTGGGGCCTCATCCGACATCCAACAAGCGACCCGTATCGCACGCGCTATGGTCACGCAGTTCGGTTTCGCCGACGAGCTTGGGTATGTGGATTATGCCAACGAGCAAGACAGTCATTTGGGCAGCTATGGCGGCGGCACGAGCCATTCGCAAGACACTCAAAAGCTGATCGATGAAAAGGTCAAAGAGATCATCGATACCGGCTATGAGACGGCGCGTCGCATTCTGACCGAGCAAGGCCAAGCTCTCGAAAATCTCGCGCAGGGGCTTTTGGAATATGAGACGCTGACCGGCGCAGAAATCCAAAAAGTGATTGCAGGCGAGGCACTCAATCGTGGAGATGATGATGACAATTCACCATCCTCGGACACCGGAACACCGTCTTTGATAGCGGTGCCTAAAACCCGTGCCAAGCCGAAAGCGGATGGTGGTATGGAGCCGGAACCCTCTGCGTAAGTTGGTGTTACAACGCGGATAAATGACACGTTAGAACCGCGCCCATTGTGGCGCGGTTTTTCATTGGGGCGATCTGGTGGCGGACGGATGATGCGCCGTGAAAGCCATGATAATCCGTTCCACCCTACGCATGCCAAAGGGAGCGTTGTTCCCGTTTGAGCGATTTTTTATGATCATGGGTAAAGCGTGATCTTCAAACCCTACAAAACCCGTGCTACAGCGGGCGCGGAGGCCGCGACATGACATTTAAATCGCCGCAAGACTTTGACACCATGGATGATCTGCGGGTGCAGATTGACGAGATCGACCGCGCGTTGATCCGCCTGTTGGCGCTACGCCAAAAGCACATCGATCGCGCCGCACAGATCAAGCCCGCAGCGGGCCTACCAGCGCGCATTGACGCCCGTGTTGAGGATGTCGTGGCAAAGGTACGATCCGCCGCACAAGCGGACGGGTTTGAGCCGGAGACCGCCGCGGCCATGTGGCGCCTTATGATCGAGAATATGATTGCCCGTGAAGAGCGCGCAATGCCCCCCGAACAGACCAACCAAGGACCGACATCATGAC
>NZ_CBFHKW010000051.1:0-18002 GCF_965656515.1 Celeribacter marinus
GGGCACCTTTGGTCAGCACGTCACCGAAATCACACTTATTCAGGGCGACAAGGTGCGCAAACTCACCGCCAAATCCGCACCGGATCTGTGGCAAGCCACCATCGGCGGCCTTGGCCAAACGGGTGTGATCGCCTCGGCAAAGGTGCAACTCATGCCCTGCAAAGGCGACATGATGGTATTGACCGAGCGCCGCATTGACGGGTTCGACGCGTTCCTCGTGGCCTTTGACGATAGCAAAACCGACTACACCGTGGGGTGGATCGACGCCACAGCCAAGGGCAATGCGCTCGGGCGCGGCATCTTGGAAGAGGGCGAGATCACATCAGGCGTACACGCCAAAAAGGACAAGACCCGCGAAGTGCCGTTCAACGCGCCTAGCTGGGCACTCTCTGCGCCCATCGTGCGCCTGTTCAACGAGCTGTATTTCCGCCGCGTTCCCGCAAGTGGACGTACAAGCGTAAAGCCGATTTCCGAACCGTTCTTTCCCCTCGACGCGATCCACAACTGGAACCGCCTATATGGGAAAAAGGGCTTCAACCAATTTCAATGCGTGGTGCCGGTGGATAAAACCGCCTGTCTGCGCATTATGTTGGAACGCATCGCCAACTCCGGCCTCGCCTCGCCACTCGCAGTTCTCAAAAAGATGGGCGCAGGGCGTGGTGGCTACATGTCCTTCCCGATGGAGGGCTATACGCTCGCCGTTGATTTTCCGAACCGCCAAGGGGCCGAGTTCCTGATACAGGAATTGACCGATCTGGCCCGTGACGCGGGGGGGCGGATTTATTTCGCCAAAGACGGCGTGGCCTCGGCGGCGCAAATCGCGGGCATGTACCCCGACCACACCAAATGGGCCAAGGCCGTGAACAAGGCCGACCCCGACCGCCACCTTGAGACTGATATCGTGCGCCGCCTGAGCCTGCGCGATCCACAGGAGACAGCGCAATGAACACCACATGGATCATCCTAGGAGCCACGTCATCGATGGCCCGCGCGTTGAGCCGCAAACTCTCCGCCCAAGGTGCCACACTTTTGCTATGTGGTCGCGATATGGACGACCTCGCGGCGACGGCCGCCGATTGCGTCGCCCGTGGGGCAACTGCCGCCGAAGCGCTCGCCTTTGACGCGCGCAAACCTACCACCTTTGCGCCGATCATCGAACGCGCGACATCGCAAGAGGGCGAAATCAACTGCGCCGTCTTCGTCGGTTCTATGCCAAGCCAAGACGCGATTGACGCCGCCCCCTCCCTGATCGAGGGCGTTATTCAAGACAGTCACACTGGCCCCGCCACGTTCTTGCAACTGCTCGCCCCCGAGATGGAGGCGCGTGGTCAAGGCACCGTTGTGGGCGTGGGGTCCGTGGCCGGCGATCGTGGCCGCATAGGGAATTATGTCTACGGATCTGCCAAAGCGGGCTTCGCCACCTACCTGTCGGGCCTACGCAATCGCCTGACCCGCGCGGGCGGCCATGTTGTGACCGTAAAACCCGGTTTCGTGGACACCGCGATGACATGGGATGTCGAGGGCATGTTCCTCGTCGCCGCCCCCGAAAAGGTTGCGGACGACATTCTTAAAGCGGTCAAAAAGAAGCGCAACGTGATCTACACTCCGTTCTTCTGGCGCTACATCATGCTGATCATCCGCCACATCCCAGAAGCGGTGTTCAAAAAGATGAGCATCTAAGGGCGGGGTTGGATACACTCATACCAAAGAGACAAAAAGGGGCGCCCGCTATGGCGCCCTTTTGCTATTCGCTGCGCACCGCGTTGGTCGCAAAAACGCAGCCGTCTGAATACAGATCGGGCGGCGTCACGCAGAGCCCCCGCGCCACTTGCCACGCCGCAAGCACCTTTGGCACATAGGCGCGGGTTTCGGCGTAGGGCGGCGGGCCTTGGTGCTTGCTCACCGCGTTTTCACCCGCATTATACCCCGACAAGGCAAGCGCAAGATCGCCGTTGAAATGCGTGAGCAACCAATCGAGGTAGGCAATGCCGCCTTTGATGTTCTCGGACGGGTTCATCGAGTCCGTCACACCAAACCGCTCGGCAGTGGCGGGGATCAATTGCATCAACCCTTGTGCCCCTGCCCCGCTTTGCGCATCGGCCTTGCCCGCGCTTTCGACTGCCATAACCGCCAGTGCCAAGGCGGGGCTGACCTGTGTGCCAATCGAATGAACGAGCAAATCGGTGCCGTAGGCATTGGCGATATCGGTCACTTGTTGGAATGTTGGTTTGGACAGACCCGATGCCTGCGGAGAATCAAGTGCCTTAAGCGCGAGGGCGAACCGTTCGGGTGCGGCCCCCGTCACATCATGCGGCACCGCATTCCAAAACCAGTCCTGCAGATCGGCGGGGATTTCAGGATCCGTGCTTACGCGCACCATATTGGGCGCAGTCCCCCCGCTCTCTCCTTTTTGGCGGGCAATATCAGCGGGGCGGATTTGCACAGTGATGCGTTTGGACGCACCGCCCACAGGCACACCAATGCGCTTTGGCGTCACTTTCCCCCACGCGGGTTTGGTCGTGACTGTGGTCCCACCCAGCGTTTTGGGCACGATCGGTCCGGCGATATCTTGGGCAAGGGCAGGCAAACCAAGAACTGTGCCGCCAAACAGGCCCGCAAAAACCGCCGCGCGCAGATGAGTCGAAGAAAATAACAAGAATCTATACCTAACTACGCGGTCACCCCGCGCCCTATCCGATCTATTTGTTGCAAGATCGCAAAAAAATACGTCTCGAGCCAGTCATTAGGCGCATTTCGAGATCAATTGCATTTGATCATTAATCATCTTTTTACCCTCCAAGCAGATTTTCTGAAATTGGTTAAGATTTAATATTGTTATTTATCAATTACTTAATCTACAAAATCTCTAAAATTTTCATGGTTCCAAAAACGTACCAATGCTGCCCAACTCTTGCCCCAGTTCGAGGGCCATATAGCCTCATCGAAACGCAGACAGCGACCAACTGGTACGGGAAACACCAGCGCCGAAGCGCCAAGACGTGGACATGAAATTAACGACCCTAGGAGGGACAGACTATGAAATTTTTCAAACTTGCAAACCGCTTTAACCGTGACGAAGACGGCGCTGTAACTGTTGACTGGGTTGTTTTGACATCCGCAGTTGTTGGCCTCGGCGTTGCAGTTCTCACAACTGTTGCAAACGGTACAAAATCGCTCGGCTCGACAATCTCCGCAGATCTCGCAGCTCGTACAACTACAATCAGCGGCTTCTAATCTAAGCCCCGCTTGACCACTCACACACAAGGAACACTGATATGAAATTTTTCAAACTCGCAAACCGTTTTAACCGTGACGAAGATGGCGCTGTAACTGTTGACTGGGTTGTTTTGACATCCGCAGTTGTTGGCCTCGGCGTTGCAGTTCTCACAACTGTTGCAAACGGTACAAAGTCACTCGGCTCCACAATCTCCGCTGACCTTGCTGCACGTACAACGACAATCAGCGGCTTCTAAGCGAACTGAGGTCTCGGGCCCAACGGGTCCGAGCAAAACACTCCAAATCCGCGCCCTGCATTTGGGCGCGGATTTTACGCATGACGCACCACGCATCGCCCCAGACAGCGCAATCCAAGATCGCGGACCACGCTTCGTCGGATGTTAAGCAAAAATCCATATCACCGCCGCGCGTCCACCACCTGAATGCCACATTTGCACGCGATGCTGTGTCCAAGTCGTTCAGGGTTTTGACTCAAAACCCGTAGAAAGAGGAAAACCACATGCGCCTTATCTTTGGACTTGTACTGGTCATCGGCATGGCCCTCGCAGGGTTTGCTGTTCACATGACCCGCGGTTATATGTCAACCTACCAAGCCGAACTTGCCGCCGAAAAGGCAAACCGCACCCAGATCATAAAAACCGAGGACATTTTCGTCCTGTCAAAGAGCATTTCATATGGTGACGCTGTGACGCCAGATTTGGTGAAGCTCGTGCGTTGGCCACTCGACAGCATGCCCGAGGGCGTCTTTCGCACCCCCGAGGAATTGTTCCCCGACGGTCTTGATGTCCCGCGTATCGCGCTGCGTGCCGCCGAGGCAATGGAGCCAGTGCTCGCCATCAAAGTCACCGCACCCGGTGAAGACGCAGGCGTGGCCTCGCGCCTTGGACAAGGGATGCGCGCCTTTGCGATCTCCGTGGATGTCTCGACGGGTGTGTCCGGCTTTTTACGTCCCGGCGACCGCGTCGATGTCTATTGGAGTGGCCGCCTGCCCGGCTCACAAACCGATGTCACCAAACTCATTCAGTCGTCGATCCCGCTTGTCGCCGTGGACCAGACGTCCGATGGCGAACGCAAATCACCGACGATTGCGCGCACCGTCACCGTCGAAGTGACACAGGCACAAGTTGCAGCCTTGGCACAAGCACAGTCATCGGGACGCCTTTCACTGGCTCTTGTCGGGCGCGACGATCAAACAACGGTCGGTGCCGTTCAAGTCGATCAAAACTCTCTGCTTGGCATCGAAGAACAAGTGCTGGTTGAGGCCGAACGCGCCCGCGTTTGCACTGTGCGCACCCGTAAAGGGGCCGAAATCATCGAAATGCCGATCCCCTGCGCACAATAATCAGCACGGCGACCAAAACTTTTGCGCGCACCCCAATCCTAAAGGGTGTGCGCGTTTTCAATGCCTTATGGTGCATTTGAGCGGTGAGCCGCTGGCTTTTTTTGCGCTCGATCTATGCCAAACCCACATCACAAAAGTCCGCCAAGAGATTGATTCTTGCAAAAAATTGCCGTTTGGCGCATGTTAACGGTAATCGGGGCGCTAGACCCCATTTTTGAGGCGTGATCAAAGAGGCAGGATCACATGAAAATGATGAATATATTTAAAGCCGCCCTTATCGGGTGCGCCGTAATTGGGACTACCCCGACAGGGGCATTCGCCGATAAACTTCGTGTCATGACTGGCGCGCCATCGGGGACGCTCAATGTCCCGATGAACCGCGCAGTTGTGGTCGAAAGCGACGAACCCTTTGCAGAAATTTCAGTCGCCAACGCGGAGATCGCGGACATCTCGACATTGTCGGATCGCTCGATCTATGTTTTGGGACGTGCGCCCGGTCGCACAACAATGACCCTTTTGGCCCCTGACGGTTCGTTGATCACCAACGTCCAAATTCAGGTCACGCCAGACATTACGGAATTCAAAGAGCGTCTAAAACAGATCATGCCCGGCGAGGGTATCGAGGTGCGCACAGCGAACGATGGTATCGTTCTGTCGGGCATAATCTCATCGGTCACACGCATGGAACGCGCGGTTGAATTGGCCGAACGCTATGCACCGGGCCGCGTGTCCAACTTGCTGAACATCGGCGGCACACAACAGGTGATGCTCAAAGTCCGTTTTGCCGAAATGGCGCGGTCGGTGTCCAAAAACCTGTCATCTTCTGTTGGCTTCCTCAATGATATCAACGTCATCGACCCCGCAACCGGCGCTATTGATGCGGCGACAAATTGGTCAGGGGGGTCATCTGGGACACTCATCGGCTCAGGCAACGGCGTCACGGGCGCACTTACGGCCAAAGACGATGCACTGGGCGCAATCAAGTTTGGCGGATCTTTGGGTGGCGTCGAGTTGGCGGTCGTCCTCGAGGCGATGGAGCAAAAAGGCGTTGTTCGCACCTTGGCAGAGCCGAACCTCACCGCGCTTTCGGGCCAACAGGCGAAATTCCTCGCGGGTGGCGAGTACCCTATTCCTGTACAAACGCCCAACGGCATCGTGATTGAATACAAACCCTTTGGTGTCGAACTCGAATTCATCCCGCGTGTTGTGAACGGCGATCAGATCAATCTCGAACTCAAAGCGGCAGTCTCGGGGATCGATAGCACGGTCAGCTACGCTATTGACGGCTTCTCGCTCAATTCGTTTAAGCGCCGCGAAGCGTCGACCACGGTAGAAATGCGCGATGGTCAAAGCTTTGCAATCGCAGGCCTGTTGCAAGATGATTTCCAAGATCTCAACGGTCAGGTGCCGTGGTTGGGTGACATTCCAGTCTTGGGAGCATTGTTCCGCTCTATGGATTATCAGCGCGCTCAATCCGAACTGGTAATCATTGTGACACCGCACATGGTATCACCCACCTCAGGTGCCGCATTGATCCTTCCAACGGACCGCGTTCGCGTCCCGACCGAAGCTGAAATGTTTCTCTTTGGTAAAACCTTTGGGGGCACCACCAAACCTCAATCAGGCGGTGCGGGAGAAGTGGCGAAACAGGACTTCCAAGGGTCCTATGGCTACGTGATGGAGTAATCAGATGCGTGTCACGACAACAACAGTTCTTACGGCCTGCGCCCTACTTGCGCTCACAGCCTGCTCGGATTCCAAAGCATTTTCAGGCTTTTATCAAGAGGCCGGTGGCTACCTAGATGCCGGTGATTTCGGCAACGCCACGATGAACAATACCTTGGTTCATAATGGGGAACTCAAATACGCCGTGAACCTCAACGAACGGTTTGCCTCCTCCGTGCCCACAACGGTTAACTTTGCATTCAACTCTGCCGTTTTGGACGCAGCATCACGCGCCGTTATCGCGCGTCAGGCGCATTTCATCTCGCAATTCCCCGAGGTGCGGTTCCGTGTCTACGGGCACACCGATCTTGTCGGCTCGGACGCGGCGAACAAACGCCTTGGCCTGCGCCGCGCACAGGCGGTCGTGAACGAATTGGCCCGCGCGGGGATCTCCAAATCACGTCTTGAGGCCATGGTCTCATATGGCGAAAGCCAACCTATTGTTGCGATCGACCAACCCGAACGCCGCAACCGCCGCACCGTGACCGAAGTGTCAGGGTTCGTCGAGAGCGATCCGATTGTGATCGACAGCCGCTACGCCGACATCGTGCACCGCGAATACATCGAAAGCGCAACGGCGCCGTCCGAACTGATCCAATTCGGTGAGGAAGAAACCAAGTAAATTTTATCAATGTTGTGAAATAGCGAATTATTACGCGATTTTGGCCCCATTGTTGCCCACATTCACCGTCACCTTCTTCTTATTGGGAGCAGTATGTCCGACCACCGAGTCGGACTGCGCGTCAAAAGAACAGGTGGCGGTTTTCGTTTAAAACATTGCCTTTGCTCTTTCGGCGCTCCGACATGAGAGAAGGACGCAGGCAATGACGAGTGAAACTGCATTGCAGACCAACGCACCTCTGGTGGCATGTACCATCAGCCGTGACGTGCAAAACTTCGATCTTTTGATCGAAGATATGGAGGACGCACTGGGCGAAGCCTGGGGTGATCTGTCATTCGATGATGCACGCCAATTTTTCCGTCAGCCTGATAGCGGCAGCCTGAAATTCGTGGCCGTAGCCATTGATCAAGAGGACGAAGGCGCATTGGCGATGATTGCCGATTTGATCAAATCCGCCAAGATACAAGGCGTTAAGGTGATTTTGATCGCGGACGAAGTGTCGCCCATGGCGCTGCATCAGCTGTTACAATTGGGCGCCGAAGATTTCATTCCCTACCCGCTTCCTGAGAACGCACTGAACGAGGCGATCGCACGTCTTGACCGGCCTGAAAAAGCGCCGGCTGTGGATTTTGTCGAAACCTCCGCAGGCACGCTCTATGGCAAATCACGGAGTAACCGTAATGGTGTAGTCTTGCCCGTGCAGGCTGTGTGCGGTGGCGCAGGGGCGACAACATTCGCCGTGAACCTCGCCTGGGAACTCGCCAATATCGAAAAGAAAGCACCGCAGCCACGCGTCCTTTTGATCGATCTCAACCTGCAATACGGCTCGGTATCGACCTATCTCGACCTGCCGCGTCGCGAGGCCGTGTACGAGCTTTTGACCTCAACCGAGTTGATGGACGATGACAGTTTTCGTCAGGCCTTGGTCGAGTTCAATGACACTTTGGCCGTGATGACCGCGCCGCCTGACCTGCTCCCGCTCGATTTCATTAGCAGTGAGGACATCGAACGCTTGATCGACATGGCCAAATCGCAATTCGACTACGTGGTTGTGGATATGCCAACCACTTTGGTCAACTGGACCGAAGCCGTTTTGACCGCCTCCGAGTTCTATTTCGTCCCGTTCGAATTGGATCTGCGTTCGGCGCAAAACATCATGCGTCTGCGCACCGCCCTTCAGGCCGAAGATTTGCCATGGGAGAAACTGCGCTTCTTGTTGAACCGTGCACCCAAAGCCATGGACCTTAACGCGAAATCACGGATCAAACGCCTATCCGAGAACCTCGAAATTGCAATTGACGTGCAGCTACCGGACGGCGGCAAGATTGTCCGAGAAGCCTGCGATCAAGGTCTCCCACTTGCCCTTGAGGCCGCGAAATCCCCGCTGCGCAAAGAGATTATGAAACTCGCCGCATCGATACACGCCCACCAAGTAGAACATTTGGAAGCCGCCGAATAAGGCCGCCCAACTCCCTTGAGGAATACCGAGTATGTTTTCGAGATATAAAAAAGATGACGCCGCAAAGGCGCAACCCGTGCCAGAAGCCGCCGCCCCAAAGGCGACCGCGGCCCCAACAGGCGCGGCCACGCACAAAACTGCGGTGACCAGACGTGTGATCGCAAAAGCGGCGCAGGTCGCCCCAGCGGACAAGGAAATCAAACGCAAGGAACGCATTTCAGACATCAAGGTCGAGATGCATAAACGCCTGCTCGAAGATCTCAATCTCTCCGCCCTCGAACAAGCGCCCGAGAAAGAGCTGCGCGCAGAGATTTCGGCCATCACCGCCGAGGCGCTCACCGATTTGGGCATGGTTCTCAACCGTGACGAGCGCGCAACATTGAACCAGAACCTCTATGACGAGGTGCGCGGTCTTGGCCCGCTTGAAACACTTTTGAATGACGACACCGTCAACGATATTCTCGTAAACGGCCCGCAACAAATCTTTGTGGAGCGTGACGGCAAACTGCAACTCACCGACATCACATTCAAAAACGAAAAGCATCTGTTGCGGATTATCGACAAAATCGTCTCCGCCGTGGGTCGCCGCGTCGATGAGAGCAACCCCTATGTGGATGCTCGTCTTGCCGATGGATCGCGCTTTAACGCCATGGTGCCGCCCGTGGCCGTCGATGGCTCACTCGTCTCCATTCGTAAATTCAAAAAAGAGAAACTGGCGATTGACGATCTCGTGCGTTTTGGTGCCTTCACCGAAGAAATGGCCGTATACCTTCAGGCTGCCGTATCCACGCGCCTCAACGTGATTGTATCAGGCGGTACGGGGTCGGGTAAAACCACCACGCTCAACGCCCTCTCGTCCTTTATCGACGACGATGAACGCATCCTCACCATTGAGGACACCGCCGAATTGCAACTCCAACAAACCCACGTGGGCCGCATGGAAAGTCGCCCTGCCAACGTCGAGGGCAAAGGCGCAGTGTCTCAACGCGATTGTCTCAAAAACGCCCTGCGTATGCGTCCCGACCGGATCATCGTCGGTGAAACCCGTGGCGAGGAAGTGATCGACATGCTTCAAGCCATGAACACCGGCCACGACGGATCAATGACCACAATCCACGCCAACTCCGCGCGTGATGGTGTGTCGCGTCTGGAAAACATGATCGCCATGGCCGGGATCGAAATGCCGCTCAAGGCCGTGCGCTCGCAAATCTCGTCGGCTGTGAACCTCATCGTTCAGGCCTCGCGCCTGCAAGATGGCTCGCGCCGCATGACGTCAATCACCGAAATCACCGGCATGGAAGGTGACGTCATCTCCATGCAAGAGGTGTTTCGCTATCAGCGCACCGGCCTGACGCCCGACAATAAAATCATCGGTCATTTCACGGCGACTGGTGTGCGGTCACACTTCTCCGAGCGGTTCCGCATGTGGGGCTACGATTTGCCCGCATCGCTATACGAACCCACGAAACCCTCTTAAGGCAGGTCAGGAAACGCCATGGTCCTTACTATTGAACCCATCATCTACGGGATTGTCTTCATCGCCGTGCTCTTACTTGTTGAGGGCATCTATCTAACCGTTTTCGGCAAAAGTATTTCGCTGAATTCAAAGGTGAACCGGCGCTATGAGATGCTTGAGAAAAACGGTGATCGCGAGCAGGTGCTCAACCAGCTCCGCAAGGAGATGGGCCAACACCTGCGCTCGCGCCAGATCCCGCTCTACTCCATCCTCGCCGAGAAAGCGCAAAAGGCCAATATCGCCTTTACGCCTGTCCAGCTCTTGATGGTTATGGGTTTTTTGGGTGCGTTCGCCTTTGTCGGCTTGACCATCGGAACCGCGACCTCTGTGCCAATACGTGCCATAGTGTCCGTCGTGATCGGGGTTGGTGCGGTGTTCGTCTGGATCAACGGCAAAGCCAAAAAGCGCCTGTCGATGATCGAGGAGCAACTGCCCGATGCGGTTGAGCTTATGGTACGTTCCTTGCGTGTCGGACACCCCTTTGCCAACGCACTAAACATTGTCGCCAAAGAAGTCCCCGATCCCTTGGGCACTGAAATGGGCGTGATCGCGGATGAAAGTGCGTACGGGCGCGATGTCGGCGAAGCTCTCAAAGATATGGCTGAACGCCTTGATATGCAGGATTTGCGCTTTCTCGCCGTGGCCGTGTCAATCCAACAACAATCAGGCGGCAACCTTGCCGAAGTACTGGATGGATTGGCCAAGGTGATCCGCTCACGCTTCAAACTGTTTCGCCGCGTAAAGGCAATTACGGCTGAGGCCGCATGGTCGGGTAAGTTCCTGTCGGGCTTTCCTGTCGGCGCCCTCATCCTCATTGCCGTCGGCAAACCTGACTATTTCGACACCGTGAAAGACACAGGTGCCTTCATCCCTGCCGCCCTCATCGTCGCGGGTTTTCTCGTCGCCAACGTCTTTGTGATGAAGGCTCTTGTGAACATCAAAGTCTGATCGACCCTTTGCCCGACAAGGCCAAAACGGCCCTACAAGGATACTCCCTATGACGGATCTTTTTACAAAACTACTCGGTGAAGAGCTTGGCCCCTTTGGTCCGCTGATCTTAATCGGTGTGCTTGGCGCCGTCATGATCCTCGCGGCGTTGCTGATGCTGATGAACAAGCGGCGAGATCCGTTTGACCGCCTGACAGATTCAAGCCACGGCAAGGATCGCCATGTCAAAGGGGCGAAGTTGCGCGACGAAAAAAAGGTCGACAAACTCCAAAAATATGCGGCCTTTCTCGAGCCTCAAAATGAAGAAGAGTATTCCGCAGCACAGCTCACCCTCATTCAGGCGGGGTATCGCGGCAAGAACGCCGTGCGCATGTTCCACTTTTCACAATTCGCATTGGGCCTGAGCCTGTTGGCGTTTGGTCTGATCCTCGCCATGATTAAAAGCCAGACACAAGAACTTAGCACCCAAGCGATGATCATGCATATCATCCTTCCGGGTGGTATTGGATACTACTTTCCCAAATATTGGGTGACGCGCCGCGTCGAAACCCGCAAGGAAGAAATCACCAACGGCTTTCCTGATGCGCTTGATCTCATGCTGGTCTGTGTTGAGGCGGGTCAATCACTGGATCAGTCGATTATCCGCGTTGCTCGCGAAATCCGCTCCGGCTTCCCTGCCCTTGCCGACGAATTCGATATTGTCAGTTTCGAGATCAAGGCGGGCAAGGATAAGGTGAACGTTCTGCGTGATATGGCCGAACGCGCTGGCGTGGCTGATGTTGCGTCCTTTGTGACGGTGCTTATTCAATCACAGGCCTTTGGGACGTCCATTGCCGATGCATTGCGGATATACGCCGCCGAAATGCGTGATAAACGCGTGATGCGCGCCGAAGAGGCCGCAAACAAGTTGCCTACCAAGATGACCCTTGCCACAATGATGCTCACCGTGCCGCCGCTGTTGATCATCCTGATTGGTCCATCGGTCTATGATATCTATACGCTGCTCAACACCACAAAGTTCTAGCGAACCCAAAGGTGGCGCGGCAAACCGAGCAAGGATGCCTCAATGTCGCGCCGCCTATCGCGCCTGCCCTACGTTGCCGCTGTTTTCGCGGCAAGCCTCGCCTTAGCCGCGTGCAACACTGGCGGCCTCAGCCAGCTCAAGGGAAGCCCCTATGCGCCCAGTGGCCTCAACACATCCCAAACGTCCATAGACGGGCTATTGGTCGGGCACCGTCTCATGGAGGCGGGTGAATATGAGTTGGCACTCAAATCCTACTACCGCGCGGCGGGCGAACAGGGCGTCACAGTTGATACCCTTTCGGCAATCGGGTCTGCGAACCTCAAATTGGGCCGTTTGGGACAAGCCGAAAGTGTTTTGCGCCGCGCCACGGATATGGACGAAACCTTTGTTCCTGCATGGAATAACTTAGGCGTTGTGTTGATTGAGCGCGGCAATTACGGCGAGGCCGAACGGGTGTTTCGCATCGCATTCGCCTTGGATAGTGGCCAATCTGCCGACATACGCGACAATTTGCGCTTGGCACTCGCCAAAATCGAAAACCCCGCATATATTGATGAAAACGAAAGTGATTTCGCTTTGGTGCGTCGTGGCACGGGGGATTATCTCCTACTGGCACGCTAGGTGGACCGTGGGGTCAAACCCCGATCTATGACAAAAGGATCCGAAAACGGGCCACGTCATAGCTATAAAACGGCCCCTTGAGCAGTCGAGCGAAACGAGCAGACATAAAGGGTGGCAGGCACCATGCGCAAAATTGTAATGATTTCGCTAGCTCTCACGGGCGCGATGGCTCTTTCGGGATGCGAAGGTGCCATGTCCGAAGTGAAGCGGGCAAAAACAGGCGTCAATGTGATTGACGAAAGCAACCTCAACGAATTGATGCTCGGCGCGGCCGACCCTAACGAGGCTGTGTCCTATTTCTCGCGCTCTGTGGCCCAAGACCCCTCGCGCTCAGACCTCAAACGCGGGCTTGCCAAATCGCTCATCCGGTCAGGCAACGCAGACGCCGCCGTCAAAGCGTGGGAAGCCGTGATGAAACACGACGACGCGACCAGCGACGACCGCGTGGATTACGCCGATGCCCTGATCCGCATTGGCGATTGGAAAGGCGCGGAGAGACAACTCAACGCCGTGCCACCAACCCACGAGACCTATAAGCGCTACCGTCTTGAGGCGATGATTGCCGACAGCAACCAAGAGTGGAAAAAAGCCGACAGTTTTTACGAAACCGCAGCCGGCCTAACCACCAAGCCCTCGTCCGTGCTCAACAACTGGGGCTACTCCAAATTGACACGCGGTGAATTTAGAGATGCCGAAGTCCTGTTTGGCCGCGCCATTACCTATGACCCCTCTCTCTTTACCGCCAAAAACAACATGGTTCTGGCGCGTGGGGCACAAGGTAAATACGATCTTCCTGTTGTCGAAATGACCCAGATCGAGCGCGCACAATTGCTCTACACCCTAGGCCTATCGGCCGTGAAATCGGGCGATGCCGTGATGGGTAAGGGACTGATCAAAGAGGCGATTGAAACGCATCCACAACACTTCGAGGCCGCCGTGCGTAGCTTGCGCGCCCTTGAGGACAATGTGACGAACTGATGCTGACACTTTCAACAGGTGCGGCCCTTTGGTTTCTCGTGGCCACTGCGCCGGTGGCGTTTGTAAGCGCATTTAACGATCTCAAACGCATGAAACTGCCCAACGCATTGGTGTTGGTTTTGGTGGCGATCTACGTCATCAGCGGACCATTTGTGTTGTCGTTCGATCAATATCTATGGGGCTTTGCGCACGGCGTCATCATGTACGGCGTCGGAATGTTTTTGTTCATGTTCGCAGGGGTTGGTGCGGGCGATGGTAAATTTGCCGCTGCGATGTCCATGTTCATTCCATTGGCCGATGCTATGCCCGTACTGATGATCTTTTGCGCGTTCTTACTTGGCGCATTTACGGCCCACCGCATCCTACGCGCGGTCCCCGCCATACGCCGCGCCACACCCGATTGGGTGTCATGGGGCCACAATAAATTTCCGATGGGTCTCGCCTTGGCAGGCACGCTTATCACCTATTTCGCAATCGCAACCGTTAGTGCGTAGGACGGTTTTTAGTCGCCACGCACAATCGGATACACCAAAAACAGATCGTCACGGATCGGGGCCAATACGCGCAGCCCCGCCCCCTCCAATGCACTTAGCGCAGCCTTGCGGTATTGCACCGAATGGGCGCACAGCGGCACCACAATAGCATCCGCATTCTCAAGGCCCGGTGTGCCAGCGTAGTACCACGGCGCCCCACCTTTAAGCGGCGCAAAGCCGCCAATCATCCACACCATCGACGCAACATCCGCCATATAGAACTGTGTCTCGGGCGCGAAATTAAAGGGCGGTTGTTTCAACCGATCCGCAATATAGGTGTCGACGGCGGTATCACCAGAGACAAGCGCACAGCGCGGCAACTCTTCACCCAAAAACGTTGTGACCTCACGCGCTTTGCTCTCGGCCTGATAGTCATCTAATGCAGGAATTTCGTCCGCAAGAATACGGCGTGCAAAGACCACATTGGAGCGCTCGTTAAAGGCAAAGACATCCTTGAATTTGGGCGCATCCGACATCAACACACTGTAATTTTGCGTGTTCTCGGACAGGTGGCGAAACGGGCTTGTCATGATGTTTTGCAAAGACGGCATGATGAGCGCAAAAGACACCAGCGCAAGCGCATTTAGCGCGGACTTACCATCCGCATTGAACAAGACGCGCACGCCACGCACGGGGCGATGTGCGAGTAAATAGATCGCCAAAAGGATGAGCCATTTGGGGTCATTTCCAAAGTTTTGATAGGTCACATAGATGAAGCCGGGGAGCAAAAGCATCAACAGTAATCCGGCACGGTCCTGACCGCTTTGCCGCAGCACCACCACCGACAAAATCGCCACAATTGTCGCAACGAGGAACTGCGGCCCGTTGATGATCTGCGCCAATGGCAAACCAGGGGCGGCGCGGGTTTCAGAGCGCGCCACCGTCAAAAGATCGCCTATATAAGCCTCGAAAATGCCAACCCCGAAAAACAACGCGATCAATGTAGCACATAGCGCGCCGGCAATCACACCAACCACAAGCGATGACACGGCACGCCGCATCACCAACGCCAAAACAATCGGGACAAAGAATGCGACAAAATACGTAGGCTTGGACATCGCCAAACCGGTGAGCGCGAGTGCAATAAACACCCCGTCAAGGCGCGGGTTTACGTGATCGTCATGCGGTTGCACCACCGCGAGCAAAATCGCGACAAAGGCCATCACCCACGCCCAGCGATTGTAGTACATGGACACGGACACCGACAACATGTCCTCGCCGTGCACAAGCGCCAGGACGAGTGCGATACAGACCACACCAAACACCCACGATGTCACACCCGTCAACCGCGAGGTGCCTACACGCCAAACCATGGGCGCAAGGATCAACGCCACCAAAATCTGTCCCGCGATAAAGGCCTGACCAATACCAAACCCCGCCTTGGCCATCACCGCCACGGGCACCAAGGCCATCAATCCAATCGGTGTCTCGAAATCAACATGGGGCACCTGCCCCATCACCATGCGCGCCACCATGTCGACCATATAGGCCGTATCACCCTCAAAGCGGTCGATATACAACCCGCCCTTGGCCAAACCGACCCCACCCAAAAGCGCGATCAACCCCGCCAAAACCAATGCGTAGCGCGTTGATGAAATCTTGCCCATTTTTATCATGCCTTTGATAACTGTTCGCATCTTTAGTTTGAGCACACGCTACGGCCAAATGCGTCAGCAAAAAAGGGACAAAGACCAAAATGCGGCCTTATTGGTGCCGAATTTCCCCAATATCCAAATCGTGACCCATCCAGTTGCGCCACCAGTGCGCGACACGAGCAATGTGAAAGATCGCGCTATGAATATGCAAGTGCAGCCCAACGTCTTGGCTCCGAGCCAACCCAAAACACTGGCGGAAACGGGCCTGAATATGGTCATGATGCGCGATATCTTACTCAAGACCATGTTTCGCACCAACCAAGAGCATGTGACGCAACTGTCGCAATCCATGTGCCTGCCTGCCACCTTAACCCAAGATTTGGTGGACAATGTACGCGAACAAGGCCTCGTTGAGGCAACGGGAACGCTGCACGCGGGATCAAGTTCCGAAATGGGCTTTCGTCTCTCGGACACCGGAAAAGCGCGCGCGCTCGACGCGCTGTCACAATCCGAATACTTTGGCCCGATGCCAATCCCGCTCGCGCGCTACGCCGAACAGGTCAAAAAGCAATCCGTGCGCAATATGATGATCACGCGCGCCGCCCTTACGGGCGCAATGGGCCATCTTATTTTACCGCCCGACCTTTTGGACCAACTCGGACCAGCCGTAGGTGCGGGCCGCTCGATCCTAATGTACGGCCCACCAGGCAACGGAAAATCGTCGATCTCAAACGGTATCCGTGACGCACTCGGTGATCTGATCTATGTGCCCCGCGCGATCGAATACAACGGGATGGTGATCACCGTCTATGACCCGCTGATGCACGTCAAACGCGAGGAAAACGAGGATAGCGCGACCGCCCTTCGTCGCACGGCCAACCGCTTTGATCGTCGCTACGTGCGCTGTGAACGTCCGACCGTGGTGACGGGCGGCGAGTTGTCGCTCGACATGCTTGATCTTGTCTACAACCCGACCGCACGCACGTATCAGGCCCCGCTCCAACTCAAATCCACGGGTGGCATTTTCATCGTCGATGACCTTGGCCGCCAAGAGGATCCACCGCAAAAACTGGTCAACCGTTGGATTGTCCCGCTCGAAGAGAACAAGGATATTCTAGCGCTTCAATCTGGTGAAAAGTTCGAAGTGCCATTTGACACGTTGGTGATTTTCTCCACCAACTTCCACCCAAACGAGATTTTCGACAAAGCCGCGTTGCGCCGCATTTTTTACAAAATCAAAATCGACGGGCCTGATCAGGCGGGCTTTCTCAAAATCTTTGCGATGGTCGCCAAGAAAAAAGGTGTGCCACTCAATGAGGCCGCCCTCGTGTATCTGCTCAAACATAAATACGCGACAATCAACAACGTCTACGCCAACTATCAGCCGGTGTTTTTGATCGATCAAATCATGGCCATTTGCGACTTTGACGGGCTACCGTATCAAATGACACCCGACCTCATTGACCGCGCATGGGCCAATATGTTCGTGAAAGAAAGTCACTTCGACCATTAAACGCGCTTAAATCACCACCGCTACGATGAAGGACCAATTCAAAATAGCGTTAGATTTTCTAACTTTAAAAACGTCCCCATCCACGTCATGCTCCCATAAAGGGAGAACAATCTATGACAAAAATCGGAGTGGCTGGCGTTGGCCGAATGGGGGGCGGAATGCTCACCAATTTGCGCAAAAATGGCATTGACGCGGTGGGGTTCGACATTCGTGATCCATCCGAATTCACCCTCCCCGTTACCAACGACATTGCGCAATTTGCGAACGGGCTGACCACGCTCATCACTGTGGTGCGCGATGGTGATCAAACCGATGCGCTCTTGCTCGAGACACAAAAGATGATCGAGGCGGCAACGGATCTCAAGACACTGATCATCTCGTCCACGCTATCGCCGCGCTACCTCTTGGCGCTACGCGAAAAACTACCTGCAGACCTAAACGTGATCGATGCGCCAATGTCAGGGGCCGAAGTTGGCGCCCGCGAAGGCACACTTGCGTTTATGATCGGCGGCACCGAGGCGCAAGTTTCGGACAATATGACGCTGTTCGAGGGTATGGGAAAAACGATCAAACACATGGGCGAATTTTCCATGGGCGCACAGGCGAAGGTCCTCAACAACATGCTGTGCGCAAGCCACGTTATCGTGGGGCGTTTGGCCCTTGATTGGGCGCGAGAGGCGGGTCTGGACGAGGACAAGCTGCTCGATCTCTTCGAGGGGGCAACCTCGCAAAACTGGTTTACGTCCCGCTACAAAGACATCGAATTTGCCAAACACGGCTACGAGCCAAACAACACGATCGCGATCTTTATCAAGGATCTCGGCTGTATGATCGATGCCGCCCCCGAGGGCGCATCAACGGCCATTCCACAGATCATGATTGACGGCAT